>JAJRVJ010000012.1 GCA_024277435.1 Patescibacteria group bacterium | reverse complement strand
GTTCAGCAGAGTCGACCATGGTCGCGTCGGACGCCCGGCCATGATTAGCTCTCTATAGCTCTGGAACAGCCAACACCGTCCGCTGTGTATCGAATGCACCTCTATAGGGTATTGGGTCATAGCGGACAGCGAAAGCAATTTAGTTTGAAGATTATTATTTGCGTCCGATTATGAAACACATTACGTATATTATCTCGTTCCTACTGCCACTGTGCTTTATTCTTGCGGTACCTGCTCAGGCTAGTGCGACAAGCATTGTTACAAAGTCTATTGATAAAAAAAGTGATAAGTCTTTGGTTGTAAAAGAGGATGCTGTTGGTAGTGTGTTAATGAAGGATGATGACGTTGTATTATTTGAAAAGAAGAAAAGAGGTAGTAAATTTCGGGCATACGATTCAAAAAAGAAGCGCTGGAGATCATTTAAATTACCAAAAGAAACTAATACGAAAGACTGGTCTATTGATTATGAAATTATTCCGTTGAAGAAAAAGAACCAAGCCTTAGTTTTTTATATTTCGAATACCAATCCAGATATTATATATTTTAATATGTGGAATGGAAATCGCTGGTCCGAAAAGAAGATATTATCGTTACCATCTTCCTGTAATTTTGGGCAAATCAGAGATTATCAACAATCTAGAAAGTATTTATTTTTACAAGTGAATTGTAATATATATGAAGGTGATGCTTTAGTTCAATTGTTAAGTTTTAATAAAGTAACTCACAAAATTCAAGACTCACATATTATTGAAGATTATGATGATCAAGGTGGATACTATAGTGGAGACCGTGATTATTTGTATACAGCTAGATATCGAAATACTATTAATTATTGGTTTCTAGATAGACAAGTTCGTTATGATTCCAGTATGTTCGAGATAAATAAAATTACCATTAATAACAATGGTACATTCAGCGAAGAAAAATACCATGATACACTCGACCTCTCAGCACATAATCTAAGAAGATTGAGTATTTACCCAGATAAAAATCACATCATCATTAAACATGATCCAATTATATATCAATCAAGATATAAATCTGTGAGTACTGCGCCAGATTCTATTGCTACATACAATAAAAAACTAGGATTAATAGCTGCGCTAGATACACTCACTTCAGACGAGGAGAATTACTATTACATTAGCCGACTCAAAAAGAATGGCTTCAGTGAAAAATTTGCAACAATTACCAGAGGTAAGGGTGCTAGATTAATTTACTTCGATAAAATTTCTGAAAGTCCAACGCGATACATGTTAGTAACATATCGAGAGGGAATTAATCATAAAGTGCGTAGTACAGTTTTTGATGAAGAAGGAAATATTATTGAGGATATAGATGTATTTGGAGATTCTGAATACGGTGTTAGTCGCGCGAGTGGGAAGGTATTGGAAGTTGGTGATAAAATTCTATTCTTACGTGGAAATCAATACGTGTATGGCTTGCCTGGCGAGTGGTCTAATGTAAAGAAAGTCTTTCCAGATGGAATGGCGCATTTAAAGTTTCTACAACACTATAAACAAAGTGATGGAAAATACGTTTCGATATTTAGTAAGAAATTCTTTACACCTCAAACAGATACCACTTATGTGCTCTATGCCGCACTATTTGATCAAGTAACTGGTGGGTACGTTGATGCACAACGCATTTCTGGGAGTATGCAAATATATGATTCTTCGTATCCTGGTCAAGTAAGTATAGGGCGTAACAGAAAAAATGCGTTAATAGAATTTTCTAACCCCCAAGCAGATAGGCGCTTTTTGAAGCGATTATATATAAACAACTAAGGCAACAAAAATGAAATACAAAGAACCACCAATCTATATTCTCGTTATAGCTATCGTAGCTTTACTAGCTGTTGTATCGGTGTTTGCTTATTTGGTGGATCGGAATATGGGTGAAGTTAGTGTTGAAGAAGTAAGTGAGGTTGAGGCAGAAAATATTGATGAAGAAGTGAGTAAAGAGAATTTTGATAACATTGATACAAGTGATTGGTTGACGTATGAGAATGAGGAGGTCGGTTTTAGTTTTTTATATCCAGAGAGCTATAAAATTCAGGAAGTAGGCTTCAATGCATACGTTTTAAGCAAAGATGGAATTACCATTGAGCTTAAAGTAAATGACTACAGTGAAATTCCGAGGCATGAAAATGGCTCAGAGATTAGTCAATATAGTCAAACACAGCTGGACACGCGCAAAAAGCATAGTAGTGGATTAATGTATCACGAGAATGCTCAAGATGTAATAATTAAAGTATGGGTATCATATCTTGATGATATGTTTTATAAGAGAGCTTCGTTTTTTGTGGGTAACGACTTTATAGAGATTGACATGCCTTTGGACGAGGGGCGTGGCGAGCACTCAGATTATCGCGGGGGCATGGGTAGCGCCACTGACAAAATACAACGCAATGACGTTTCGTTAATGGATTATGAGAGAATTAAAACGTTTGAAAGTATTATCGATAGTATTAAAACAGTAAACCTATGAAAAAAATACTGATACTATGTATGATGGCGGTTATTTTTTCCGGTTGCACACAAAGCGCGAATGTTGAACACATTGAGGCAGAGCCAGAATTAGTTGAGAATAGTCAAGAAGAGCAAATTAGTTTTTTTGATTTATTAGATGAGCATGAATTGATACTCAACGGCGGTAGCTTCGTGTGTGCTAATGTGAAATCCTGGATTACCAGCGAAGAAGTTGACTCCTTTTTCATGGACCATAGCTATACAAATAGTGATTACATTGATAACTTTTTTTCAGACGAACGGTTTCAAGAGGCGCTTGATGGTGGAAGCCTGAGACAATTGTGCGTAGACGGTGACTCACTTGATGCAATTTATTTTTCCATTGTGAAGGTTCAAGATAATAATTATCGTGATGCTAGTAATGTTATTGGTGTATATTCACTGCGAAACAATTATAGTGGATTTTCTTCAGGAGAGATTGACGTTGACCTGCATGGAGCACCTGGAATGTGTAGCATTACAGGACGTATAGCCTCAACCTTAATTGCAGATTGCTCAACAAGAGAAGATAATACAGATTATTTAAGACAGTACGGCTTAAATATGAGAACTGAAGAGGTTACTGAGTTTCATAACTGTAAACGTACTTATAACCGACAGGATGGCACTTGGGTTTTAGAGTGTGAAACTGAATCTAACTTTTACTGATCGCGACCACTGATAACATTTTATTAAGAATAATCATATGAAACACATCATAACACTACTAACCATCTCCACACTCGTCGTGCTAACAGGTTGCCAATCCGCACAACTTCCGGAGGAGGATACCAACGAAGCAGTTGTTAATACTAATACTGCTGTTGTTGAGGATAGTAATACGAACACTAATGAAGCAGTTGAGGTTTCTGAGGATGTTGATACTAGTGACGTGTCCTCCGAAGCTTTAGCGCAGGAGGATTGGCTTACTTATGAGAATGAGGAGTATGGGTTTAGTTTTGATTATCCGAGTGAATGGACATTTAGCTACCCTATAGTAGGTGACGTTGAGGGCTTGGGCTATTTAGATTCGCCACAATGGAGTAAGGAATTTCATTTATTAAGTATAAAAGTTGATAACGTTGGACTTGATTTTTTTCAAGACCGAGGAGAAACTGAGGCAACAATTTTAACAAGAGATGCTGTATTGATTAATGGCGTTGAAGCACTTTTTGAAGTGGGTGGAAATACTTTAAGCGAATCAGAAAATAATAAATACAATTCATACATGATTTCTATTAGCGATGAAAAGACACTGACATTTTTTCTATCAGATGATGAAATAGGGAATGTAAATATCCTTAAAGCTATTGTACTGTCATTGGAATTTTGATTTGGTCAACTTGTCTTAAATATTTCGTTTGAGGCAAGTAACTAGATCGAGAATTTCCTTGATTCTAGAACGCACCTTTAAAAGTGAGGTAACACATGAAACGATTCATTCGGCTCCCGATCATGGTCATCTTGCTGATCTTTGTGTTCAGCTCGAAGGCCTTTGCTGCTTGCGATGACGGTTCCTACACCGCTCTCGGAAGTTACAACGGTGTCATGGCCTATTCAAACAGTCCTTATACTGGTACTGGCAATGGTGATTGTCAGTGTGTCGAGTACATCAAGCGCTTTCACGACTTGGAGAGCTATAGTCTCGGCAATGGATACGCGGTTTGCGGAACTCTCGCGGCTAGCCATAGCTTCGACTACCGTACGAACGGCGATAGCAATTACAAGCCGCGTGTTGGTGATGTACTCTGCTTCGACTATGGTCAGTATGGTCATGTGGGTGTCATTTATGAGGTCGGTAATGACAACGTGATGATGATTGATCAGAATCGCAGCTCTACTAGCGCTACCATCAAGCTTTCGCTCACTAAAGCTAATGGACAGTACACCATCGGTGGGTTCGGCAGCTACGTTGCAACGGGATGGTCGAGTGATTCCAACTTCATCCCCACCAACGCCCAGACGGCCATCCAGGCCCGCGTTGATTCCATCGGCGATACATACATCGGTACCGCTACGGACAACAACCCTCCCCACTGGTACAACGAAGACCCCACAACCTTCGTGGTTCAGGACTTCAGCGGTGGTGATTGGGGTGAGCTCGCCATCGCATACAACGAAGGCGATGACACCGCCTAGTACGTAATAATCCTTTACAACTATGCACACCTATGCTAAATTATAATCATAACTTAATCACTCACACGGCGTCCGAACCGTTATCACAGAATATTTCTCGTAAATAGCTGTTGTAAC
>JAJRVJ010000011.1 GCA_024277435.1 Patescibacteria group bacterium | reverse complement strand
TGATGGGTGAACCAGCAGCCTACCTCAACTTGCTCTTTGAACAAGGCGTCCGAGGTCTTATGGTCAAGATGCACTTCGGTGGATCGCGAACATAGGACTGCCCCACATCTCTCTTCGGAGGGTGTGGGGTTGCTTTGTTTTATGCTGGATTATTACCTCATATTCTGCTATACTATACTCCATGAAAACACTATCTGATATCGACATTGCAAACAAAATTGTCCTCCTTCGTGTGGATTTTAATGTACCAGTGGATGATGAAACTGGTCAGGTGGCGGATACGTCTCGCATTGAGGCTACGCTTCCAACGATTACCTATTTACGAGAGCATAATGCCAAGGTGGTATTACTCGCACACTTCGGCCGACCAAAGGGTGAAGTGGTTGAAAAACTACGATTTAAGAATATTATTCCAGCAGTCAGCAAAGTATTAGGCACAGAAGTACACTATGCTGAAGATTGTGTTGGGGAAGTAGCACAGCAAGCTGTTGATGCGTTACCTGATGGCGGCGTATTGTTGCTAGAAAATGTTCGCTTTCACAAGGCCGAGAAAGAGAACGACCCTGAATTTGCCAAACAACTGGCTAGTCTAGGGGATGTATATGTAAACGATGCTTTTGGTGCAGCGCACAGAGCCCATGCTTCTATCGCTGGTATTGCGGAACATCTACCACACGCGGCGGGATTATTAATGCAAAATGAAGTTGAGGAACTTACAAAATTGGTGGAAAATCCTGAAAAACCTGTGGTTGCAATTATTGGTGGCTCAAAGATTTCAACAAAAATGAATTTAATCACTTCACTTCTACCAAAAGTGGAGTATTTATTATTAGGCGGTGCTTTAGCCAATACCGTATTAATGGCTCAAAATCATAAAGTTGGTAAATCACTAGTTGAAGAAGAATTGGCTGGTACTGTAAAAGATTTATTAAGTAACAAATTACGTGTACCTGTAGATGTGGTAGTGGCCAAAGAAATTAAGGAAGATGCCGAGACACGGGTAGTAGGAGTGGGCGCAGTTGAAGATGATGATATTATTCTGGATATTGGTCCCGACACAGTAAAAATGTATGTAGATTCTATGGAAGGCGCTAACACCATTTTATGGAATGGCCCAATGGGTGTATTTGAAATGGAGGCCTTTGCCATGGGTACATATCACTTAGCAAAGGAGGTAGCCAATAGTAGCGCATATTCTGTACTGGGCGGCGGAGAAACGGTGAGTGCTGTGAACAAAGTTGGTTTAGAAGATAAGATATCGTTCATCTCCACAGGTGGGGGAGCGATGTTAGAATTTATGGAAGGCAACGAACTTCCAGGTATTAAAGCATTAGATTAACAATATATGTCATACAACATTCAAAAAATTCATGCTCGTGAAATATTAGATTCACGTGGTAATCCAACAATAGCAGCGCGCGTAACATTAAAAAATGGAGCTTCCGCTGAAGCCATGGTGCCATCTGGTGCCTCTACCGGTATTCATGAAGCACTAGAATTACGTGATGGTAATAAAAATCGTTACGGTGGGAAAGGTGTTCAAAAAGCAGTAAAGAACGTAAATGTAAAAATTGCAAAACTCCTCAAAGGTAAAGATGTGCGCAAACACCGGCAGCTTGATGAGCTCATGCTAGAACTTGACGGTACTATGAATAAAGCCAAGCTTGGTGCGAATGCTATTTTGGCTGTTTCACTTGCAACCGCGCAAGTAGGTGCAATGGAAGCTGATGTACCATTATATAAATGGTTACGAAAGCTCTACTCACTTCATTATAAGGGTTGGGTGTTACCACATCCATTCATGAATATTGTCAATGGTGGTGAACATGCAGATAATCCTATGGAAATGCAAGAATTCATGATTGTTCCTCAAGCGCGTACATTCGCGAAGCGTATTCAGCAAGGCGCTGAAGTATTTCATGCCTTAAAGAAATATCTGAATGAACAAGGTCAAGCCACTGGCGTAGGGGATGAAGGTGGGTTTGCTCCATACTTCAAGAAAAATGAAGATTCACTCAAGGCTATTAAGGCTGCTGTGAAAAAAGCTGGCTACAAATTTGGTAAAGATATTAAAATTGCTCTCGATCCTGCGGCATCCGAGTTCTATAATGAAAAAACTGGAAAGTATACTGTTGATGGAAAAGCTATTACCGTTGATGCATTAAACAAAATCTATAGTCGATGGACTAAGCAATATCACATCATGTCTATTGAGGATGGTTTAGCTGAGGACGATTGGGATAACTGGCGCATTCATACCGCATTGCTTGGAAAGCGCATGCACTTAGTAGGGGATGACTTATTTGTTACGAATGCAGATCGTTTACAAGCCGGTATTAATCAAGAAGTTGGAAATGCCATTCTTATTAAGCTTAATCAAATTGGTACGCTATCGGAAACGATTGATACCATTAAGCTGGCACAGAAACATAACTACGCTGTTGTAGTATCACACCGCTCAGGAGAAACCGAAGATACTACTATTGCCGATTTGAGTGTAGCGGTGAACGCAGAGTATATTAAAACTGGCTCTCTCTCACGTAGTGATCGGGTTTCAAAATATAACCGATTACTTGCCATTGCTGAGGAAGTAGAATAATAAAGTTGAGTAGTAGAAATTAGCACGTAAATAAAATAAGCCCCCATGATGGGGCTTATTTTTATAGAGCGATTTAGTATTATGCAGCGGCCTGGACTGTTTTAATTGGAATAGCTTCTAGCGCTTGAGAGAGGTTGGTTAGCTCTGCGCTCCAGTTAGCAATAGTTGCATTGGTAGACGCCTCAATATTAATGACTTCCGTTTCATTGGCAAATGCAGTTAAATCGGCCTGTAGTTGTTTAGTAGATTCAATGGCAGCTGCAATTCCAGAGGTAGTTTCAGTGCTAATGCCTGATCCAGAATCTAATTCACTCTGCGCGCGTTCACGTAAATCTACTATAGTCATTGATAGGCCATCTAATCCATCTTGTCGATCACTCAATGCATTAAACCTTTGTTGTAATGCATCAGAAAGTTCAACAGTCTGTAATGCCGCTTGAGCCTCTTGCAGGGCTTGCCCAGCTGCAGACACACGTTCAATTACCATCTCGCTAACTAGTGATGCGGATTCGGGTTCAGGGGTAGATTCAGCTGGCGCATCAACTTCTGCTGCGGCTGGCTCCATTGTTTCTACTTGGGTTGCTGCTTCATTTTCATTAGTAGCGTTTTCAAGGGCTTGTAATTTTTGTTCGGCTGCACGGCGAGCTTGTGGATCGCCAGTCATTGCAATCATTTTTGCGGTTGCATCTGCACCAGAATCATTGAAGACAACTTCCATTACTTCATTAATAACTTGGTCGCGGCTAGAGCCTTCAGTGAGAGAGTCGCCAATTACTTTCATAGCATCATCAATATTGCTACTAAGTGATGAATCTTGGATAGCATCTATAATTACACCTAAGCGATCATTGGTATCAAGTTGGCCAATTAGTGCCACGAGTTTATCGCGTTCTCCAGAGTCAATTACTGAACCAAAGCCGCGAACTAAATCTTGAATATCGTTCATTGTAGACTCACGATTTGTACCCTCATCGGATTCTATCTGCGGAGTGGTTGCCGCAGCTTCAGGAGTTACTACCGTTGTTGGTTGCTCGGCCGCTGCATCTGGTTGCGGAATTATTTTAGCAATTTGGTTTTCAGTATTTTGTAGAACAGACATCTCTGGCATACTACGTAGCCGTTGCCAAATTGGTGAGCCTTGATCAATTCTTGGTTCAAACCGAGTTGTAAGATTGCGTCCGTCCGCACCAACTATACCTATATATAAATTACCGGAACTATCGGCTCGCATACCAATATTACGACCTCGATTTTTATTAATATCCTCAATTAAACTTCCTTGTAAATGAGCGCCGTCCGGTGTAGTAGCTAGGCTTTCTAGGCGATTGATCATTTGGGCTGAAGCATTGCGCAGCTCTTTGCTTTTCGGCTCAGTATCTTTACTAGCAGTAGGGGAGCTATCGGGAGTAGAGAATGGGGCAACAGTAGTATCTATTAAGTCATCACCAGCTTCTTGCTGAGCTTTATCAGTAGCAATTAATTCGTTAAGCTTGGCTAAGCTTTGCGATACCTGTTGCTCTAGTGCAGCGCGCTGGTTTACAACTGCTCGTAATGCCTGGTTAATATTAGATTCTAGTTCATTAGGATCATCACCAGAATATCGCTCCGCAACACCTCGCGCATGATTATGAATATCAATCATCGCTGTAGATGAATTTTGCATTTCCAAGTAGATGTCACGAGTAGTACCAATTTGATTCATAATAGCAGCATGTTCTTTAAGGTCGTAATCTCCTTCGATATCATCAAGCACATCTAACGCAATTTGTGTATTCTCATAATCAGCTTTGTGATAATCCTTCTCTAATTCCATTTTTTTTACATATTCTTCTTGCTGTTCGTCAATTGGAGCGTCTTTATCTATCCGTATATCATCTATCTCCTGGCGCATGCGATTCATACCTTCTCTGCCTTGTGCCTGCTCACCATGAATGGCAGTAGCTACATTTTCGTGTGCACTATCTGCTCCAGTAGTAAATGCATCTGGAGCCGTGATGCTATCACCACGCGGCAACGTTCCGTCAAGTACGCCGCGAGCTAGCTTAGGAGGGATTTCAAAATGAGTACCAATATTATTACCATCTACAATCGAGATAGTCATACTCATGTCATCTTTTACCTCAAAATCGAAGTATCCTTGATAGATATCGCCTCTATATTCTTTAGGGATAACCGAGGCATTATTTAGTTGTTCTCGAATAGCCTGCCTAGTATCAAATAATTTTTCAGTTTGTAATTTCATTACTGAGCGTTCGTGCTCAAGGAGTTCTTGTACTTTTTCAGGCTCTAAACTAATTGATAGTGGCTTGCCACCCTCTGCAGATTGATATTCAAGCTTGCCATCCTCAGTAAGCTTGAACGTACCCTCAACAGCAAGAATGGATTGCATGATAGCTTGATTTCGTTCTATACCACCACGTAAGCGCTGAATAGATGCGCGTTGCTTTTCGCGAGACTGAATTTCGGATTCATAGGCTGATAATGCACCATGATGTTCGCTTAGTATTGGGAATACATCTGGATTCACTCGTAAATCGGATACCACTTCCTGAAATTGCTCATCATTATCTTTAAGCTGTTCAGCTAGTTTGGATATTTGTGAAGTAATAAATTCTGCTTCCTCACCTTCAAAAGCGGCTGATCGAGCAGCTTCTAATTGCTGCATTAATTCAATGCGCTCGGCACTTAATTTTTTATAGGTTGTAATTTTACCCTTAGCTTCTTGCCAAGCAGTTAGATCTTGTTCTGCTTCAGTGGTATCTTCACCAGCTTTACGTAGTATTTTAATTTCAAGCTTTGCTGCTTTAATGTATTTTTCTGGCGTAATATTTGATGCACTTTTATCACCAATTAACTGTAAGTAGAGTTCTTGTAGTTTCTTAACACTATCCGAATCATATTTGGTTTCCTGACTCTGAAGTTCAGACCGTTCCGTTGCATCGCGCTCCATGTACATATGAGCAATGTCAGCTTGGAAGCGATTACCAAGCGACTCTTTCATTAATAACGCATTACGTGCATTTTCAGATTGCGTAGCATTTAATATTGCTACCGTGTCGCCTTTACTATCAATTAATCCATAGGTAACAACCTCACGACTTTGTTCTTTTCCATCAGCATCTTTAGTTGTGATAGTTTCTTTACCATATTCAAACAGGGTGGCATCAGCGGTTTTTTCGCGTTCATCTTCTGGCAGTTGTGCGATGGCGTGTTCTATTAAGCGACCATGAAATTCACTTTGCGGAATTTTGCCTTCTCGCTTGCGTGGTTTATTTGCCTCCAAGGCACGAATAAACTGACTGATATTTCCAGCTTCAGCATGTTCCGCAAACTGCGGATTTTTTTTGGCCAACTCTGTAACTAGTGCATCCCGTCGATTTCGCACTCGCCCTGCCTTCAGATACCAGTCGGTTCCAGATTTTTCATGAAATGTTACAACCGAGTGTAATTTTTTAAGTAGCGCTATGTCCTTTACCTCCGATTCACCAGTTTCTTGTTCTACTAAGTCGTCATGTCTTTCAACTCTTTCCTTAGTTTTTGCTTCTTCTGCTTTGGCTGCAGCTGCTTCTCGTTTAGCGCCTTTCCGTACTCTCTTATCAATTGCCTTATCAATCCCTCTTGTACGTTTTTCTTTTGCCTTACGTTCTGCTTCTACGGTAGCGGCGGCACGTTTATCTATATCTTGCCAACGTTTTTCCTCTTGTTGACGAGCTAATTGCTCTCGTTCAGCAGCTTGTGCATCGCCATCAGCAAAAAAGGCAGCTTCAGCAGCATTACTTGCCAAGCCATCACCTGTATCTAGTGATACTTTTGGTCCGCCATGTTCGGTGTGTATCGGTTCTGTAAGTATTTCATTCGCTAATGGCGTGCGCTCCCTAGCTTCAGTAGGTAGTTCGTGAAGAGATGCTATTTGATCTGGGGAAGTAATGCCGTCAACATTAGGACCACTTGAAACCTCAATAGGTTCAATAGCGCTACTCGGTGATTCTTGAATAACTACTTCCGTAGCAGCTTCAAGTCCAGTTGGAATCTCATTAGTGGTAAGGGGGGCCTCTAAAGAGCTCGCTAATGTTTCTATGGCTTGTTGGGCGGCCTCTAATTGGCGGGCACTTTCCGCTAGCTCACTAGCAGTTGGTTCACTGCGCAATAAATTTTCCGCTGCATCAGGGTTTTCTGGTTCTAAATTTCTGGCTGCTTCCATGCGTGAAATCACAACTTTTTCTGCAGAATGCCTTACAGCCTCAACGCCAGCTCGAATAATCTCGGCAGCCTGTTCTGGGGATTCAACCTTACGACCTTTCTTGCCTTCGCCCTCTACATGCTCAGCCTTTTGTTCAGGATGGAGTTGTTCTTGACGCGCTGGTGCATTCATAAAATATGTTGTGTTAGCGTTTATCTGGAAAGTTTTGCTGTATAAATGCACGTACTTCCTCAATTTTTTTGCCGCGCAACTGATCAAGTGCTTCATCAAGAATTTCTTTTTGATGTTCACTTACTTCATTAGCAATATGTAAAAATTCAGCATAGGCTTTACGAGCCAGCTCAATCTTCTCTTGATCGCTCATCTGCTGTAGTTGTTTTGGATCTATAGAATCATCTAGTACCATAAAATGAGTTTAGTATAAAATAGTGCTTTTGTCAAGTTTTTAAAGTATATATTATCTTGATATTTATTTAAATTATTCTACAAGCAGGAGTCATATATACTTCTTGAAAAAACTAAAGAAATATTGCATAACATATGCTATAATGACGCCATGCCAACTGCGTTAGTAATTCTTGATGGTTGGGGTGAAGCTCCAGATTCTCCGAGTAATGCTATTACTCAAGCTTCAACACCTAACATCAACAAATTACGAAAAGAATATTCATCAACCTTACTAGATGCTTCAGGAAGAGCTGTTGGTTTGCCAATGGGGCAGGATGGTAATTCTGAAGCAGGTCATATGAATATAGGTGCTGGACGAGTTGTGGAACAAGAAACTACGCACATTAACCGTATGATATCTACCGGTGTATTTTTTAAGAACCCCGCATTCATTACCGCTGTAAATCATGCGCGAGATCATAAAGCAAAATTACATTTAATGGGTTTGCTCACAAATCGTATGAGCGCGCATGCGCATTCAGATCATCTCATTGCGCTATTGCAATTCTGTCGTGTTAAGAAAATTAAGCCGTATTTGCATTTATTCACCGATGGTCGAGATGCGCCACCGCACGCAGCAGTAAAATTCTTGAAGGAATTACAGGATCATTTTCTTGAGGGTGAAATAATTTCTACTATTATGGGGCGGTCATTTGCGATGGAGCGTAATAAGCGCTGGGATATTACTGAGCAAGCGTATAATGCACTGGTACTTGGTGAGGGAGAGGTAGCTGAGTCAGCAGAGGAAGCTATTACGCGTTCGTACAACCGTGGTGACACTGATGAATTTATCAAACCACATATTATCGATCGCGATGGTCTTATTGAAGATGATGATTCGGTGATATTTTTTAACTTACGATCAGATCGTGCTCGGCAAATTAGCAAATGTTTCGTGCAGGATGATTTTCGTAAACGCAATCCAGAGGCATTTCGGCGCAAGAAAAAGTTGGATCGTATCACATTTATTTCAATGACCGATTTTGGTCCTGATTTAGACAGTATTATTTCAGCCTTCCCAGCAGAAGACATTAAAGATACACTACCAATAGCAATAAAAGATCTACGCCAGCTATATATAGCCGAGAGTGAAAAATATGCGCACGTAACATACTTTTTTAACGGTGGTTATGACCATCAAATAAATGGGGAAGATTGGAAGAAAATTCCTTCACCCGATGATCCAGATTACTCTCAGGCGCCAGCCATGAGCGCCGAGCATATTACTGATTATGTATTGGAGATGATTAAAAAAGATCGTTACGATTTTTACGTTATTAATTTTGCGAATGCCGATATGTTAGGGCATACGGGTGATGTTGATGCTACTAAGCAAGGCATTGAAGAAATTGATAAGCAGATTGGTCGTGTATGGGAGGCACTGGAGAAACGCGATGGGTTATTGTGTATTACGGCCGATCATGGTAATGCTGAAGAGATGCGCAATTTGGAAACTCAAGAAATTGATACCGAACATTCCACATTTCAAGTGCCGTTTATTATTACTAAAAAGAATCTAGATTTACAATCTGGAGGAAAGTTAGCAAATGTTGTGCCAACGATACTAAAGCTTATACATGCCAAGCAGCCTACGGCAATGACCGCGCGCCCATTATGTTAGCTCAAGGATATCCTATTGTATTAGTAGTATTAGATGGTTTCGGAGTAGCTGCGCCATCGCGTGGTAATGCGATTACGTTAGCACATACACCAAATTTTGATCAGTTTATTCGTACGTATCCAACTATTACGTTGCAAGCTTCTGGTGAGGTGGTTGGTTTGCCATGGGCCGAGATGGGTAATTCAGAGGTGGGTCATTTAAATATTGGTGGAGGTAAAATTGTTTATCAAAATTTACCGTTCATTAATCGATCAATATCTGAAGGAACCTTTTATGAGAATCCGCAGTTTCTTGAGGCAATGAATCATGTGAAGAAAAATGGTTCGCGATTACATTTAATGGGCTTGGTGAGTGATGGGGGTATTCATAGTATTCAAAGTCATTTATATGCGTTATTGGAAATGTGTCAGCAGCAAGGTATTACGGAAGTATTTATTCATGCATTTTTAGATGGACGGGATACACCTCACAATTCTGCCTTAGGATACATTCAGCAGTTGCAAAAGCGTCTTGATATATTTGGGTTTGGAAAAATCGCCAGTGTAGGCGGAAGATATTGGGGGATGGATCGCGATAATCGGTGGGACAGAATTGAAGCGGCGTATAATACAATCGTTCATGGCGTTAGTAAGCAATCAGCTGCTAGTGCCGATGAAGCAATTGAAAAATCGTATCAACGAAAAGTGTTTGATGAGGAATTGGCGCCAACAGTTATTATGGAAAATGATCAACCTGTAGGTACTGTAAAAGATAATGACGCAGTGATTTTCTTTAATTTTAGAGCAGATCGAGCTCGGCAACTTACCAAGGCATTTGTATTGCCATCATTCTCAAAATTTGATCGTAAACAACCTTTGCAGAACTTACCATTTGTTACCATGATGGAATATGAAAAGAACTTACCGGTAAAAATTGCCTTTGTTCCAGACCATATTACCTCGCCAGTAGCTAGAGTTATTTCGGAGGCAGGCTTGAACCAGTTACATATAGCGGAAACAGAAAAGTATGCTCACGTAACATTTTTTATGAATGGTGGTAGAGAAGAGCCATTTGCAAATGAAGATCGTGTAATGATTCCGTCACCACGGGTATCCAATTATTCTGAGACACCAGAGATGAGCGCGTTTCAGGTACGGGATGCCATTATCCAAGGAATTCAACAACAGAAGCATCATTTTATTGTGGCAAATTTTGCGAATGCGGATATGGTAGGGCATACAGGAAAACTTGAGTCAACCAAGAAGGCTGTTGAAACGCTAGATGTGTGCCTTGGAGATATCGCTGCAGTGGTTCGACAGTACAAATGCACTATGGTTATTACTGCCGATCATGGAAATGCAGAGGAGATGTACGATTTACAAACGGGTCAGGTAAATAAAGAACATACAACTAATCCGGTACCCCTCATGATTATTGGTGATCAATGGGCGCAGGTTAAGCAATTATGGCCAAAGGTACCGTTAAATGATTTATCACAAATGCAACCAGATGGAGTGTTATCCGATGTGGCCCCCACCTTGCTAGGGTTAATGGGTATACCGGTGCCAGAGGAAATGACTGCACGTAGTTTAATCCAAGTGTAAATAGTGTATAATAGAGCTATGAAAAAATATCAAATTGTTTCTGTAGGAACAGCGTTAGAAGACATCGCCTTCTATACAGCTGATGCAGAAATCATGAAGAATCCTAAAAATGATCCAACGAAACTGAAATTGATTGCATTTGAGTATGGAGCAAAAATTCATAGCGATGAAATTTTTCATTCATTCGGCGGTGGAGCTGCTAATACAGCTACGGGAATTGCTAGGCTTAAGGTGAAGAACGCAGCGCTAGTAAATATTGGAACCGATGTTCGTGGTGATGCCATTATGGAATCATTTACACGCACAGGTATAGATACAAGCTTAGTGCAGCAAGATAGCAAGCATGATACAGGCTTCTCATTTTTAGTAGTTGAGAAGGGGAGTAATGAACATGTGGTATTTGCACACTATGGTGCAAATAAATATCTACAGGTTTCTAAATCATTATTGAAGACATTTCGCACTGATTGGTTTTATGTTTCTTCTCTTAGTATGGATCACTGGTCAACAGTGATGCGTAATTTAATAAGTACGAAAGCGAATATTTCTTGGAACCCCGGATCTATTCAATTAAAACAACCTGATATTATTAAAAAATTATTACCGGGCATTACTGTATTAATTGTCAATAAAGATGAAGCCACAGAATTATGTTTAACATCTGGCTATACAATACCGCGCGGTAAACGTGAGGCAAACATCCGAAAATTAGCACAGCATCTATATGCGTTAGGGTCAAATAAGGTATTAATTACTAATGGTCGACATGGATCGCACGTGTATGATGGAGAGAAATTTTATTTTGCTAAACCAAGTCCAGATCGTCCAAAAGATACTACTGGCGCAGGCGATTGTTTTGGATCGAGCTTTACCACCGGACTAGTAAAATTTAAAGGAGATATTCAGAAAGCTCTTCATTTAGGTGTAGTTAACTCAACGGCTCTTGTTGGAGAAGTAGGAGCTCAACATGGATTATTAACATGGGCAGAAGCACAAAAGAAACTCAAGCGGATATAGTATTTATGCAAATGGCTGTGGCTGAAGCTCGAAAGGGCAGCGGCTTTGTACAAACCAACCCAATGGTTGGCGCGGTTATTGTGCATAACGAAAAAGTGATTGCAAAAAGTTATCATGCTAAATATGGTGGACCGCACGCCGAGGTACGCGCACTACAAGCAGCTCGAAAAAAGCATTCAGCAAAAACGTTACGAGAGTCAACGATATATATCACTCTAGAGCCATGTACACGTCAAGGAAAAACACCACCGTGCGCACCAACAGTTATGGCATCAGGTGTGAAGCGGGTTGTAATTGGCGCGACTGATCCTAATCCACACGAAAAGGGTAGGTCATCAATTGGTCAAATGCGGCGCGCGGGCATTACCGTAACAACGGGGGTGGCACGAGATGAATGTGAATATCTTATTCGAGCGTTTTCTAAATGGATAAATACAAAGCATCCATTTGTGATTGGAAAAGTGGGTATGAGTATCGATGGTAAGATTACGCATCCCAGTCAGCAACAGTATATTACTAATCCAAAGTCCCTGCATCGCGTTCATGAATTACGTCAGGAAACAGATGCAATACTAGTTGGAGTAAATACCATTATTAAAGATGATCCCATGTTGAATACACGGCTGAAGCGGCCGGAGAGTAGGCTTAGTCATCCAACGAAGATTATTCTTGATAGTCGTTTACGTACACCACGCAATAGTCAGGCCCTCGATGATAATACGATCATTGTATGTTTAGAGGGGGTATCACATAAACAACGGCATGCGCTTGCTAAAACCGGTGCGGATATCATTGAATTACCACTTCAAAAACAGCAAGGGAAGTTATTATTTGAAACTATGAATATGAAGGCCCTGTTGAAGGAATTAGGAAAGCGTGGTAAGACAAGTATACTTGTAGAAGGAGGCTCATTTGTATTTACCTCATTTATTAATCAAAAGTTAATTGATGAGTTCTATATATTTGTAGCTCCATATTTGTACGGAGCAACCTATTTGCCATTTACGTACGCCTTAAAACATTCCGTAACCATTGAAGACCCACAACCAGAAAAATTAGGAGATAATATATTAGTCCGCGGATATGCCAAATACAACTAGTACAATTGAAGAGGCGTTAAAAGATGTTCATAAAGGTAAGCCCATTATTGTTGTTGATGATGCCAGCCGTGAAAATGAAGGAGATATTATGGTGGCTGCGAGCAAAGCTGATGCTAAGGTCATTAATTTCATGGCAACCCATGCGCGCGGATTAATTTGCGTTGCACTGAGTGGCGAGCGTTTACAAGCCCTGCAGTTACCGCCAATGGTTGCTGATAACACCGATCCATATAAAACTGATTTTGCTGTATCAGTAAATGCTCGGGCAAATGTAGAAACTGGTATTTCGGCGGCAGATCGAGCGGAAACAGTAAAGGTATTGATTGATCCAAAAACCACACCGTACGATTTAGTGCGTCCAGGCCATATATTTCCACTACGCGCTAAACCAGGCGGTGTATTGCAACGCGCTGGTCATACCGAGGCCACAGTAGATTTAGCAAAATTAGCTGGCCTACCAGCTGCTGGAGTAACCTGTGAAATCATGAATGCCAATGGAACCATGGCTCGCATGCCGCAACTGACAAAATTCGCCAAACAACACCGCTTAAAGATTGTTGCCATCGAGGATCTCATTGCGTATCGCAAAATGAAAGATCATCAAATTGTACAAGTAGCGGGCGCTCCTATTCCAACTCCGTATGGAAAATGGCAGCTCTCCGTATTTGAATCAACCATTGATGGAGAAGAGCACTTAGCTCTAGTAAAAGGTGACGTGCAAGGTAAAAAAGACGTGCTTGTTCGAGTGCATTCTGAATGTTTAACTGGCGATGTGTTTGGCTCGCAACGCTGTGATTGTGGTGAGCAATTATCTAAAGCAATGGAGTATATTGATAAGGAAGGGGAGGGTGTTATTCTGTATATGCGTCAAGAGGGTCGTGGAATTGGTTTAGTGAATAAACTTAATGCATATGTATTACAGGATTCTGGCTTAGATACGGCTGAGGCAAATAAAAAGTTAGGATTTCCCGTAGATTTACGAGAATATGGTATCGGTGCTCAAATGTTATCAGAGCTAGGCTTAACCTCAATTCGTCTACTTACCAACAACCCTAAAAAAATCATTGGCTTGGAGGGGCACGGCCTTACTGTTACAGAACAATTACCATTACAAGTACAGCCAAACGAGAATAATTTACGCTACTTGAAGACTAAAAAAGAAAAAATGGGCCATTCTTTAAACGTATAAAATAATGTATACACATATGCGTACAAAAAAATCTCTGAGTCTACTCGCTATTCTATTTACTGTAGTGGTGTTTTCTGGTTGCGTGAATGCAGGTAGTAATGAGGGCGAAGTAGTTGAGGAAAATACTACGCCAGTTGTTGATGAATCAAATAATTTGATTGATACCAAGGGTTGGGCTGAATTTAATTATGAATTGTGGAATATTGATTTTCGGTTACCAGTAGAAGATGAATGGAAGGTTGATATTGCTACTGAATCCACCGAATATGTAGAGCCAGATGATCTTTCGATTACAAATGGACAATGTTTGATAACAATGAATAATCTTACGGTGAAAGATGATCTTACAGTAGAAGATGTTGAAACTGCAGGAAATAGTTTTGAATATGAAGGATATCAAGCTGTACCAATTGAAATTAATAATATGCAAGGGTTGCGATATTTTGCTCCAACCAATACCACCGAAGAAACCTATTATTATGTATTGATCGCAGATGATATAGTGTTAGGAGCACAATTGCGTTACTCAGCTACAGATATCAATTGCCTTCAATATTCAGCGACCATTATTAATAGCATGCGTTTAAATGAAGAGGTCAGCTAAACAGAATATTCCACACTCTGTATTGCGTTCTCTCACTACGCCAGTTCGCGATTCACACAAGGGCCAGAATGGCATACTGTATATTGCAGCAGGTTCGCAACAGTATCACGGTGCATTATGGTACGCGATTGAAGCGGCCAGCCATTTTGTGGATCTTATCTATGTAGAAACCGATGTATCAAATCATGGGTTGGTGCGCAAATTAAAGCAATTGCATCCAGCTATGATTCTGGTATCAGCTCGTCACCGTAAGCAGTATCTAGAGAGAAGTGATTGCTTATTACTGGGTCCTGGTCTAGGAAAGAGTCCAAAAACAAAGAAGTTAGTAACGCAATTGCTAAATAGTACATATTGTCCAGATAAAGTGGTACTTGATGCTGATGCATTACGATACTGTAAACCTCATGCATTATCCGATGCCTGTGTACTCACACCTCATAAGGGGGAGTTTGAGGAATTATTTGGTAAACGCAAACCAGAAACGGTGGCTCGGGAGCTAAATTGTGTACTTGTCCTCAAGGGATCGCAGGATGTCGTTTGTCAAAAAAATAAATGTCGCTATAATAACAGTGGAACTGCTGGTTTAACAAAAGGTGGAACAGGTGATGTTTTGGCGGGCGTGATTGCCGCTCTGAGTTGTACGAATTCAGTATGGCAATCCAGTCAAGCAGCTGTTCTCCTCAACGGACTAGCTGCTGAAGATCTGCGTTCCACGTTAGGAACGTATTTTTCTACGGACGATTTAATTAGTCAACTACCTTATACTTTGCACGAATGGCAACAAAAAAGAAGAAAAACTACGGTGAAAGCAAGGTAATCTTAAGCGGATCCTCAAATATTGGTCTGGCGAAGAAAATTGCAAAAGAACTGAATATATCTCTTGGGAAAATGGATCTCAAGCAATTTTAAGATGGAGAAACCTATGTAAATATCGAGGAGGATATTCAAGGAAAAATTGTCTATGTTGTACAAAGTGGATCATTTCCAGCTAACCATCATTTAGTAGAGTTATTAGCTATTGTCCATGCGGCTCGCAACTTGCAACCAAAAAAGATTGTTGCTGTAGTACCGTTCTATCCATATCGGCGGATGGAAAAAATTATGAATCCGGGCGAATCACTTACATTTGAATTAGTAGCTGATTTATTGCATACTGCCGGAATTGATAAAATTATTTGTTTAGACTTACACAAGCATCGCAGTAAGCGATTTTTTAAATTCCAACGAAAAGAATTACGAGCGTTTGATGTTATTATAGAACGCTTGCGCAAAAAGAAACTGCATAATTTTTGTGTGGTAGCACCAGATAAGGGGAGCATGCCTGAATCTAAGCGCTATGCTCGTGAGCTTGAAGTGCCACTTGTAAAAGCGTTTAAAACTCGCAAGAAGCATGACGAAGCTATTATTAAAAAGATTGAAGGTGATGTTGAGGGTAAAGATGTGATTATTGTGGACGATGAAGTAAATACCGCTGGAACATTGTGTGGCGTTGTAGATAAATTAAAGAGTATGAAGGTGCGTAATATCTATTTTGCTTGCACGCATCCTGTATTATCAGGGCCAGCCATTGAGCGTTTAGAAAAAGCCAAGATTCGAGAAATTATCGTAACGGATTCCATTGCCTTACCACCTGAAAAGCGCATTAAGAAAATTAAAATATTGTCTGTAGCGCCATTATTTGCTCGGGCAATAGCCGATGATCGCTAAACGTGTTACTGAACTCAAGCCAGCTGCTGTAGCACTACCGAGGGCTATAGCGTTATTATGGAGCCATCCAAAATTACTAGTACTATGCATAGCTCCAATTACTATTGGCATAGCTATGTATGGTATTGTGATAGCCATCATTCTTTGGTTAGTGAATGCACAGACGGCGCAATGGTTTTCATTTTCCGATGGCTTGTGGGCCGGAGGACTGCAATTGCTTGTGGCCGTAGTGTTAGTTATTACCATTGGTTGGATAGCGCTATTATTTATCATTATGCTTATTAATGTAGTAGCCGGGCCATTTCACGAGCAGTTATCACAGAGGGTGGAGAGAATAGCTACAGGAGCTAGTGCACATGAGGCGCTGTTTAGTTGGAGAGTATTATTCCGAGATAGTTGGAGAGCTATAAAAGAAGAGTTGGTAAAGTTAGTGTTATTTAGTGGACTGCAATTATTACTACTATTATTACATTTCATACCGGTTGTTGGGTCTGTAGTATATCTAGTGCTTAATTTTCTATTGAGTGGCTTATTATTGTCCTACGAATATCTAGATTTACCGCTGGCTCGTCATGAAATTCACTTTCGCGACAAGATTCGGTACATCATTACTCAACCATTAAGGCATGCGATATTTGGTTGGCTTTGTATGTTGATTTTAGTTATTCCTATAGTAAATATAGTGTTTATTCCTATTTGTGTGATCGCCGGAACTTTGGTATACTGCCACTATGAAGCTGCCGACTGAACAGGATTATGCGGCTTTGTATCGCACCTATCACACACCAGAACATATTCAGGATCATATGCAGATGGTGGCGGAGATTACGCGTGTACTGGCCGAAGCTCGTTTAGCTGTTAATGATGCAGTTGACATTGAATTGGCAGTTGCAGCTGCTCTCTTACACGATCTCGTTCGGATTCCCGAGCAATGGCCATATTTACCGACATCTATTTCAACTCCGCTTCCTCATGCGGAGATTAATTATCTCTTACTGAGAGATCGCTACCCAGAGATAGCAGAGGTAATTCGGTCGCATAGCTTGATGACAATTTTTGAGAATCAGGCGCTCTCAAAAATTGAATCTCAACTTGTTTATTATGCTGATAAACGAGTGAATCACGCTGATATTGTTTCACTGGAAGATCGCATCGTATTTGGTAAGCAGCGCTGGAGAGTAGATCCAGCTACCGATAACAGCGATGAAATTATCCAGAAACTCAAGCAATTAGAGCAATCATTATTTGATACATTAACTATTCAACCAGAAGATTTACATGCCATCACCACAGCCGCGTAATCGCCAACGCTCAAATAATCGTCGCAGACCAACTATCAAACAAAAGAGTGTTGGAGCTGTTATTTTAAACGCCAAGCATGAGGTGTTAATTATGTTTTCCGCGGCCAATAAATATTGGGAATTTCCAAAGGGTAAAGTGGAGCATGGTGAAAAAGAATTGGATACGTTAAAACGAGAGATTGAGGAGGAAACGGGAATTAAGCGTTTTCGATTGCATCCAGCATTTCGTGAGCAAATTTATTACACATTTCGAGTTACGAATAAAACAATCAACAAGGTTGTTATATATTATTTATTTAAAACTGGAGCCAAAGTGCAGGTCTCGGATGAGCATGCAAAGTTTATGTGGGTAAGTCTTGATGAGGTTGATCAATATTTAAAGCATGTAAATCAGAAGAATCTAGTCAATCGCGTGAGAGAATTCTTGCAGGAACATGAGATTTAATTTTCACCTTACAGATACAGCGCGGCATTTTACAGTTATGGCAATGGCTATTTTAGAGAAGGATAGTAAAATATTATTAGTGCAAGATACAACAAAGCAGTACTATGGCCGATGGACATTGCCAGCGATAATATGCAGAGCGGATGAATTATTAGTAAGTGCTGCAGAGCGGGCTGTTCAGCAAGTAACTGGATTAAAAGCGCAAACGGAATCAATCGTGAATTGGTATCATCAATACGATGAGGTAGATCGGATTGGTTATTTGTTGCCAGTATTTATTATGAAAGATATTTCTGGTGAAATTAATCTGGATGCTAGTCGAGCACTTAATGCAGAGTGGTTTACATATAATCAGATATTTCATATGCCAAAAGAGAGTTTTCGGTTCCCACATATTCGCAATACTATTAAAGAATATCGAAAAGGCACTTATTATCCTTTGAGTTTGATTAAAGAAGTATAACTATGGATTCATTACGATTAAATATTCATCCACCAATTTCAGAGGACATTATTCAGAAATTTCCAGAACTACATGTAGCAGTAGTGCAAATTTTACATAATCGAGGTATCACCGATCAAAAAGAAATTGAAGCGTTTCTTTCACCGGATTACAGTAGCGATCAACATGATCCATTTTTGTTTCGTGATATGAAAAAGGTGGTTGATCGTATTATTCAAGCTCGTGACGAGAGTGAGAGTATACTGGTGTATGGTGATTACGACGCTGATGGAGTATGCTCTTCAGTTCTGCTCTATACTGCTTTGAAAGATGCCGGTGTTGAAAAGGTGCGAATTTATCTACCGCATCGTGATACAGAAGGATATGGCCTAAACAATGATGCCATAGAAAAGTTTGCTACAGAGGATGTGGATTTAATCATTACTGTGGATTGTGGTATTTCTAACAAAGATGAAGTGCAGCATGCCACTGATTTGGGAATGGATGTGATTGTTACCGATCATCACGTTGAGCCGCCAGAGCTCCCAGTGGCAGCATACGCTATTGTGAATCCACATGTAGCGGCCGATAACTATCCGTTTACAATGTTAGCTGGGGTAGGGGTGGCATTTAAAGTCGCGCAAGCTCTTGGTAAAACACTTGAGTTAGGTGATGGGTATGAAAAATGGCTATTGGATTTAGTGGCTATTAGTACCGTTACAGATTGCATGCCGTTAACAAATGAAAACCGCACATTGGTGCGTTATGGTTTGGTGGTATTAAATAAAACCAGGCGCTTAGGATTACGGAAGTTAATGGAGGCAACTCATAAGTCCGATTCTGATGCTACTACTACAACAATAGGGTATCGTATTGGTCCGTGGATTAATGCGGCTGGACGTGTAGCACATGCAAATGCGGCTGTTGATTTGCTGTTAGTTGAAGATGATGAAGAAGCCAAGAAAAATGTAGAAAAACTTGAAGCTACAAATAAAGAGCGGCAGGCGCTAACGCAAAAAATATTTACGGAGGCCAAGCAGCAAGCCGAAGAGCAAACAGGTAATGTTATTTATGTATACGCAGAAGATTGGCCGCTAGGGCTCGTTGGTTTAGTGGCGGGTAAATTAGTAAGTGCTTTTACAAAGCCAGCCTTTGTACTTACAAAAAGCAATGGTGAGATTTCCGGATCAGGCCGTAGTGTGCAGGGAGTGGACATGATTTCTCTACTACAGAATATGGATGAATTATTTGATCGTTACGGAGGGCATGCCATGGCTTGTGGTTTCACGTTAGACAAGAAAGCGACAGTAGAGCAATTTAAAGAGCGCTTTACAAAGGATGTTGAATCGCTCATGAAGGATTATGACCCTACACCAATTCTGGATATTGATGTTGAAATGAAAATTTGCGATGTATCATGGGAGTTACTCGATCAACTCAATCAACTCGAGCCGTTCGGGGAAGGGAATCCAAAGCCGTGCTTCTTAATCAAGGGTGCTATTGTGAAAGATCATCAAACATGCGGAAAAACCAATAATCATTTGCGTCTTATTTTGGAATGTCCAGAGAGTGGTCAAGCAATGAAAGCAATTGCGTTTGGTCACGGAGCATTTGCCGAAGATCTATCGAATGGTGATAGTATTACAATTATATGTGAATTGAATATTAATGAGTGGAATGGAAATCGTGAAATACAAATTCAAGTAAATAACATTCAAGATCATGAGCCAAAATCCAGTAGTTAATCCAAGGATATACTATGGTTTCGTAGGTGTTACCGGTGGGGCTATAATGATGTTGGAGTTTGCAGCCTCTCGTATGTTAGCGCCATGGTTTGGTACCTCAACATTTGTGTGGGGGAATATCATTGGGGTTGTTCTTATTGCACTGTCGTTAGGATATTACTTTGGTGGTCGCCTAGCAGATAAACAGCCGCAATCATTTCGTTTAGCAAATATTGTATTGGTGGCAGGTATCTTTAGTAGTTGTATACCATTGTTGGCCGCATTATTTTTGAATACAGTAAATTTGGCATTAGCACCAGCTAATTCGGCTGTGGTGTACGCTATGGTTGGATCATTTGTGATGGTGGTGGTGTTATTTGCTATTCCTATTTTTTTGCTAGGCATGGTAAGTCCATACGCGATTCGTTTAGCAACCACTAGTATCGAAGATGCTGGAAAAGTGGCTGGAGGAATATATGCCTGGTCTACGGTAGGAAGTATTTTTGGAACATTCGGTAGCGCATTTTTTCTCGTACCATATATCGGTAGTCGAGAAACAATACTGTTATCCGCGCTACTATTAATTATTGCGGCCGTAGCATTACGTCGTAAACCAATGTGGTTATACGCTGTAGTATTAGTACCTATTGCGCTGTATTTGGTTCTTAGTACGCAGCCAGTAAAAGCGGATGAAAATATTATTGAACAACGAGAGTCGGTGTATCAATATTTACAAGTGATTGATTTAGGAGATAAGTTAGGCTTAGTGGTAAATGAAGGTCTGGGTACGCAGTCATATTATATGAAGGAAGGAATTCTTACAGGAGCGTATTTTGATTATGCAGCCATTACACCAGTTGTTGCGGACTTACCAGATGATGCTTCAATGCTTGCGCTAGGTGTAGCTGGCGGAACTATTACACGCCAGTTGAATCACTATTTTCCTAATATGAAAAAAACGGGTGTAGAAATTGACGGAGAAATTGTAGAGTTAGCCAACAAGTACTTCGATCTTGAAGAGCAGAATATGAAGATGGTAGTGGCCGACGGAAGAACCTATTTACGTAATAGTAAAGATACGTACGATTTTATTATGATGGATACATTCTCACATGATTTATATATTCCATGGCATCTTACCACTCAAGAATATTTTACGGAGGTAAACGATCATCTTACGGATGGTGGAATTTTGGTAATCAATATTGGTAGTGTATCTGGTGAAACAAAATTATTACAAGCCATTACCACAACCGTGCAATCTGTATTTCCTGAAGTAGCAATAATGCGTGTACCAGGACATTTTAATTATGTTCTCATGGCCAGTCAGCAGCCATTGCAATTTGATAAACTCACTGATATTACTGATGAGCGGGCTGATATTGCCGCAACGATGTATGTAAATTATTATTATCCAGAACCAACTGATATTCCAGTACTCACCGATAATCGAGCGCCGATTGAATTGTATTCGGAAGCTATGGTGGTAGAATATTTACAAACCCAATTTTAATAGACAATACACATGAGTTATACAGCAGTAACAATTTTTACCGACGGAGGTTCTCGTGGTAATCCAGGTCCATCAGCTTCGGGAGTATATAGTAAAGAACTAGGTGAGTTTAAGCGTTATCTTGGAACAGCCACGAATAATCAAGCCGAGTATATGGCTGTAGTTATTGCTATGGAGGAAGCTGTAAAGTACAAGCAAGAACATCCGGAATTGGAAGAAATTAACTTTTTTCTAGATTCTGAACTTATTGTTAAGCAAATGAAGCGGGAGTATAAAGTGAAGAATAAAGAGCTACAGAAGTTATTTGTAAAAGTATATAATCTTACAACCCAATTCAAAAAAGTTACGTTTACACATGTACCGCGTGCGCAAAATAAAGAGGCTGATCGGTTAGTAAATGAAGCGATTGATGAAGCGCTGATGTAAAATATTTGGGTTTTATGTAGAGACGCATTGTAATGTGTCTCTACAAACAAAATGGTATGTATCTACTCGATGCGTACCATTTTTTGATACACATCGAGTAGGCCTGGAACGCACGATCACTATGATCGGCGCTCCAGGCAGAGAGTAGCGACGGGCGGCCTGTCACTTGCAGTGACGTACCACACGTTGGCCGCTACTCTCACATCCCTACTTGTTGGCGTCCGAGGTGGGCGCCGGCGGCTTCCAGAAGGGCCGGAAGCTGACGCCGAACGTCACCACCGGCCCAACGCCCATGGCGGTGAATCCGGCACCGGCCTTGAGCTGGAAGCTCAGCGGGACCTTGGCGGGGTCCACGGCCAGCAGGAAGGTGGTGGCGAAGTGGCCGGCCGAGTTGCCCCCGAGGAGCAGGCCCAGCGAGACTGGGCCGTCCTTCGGCCGCACGTACGGCCCGTACCTGAAGCCGAGGCCGAAGCCCGACTTCTCGTCCGGCAGGATGAAGCCGGCGACGCCGAGCTCCACCGCCAGGCCCAGGTTGGCCTTCGGGATGAGCTGCAGGCGGGTCATGACGTTGCCGCCGATGTACCCGCCTCCAGGCACGTAGCCCGCGTCGACGCCGACATCCAGCAGCTCGGAGCCCTCGAGGAAGAGCTCCCCGTAGCCGGGACCCTCTGTCACCGTTCCATATCTGGCGCGTTTTTTAATAGATTAAATCTAATACCTCAGACCATGTAGCCTGTTTTTTCATACTCAGTTCCATGGAACATTTTCCATTCAGATGCCTGAATGGATCACTGCAATCGGTAAAAGGTT
>JAJRVJ010000010.1 GCA_024277435.1 Patescibacteria group bacterium | reverse complement strand
TTTGCTCTTCTGTGCGCGTATTCCTGATTCTATTATTTGTCGTTCGAAGTATGTTAGTTTAGCCATAGACCCATAGGTTATAGGGTCATTACTATATTGTCTTACAGGTGGGGCATTATGTTTAGAATTCGGCGGTTCCACCCAGGTATTGACAGATCATAATAGTTATGGTATCCTTGTTCGTTATGAAAATAGCAATGATTGGACAAAAAGGAATCCCAGCCAAGCAGGGTGGCGTGGAAACACACGTTCAAGAGCTATCTGCACGGCTAGTGGAAAATCATGATGTAGTTGTCTACACCCGCCCTTGGTATACTGAGAAAACCAAACAGGAATACAAAGGTGTTCGGTTAGTAAGCTTGCCGTCATTTGCTTCAAAACATTTAGATGCTATTTCACATACATTTATTTCTATGCTGCATGCGATGTTTAAAGAAAAGGTGGATATCATTCATGTGCATGCAGTTGGTCCATCATTATTAACTTGGGCGCCACGATTACTACGTCCGAAAACTAAGATAATTTCAACGTTTCATTGTATTGATCGTCAGCATCAAAAATGGGGATTTTTTGCTCGTGTAATGTTATGGCTTGGTGAGTGGTCGCAAATGAAATTTTCTCATGAAGTAATTGCTGTTTCAAAAACCTTACATCAATATGCGTACGAGGTATATGGCCGTAATACGCACTATATTCCTAATGGTGTAAATCAGGTGCAGCGCCAACCGGCTTCTATGATTACACAGCAGTATGATCTCGATGAAAACGAGTATATCGTAATGGTAGCTCGCTTAGTGCGTCACAAAGGCGCTCATTACCTCATTGATGCGTACAAGCAAATCGATACAGATAAAAAATTAGTGATTGTTGGTGATACGGCATTTACTGATGATTATGTGGATGAACTCAAGATTATGGCTGCTGATAATAAGAATATTATTTTCACAGGATTTCAAAGTGGACGCATGCTAGAAGAGTTGTTCTCGAATGCGTATTGTTATGTACTACCGTCGGAGTCTGAGGGATTGCCAATTGCATTGTTAGAAGCAGCTTCCTATGGTAGAGCTGTTCTAGCTTCAGATATTCCAGCGAACCTGGAAATTGTTGAGCGCTGTGGTGAAAGCTTTAGAAATACCAACGTTACAGATCTTAAGCACAAACTACAAGCATTTCTCGATGACCCAGAGCGCGTACAAGAACTTGGTAGGCTTGCCCGTAAACATGTTGCGGAGTACTACGCGTGGTCTGATATTAGTAAATCAACTAATGTGCTTTATGACGGCGTCATGAATGGTGCTGTGCCGGCCAAGCGGCCAGTGCTAGAGCTTGTGTAAAAAATAAAGCCGGTGTAATAACCAGCTTTTAATGTCCATGGAGGTGTGATATTGTAACGGTTATGAAATTGATGTATCGACAGTTTATTAAATTTGCAATAGTTGGAACTAGTAACACAGCAATTGATTTTCTTATCTATGCCGCCCTCACTCGATTGTGGGAGTATTGGTTTGATCACAAAATACTTGCATCAACAATTGCATTTATCATTGCCACAGTAAATAGCTATTCTTGGAACAAATACTGGACGTTCCGCAATAAAAATCAAGATCATCGCGTATTGTTTGCCAAGTTTTTTGTTGTAAGCTCTATTGGTTTAGGTATTAACGTTGGTATATTTTCAATGTTATTACCAAGTGGAATGAATGATATTATGATTAAAATATTGGCGATTGTTGTTGTGCTATTTTGGAACTTCCTTGCGAATAAGTTTTGGACCTTCGCTGAAAAGAATTAATGTTGTATACTTAGCTCCTATGGCTAAACAAGCGATATTCGACAAGAAAAACATATTAGTAATTGGTGGCGCCGGTTTTCTTGGCTCCCACCTTTGTGATGAGCTTGTGAAGCACAATAAAGTTATTTGTGTGGATAATTTTGTAAGTGGTAGAGTTGAGAATATTGAGCACTTACTAGGTAATCCTAATTTTATATTCATTAAACATGATTGTAGTCAGCCGTTTGAATTAATTCAATTTCCAGAACTAGAAAAATTTCAAGTGCAATTTCAGGGAGTGCAAGAAGTGTATAATCTTGCAAGTCCAACAAATAAAAATAACTTCGAGCAGAATGTCTATAATACGTTATTAGCTAATTCATTGTGCGTGCGGAATACACTAGAAATTGCTCGACAGTTTCAGGCTAAATATTTGTTTGCATCAACCTCAGCTGTATATGGAGACCCACTTGAAGGACAAGAGTTATTAAGTGAAGAGTATTGGGGGTTTGTAGATCCAAATGGTCCACGCAGTTGTTATAATGAAGGTAAGCGATTTGCGGAATCATTTGTCTTTAGTTTTGGAAGGCAATTTAACCTTGATGTGAAAGTTGCAAGAATATTTAACACGTATGGTCCACGGATGGCTTTGAATAGTGGACGAATGATCCCGGATTTTGTAATTGCTGCTGCTGACGGACGTGATCTTATTATTTTTGGAGATGGCTCCGAAGCTGACACCTATTGCTATGTGAAAGATGTTATTGATGGATTTCTTAAAGCTATGAATTACGATTTGAAGGGCCCGGTAAATCTTGGTAGTCCGGAACAGTTTAAAATTATTGATGTGGCGAATAAAATTATTGAATATACCGAGTCCACTTCGAAAATTAAATTTGAAAAAGAACTACCATTTCTTATCAAGCCAGGAGTTGCCGACATTCGCAAAGCCAAGCAGCGTTTAGGATGGTTTCCGGTAGTTGCACTTGATGAAGGGTTGAAGAAAACTACGGCTGACATGCTTGGAAGTAGAGTGCTTACCTATGCGAGCGTTTCTAGTAATGCGAATAATCTATCAAGTAATCGATAAGTATACTTCATGAAAGTTCTTGTAACCGGAGGAGCGGGATTTATAGGGTCGCACGTTGTAGATGCGCTCATTCAGCGTGGTGATACCGTTGTAGTATTTGATGACCTTAGTTACGGTAAGCGCATAAATGTATCTAAAAAGGCCACGTTTGTAAAAGGGAGTATTACTAATACACAAAGCATAAAGCGATTATTCAATAAGCATAAATTTGCAGCAATAGTGCATTTAGCTGCACAAAAAAACGCTCGCCATTCTATTGATGATCCTGTATTTGATGCCGAGCAAAATATTATTGGTTCAATTCATCTATTAGAGCAGGCGCGCAAGCAAAAAGTTAAACGATTTGTATTTATCTCAACTGGCGGAGTGATGTATGGAGAAGCAAAAAAAATTCCTACACCGGAAACAGAGCCGGCACAACCCCGTTCACCATACGCTATTGCTAAGCGCTCTGTGGAGCACTACTTAGAATATTATAGTGAAGTGCATGGCATTTCCACAATTGCGCTACGTTTAGCCAATGTATTTGGCCCGCGTCAGGACCCTGCTGGTGAAGCTGGAGTGGTGGCAATTTTCATGAGTATGCTATTAAAGGGAAAGCCCCCTATAATATTTGGAGATGGTAAGCAAACGCGGGATTACATCTATGTTGACGATGCCGTGAACGCCATTCTTAGAGCGATTGACAAGAGTGCTGAAGGCTTTTACAATATCGGGGTTGGAAAACAGACTTCAGTAAACCAGTTATATGGGAAAATTGCTAAGATTGCAGGAATACATAAGAAAGTTCGGCATGGAAAAGCGGTTTCAGGAGAGCAGCGTACTAGCGCCCTAAGCTCTCATCGTGCCAAAAAAGCCCTGGGCTGGGAAGCCACTGTTTTACTTAATAAAGGTTTAGCCACTACTTGGGAGTGGTTTTCAGAGAACACTAAATAATATTGTAATTTACGTATGACACAATCCTCTACAGAGCCGTTAACTGAATTTAAGAAAATAACCGTTGTTGGTACAGGGTATGTTGGCTTGGTTACCGGAACTTGCTTGGCAGATGTTGGTCATACTGTAACGTGTATTGATATTGACGAAGATAAAATTGAGCGATTAAAAAAAGGCATCATTCCAATTTATGAACCTGGCCTTGAACAACTCGTTAAACATAATTATCAGGCGGGTCGCTTAATATTTTCAACAAAATTAGTAGATTCATTACCAGAAGCAGAGGCTGTTGTAATTGCCGTAGGAACACCTTCAGCAGACGATGGTAGAGCTGACCTAAAATATGTCTATGCTGTAGCAGAAGAAATTGGAAAAGGATTAGATCACTACGCTGTAGTTATTACAAAATCAACTGTACCAGTAGGAACTGGGGAAGAAGTTGAGAAACATATTAAAAAGCACTATTCAGGTGAGTTCGATTATGCATCTTGTCCTGAGTTTTTACGTGAAGGTAGCGCCGTGGATGATTTCTATGCCCCAGATCGCATTGTGATTGGAGTACGCAATGATCGAGCAAGTGATGTGATGTTGGATATCTTTAAACCTATTAAAGGTGAGAAGGTAGTAACTACTGTGGAGTCTGCTGAGATGATTAAGTATGCATCGAATGCATTTTTAGCAACGAAAATTTCATTTATTAATGAGATCGCTCAGATCTGTGAACGTACTGGAGCAAATATCGATGAGGTTTCTTACGGTATCGGATTAGATAATCGGATTGGACCAAAGTTTCTGAAAGCGGGAATTGGCTGGGGCGGCTCATGTTTTCCTAAGGACGTAAAAGCGCTTGGTCAAATCGCTGGGGACACTGGATATGAATTTCAATTACTCAAAGGTGTATTAGAAGTAAATTCTAATCAGCGTGTTCATTTTATTGATAAAGTAAAAGCACATTTTAATACTGGTATTAAAGGTAAGACAATTAGTGTATTAGGTTTGGCATTTAAAAATAATACAGATGATATTCGTGAATCTGCTGCTATTGATATCGTACAGCAGCTTGTGGAGGCTGGCGCTACTGTAAAAGTGTTTGATTATCAAGCAGCTGATAATGCTCGCAATGAGCTTCCGGAAGAAGTAATCTTCTGTGAGGATCCTTATGAGTCAGCTAAAGATGCCGATGTATTATTAGTGGTTACTGAGTGGAAGGAATTTAAAGAATTAGATTGGACAAAAATTAAAGACATACTTAAAGAACCAGTGGTGTTTGATGGAAGGAATTTGTTAAAACCAAGTAAAATGGAAGAATTAGGCTTTACCTATAGCTCTATTGGTCGCTAACACTTATGAAGCTTATTGTTACCATCCCATGTTATAACGAAGAGGAGAACCTCGAGGCTGTTATTAAGGAAGTTCCTCGAAGTTTACCGGGAATTGATGTGGTTGAAGTGATAGTTATTGATGATGGCTCAACAGATAGAACCATTGAAGTAGCCAAAGAGGCTGGAGCGGATCATGTTGTACCCAACAAAGAAAATAAGGGGCTAGCGCGTACATTCGAGCGAGCTTTATGGGAGGCATTGCAACATGGGGCTGATATTATTGTAAATACGGATGGTGATAATCATTATGATCAATCTCGGATTGGAGATTTAATAAAGCCAATTCTCGAAGAGAAGGCAGAAATTGTTATCGGGTCTCGCAAGAATTTGAATACCAAAAATAAAACTCTAAATAAAATTGGTAGCTACGTAATGACGAGTTGGGCAGGCTTACCAAAATATGATGTATCAACTGGATTTCGTGCCTACACCAAGGAGGCTGCTATGCGTTTGCAAATTTATTCCACTCACACGTACGTGCATACAACGTTAATGTCGGCTCATGATAGCGGATTAGTTACTGTTGAAGTTCCAATTCCAGATCGTGTAGTGGATAGACCATCGCGTCTTATTAACAGTATTCCGGAACATATTTGGAAAGCTGGATGGAATATTGTACGCAATATCGTTGTGTTTCGACCAATGCGTTTTTTTGGAAGCTTCGGTTTAATAATTGCTATTATAGGTGCAGTGCCACTCATTCGATTTATATACTTTTTTGCCATTGGGGAAGGCAGTGGGCATCTCCAATCAATCATTATTGGAACTATGCTTATTTTGTTAGGATATATTAATGTTGTGCTTGGTCTACTAGGATCATCTATTGGTTGGCACCGCAAAGTAACCGAGGAAGTATTATATCGCCTTAAAAAGGCTGAGTTAGATAAGTAATATACGTGCGCGTATGAAAGTGCTCTTTATTACGCGAAAGTATCCACCGCATATTGGTGGAATGGAGAATTATAGCGCAGGTTTTGTTAAGTCACTTGCAGGGATAGTTGATGTGATTGCGCTACGAAAATCACAGGTCCATTTGATTTGGTGGATACCGATGGTAATTATCAAAGCTGTAATTCAAGCGCGTAAGTATGATGTTATTCATATTGGTGATGCAGTGCTAGCCTGGCCAGGCGTTATGATTTCTTGGCTAAGTAGAAAACCTATAACAATTACTATTCACGGACTCGATATAACGTACAAGAAGTATGGGTATCAAGTATTAGTATGGTTCGCCTTAAAGCATTATAGGCATATTGTATGCGTTAGTAATGGTACGGCTGATTTGCTGTATAAACGCGGCTGGAGCAAAGATACAGTATCGGTGATCACGAATGCGATTGATCCACAAAACTGGAAAATTCCACGTGACCGTACGATTCTTAATGAATATATTCAAGAATCACAAGGTGAAATACAGGTAGTATTAACTGTCGGTCGTTTGGTAAAGCGCAAGGGTGTTGCTTGGTTCATCTCCGAAGTAATGCCAACGCTACCTAATTCTGTTCACTATATAGTGGTAGGTAGTGGGCCAGAACACAATACTATTACTAAGGCAATTGAAACTCAAAATTTGCAACATAGAGTGCATGTCCTTGGTAGGGTAGAAGATGATGTATTGCGTAAGCTGTATGGAGCAGTTGATGTTTTTATTATGCCAAATATTCAAGTACAAAATGACATTGAAGGTTTTGGAATTGTGGTAATTGAGGCATCTGCTAGCGGCCTCCCAGTAATCGCTTCTAACCTTGAGGGGATACGCGATGCAGTGATTGACGGAAGTACAGGATTTTTGGTAGAATCAAACAACGTAATAGCCTGGCAACAGGCTATTCATAACATCTTGCAAGATCCATTTAAGCGTCAATCTGTTCGTTCAGCAACTATTGAACAGTTTTCATGGGCAACGGCACGTAAGATGTATCTTACAATATTTAATAATCTGAAAGCATAAATTATTATGGCTCAAGTACAACTCTCGGATGAGCTCTATAAACATTTAGAGCAGTTTGCGAATGAAAGTGATGAATTCTCAACTGTTGATGAATATGTTGCGTATATCTTGCAGCAGGTAGTTGATAAAAAGAAATCTACTCAGCAAGCTGAAGGGCAGCAAGATGGAACCTATTCCAAAGATGATGAAGATAAAATTCGTGAGCGTCTAAAAAATCTAGGGTATCTTGATTAAGCTGTATGTCACTTGAGCCACATGGAAACATCCTCATTAATCGTGTTCTAAAACCTGAAGACGCGATTAAAATGACAGAGGTAGCAAAAGGGCTGCGGCCTCTTGTGATTGATGAGGAATTAGTTAAAGATGTAAAAAATATCGCTCGTGGCGTGTATAGTCCACTGAGCGGTTTTATGGTAAAGGAAGATTTTGAACGAGTAGTAAGCGAAATGAAGTTGGCCGATGGAACTGTATGGCCGATTCCATTCGTGCTTGATGTAAATGAGGAAACAGCTAATGAAATATCTATCGGAGAACAGATTGCCCTAGTAGAGGAGAACGGTAATCCAGTGGCAGTGTTAAATGTGCGTGACAAATACATATATGAAGATGGTCATGTAGCTAAGCAAGTGTTTGGTACCATTGAAGATGATCATCCTGGCGTAAAGATGATTTATGATATGGAAGATTATCTTCTAGGAGGTGATATTGAGTTGATTGATAATTCGAAAGAGCCGTTTAATGAGTATAATCTTGATCCATTAGAAACTCGTTTGTTATTCAAGGAGAAAGGTTGGGAAACAGTAGTTGGTTTTCAAACTCGTAATGCTCCACATCGGGCTCATGAATACATTCAACGTATTGGGCTAGAGGTAACCGATGGTTTGTTTATAAATCCAGTAATTGGTAAGAAAAAAACCGGTGACTTTCAAGACGGAGCTATCTTAAAAGCGTATACGTACATGGTAAACGAAATTTTTCCACGTGATCGTTCAGTATTATCAATTCTACCGTTAAAGATGCGTTACGCTGGTCCACGAGAAGCTATTCTGCATGCAATTATTCGCAAGAATTTTGGTTGTACACATTTCATTGTAGGGAGAGATCATGCTGGTGTTGCTGATTATTATGGAACATATGAGGCTCAGGAAATTTTCGATACCATTGAAGATATTGGTGTAACTATCCTTAAGCTTGAACATAGTTTTCACTGTAAAGGGTGTGAAACTGTGGCGACATCAAAAACCTGCGCTCATGACAATGAGCTTCGCACACCTCCATCGGGTACAGTGATTCGTAAATTACTGCAGGCCGGTGAACCTGTTCCCGCAGAAATTATGCGACCAGAAATATCACAGTTATTAATTGATTTAGGAGATATCTTCGTAAAATAGAATTATGAATCCATTTGCTGATTTAACAGACAAGCAGAAAAAGGGAGTAATTATTCATCATTGGGATACAGATGGAATGGTTTCAGCAGCGCTACTGCAAAACCATTTTAAGAAAAATTATCCAGATAAGAAACTTGAGCTTTTCACACCAACAATCACAAATTACTATGTTACCGATCAAGAATACCAGAAATTTATTGATAAGGGGTACGATTTTGTATTAACGTGTGATATTAATTTTCAGACCGATACCATTAATCGATTAGCTGAAATTTTTCCAGGCCAAGTATATGTATTCGATCATCATCACCAGGATCCTTATACCAATGTGCATTATTACAATGAACCTCATCCTGCCTGCGCATCGTACATTAACGCGCTATTAGGAAATCCAAATAATCTACAGCAAGTAATTGCCATCGTTGGTGATAAAGAAGAGGCTGTTCAGCAAGATCCCGAGCTCTATCCAATGGTAGAGGAGATGATGGAGCAACATAACATTACATTTACAGAGTTGCTTGAGGCGCGCCGGTTAATTGATTCAAATTACATAATTGATGACTATAATGGGATTCGTGAGACAGTGCATTTATTGCGACATGACCCGCTAGCCGTATTAACGGATGTACGCTTAAAGGATAATATTACTAAAATCGCTAATGAGACGAGTAGAATCAGTGATAAAGAGCCAAAAAGTATTTCGGATCATGTAATGTATAAAGCTATTAGTACAAAAATGAATATTTTATCGCATGTAACGCGTAATCTTTCACGTAAATATCCTGATAAAATTATTTTTACAAAGCATTTCAAAAATGATCAATATACATGCTATGGACGGCGTAGAGATTTAAATGTAGATATGCGTGATGTTATTGCATTTGCCCGTGAGCTCGGATTAAACTCCGGCGGAAAAGAGGATGTTGTAGGTATTATTATTCCCAAAGATGGCATTGATGAATATTTTTCTAAAATACAGGATAAGCTAACTCAACTGCAGCCAAGTTCATGACAAAATCAAAAAATATCGTTTGGCACGATAGTGAGGTAGCAAAACAAGATCGCCAAAAGCAATTTGGAAATAAGAGTTGTATTGTGTGGTTTACTGGATTGTCAGGATCTGGAAAATCAACGTTATCCGTTGCACTAGAAAATGAATTATTTAAGCGGGGAGTTGCTGCGTATCGACTAGATGGAGATAATATTCGGCATGGCCTTAATAATAATCTTGGTTTCTCACCTGATGATCGTACAGAAAATATTCGTAGAGTAGGGGAGGTGGCGAAACTATTTGTAGACGCAGGAGTAATTACTATGACTGCATTTATTTCACCATATAAAGCAGATCGTGACGCAGTGCGAGAGCTTGTTGATAGTGGTGAATTTATTGAAGTGTTCGTGCAATGCTCACTGGAAGAATGTGAGCGGCGAGATGTAAAAGGATTGTATGCAAAAGCTCGTTCCGGTGAAATTAAAAATTTTACAGGAATTTCTGCCCCATATGAAGAACCTAGTAAACCAGAAATTGTTGTGGATACAGAAAGGCAAACGATTAAGGAGTGTATTACACATATAATTTCTGAATTAGAGCAGCGAGGATTACTCACTGCCTAAATTAATTACTATGAAACGATATTGGTATCTCTTCGATCTTAGCATCGTTTTACTGTTAACTGTGGTGTTTGGTTTTATGTACCTCACTAACCATGCGTGGGGTTCGTGGGGAGATGATTCTCCTGGGTATATTTATACAGCAGGGCAATTTTTGCATGGTGAAGAATTGGTGAGCCAGGATCCATTAGTGCAAGCAGCATTTAGTGCATTTGAAGATGAGCCATTAGCTCGCTTTGTTGCTCCTACACATCATGAAATTATTTCACCAGATGGTTGGATAGCTTCACGATACCCAATTGGACTGGGCTTCTTATTGTATCTTACTGCTGAGGTATCTGGATCTGATGAATTAATGTACGTATTAGTGCCTATATTGGCCGTAGGTGTAGTATTACTAACCTATGTATTGGCATTGTTAATGATATGTACAACGCCGGCTCTGCAGCGCGTTATTGGTATTATGAGCGCTGTTACAGTTGGTATGGCTAATTTGTATGCGAACTATGCTGTATCGCAGCCAATGCGAGAGATTCCATCAATGTTTTTCTTTATGTTAGCATTCGTGGGTATTATTCTTGGGCTACGGAAATGGAAGTATCGATGGATTGGGATAAGTATACTACTGGGCGCAGGCTTAGCGTATGGATACAGTATTAATATTCGCGAAACTAGTGGAATATTGTTATTACCAATAGTGATATGGTTTTTTTATGGGATTAAAAAGAAAGAGTGGAAAGCACGCGCCAAACTATTGGGAGTATTTTTTATCGGTCTTGTATTAGCGGCATCATTGTCAATCTGGAATTCTGCGGCAATAACCGAGCATAAAGAAAAATTTCGTGCTAAGGATATTTCTAGCATTGCTATTACATCAAACTTCGATCACGTGCAGTCATTAAGTATTCAGAATCTCTATAATAACCAAGGTAAGTTCCGGCCTGGTGTTGGAGGTGTAAATCAGTATTGGGGCGTAATGCAGCAATTTAGCGACTGGCCACCATTATTGCTGGCAGCGCTATTAGGATTACTGTTTTTATGGAAGCAAGATCGCAAGCAAGCTTACTTATTAGGTAGTTGGTTTGCAGTGATTTTCATACTATTCAGCGCATGGATCAATCCTTACGCGCGTTACATATTGCCACTATTACCAGCCATCGCTATCAGTGCGGCATTTGGAATGGTTGCTACATTAGTATATATCAGGAAGAAACTTGAATTATCCCGAATGACTTGGTCACTCATTGCGTTGGTGATTGTTATCTCATTTTTTGTGTCCCAGCAGCCATCGTTAGCGAAGCGCCAGGAACATATTCAAGGTCAGCAGCAGGTGTTTAAAGCGCTTAGTCGTGATGACTTACATACTGTTAAGGCGATCGCGCAATCAGTAGAAGATAATCATATTGGTGATAAACAGCCATTACTGCTTATGGTAGGATCATGGAAATCTGGGTTATCTGAAATGATTATGACGCATTCTAATTTGCGGGTGATACGATTTCCACGAAAACCCAAGGAACGCCCACCGTTAGATGAGATGCTTCCATTTTTACAGGACTTACAGGAGACACACGACCTCTATTTATGGTATGATGGTAGTGCTAACGCAGATGAACAGCGTTTGCGTATTTTATTAGATCTAGAAATACTTGATACATTTGATTTTTCGTTTCAGCCTGCTGGCGAACTGTATCGGGTTAAAGATGAATAACCGTTAGTTATGCCTATTACACAATCCGTTGCCGAAATAAAGCAATATCAACAACCGCACGATAGTATATTTAGTCGTCTCATTTACCGTAGAATCTCAAAGCGGCTTACCTATGTACTATTGCGACACGTCCCAGGGATTACTGCTCCAGACGTTACAATTTTATCGTTCATTGTTGGTGTAGTTGGTGCAATTGGTTTACTTACTCCTGCCTGGTGGGGGAGAATACTGGCATTTATTTGTATTCAATTATCATTTTCATTAGATTGCTCGGATGGTGAGGTTGCTCGGATGACTGGTCGTGGTAGTAAATTTGGTATTTGGTTTGATAGTATATCTGATCGCACTAAGGAGGTACTATGGTTCATGGCAATTGGTATTCAGCTATATAACTTTGCACCTATTTCTGTTGATCCTATGAATTGGGAGGTATTGCTAAGCGGTAGCGTAGGGCATAGTCCATGGGTGATCTATTTAGCATTTACTGCATCAGTTGGTCACTTACTTGTTGGATATTTACGAGAAGCCAAGAAGAGTATTTTTCTAGAAAAACGTAAACCGGAAATTGTATTAAAATCTGGGTTGCATATTGGAACGGTAGATGTTATCACTATTATATTAGCATTCGGCGCGTTATTATGGTTAGAGTACTATGTACTGTGGTTAATGCTACTTCCTGTGCCACTACTCTTAGTAAAACAATTATTCAGCACATATAAGCATTCCAATAAGGCTGATAGAACATCAACGACACCCTTAGTATAATAACCTTCACTGCTATGAATTTTTTGCAGAGCAAGAAAGCGGTATGGATGAGCTTTGGTATGGTTACGGTATTTGGCGTACTGTATGCTTACTTAGTAGCTACTATTTGGAAAATCCCGCTATTTATTTGCGTTACTTTAGCGTATGGGTTATTCATGGTTGTATCGCGTAAGCAATCTAAATTAAAAAAGAAGCAACGCAGTGCTGTTGGTGAGGTTATTAGCATGTTAGCGAAAGCGTTGCTAACAATTATATTGATATTTTTTGCGCTTGGTACGTTAGCTAGCTTCTTTTCGTAGCATTGTAAATTCACGTGGTTTCACAAAGCGTAATCCATATAGCGCTATTGCGTATACAATCATAGCTACTGGTATAGTAAGAAGTACTGGGCTAAATGGCTTGAGTACGAAGATTGATGCTGCCATGATACCTGAGGCTAGTATCGCAGGAAGAATGGCTTGTAGCTGCTTCCAGATACTTGCCGCAATCGATTTTCTAGAGATGACATAAAATACTATTTGTAATAACAGTTCAGTGATTACTGTAGCGATAACGCCACCCATAAAACCATAGAGTGGAATCATTACTATATCTAACAGTATATTGAATACTACACTACCAAATTCTAGCTTAGTGCGTAGTGGTTGTTGGTTTGTTGTGGCAAAAATTTGACTAGAGGTGATACCAATGAAGCGAATGGCTACAAATACTCCAAATAACTGCAGTGCAGGAATAGATTGCCAGAGATCAGGTTTATATATTAGTCGAATAATTTGATCGCCCAGCATAAATAATCCAACCCCCATACCAATACCAAGTGCGCCAAGATATTTGGTAGACAGGGCAGTAACTTTTCTATAGAGCTTCATATTTTTATTAAAATTGGCGTAGAGATATGGTGTGATAACTTGTAATCCAACTCGATGAAATATAAGTAGGAACACCACTAAACGGGCGGCAGCTGTGTATCTTCCAATATCTCCATCAGCAATATCAGCCCAATCGTTGGATTGAAAAAGGCGCAACATTAATTTATCAATCTCAAAATACACCGTCATTACCAATGCCTGCATGCTAAACCAAGTCCCCTCCTTAAGCATAGGCTTGAGTAGGGTAGGCTCATACTTCGGTTTAATGTATCGAAATGTATTTAAGCCATAAATAGCTACAAATACCATGGTACTTACCGTATACAGCCCAGCAATGGCAAATATACCTAACTGAGGGTCGATGATAAATTTTGTAATAAGAAAAATACCAATAAGTTTCAATATTCCATCAATAACTTCAATAAATGTGATCCATTCTTTTTTGTATAACACACGATAAATCGATCGAAATACAACTCGATATTGAATAATGGCCTGTCCGATACCTAAGATTGCTAACAACCAGAACATAGTGGTAAAACCCGCTGATAGGGCATATACGCCAAGTACACCAATAAATAGTGTTGTCCAGGCAACGGTTTCAATAACTAAGGCTGTTCCATAATACCGTTCAAGTTTTTTCGTATCATGTTGTGAGCCGCTGCGCATTACCACCATACTCATTCCTACTTCACTAACAATCATCATAATGCTTACGGAAGCAGATGCTACATCAAACGCATCTAAAAGCGCCGGATCACTAATAAGGTAGTTGGAAACGAGGATAACCGATAACGCATAAAATAGGCGATATAGTAAACGTGCCGATAGTAAGCGAGATACAGTTGTGAGCACATAGCGTGCCTTAGACATCGATATCGTCGATTAGTGTATTTAATGCGTGATGATCACCAAATGATTCTTTCTCTGAAGGGTTTTGTAGAGGACTGTGTTGTGAATAGATATCCATTACTGAACCTGTAAAATGATCTTGCAGTGGTAATCCCATGCTATGTAGGATAGTTGGCGCCATATGAATAATATGTGTGTCGTTCATATCGCGATGATCGATATCGTTACCGTAGGCAATGAACATTCCGCGTTCATCATGATAATTTTTGCGCACGTTTTCATATACAGACGATGAATGGAGTGACCCTGAAAGATAGTACTTACCTGGTTGTAAAAATACATCGGGTGCCGTTGGGATACCACTTTCCCCGTAGACATCTTCCTTTTTCATTACCTTGCGCACGGCAGGTTCGCCAGCGCTATCACGGACAGCTTGTAATTCATCAACAAGTTTCTGCTGAAGTTCTTCGCGCTCTTCTTGAGTTACTGTTCCTTTGGTAAAGCGCTCTTTGTTATTAATGTAAAGCATTGTAGCCATCGATCCGCGAGGAAAAGCAACTTTGGTATTTTCTAAATCTAATTGTAAATCCAATGTAACAGTAATTGGTATAAACTTTTTTATGATTTTAAAGTAGATCCATTTAGCAATTTTTTCCAAAGTAGGGGAGGCTGATAAAAATGAGCGCAATCCTTTACCAACTTTGATTTCTTTACGTTTTTTCTGAGCCTTACTAATTTCTTTGGAAAGTTGCGTATGGTCTTTGTGAAACGATCCGGTTCCTTCTTTGGTTGATAGATATCCTTGCTGTTCAAGCCAGCGATTTACATAAAAGATATGATCATACACGCGAAAGCCATGATCGGACATTACATAGAGTATTGTATCGTCATCAAGTTTGTTCATAATCCATCCAATGTATTCATCCATAATTTCCCACATCTGAAGTGCGGGTTCGTATTGCTCTAATAATGCCTTGTCGTACACTACATGCGATACCCAATCAGTTCCTGAGGATAAATAGAAAAAGAAGTCCCAGTCTTCGCCTTCAAAAATTTCTTTACTAGCAGCAATGCGCTTGCGTTCCAGTTCACATAAATCCTTAACGTACGGATCGAAGTTATCCTTCATACGTAATTTAGGATTCGGTGATAGGCGATAGTCGTTCAGAGCTGGGTATTTTTCTTTGAGGTTTGTAGGAAAGATAAAATCATCACCGCGTGTCATTAGGCTAGTAATAGTAGTGGTATTTTTTAGCCGTGGTGGATATGTATTTGGGAGGTTAATTAAAATTGGTTTTCGGCCATGACGTTTCATGGCTTCATAAATTGTTTCTTGAGGAATCTTAGTGCTATCAATCAATTGCAAGTCATCAATGTCTTTATCTACCGTTAAGAAATCCAAGCAGCCATGCTCGGTTGGTTGCACGCCGGTAACAAACGTGGTCCAGGCCGGAGCACTGTGAGCTGGATTGGTAGATTCCATCATTGTAGACATTCCTTTATCTACCATGCGCGAAATATTGGGTAACCGTCCATTATCCATCAGTGGCCCAACAAGATCCCAGCTGGATCCATCCAGCCCTATAACAACTACTTTTTTCTTTGTATCACCCATGTTTAAATATCAATATCATCAATCAAATCTGTAAGCACCTTTTTATCGGATTTCGTGATGCGTTCGATGCGTGGCGCTCGCTGAGCAGGGTTAGATTCCGGTGTAAATATATCTAGCACTTTACCATCAGTATAGTCTGGGATTGGCATGTCGAAATGATGGAGCATGGTAGGGCATAGGTCTGCCATATCGGCATCTGGTATTTCAATTCCAGCTTGAATATCTGGTCCGTACGCCATGAAGATGCCAAACTCATCGTGCTTATTAGAGATGTGATTTTCAAACATACTCTTTGAATGCAGGTGTCCAACTATCCATACATCTTTGGTGTAACAATGTAGATCTGGTGATGGGCTTGGCGGGTTATCGCCGTAGAGTTCTTCTTTTGTGAATACATGTTCTGTTACGCGCTTTCCGGATGGTGTGCGTAATTGTTCTAACTTTTCTTTAACTTCTTTGCGAATTCTATCGTATTCAGATTTATCTTTAATAATACCTTCTTTAAAATTACCTTCATAATTGATATACAAGGTTTGCAACATGCTTCCACGCGGAAAACATACTTGGGTATTATCTAAATCCAAACCAATATTTACATCAACATGAATTGGAAGAACTCGCTTTACAACCTTCCTGAAGAATTTTTTAGCAGCTCCTTCTAATACAGGATGAAAGAAAATGGTTTTAAATAAACGTTTATTTACTTTTAAGCGAATCTGTTTTTTGTCGCGAGCCGCGTTGAGATTGCGACGTCGTACAGTGGCATTTTCTTCTAACGAACCAGTTTCACTACTGGTTGTTAGGTAGCCCTCTTCTTCAAGCCAACGATTAATGTAGAATAGTTCAGTATAGTAGGTAAATCCATGATCAGACATAATGTAGAGGTTCGTTTTCTCAGGTAAATGCTCTAACAACCAACCAAAAAATTCATCAACCACATCAAATGCCTTCATGGCTTCCACATGATTTTCTTCCATCATTTCATAAAATACCAAGTGGGATACCCAATCAGTTGAAGAAAACAAAAAGAAGAACATATCCCAATCTTCTTCCAAGAACATGCGCTTTACGGCTTTAATGCGTTTACGATCGATATCAACAATGTGTCGAACATATGTATCCATATCTTCAGATAGTTTGATATTTTCATCCGGCGCTAACATGTATTCCTTAAGTTCAGGGTACTTCTCTTTTAAGCTCGCAGGAAAAATGTATTCTTCACCATACGTCATTAAGCTAGTTACGGTAGGGAACTCTTTTACCTTTGGAGGATATGAATTTGGTAGGTTTAGCAGAATAGCTTTTTTATCAGCGTCGCGTAGCATTTCGTAAATAGTAGGCACTTTAATTTCCTCACTGCTAGCTGGGCGGAAATCATCAATGGAATCACCGGGCAGAAAGAAATCATAACAGCCATGCTTTCCTGGATTCACGCCCGTAGCGAATGTGGTCCACGATGGAGCTGTTACTGGTGGTTTTGTGGATAATAGTGTGCCGCGTACGCCACCGTCCATGATTTTCTTAAGATTCGGTAACTTACCTTTTTTTATGAGTGGATCAAGAATTTTAAAGGTTGTTCCATCTAGCCCAATTACCGCAATTTTTTTTGAAGTATCCGCCATAACTAAATATCAATTGAATCAATGAGTTCATCAAGTGCTTGTACATCTTTTACTAAATTACGTTTAACAACTTGCACATCGCGTGGTGAGGAAAAAATATCCATCACTGCGCCATCCATATAACTTGGTACAGCTTGCTCCATATCATGCAATAGCGTTGGAGTTACATCCGCAATATTATGCTCGGTAAGTTCCTTACCATTTTTAATACCTGGTCCCCAGGCAATAAAAATTCCATATGCATCATGTTTGTTTGAAACCTCATCAACAAATAATTCACTAGAATGGAATTGACCTACAAACCAATAGTCACCAAATTCGTAAAATAAATCAGGACAGCGTTCCGGAACGTTATCGCCATAAATTTCTTCCTTAGTATATACTTTAGGCGTTACATTCGTTCCGTCGGGCCCCTTCAGGTTGCTTAGCTTTTCAATAACCTCATCGCGTAGTGCAATATATTCATTATCTGTGAGTGGTTTACCGTTGTTATATTTTCTACCGTCGTTAATATAAATAGCGGTCATGGTGCGACCTTTTGGAAAACACACTTTGGTATTCTCAAAATCAATTATTACATCCAAATTAATTTTGATGGGTAAAAACGGTTTAGCTACTTTATGATAAAACCATTTCGCGCCACGCTCTACAGTTTTACTTTTTCCAATCCAGCGCATCATGTCTTTATTTACACTCACTTTAAGTGCCTTGCTATTTTGGATAGCCCTGCGTTGTTCATCTTGCTTGCTGATGCCTCTATGAAAAGCTTCCGAATCCGCTGTTTTCGTTATGAGATAACCTTCTTCTTCTAGCCATTTGTTGAAATAAAATGTTTCTGTGAACACTTTAAAGCCGTGATCGGATACAACGTATAAATTAGTATCCTTAGGTAGGCGCTCTTTAATCCAGCCTATTTGATCATCAATATATTTGAATAATTCCATGGCTTTCGGATGGCGGTCGTGCAATAATTTATCGAACATTGCATGGGAAATCCAATCAGTTGCAGAAAATAGATAGAAGAAAAAATCCCACTCCTCATTTTCCCAGAGTGTTCGTACGGCTTCCATGTGACCCTTCTCAACCTCTATGATGTCGTCAATATATTCATCAATTTTACCTTTGAGTTGCAGAGACTCATCTGGAGTTAGTCGGTAGTTTTTCAATTCTGGATATTTTTCTTTTAACGATTCCGGATACACTGCTTGATCACCAACAGTAAGTAAGCTTGTAATAGTAGGGGAGTCTAGCTTGGCCGGAAAGCTATTTGGCAAGTTAATAAGAATAGACCGTTTATTTGCTTGGTGTAATAATTCATACACTGTATCGGTACGTATATACGTACTATTGCATAAATCAAACTCTTCTAGGTTATCTGTAGGAAGTAGGAAGTCGTAACAACCATGTTTTCCAGGATTTACGCCAGTTGCAAAGGTTGTCCAAGCTGGAGCTGTGTAAGGTGGCATGGTAGACTTCAACACCGCTCGAGTACCTTCATTAGAAATACTCGCAAGATTAGGCATTATACCTTCTTTCATTAACGGATCTAAGAGTTTAAAGGTGGCTCCATCTAGACCGATAACAACGGCTTTTTTGCTCATTTCTGTAAGAATATCATAATAATAATTGAACTCGGTTGATCATCCAAGCCGGATAGATTATACTTGAAAACGAATGAAAAGTCTACACCGAAGAGACCTCCTCATCCATATACCACTATTACTGATATTAACAGCGGTTGGTTTTTGGCTCCGATTTGCGAATTTGGATGCCATCAATTTTTATAATGATGAATATTTTCAATTCGAAACAGCTGTTGGCTGGATGGAAACCGGTGAGTACCGCCAATATAATTTTTATACAGAAGAAGTCGAGGAGGAATATACGCGCGCCAAGCCTTTTATGTGGCAATTAGCGCAATCAATGAGTGTGCTGGGAATAAATGAAACGGGCGCTCGTATGCCGGCTGTATTATGGGGAGCGTTACTTATTCCACTTATTATTATTACAACGCTGATTGCTACGCGTAATCCGTGGGTGGCATACGGCGCGGGAATACTCGTGCTGTTTGATAATTTTATGATCGAGATGTCGCGGTTTACGAGAATGTATACCATGGTGTTTGTGCTTACCGTTGCTATAGTATTCCTGTTTTATAAATGGATGACCAGCGAAAAGCGTCGGCAACAGTGGTGTTACGCAATAAGTACGGCGATTGTGTGGTTGATAAACTTAGTCGTATTTCGTGAGCTGGCGTTTGCGCTTGCTATTGGTATTGGAATATATATTGCGATACGTTCGGTTATGTATCTATGGAAAAAATCAGATCAAGACAAACGGTTAGTGTATGCATTAATTATTGGTAGTGCATTAGCATTAATAGGTGTGATTGTTCATTATGCTGGCTGGCATTTTATCCCTGTTGGCGCATTCATTATTCGTGATTTGCCACACTATACATATTTGCATGATATATTTTCAGAATTGCACATCCCACAATTTGGATTCTTTTTCTTACTGATGGGTATTATATATATTAAAAAACTCAATAGTTATTCGGGTCTGGTGAGTGTTGTTTCTCTCTCATTGTTAGGATATTTTATTTATTTAAGCCACCGCTGGGAGGCTAAGCGCTATATTGGTTTTCTTATCCCGCTGTTCTACATCATAATCTCTCTTGGCATCTATCATTCCGTACGATTACTAACGAGTTTCTTGCCAGTTTCGAGAGTGAGTAAGATAATTATCGGCACTGTATTTTTTATACTGGTTGGTCCATGGATATCGTTTCCAGGATTACCGCGTGATAACTTTTTAGTACAGCAAGCGTATGCTGATAAATCCCACGAGGATCTAGATAAAGCTAATGTAGAAGTTGCGTATGACTTTGCATCGCGCAATTATACGCAGGGTGAAACAGTGTTTATTCAAAATCCACGTTATTATTATTGGCCCGATAATACAATTCCCGTTCAGGAGCTAGGGGAGTATAAAAGCCTAGCATTCGAAGAGTATGTAGATAGACTCAAAAAAGCAGAAAGTGGTTGGGTAATATATAACGCTACAAAAACCCGTCATCTTGAAAAGAAAATACGAAAGTATAATTATAATCGATTTGAATATTTCTATGAGTTAGATGATACGCTTGTATTTGTATTTCATTACACCCCCGAAGATCTATGAAGAGAAAAGAGCACTATATATTATTAGCAATCGTATTACTATACTTTGTTGTATATGCTATTCAGATTTTCTGGTTTGAAAATGAGATTATTAATTTTGAGAGTGATAATTTGATCTATGATGCTAAACTTGTTGCAGAAGGCGTTGTTCCATTTAAAGAGTTATTTACTCGATCCATTGTTATATTGTATGTGTATGCCGGTGCTATAGCGCTATTTGGTGTACATGTGAAGTTCCTGCAATTACTGGTTGCAATTGCGTCTGGTGCAGCACTGTATCTATTTGGGTGGTCTGCACATAAGTTATTCAATAATTTTACCATTACCGCTTTAGCCACTATTGGTCTGGCAATATTTCAAGTACGAGGATTTTCTGACTTGGGTTTATATGCAGCAATATTATTATTACTGATCTGGAAAGAACGTCACTCAAATTGGTGGTTATTGATTAGTGGAGCCTGTTTAGGGCTGGGAGTATTATCATATCGTGCCTACATTGTATGGGGTATAGTGATGGTAATATTTATTGCCTATCAATTATTTGAGGATAAGAAAATTTCTTTACAGCGCAACATAATTTCCGTAATTATGTTTTCCTCAGGATTAGGAATAGCTATGCTGGGTCCGGTATTGTATTTTGTGGTCATCACCGATTGGCGCTGGATGTCTGATGTGTATTTAGCTAATGGGCTAGTGTATGGGTTAATTGGCGCACTAACTGGAGGGGTGATTGCTAGTATAATTTTTTCTAAAATCCGCGATGATGTTAGTAAGTTAACCTGTCTGGCAGTGCCGATATATCTTGCGCTGTTGGTATTATTTGTCTATAAGCAGCAGCCCGATATTGCAACCAAGATAGGTGTAATACATGATTTTGCAAGAATTGGCGGTTGGTTAATAATTCCATTTATGAGCCTCGTGGTAATTGGAGGGATTCAACTATTTAAAAAGCACATCAGCATTGTGCGGCCAATTGTCTATTCAGCGGCTCTATTACTTGCGTATGTGATTATTGCTGGAACATTCCATCCGTCACGTGGGCCAAGTTTAGCGTTTACTGCACAGGGGAGCTGGTATTTTATCAGTTTGATAATAGCAATAATCATTGCTGCTATAGTGTTTTGGAAAAAACATAAGCGGCTTACGCTAGATATTACCGTGTGGCAATATGGGGTATTAATATTGCCTGTAACGGTTATGTTTGCAGCATCTCTCACTTATAGTGATTGGCTGCCAACATATGCGTATAATTACGCATTTAGCTTTGTGCTAGGTGGTGCGGTAATATATGCGGCTCTTTGGAAAAATCGTACGCAGTATAGTAAGCAATTACTTGCTTTGGCAGCTATATTTTTGACTTGTAGTTTCATTATCTTTCCAAAGGTTACTAAAAATGCGAAGCGATTTAATCCATCAACTGAGATGGAGGTAAGGCACGCTTGGAATGTTGTTGAATACATTCAAGCGCATACCAATCCAACAGATGAAATATTCACTGCCGTACCATTTTTTGCATTGCGTTCTGGTAGGCCACTGGCATTAAATATCACGCATCCAGTGGTGTATATACCAGAGGCGAATGATCCAAAATCATATGATCCATATAATGTTATTCCATCGATTTCTGAAATTCAAGAATATCTTAGTGATGAAAAAATAGAATATATCATTCAGGATGAGCGAACTCGTTCATTATTTCGAACCAGTCGTCATGCTCGGATACAAAAGTATATAAAAAACAACTACTCACTAGTTGAGGAGTATGGAAATATTAAAATTCTGCGCCACAATTCGTTCTTAACGAAGAGGTCAAAGGCGAAGAGTAAGGATAACGGGAATAATTGACCAGCGATATTTAGCTTGCTTCTTATCTATTTTTCCTAGTAATAATAAAAGAGGAGTAAACATATTCAGAATCAGAAATAATTCGAGGTAGAGTAGTTTTAATATCCAATAATTGAAATACATCTTGTGCTTTTTGAAGTACGAGAGTGATGCATAGGAGTATTCTTTACCATTTTTAAAGAAGCTAAGTGTTTTTACACTTGTGCCTTTCAAATGTGTAATAGCTACGGTATTTAAACAACGAATTTTCCAGCCAGCTTGATGTAAGCGGTAACTGAGTTCAACATCGTTATAATAGAGTGGAAAACGTTTGACATCGAGTAATTCGCCAAAGTCATCAATAATCGATTTACGCACCATCATGCACGCACCAGCGGCTTGATCGATATCAAAATCTTTAGAAAAATCATTATCTAAGTACAGATACTGCGTAACCATGTAGGGTTTAAACCAACGGAAGCGTTTATGAAAAAGCGATGGTAGTAAGCGCCATACAGTTGGAAAACGACGATGCATATAATATTGCGTGCTGCCATCCGGATTGAGTAGGCGAGTAGTGGCTCCACCATACGCTTCGTTAGTATCCAAATATTCAACCATTGCATCAATCGCATTATCGTGAACAACTGTGTCTGAATTTAGTAATAGAAAGTATTCACTTTTTGCAATTTCGTAGGCCTGGTTATTTCCTCCGGCAAAACCAAGGTTTTAATCATTAAATATAGAGATAATTTGAGGGAATTTATCTTGAGGATAATCTTTACGAATCATTTCAGCACTACCATCGTGAGAAGCGTTTTCGATAAGAATTAATTCGTAAGGAACTTTTACGTTCTCCAGGATTGATTCAATGCAATCTTTGGTAATATCTTTTGAGTTCCAGGATAAAACAGCAATGCTTACACGGGGTTCTTGATGATTCATTGTTTATGTATAAAGTAGTTTAATTGACCAAACCGCATGGCTAGTACATTCATGGCCTTAAAATAAAAATATCCAATGCGTTGTGGTAGCAGTGTAATGAATATACCAGAAAATGGGAAGTGTAGCTTAATGATGGGCCATAGCACTACCCAGCGCAACCAAGTTGCAGTACTGGGTTTGTATCTCAATAAGTGCGGGAAATATTCTTGAATAAACACATCCGTATGATGTGTAAGTAATAGCATATTACCAGCATTTTGGCGGACACGTTTAGCGAGAAGTGTTGGTAAGTGTGTTGGATTAGTATGGGTAACTATAACGTCTGGAGCGTATACCATAGTAAAGCCAGCTTCGTGAGCCATTGCTCCATACTCCATATCACCGCCATATTTAATATCTTTAGTGAATCCTCCGATGGTTTCTATTACGGGTCGTTTAACTGCAAAATTACGTGTGTCGATGCGTCGCAGTTCTTGAGCGTCAGTGAAACCAGCAATATTTTCTTCGTACATCTTCTGTTCGTACGCAGCTACAGCATTAGCGTTATTACCAGCTGAATATCCCATTACTCCAGATACATCATCTTTTGCGAGGTAGTGCTCAATTGTAGATAGCCATTCTTTATCAACTACGCAATCGGAATCGGTAAATGCTAACCACTCACCAGAAGCAGCTGTGATTCCAGCGTTACGAGCATTGTACGAGCCAGCAGCAGTTTCTAGGATGTAGCGATACTCAATGCCTCGTAGTAGTTCCTGGATATTAGTAGAAGAATTATTATCAACAATAATAATTTCATACTCATTTTTATCGTAATTTAATTCCGTGAGACTCCGCACGCAAGCAACAATACGAGGGTCATTATAGATAGGTATAATAATTGAAAATTTCATAATCAGTTAAACTTTCCTTTATTAAGACCAAGCCAACCATGTATAGCACCTTTAAATAATTCACCAATGGGTGAGCCCTTTTTGATTCGTTCAGGAAAAAACAGTAACCAAAAATGAAACCAAAATATGAATAGCTGTTTGGGTCTGGCAAGTTTCTTTTCGAACCAAATCATATTTCGTATATTCAAGTACGTGCGAAATTCATGTCCCTTATCATGTGAAATTCTGGCCTGCGGAATAACCATGCAATTATATCCGTGCTGCCGAACGCGGGTGCACCAATCAGCCTCTTCATAATAGGCAAAGTATTGTTCGTCAAATAGGCCTAATTCCTGTACAATATTAGCGCGCACCATAAAGCAATTACCTACAACGCAGTCTACGAGAGTTGGTTCATCTGGAACGGTATCAACGGGCTTATTTTTTAATCTACTAATAACTTTTCCTGTATTCATGTTGATGTCGGCGCCAAATGATTGCACGATCGATGTATCCGCTTCTAGCACTAGTGGTCCACACACTGCCGTCATTCTATTTTGCTTCATATGATTTACAAGCCGCTCAATACAATCAGAGTCTACTTGTGTATCTTGATTGAGTAGCAAGAAGTATGTGTACTGCTCGGAAGGAAGTAGGGTATTTACAACATGATTATTACCCCCTGCAAATCCCAGATTAGTTTCACTACGTTCAATGAAAACAGTATTGCCAAATTCTTTTATAAGCTTTGTGGCTTCATTGTTCTTCGAGCCGTTATCGAGTATATACACATCTACAGCTTGATAACTTGAAGCTAGCACATCACGAACGCTACGCTTTGTTAATTCTAGGCCATTCCAGTTAAGAATAATTACTGCTACTTTTTCCATAATGAAAGCATAAATGTAATATCGTTTTTAGTAATACCGCGTAATATAAATAATAGCAGAATATACACTAGTATACCCACTAGAATTGTACCCACTAATCCTATCGCCGGAAGTACTACAAGTACGCTACCCATAATCACAGCAGAAATAAAAGGCTTCCAGGTTGTTGCAATAATTGGCACATGAGCAATCGACTTGAATTGCATGTACATGTAGACGAATAAGAATAATTGCGTAATTAGCGTAGCAGCCGCTGCACCATACAGGCTATACAGTGGGATGAGTATGATATTGAGTATGATATTGAGTACTGCACCCCAAGCAAATCCACGGAGATACGTTTTTTCACGATTACAGGCTTGTAAACTATTGCCAAATACTGCCCACAGATAAATAAATGATGTGCTCCAAATTAATATTTGAAAAGCTAAACCGGCCGGAGCGTATTCAGGGTTGTACAGTAGAGTAACTAGGTCAGTAGCGATAACAGTACCACCAATTGCCATTGGCCAAGCAATGGTTGAATTAATTTTAAATAATTGTGAAACAATGGATTGTAGGCTGTCTTTCGATTCCGCGTAGCTTTTAGATAGTACTGGAAAAAAAGCATTAATCACCATGCCAGCCACAGCTGTTAAAAAGAAAATGGGTTTATAGGCCGCAGCATACCAACCGGCAGCAGTTTTAAGATCCAGCATTCCTAGCATTGCCGAATCCATATAGTTATAGAGATAATTGATTGCCAAACTTAATGCGAATGGCCAAGCTACCAACAGTACTGCCCGATAACGCCGTAAAGAAAATGCAATACGATACGGGCTAATTGCTACATACAATACAACAAGCGCAATAATTATGGATATTGTATTTGCAATAAAATATGCCAATGCAATAGATTCAATGTCGGCCTGCTGCCAGATGAAATAACTTAATATTCCGGCTAATAGTATGCCTCCAATAATTTTTGTAATCGCTTCCAACGCCATGCGTTGATGCGCTCGAAAAAATGATTCCACAAACATACGGTTGCTACCAAAAATAATCGCACTACCACCAAGTACTGCTACAAGCATATTAATATTTCCTAGTAGCCAACCCACAAGGATAATTAAGCCAACAGTGAGTACGCTCAGTACAATTTTTAATCCCAATAATTGCGTGATGAATTCACGGGTTTTACTAGTATCACGAGATAGCTCGCGGACAACATAGGTACTTAATCCAAAGTCCGCAACAACAACCAATATATTCGCAATAGCAAATGCATAACTGAGTTCACCGTATAAATCATCACCAAGATAATTTGCTAGCCAAACTATTACAAAGAATACAATAATCCGGCTGCTGAATTCAGCTATCATCAGCCATAAGGTATTTTTAGCAAGAACCTTATTTTGTGAGTTGCTCATAGATGGTACTTGCGTGTTTAATGCGCTCTTGCCATGAGTATTCGGTAGCAATACGTTGTAGCGCTTTCTTACCAAGCATCTCAGCTTTCGCAGTGTCGTTAAGTAATTCAACAATAGAGTTAGCTAGGGCCGGGCTATGTTCATCACTTACTAAGGATCCACAATCTGCTAGCATATCTCGTGCATTCACCGAATCAAATGCCACAACAGGAAGTCCGGCAGCCATGTAGTTCAATAGCTTACCGCTTGCTTCACCAGCGCCGCTCGGTTTGGGATCAATAGCAATATCTGCTAATCGCAAATAGGTTGGCAAATCAAAGTAGTTCACCCTACCAGGGAAGCGCACGGCGTTGTGTACATTCAAATTTTTTACAATCGCTTTACAACGATCGATGTCTGGGTAGCCAATAATAACGAACTGAGTGTCCGGAGCAGATTCAAGTACCTTAGGTATGGCGTCTAATAGTAAATCAATTCCCTTGATTTTGGATAATCCGCCAGTATACATTACTACTGGTTTAGTTTGATCGATATCAAGCTCACTTGCAATTTTGGTAACAGCGTCATCAGAAACAGTGCTAAATGATGGTACGGAAACAGCATCACCTAACATAGAAAGTTTTGGTTTTACTTCTGGAAAATACTCACCAATAAATTGGTAGGCTGCTTGCGAGCTGGTAAAGATATGATCAGCTCGTCGCACAATCCAACCTTCAATGAATGTAAACACAGTGCGCAATCCAGGTACCTTGAAAAATGCGTGACTGCGCAATTCACCAACCAAACTACCTTGAGCATCTAGTATTAGTGGGATGCGCAACCAATGCTTAATAAACCAGCCTATCCAGGCGCCTTCGTGAAGGTGGGCGTGAATAATATCAAAATTATGTTTTTTTGCGGTTCGTAGTATTTTCCATAGCAATAATAGATCTACATATAGTTTATGTAGTGATGGGCCAGCGGCTGTTTTTGTATACCATGGCACACGTACCGTACGATATATCTGCACAGGTCCTTCGTCGCGACCTAAATGGTAGGTATACACAACAGGTGTATGTCCAGCATCAACCAGTGCAGTAATTTCTTCAATAATGCGTATGTGGCAACCGCGATCTGAAAAATATGGCGTTGGCGCGATCACCAGGGCGTTCATATATTATTGGTGATCAACGCGCTTAATTTTATAGGGGCGCCGATCATTTTGGTAGTAATTTTTTATAGTAATATCTGCTAATAAACCAGATATCAATAATTGTAATCCAACTAACACAAAAAGAATTGAAATTAATGGCCAAATGCTATTCGATAGTGAGTAGGCAAAGAAGATACGCGCGAATGCTAGCAGTGCCAATCCGATCATTCCGATAAATGAAAATGTGAGACCAGTGCCACCAAATAAATGAAGTGGTCGAGTTGAGTATTTGCGCCAGAACCACACACCTATCATATCTACTAGACCTTTAACGATGCGCTTCCATCCATATTTTGAAGTGCCAGATTTTCGAGCGGCGTGCTCAACTACTGTTTCACCGATACTATAACCTTGCCATCGTAACATTCCTGGAATAAAGCGATGAATTTCTCCAAATAAATCGAACTGCTCAAAGCAATACTTTCGATAAATCTTTAACGTGCATCCAGAGTCATGAATGCCATCATCAATAAATAATTTACGTAATGCGTTAGCACCGCGTGATACGAAGCGTTTCATTGTGGTATCTTTTCGATTTTTACGCCAGCCAGAAACTACATCAACACCTTGTTCTTTCATGGCTTTTACCAGTTTAGGAATTTCTTCAGGTGGATTTTGTAAATCCGCATCCATCGTAATGATGTATTCGCCTTTAGCGTGCTTGATGCCGGCATCAAGGGCTGCGGTTTGTCCAAAATTTTTCCTAAACGTAATAACCTCAACAGGAGATAGTTCTTTAAGAATCTTGCTAGTTCCATCTGAGCTGCCATCATCAACAAAAATCAATTCATATTCGCCCAATGCCGAACACACCGAAACTAAACGCTTATGTAACTCACGAACATTACCGGATTCGTTATAAATTGGAACAACAATACTATACATACAATATTTAAAATCAAGCGCTACTATACCACTAATTAATTAAATTGACAAGGCTGCAGGTTGGTCTGTATAGTAGTTAGTAATGGTTAATAAAAACGTAAGTATACTGCAGTGGTGGTGGAGAATAGGGCTGAGTATTCTAGGAGTATCTATTCTGGGATATGTACTAGTTATTTACTATGCTCCTCATGGAGAATTTTCGTATTCATACTATTTCAATGAAGAGCCTGGGATAATTTCTGAATTTGGTCCATCAGGTAGAGCCCTGACCCGTGAACAAAATACATCAAACGGGGAGTTTTATCAGCGACTCGTAGGTGACCCAATATATTTTTCTGTTCAATTACCCAGTCCGTATCCAGAAGCCGAGGTAACTATTGAGTATCAAAATCCTGATGATAATATCGTTCAGATAGGTTTGCGCCTCGACGACGATGAAGAGGCTTGGAATTATGATTTTAAACCACTCGAAAATCCATTGGTTGATGATAGTGTTTGGGATGCAACGGAAAATGATGATTATATTCTTCTACAAAAAGAACCGACATATAATTCAGTAGAAGAATTTTTAGAAACCCCACCAACTGATGCTAGAGTAGGTACATTTTTAACATCCCTAGAATTTCCGTTTATCGATCCAACTTATGAGCCGTCAGAGGAGGGAACGGAATTTACCACACCTTTACGTGGTCGCCATGAGCTCTATACATATATTAAAGATGAGGATTTACGTTTTTCAGCAACCTATCAGGATATTAATTACGGAGCTGGGCCAGATCCAGTAAAAATTACGGTGTATTATGTTGGTAACGTCAGTGCTGTACAAGAATTTGCAGATGATGGCGATGAAGGTATTTCGGGTGTGTCGCGGGGAGAGCGCACCGCTAGTGTTGAGCTAAAGGATCTAAAGGAAGGTATTTATCGAATTGTATTAGAAGCTAATGATGATATTATTTTTACAAATATCACATCATCACAACATAAACTTGTGTTTAAAGGTAACTTGCATTTAGCAGGATCGCCAGAGTATCAAAATACAATTCCGGATATTGTCACAGACAGTACTACAGTATATAGTAACGCACATTTCATCACGTTACTCGCAAAACATCAGTATGGCGTAGGATCAATAGATTTTTATGATGGGGAATTCGTGATCCCTAAGGATAACGCTCCATTCCAGTGGAATAACCCAATTCCAAATTATTTTCACAGTTTTGAAGTGCCTCAAAATGATGTGCAATTAATTACCACAGGAATATTAAGTGTAGATGAAAATAGTTGGTTCGATCCACTGTTTGGATTTGAGCCACTTACGCATTATGCGAGCCTTACAAATTTAGATTACATTATTTCAAAACAGTATACATTTCCAGAGCGACTACGTAGTTGGACAATAGCCACCGCAACATTTGATGTATCTCAAGCGTATCGTGAAGATCCTACAACGCTTGATTTTATATTGTCAGCCCCAGGGCTTGAGCAATCACCACAAGGCTTAAAGGTGCGCGCAATTCATATTACCGCTACAAAAGAAGCGGTTACCTGGGATACATTTTGGCCTAGAGTGAAAAATCGTTTATTTGGTAATTAAGCATATGAAAAAAGCTAGTAAACTATTAATTCAAAAATGTGTTTCTGATCTCGCTGTCTGGGGTACGGTAGTATATTTTACATTGGTTATTATCAACATCATATTAGATGGTTTTGTGACAGCGATTGTTCCAATCAATCTTATTGGTTGGGGTAGCATTATAGTTATTGGCATTGCAATAATTCAGCGTAAAGTGGTAAAAAAAGACGTAGACAGACCAATATAAGTATGATAAGGTTGGTTTTATGAAAGGTATTATTTTAGCTGGTGGTAGCGGAACTCGTTTATCCCCATTAACTCGAGTAACTAGTAAGCAGTTGCTCCCAATCTATGATCAGCCAATGATCTACTATCCCCTAAAAACATTATTAGATGGTGGTATTACAGACATCTTAATTATTACTGCGCCAGACCATGCGGGTGATTTTTTGATGTTTTTAGGTTCTGGTAAGGATTTTGGCGCCAAATTTACGTATGAAATTCAAGATGAGCCAGGTGGATTAGCTCAAGGCTTGGCCTTGGCAGAAACATTTGTTGGTGATGATAGTTGTGTAATGATATTAGGCGATAATCTGTATGAGCATAATTTTAAAAAGGACTTTGAAGACTTTGCTTCAGGCGCAAGGATTTTTGTAAAAGAAGTTCATGATCCAGAGCGGTTCGGAGTAGTGGAAATGGATGAGCGTGGACATGTATTGAGTATTGAGGAGAAACCGAGTAAACCAAAAAGTAATTATGCTCAAACTGGCGTTTATGTATACGACGAACATGTATTTGATTTAATTCGCACACTGGGTGCGTCCGATCGTGGTGAATTAGAAATTACCGATCTTAATAATGTCTATTTAGAAAAAGGTGCGTTAACCGCATCTACTATTGAAGGTAAGTGGATTGATGCCGGTACATTTGAAAGCTTATTCAAGGCAACGGAGTGGCGCCGTGAGTGGGTGGCTCAACATACCAAAAAGAATAAATCATAATCAAAATTTATGGCTAAGAAGCCCGCTAGTGGTAAGAGGGGAGAACCGACACAAAAACCAGGCGTTGAGTCACGAGCTGTAGGCGTTAGTGAAGAGATGACTACGAGCTCAGAACGTATTCAAGCTATTATTGATGATCCGCAGGCTTCGGATCCTACAATATCAGAATTATCAGATGTTCTTGAAGATCGCACTCTTACCAGTGGTGAATTTACAATTTCCGATCGGGCTGCTGAAATCAAAGCTGAGTTAGAAGATCGCGTTATGCATGGTGGTAAGCGAGCTGCTCATGATCGCTTACTAAGCGAAGCTTTGAAGCGCCATGAAATGAGTGAGGCTGATTGGAAGAGTATGGAGGCATATGCCATGGTACCGGAAAGGGAATTAATAGTTGAATCTGACATTAGGTTGCATCAGGTTATTTGTCTTAAGGTGGAAGAAATTCGACAGGAGGTAGCTATACGCTTGGAGGGAGTAGAGAGTATGAGGAGTGAGATCGATCACTATGCATTTTATAGAGCAAAAGCCGAACATCAAGCCAAGTTGTTGCTAAGGAAAGAATTTGAACGGCGGGCTGCCACCGATAGCTTAACGGGCTTTGTAAGAAGCTTGGCCTACGCTCAAAAATTACATGAGGTAGAGGTAAAGAGGTTAGAACATGGACCGGATAACCGCTGCATGATGGTTGTGGTTATCGATTTAAATGATTTTAAGTTGGAAAATGAGCGTCATCCAGAAGGGCACGCTGGAGTAGACCGAGATATTCTCACCCCGATGGCAATGGCCCTTGAGGGCGCATTGCGTGGCATTGATATTAAAGGGCGTCCGGGAGGAGATGAGTTGTTTTTTATCATCAATGATATTGATTTAACCGCCGAGACAAAACCAGGCGATTCAATTGATCAGGCAATCATTTCTAATGACGTAGACATGAATGTTCCGCCTCAGGTGAAGCGCATTTTATTTAAGCTTCAACAAGCCATTGAATCCGTTAAAAGAAGTGATGGTAAACCAATGACTGCGAGTATAGGATTTACATTATTGTACAAAGAGGAGGCTCATGACGCACCCGTATTAGAGCATGAGATGATAAATGGTGATAAAGCTGCTATACACTCAAAACATTTATCATCTAGTCATCCTGGCACATCGGTAATAACACAATTTTCAGAAACCCTACCTAAGGCGCCCAGGGATTTTAATTACTATAAATACATGGCGAAGAAAGGTTTGAGCAGGGTATTTCCAGGAGAGGATTTGTCTGTGATTGATCCAATTGTTGATGTCATGGCAGATTATTTAGCGAGTAGAGAGGTATTGAATCAATTTAGAGTATCGGTTGATGCGGCTGAATCACGGGATGGTGAGAGTGAATCTCGGCGGGCGAGTGAGATGCCTGAAGGTGGAGAAGTACAATTTAAAAAAGATCATCTTGCAGTGGCTGGAATGGTAGCTAAAATGATCCCTCTCATGCTTCCTGGTGCTGGAGGAGAAAAACATGCTAGGATGATTGAGGCAATACTAAGAATTCATTTTGAAGACGAAAAATAATATATATATGAAGCACATAAAAGATAGTGAATTAGAAAAAACATTTTCAAAAGAGGATCTAGAGAGTCTTGATGGGTTAATGGAGATGTTATCTACTAATGTTAATGAGTCTGCAGCTGATAAAAAAGAACTAGTTATGCAGATGATTGAATTGATGTTTCCAGATGACAGCGAAGAAAAACGCAAGACAATGATTGATGAAATACTCACAATTTATTCAAAATAATATTAATGATATTTTATAATAATGAAAGTGCTAACACCAGATGATATCCAAGCAGACGTACAATCGGAAGTAAGTGTTCAAGATTATACGGGCCAAACAGTTATTGAAGGAGTGGAAATTAAAGAGCTTCGCTATTTTACAGATGATGGCGGGTATTTTTTAGAAATGAGCCGTTTTAAAGGTGAGACCATGCAGGAGTTTCCAGAGTTTGATCTGCAACAAATGAACTATTCGCAGATGGATCCTGGAGTAGTAAAGGCTTGGCATTTACACTATCAGCAAGAAGATATTTGGTTCATTCCACCATCTCATAAAATGTTGGTAATTCTTCGAGATTGTCGTAAAGATTCGCCAACCGCAGGAAAAATGATGCGCATGGTACTTGGCGCTGGAAAGGCTCGCTTGGTGTATATTCCGCGCGGAGTTGCGCATGGTGCTGCCAATTTATGGGATACGCAAGCAGCGATTATCTATTTCGTAAATAATCAATTCGATCCAGAGCCGGATACTACAGATGAAAAACGTTTACCATGGGATATCTTCGGTGCTGATATTTGGGAATTGATAAAGGGTTAATTCATGGCATTTGAACAGTTAAGTAAGGAATCTGTTCTTGAAAATAAATGGTATTCGGTTTTTAAGGAAGAATATACATTACCAAACAGTAAGACGGGTGTGTACTATGCTATTCGAGGATTAGTCACAGTGTTTATTATTCCGATGCTTAGCGCAGATACAGCTCTATTAACAAAGCAATTTCGTTACCTCACGCAGCAAGATAGCTGGGAGTTTCCAGCTGGTAAAGTTGATGACGGTGAGACACCCGAGCAAGGAGCACTTCGAGAACTTGAAGAAGAAACTGGTTATAAATCTACAACGTTAGATAAAGTAGGGGTATTTTATCCATGTAATGGATTGTCTGACGAAGTGTGCCATGTGTATATAGCTCGTGATTTACAAAAAACACAACAAGAACTTGATGACACAGAGCAGCTTACTGTTCATGAAAAATCAGTTGACGAAATTAATGAGATGATAGACAATAATACGGTTCGCGATGGTATGTCTATTACGGCATGGCGAATGTCTGAATCAATACGTAAATAATGAGAATTATGAAATTACTTGTTACTGGAGGAGCGGGATTTATTGGATCAAATTTTATTCACTATTGGCTGCGAGAACATCCGGAGGATAGCGTGGTAAATCTTGATAAGCTTACTTATGCAGGAAACCTTGAGAATTTAACTGAGGTTGAAAAAAATCCAAACTATCAGTTCGTACGTGGTGACATTTGTGATCCTGAAGTGGTGAATCCACTTGTGCATGAAGCTGATATTGTTGTGCATTTTGCTGCCGAATCACACGTCGATCGTTCCATTATGGAGCCAGGCGTGTTTGTGCAAACTAATGCAGTTGGTACGCAGGTATTATTAAATGCAGCCTTAGAATACAAAACGCGCTTTCATCATGTTTCTACGGATGAAGTATATGGATCGCTTAAACTAGGTTCTGATACAAAATTTGATGAGAACACTCGATATGATCCGCATAGTCCATACTCTGCTTCTAAAGCGGCTTCCGATCATTTAGTACGCGCTTACCATGATACGTATGGTCTGCCGGTTACATTAAGTAACTGTACGAATAATTACGGACCATGGCACTTCCCAGAAAAGATGATACCACTATTTATTACACACTTACTGGAAGGTGAGAAGGTGCCAGTATATGGTGAAGGGATTAATGTACGTGATTGGTTGTACGTTGAAGATCATTGTCGAGCGATTGATCGCATTATTACCGATGGCAAGATTGGTGAAACTTATTGTATCGGCGGCGGTGCTGAAAAAAATAACATGGAAGTTACTAAGTTACTATTGAAATTACTCGGTCGTGATGAAAGTTTTATCGAGTTTGTCAAAGATCGTCCGGGTCATGATTTGCGATATGCCATGGACTATTCAAAGATAACGAAAGAACTAGGCTGGAAGCCAAGTGTGACATTTGAAGAGGGTATTCAAAAAACCATCGATTGGTTTAAGGAGCATCGTGAATGGGCAAAGCGCTGCACTTCCGGTGATTATCAAAAATATTATGAACAACAATATGAGCAGCGACAGTAAAATACTTATAGTCGGAGCTCATGGGATGCTTGGTAGCACACTGCAAGAAGCCTTCTCAAAATATGATGTTACAGCTTGGGATAAAGAGGATATCGATATTATTGATACTAATACTGTTACATCCCTTATTTCCGAACTAAATCCTGATGTTATTATTAATGCCGCGGCGTATACTGCCGTTGATGACTGTGAGACGAATCAGTCGGTTGCTATGTCTGTTAATGGAGTTGGCCCAACCAACTTAGCAAAGGCTGCTGCCGAAGTGGATGCAGTGCTAATACATTATAGTACTGATTACATCTTTAACGGTGAAAAAGCTGATGGTTATGAGGAGTCATTTAAAGATGTGGATCCTGTAAATGCCTATGGAAAATCTAAAGCCGCTGGAGAAGAGGGGATTCAGGAGGTAGCGCAAGAAGGAGATTGGGATAAGTATTATATTATTCGAACGGCTTGGTTATTTGGCTCACATGGAAATAACTTTATTACTACCATGTTAAAGTTGGGTCGAGAGAAAGATGAGTTATCTGTTGTAAATGATCAACATGGTAGCCCTACCTATACTAAGGATCTAGCTGAACAAACAGTAGGTATGTTGAATGATGAATTGAGGTATGGTGTGTACCACATCACAAACTCAGGTAGTTGCACATGGTATGAATTTGCTAAAGAAATATTTACTCAAGCTAATGTGAGTGTTGATCTGCAACCCTGTGCAACAGAAGAGTTTCCGCGACCAGCTAAGCGACCAGAGTACTCCATCTTGATCAATACAAAATTACCACAACTGCAATCGTGGCAAGATGCCGTGAAAGAGTATCTACACACTATTGAATCTGAAGGCCAATAATTTCACCTACGGAATTTGTGAAATAGATGGTTTCGCCATCCTCATTGATTTTTAAATTCGTAACAGTTTCTCCCGAATATAGTACAGCGCTATTTGGTTCATCTGTTAAACGAGTTTCCATGGCAATGATTTGCTTGTCTGTGGAAAAGATAATATAGGGTGACTGTGGATGCCATAATACTTCGTTAATAGTGTTACTTTGACGTATTAATGAAACCGTAGATGCGTCATCGGGATTGAATAGTTGAATAGTAAATGGGGTATAAAACATGAGAATATCTAACTCTGGTTCCCAAGCATACCCAAGTACCTCAGATTCAAGTGGTTGAATATGTATAGAATCATTAGTTTCATTCAATAAATACAAATTCCCATTATCGCTATCAAGTACTGTTACCATCGGAACACCATCGCTCTGAATCAAGTAGTTATCAGATAACGGCAACTCAGATAACGCATATTGCATTTGGGCAGGCAATGCGTTAACCGCAGTATATTCTGAAGTAACGATGTCGTTATTAGGGTACGTTGAGAGGGGCTCCTTGATTGGATTGAGTAAAAATAGCATTACGTCACTGTATACAATGGATCGTTTAGCCTCGATAGAAAGGCTGGAATTCCAAGATGTATACAAATCTTTAGATATAGTAACGGTGTATTCTCCGGGCGTTAATCCAGGAATAACTGCAGGAGTAAGCTCGGCGTGTTCAATGGGTTGTAGGATAGCTTCAGCGCCTTTTGGGCGACTACTAATAAATAAACTCCCAGTTTGTTCAAGTGATAATGATGATATATTTATGCGATATCCGGAGCTGTATAATAAAATCAGCGGCAACACAATAGCTGCTGCAACAAAGAAACACACTAAATAAATTTGACGGGTTTGTCTTGTCATTCTAGAATCTATTGTACATGGCTAAATTTATTATACAAGGTGGAACAAAAGTACATGGCACAATTGCTGTGACAGGTGCAAAAAACCATGCATTGAAGGTATTTGCAGCTAGTATTTTGAGTGAGGAGCCCATGACAATAACGAATGTACCTGAAATTGAGGATATTTTTCGTATTACCGAAATACTTGAAGATTTAGGCGTTACGATATCGCACCCCCATCGTAATAAGTACGTTATTGATACCTCAACAATAACTAAGCGGCAATTACCTAAAAAGCTTGTACCCAAACTTCGGGCATCCATTGTGTTAACCGGACCAATGCTTGCTCGTTTTGGTAAGGTGATATTTCCGCATCCAGGCGGCTGCGCTATTGGCCGACGTCCTATTGATTTATTTATTGCGGGCTACAAGGCGATGGGAGCTAAATATGAGGAAAAAAATGGAGTTAATATATTTACAGCACCCAATGGCTTAAAGGGTGCGCGATTTGTATTTCCAACCGTAAGTGTAACATGCACGGAAACATTAATGATGGCCGCCACCCTGGCTAAAGGAAAAACAACTCTTGTAAATGCTGCCCGAGAGCCAGAGATTCAAGCGCTTGCGGAGTATCTTAATATGCAAGGAGCGCGTATCGAAGGCGCAGGAACAAATGAAATAGTTATTGAGGGTGTAGAGCGGCTGTCTGCTGGTGTCTGTGAGATTATTCCCGATCGCATTGAGGTGTTATCGTTTCTGTATCTGGCATTAGCCGCAAAGAGCAAATTAACAATTACTGCATGTAATCCAGAGCACATCGAAACTCCGCTTCAATTATTGAAAGACGCTGGCGCAAAATTGGATATCAAAGAAACGAGTATTACAACACATCCTTGGAAAACAATGAAGCCAATTAAAGTAGTAACTCGTGAGTACCCAGGATTTCCAACGGATGGTCAGTCGCCACTTACAGTATTACTTACGCAAATCCCTGGTGAAAGTGAAGTGGAAGAAACAATATATTCCAATAGATTATTTTACACTGACATGCTAAATCGTATGGGTGCAGAAGTAGATATGCATACACCGCAACACATTACGGTGCACGGAGGTACTCCATTGCGAGCAAAAGTTGTTGAGAGTCCAGATTTACGCGCTGGTATAGCTATGGTTATTGCTGCCGTAATAGCTAAAGGAACATCTGAGATTAACAATATTTACCAAATCGACCGTGGATATGAGCAGATTGATAAGCGATTACGATCCATTGGTGTGAACATAAAGCGTGCTAAAGTATAAATCTATTTTTATGGGTTGACCCTAGTGGGTTGAATTGGTACACTGTGCTTCGTATGTATTCAGCACGTAAGGCACCATTTTCCATATTTATATCCATAGCACTTATATTTTGCATTGCTAGTTTTGCAGGAGGATATTTGCTTGGTGTAGTACAAGATAGCAATGTATTTAAAGATGATTTGCAACGTACTATTATAAAGTCATCAGTAAATACTGAGTTGAGTAGTGATATTGATTTTGATTTATTCTGGGAAGTTTGGGATGCTGTTAAAACAAAACATGTTGATCAACCAGTTGATGATAAAGATTTATTCTACGGAGCTATTGAAGGTATTACATCGGCAGTGGATGATCCATATACCACATATTTTTCACCAGAGTTAGCTGAACGTTTTAATGAAGATATTTCAGGAAAATTTGATGGCATCGGTGCAGAAATTGGTGTAGAAGATTCTCAATTACAAATTATTGCTCCCTTAGCAAATGCTCCAGCGGAAGAGGCCGGATTACGAGCTGGTGATAATGTAATATCAATCGACGAAACTGATACGTATGATATGTCGCTCGATGAAGCGGTAAACTTAATTCGTGGAGAGCGCGGCACTACTGTGGTGCTAACTATTTTTCGCGAAGGTGATACTGACGTACAAGACATTCCAATTGTACGAGATACTATAAAAATTCCTACCGTGGAATACACTACAACCTCAGCTAATAATAAAAACATCGCTGTTATCACATTATCGCATTTTAATTCAGGTGCTTCCGCAGACTTTGCGGAAATTGCCAATCAGGTATTGCGCGATAATCCAGATGGTTTAATTGTTGACTTACGTAATAATCCAGGCGGGTTACTAGAAGAAAGTATTACGATTTCATCACACTTTATTTCCGATGGAGTTATTGTAAGTGAGCGATTTAGCGATGGTTCGTCACGGCCATATTACACTTCAAATATTGGCTCATTTGGTGATAGCATTCCTGTAGCCGTGCTGATTAACCGTGGAAGTGCGTCCGCATCTGAAATTGTTGCTGGAGCATTACAGGATTATGGCAAAGCTACAATTATAGGTGAACAATCTTTTGGTAAAGGGTCCGTGCAAGATTATGAGGTATTTGAAGACAACTCTAGTTTGAAAGTAACAGTAGCACATTGGTTTACACCAAATGGTCGCAACATCGATGAAGAGGGAATTCAACCTGATATCGAAGTTGTAATGACAGCGGAGGACTATGAAGCCGATCTTGATCCGCAGCTTGATCGAGCGGTAGAATATCTTACTAATTAATGATATACTAGTACACATATAAAAGTAATAATGAACGATACAGGAAAATTAAAAGACGTAGCAGATGGCTATGCGCGAAATTATTTATTTCCAAATAGTTTAGCAGTAGCAGCTACAAAGGAAGCGGTAAAGAATTCTGAAACAAAGCGTAATGCCGCTAAAGCTGCTGAGGCTAAAACGAAGGAGCAGCAAGAAGAATTGAAGAAAAAACTATCGGGCATGAATGTAGAGATTACTCTAAAGGCTAACGAGCAAGGGAAGTTATTTGCAGCAGTAACTTCTGCTGATATCGCAAATGCACTTACAGCTCAACACTCAATTACTGTTGACCCTAAGCTTATTGTTGCAGACGGTATTAAAGCTGTTGGTGATCACGAAACTGAGGTTGTATTTCCAGATGCCGGTGCCGTTAATATTAAACTTACCATTAATAAAGAATAGTTCTCATGGCCGCAAGTTCTAAAAATACAAAGCATAATCCTAAATTCATCTTCGTTGTAGGTGGAGTGATGTCTAGCGTAGGCAAAGGCGTTACGAGTGCTAGTATTGGAAGAATTTTGATAGGTAAGGGGCTAAAGGTAACTGCTATCAAGGCTGATCCATACATTAATTTGGATGCAGGCACAATGAATCCAACTGAGCATGGCGAAGTATTTGTTACAGAAGACAAGGATGAAACAGATCAAGATATTGGTAACTACGAGAGATTCCTAAATACTGATATCAATTCTGTGAATTATATGACCACTGGTCGTGTATATAACACAGTAATTGAGCGTGAGCGTAATTTAGAATACAATGGTGCTTGTGTAGAGGTGGTGCCACATATTCCAATGGAAATTATTAAGCGCATCAAGAAGGCACAACGTAACGCTGATGCTGATGTAACCATCATTGAAATTGGTGGAACAGTAGGGGAATATCAGAATATCTTGTTCTTAGAGGCTGCTCGTATGATGCATACGAAGAATCCCGATGATGTGGCATTTGTGCTAGTAAGTTATTTACCAATTCCAGCTCGAGTTGGTGAAATGAAAACAAAGCCAACGCAGAATGCATGCCGCACATTGAATTCAGCTGGTATACAGGCAGATTTTATTGTTGCTCGTGCTGCGCAGCCGCTTGATAATAAGCGTAAGAAAAAGCTATCTACCTTTTGCGCGATACCGGAGGAGAATGCAATTTCTGCACCAGATATCGATGTTATTTACAAAGTGCCGCAGGCATTTGAAAAGCAAAAACTTGGCGATAAAATATTAAAGTCACTGAACTTGAGTCCACGAAAAACCAACATGCAAGAGTGGAATAAGATGGTGAAGAGAATTACATCAGCTAAACAGGAGGTAAAAATAGCTGTACTTGGTAAATATTTTGGCACAGGAGAATTCACTTTATCGGATTCGTATATTTCCGTTATTGAAGCCGCTCGCCACGCAGCGTGGGCACAGAATCGTCAACCAGTACTAACATGGATTGACTCAGAAGAATATGAGCAAAATCCAAGTAAGCTAAAAGAGCTAAAGAAATTTGATGGGGTAATTGTTCCTGGAGGATTTGGCACTCGTGGTGTTGAAGGTATTATTTCTGCTATTCAGTATATTCGTAAAAATAATATCCCATACCTAGGTCTGTGTTATGGTATGCAATTGGCAATGATTGAAATTGCACGAAATGAGGCAAAATTAGAGGGTGCAAATACAGTAGAAATGGACCCTAAGGCAAAACATCCTATTATTGAGGTGAATCCATTCCAGGCTGATAATATCCGCGAGAATAGATTTGGTGGCACCATGCGTTTAGGTGCATATGACTGTAAGATTTCTCCAAATACCATAGCTGCTAAAGCCTATAAGAAAAAAATAATATCCGAACGGCATCGGCATCGATATGAGTTTAACAATAAGTATCGCAAGCAATTAGAAGAAGCCGGAGTGGTATTTTCAGGAGTGAATCCAGATAAGGATCTTGTAGAAATTGCTGAATATAAAGATCATCCATGGTTTGTGGGTGTGCAATTCCATCCAGAATTCAAATCACGCCCACTAGATCCACATCCACTGTATCTAGAATTTATGAAAGCGTGCATTAAGCATTCGAAATAACAAAAAACCCCTTACTAACAAGGGGTTTTTTTGAGTGTTGAGATTTTACGCTACAACATTTACATATTTACGTCGGACTAATTTTCCTGTAAAACTTCTCACTTTTTTAGTTGTGAAAGCTATAGTGCCGTTAGAAACCGAGTAAAGGGTATCATCTTCACCGCGTCGTACATTCTGCCCTGGATGAAATTTTGTACCACGTTGTCGCACAATAATGTCACCGGGTTGAACAGTTTGTCCTCCGTAGCGTTTAATACCAAGTCGTTTGGATTTTGAATCGCGACCCAGGTTAGTCGAGCCGCCTGCTTTTGTGTGTGCCATACCGGAAAATTCTATCACCCTTATGAAAGCTTGTCAAGACACGTTCAAACCAGTATACTATTGAAGATTATGTCTATTTCCAGTGTAGAATTCAACGAAATCATCAAGTTTCCATTCCAGGACCCAAAATGGTTCAGTAGGCTTTGCTTGCAGGGTGGGGCATTGATGGCATTAAGCATGTTCATTGTGGGTATTCCGTTTACTATTGGATATATTATTCGCTGTATTCAAAAGGGTGTTGCCGGTGATACAATGCTGCCAGACTGGAGTGAATGGGGAGAGTTCTGGAAACTCGGCGTACGTGGGTTTTTGGCTAACTTGGTATATCTGTTGCCAATGGCAATTCTTTGGTCATTTATTGGAGTGCTTATTATTGTCGTTATTATTGCTCTTGAAGCTAATCCTAATGCCGATGCGCTGGCATTAGTTATACCGCTTGTTGCTTTTCTGGGTTATGGATTATCGATGGTGTATAGTTTGGTGCTATGGTTTGTTCAGCCGGCAATATTTACAGCTATTGCCGCTGGAGCTGATGTTCGAACTGCTGCTAATCCAAAAGTACTATGGGCATACATTAAAACAAATTTCGCGCATATCATTTTAGGAATAGCAATTGCCTATTTAGCAGGAATGATTGCATCATTTGGTATGTTTGTATTTTTCATTGGATATTTTTTAACAGCTGGATTCGGCATGGCCGTTACTGGCTATACCTATGGAATAATTTATCGTCAATCATCTTATCGTTTCACGTAATATCGTGGTACCAGTTTATTCCTATTTATAATTATTATTATGAGCACTACTGATCCAAAATTAATGGATAAAATTATTTCATTAGCCAAGCAACGCGGTTTTGTGTTTCCTGGTTCTGAGATTTACGGAGGTTTAGCCAATACCTGGGATTATGGTCCACTAGGTGCACAATTACGCATGAATATCAAAAAACTTTGGTGGCAAGACGTGGTAGAACGTCGCCCAGATATGGTTGGCTTAGATGGAGCTATTTTAATGAATCCCAAAGTATGGGAGGCTTCCGGGCACGTTACTACGTTTCATGATCCTTTAGTTGAGGATGTTGTTACCCATAAGCGCTATCGAGCTGATCATTTATTAGAGAAAGCCTTAGATACAACCATGGCAGGAAAATCTCTTGAAGACATGGCGAAACTTATTGTTGATAATAACATTCTTAGTCCAGACGGGAATGAGCTAACACCACCTAAGCAGTTTAATTTAATGTTTAGCACGAAGATTGGTCCAGTGTCAGATTCTGGAACCGATGTATATATGCGGCCAGAAACTGCGCAAGCTATTTTTGTAAATTTCCGCAATGTATTACAAAGTAGCCGGCAGCGCTTACCATTTGGTATTGCGCAAATTGGTAAGGCGTTTCGAAATGAAATTACGCCCGGTAACTTTATTTTTCGCACACTTGAATTTGAACAAATGGAGATAGAATATTTTGTAGAAGAAGGGGAGTGGGAGACTAAATTTGAAGAATGGCAGAAATGGATGCAGGAATGGGCAGTGAAGATTGGTATTGATACTGAAAAATTACACGCTGATGATATTCCGGAAAATGATCTAGCACATTATTCAAAACGTACAATTGATTTTGATTTTGAATTTCCATTTGGTAAGGATGAATTATGGGGGTTAGCCTATCGTACGAATTATGATTTATCTCAACATCAGGAACATTCTGGCGAGAAACTTGTCTATACCGATCCGCAGGACCCAAAGAATAAGTTTATTCCCCATGTTATAGAGCCTTCAATGGGTGTAGACCGCACAATGTTAGCCGTGCTCGTAAGTGCCTACGATGAAGAGACTGTTAACGATAATACGCGCGTAGTGATGCGCCTACCACATATTATCGCGCCGTATCAAGTTGCTATTCTTCCATTACAAAAAAAGCTGGAATTACAAGATGTAGCAAAGAAACTTTACACAATATTAGGTGGTAAGTATCGAACAGAATATGATGAAACACAAAGTATTGGTAAACGTTATCGCCGACAAGATGAAATTGGTACGCCGTATTGTATTACAATAGATTTTGAATCACTTAAAGATAATGCTGTAACAATACGTGAACGCGATAGCATGAAACAAGAGCGCATTGCTATTGATGATGTAGTTAATTATCTGGAAAAAACCTTACAATAATATGGTTACACAAAAAAAACTTAAAAATGGATTAACAGTTGTAAAAATTCCGCAACATGACACGGGTGCAGTAACGGTAATGTTGCTGGTTCCAGTGGGTTCACGTCACGAAACAGCAAGTAATAGCGGTATCTCACATTTTCTAGAGCATCTCATGTTTAAGGGTACGGAGAAACGCCCTTCTACGTTGGATATTTCTAAAGCGCTTGATGGAGTGGGCGCTGAATATAATGCGTACACCTCAAAGGATCACACTGCGTATTATATTAAAGTTGCTGCTAACCACCTGGAATTAGCGTTGGATTTATTTTCTGATATGTTATTTCATTCATTGTTTGATCCTGGGGAAATTCAACGCGAGCGAGGAGTGATTCTTGAAGAGATTAATATGTATGAGGATAATCCATTGATGCATGTTGAAACGCTGATGGAGATGTCTGTTTTTAGAAAAAACCATCCCCTTGGTCGTGACATTGCTGGTTATAAAAAGAACATCAAGAATATGTCTAGGAAGTCATTTATGAATTACAAAAGTCAGCACTATTCTTCACGTAACATGCATTTAGTGTTAGCTGGTAAGATAGATGCATCTGCCAATAGATTAGTGCAAAAATATTTTGCGAAACAACCTAATGGTAAAGCAACTTCGAAGAAATACAAAAAATTTACTTCGTATCAAACGAAGCCGCAGTTCTTGCATATGTATAAAGCTACGCAACAAACTCAAATATCCATAGGGTTTGAAGCCTTGCCATATAAGCACAAAGATCTGGCAGTTTTATCAATACTTTCAACAATTCTTGGTGGTAACATGAGCTCTCGCTTATTCATTAATATTCGGGAACGAAAAGGATTGTGCTATGTAATTCGTAGTTCGGTAAGCTCTTATACAGATACGGGAGTGCTATCTATTCAAGCAGGTTTAGATAAAACACGATTAACCCCAGCGGTAAAGGCGATTATGGAAGAGTTACGTAAAATGAAAGAAGAGTTAGTAACGGATGAAGAGCTAGCGAATGCAAAAGAATATATCAGAGGTCAGTTATTGTTGCAGCTGGAGAATTCTTCTTCATTGGCATCATGGTATGGCAAGCAATCAGTCTTGACGGGCAAGCTAATATCTCCTACTGTAAAGATGAAAGCCTTTGATAAAGTAACTAGTAAAGACGTGCAACGTATTGCTCGTAGCATATTCACAAAACAGCGAATAAATATTGCGTCGATAGGGCCGCACCGATCAACGCAACAAATCGGTAAAGTGATTCAGCTGTAATAATAATCATGTCTCGATCACAACCTCCAGTTCAAGTAAATATCTCATCCCTTACAATCGTTAAAGTATTATTAGTTGTACTTGGTATATTTTTTGTATGGGCTATTCGTGACATTATCGCCATTGTATTTGTAGCTTGGGTATTTGCTTCAGCTCTTGATCCACTTATTGATAAGCTAGAGCGTCATCATGTGCCACGCGGGATTGGTATTTTGGCTATCTATTTAGTTATTTTATCAATTCTCGCCGGAGTTGTTATATTGATGGTTCCTCCGATAACAAATGAATTATCTAGTATCGCAAATAATTTCCCAGCATATTACCAGCCAATTCAGGATGCAATAGAAAATGTACGACAAACAGGTCAGGATGCTGGAGTATTACAGACGTTACAAGAGGCGCTTGATACTACGGTAGAAAGCCTCACAAATATTTCATCAAGTTTGTATAATGCCATCGTATCGCTATTTGGCGGAATCGTTACAGTAGTAGGTATTATGATGATTGCTTTCTATATGACCGTTGAGGAAAATGGTATTAAAAAATTCATTTCTTCAATCACGCCGGTGCACTATCAACCCTATATGAATCGCAAACTGAATCAAATTCAGCGCAAGCTAAGTTCGTGGTTATGGGGACAAATTATCTTGATGTTTTTTGTGGGCATTATTTCCGGGGTTGTACTATGGTTACTAGGAGTGAAATACGCCTTAGTACTTGGATTAGTGGCTGGTCTAACCGAATTCATCCCAATAATTGGTCCCGTTGTAGCAGCTGTGCCAGCTGTATTTTTCGCACTTACGGATTTTACTACACAGCCATGGAAATTCGTTGTGGTTATTATTGTATTTATTGCAATTCAACAAATTGAAAATCAAATATTAGTACCGCGCATAATGCGCAAAGCAGTTGGTCTTAATCCTGTGGTTGTGATTGTAGCTCTATTAATTGGTGCGAAATTAGCAGGCCTCATTGGTATGTTGCTAGCAGTGCCATTAGTAACCATCATCGGAGTGTTTCTTGAAGACTTTATTGATGCACGAAAAGAAGAACAAAATCGTTTAGAGGAATAATGTAATATGAGCGCAAAGTTTTATTTAACAACCGCAATTCCGTACGTTAATGGCGCCCCTCACATTGGGCATGCATTGGAATTTGTACAATCGGATGTAATTGCTCGCTATAATCGTTTAATTGGAAATGATACCTATTTTTTAAGCGGAGTAGATGAGAATAGCTTAAAAAATGTGCGAGCAGCTGAAGACGCTGGTGTTTCTACACAAGAATTATGTGATAAATATGCTGATATTTTTCTTGATCTCACTAAAGATTTAGATATTTCCATAGATGATTTCATTCGCACTTCATCAGAGCATCATCATAAGGGTGCTCAACAATTATGGGCTAACTGCAAACCTGAGGATATTTATAAAAAAACATACAAAGGGCATTACTGTGTTGGCTGTGAAACATTTTATACAGAAAAAGATCTTGTTAATGGTGAGTGCCCGGAGCATTTAACGGTTCCCGAAATTGTTGAGGAGGAGAATTATTTTTTCAAGTTATCTAATTATGCAAATATTCTACTTAATCTTATTGAGTCTGGTGAATTGAAAATTACTCCTGATTTTAGAAAGAATGAAATTACTCAGTTCATTAAAATGGGATTGGAGGATTTTTCAATCTCTCGTTCCAAAGAGCGTGCTAAAAATTGGGGAGTATCAGTTCCTGGTGATGATAATCAGGTGATGTACGTGTGGTTTGATGCGTTAAGTAATTATATTACTGGTCTAGGGTATGGCTCGGATGATACACGTAAATTCGATAAGTATTGGCCGGCTGATCTCCATGTGATTGGAAAAGGAATTTCACGATTTCATGCAATTTATTGGCCCGCAATGTTATTATCCGCAGGATTACCAATTCCTAAATCCATTTTTGTCCATGGGTATATTTCTGTAGAGGGTCAAAAAATGAGTAAGTCCTTAGGTAATGTAATTGATCCATTTGAATTAGTGCATAGCTATGGTAGTGATGCAGTGAGATATTTTCTACTACGAGAAATACCAGCAGCTAACGATGGTGATTATTCGGAACAAAAGTTTGTGGATCGCTATAATTCAGATTTAGCAAATGATTTGGGCAATTTAGTAAGCCGAGTATCCAATATGGTAGAACGATATGCGGATGGTGTCGTGCCGGTAGTGGATAGTGACGAGCAAGAATATGATCTAGAAGATGTGCAATTATTGATCAGTCAATATCGCTTTAATGAGGCACTAGAAAAAGCCTGGGTTATTGTACGATTGGCTAATAAGATTGTTGAGGATGAAAAGCCATGGGAATTACATGCCGTGAGTAATGTGGATAAATTAGAAGAGGTGCTAGGTAAGCTCGTTGTAATGATTCGGGATATTGGCTTAGCTATCGAGCCATTTATGCCTAAAGCTTCAAAGGCTATTTTAGAGCACTTCGAGAAAGAGAAAATTAATAAAATGCCGCCACTATTTCCGCGCATTCTTTAACATGCATACATTATGAATATTCTCGATTGGATAATTATTATTTGGCTGATTATGGGCTTCCTTGTAGGCGCTAGAACTGGTGTGGTGTATTGGGTTGGAACGGTGATTGGGGTATTAGTAGGTATCTACGTTGCCGGTGAATACTATAATGAAATTGCCACTATATTTAGTGGATTTCCATCAAGTAAACTCCTGGCCTTTATTCTTATACTTGGTGGAATTGCGGCACTTAGTGGGCTGGTAGCCTATATTGCAAATCGTGTATTCAAAATAGTTTCCTGGTTTCCATTTTTAAAGACTGCCAACCGTTTATTAGGTGGTATTGTAAGTTTAATTGCAAATACATTATTTTTATCTATTGTATTATTTTTTCTATCGCGTATAGAAATTAGTGATGTGCTAACGCAAACAATCGTTGAATCACGACTAGCCGCAATACTTATAGCTATTAGCGTAGCTATCTCATGGATTTTGCCATCTGAGCTATCGGACTTACCAACAATTTTGGAATAACATGCAGTTATTCGATACACATACACACGTTAATTTTCAACCGTTTACCAAAGATTATAAGGAGGTTTTACAGAGAGCTCTTGATGCTGGGGTGTTGATTAATAATGTTGGTTCACAATGGGAGTCCTCACAACGATCAGTAGAAATAGCTGAAGAGTTTGAAGCTGGCGTTTGGGCATCGGTAGGAGTTCATCCAATTCATTTGTTTTCTAATGTTACAGAGGAGCAAGAAATTGAGGGTAAGACGCAAAAAATTCGAGCTCGGGCCGAACAATTTGATTACGAAAAATATAAACAACTTGCTCAATCATCGGATAAGGTGATTGCTATCGGGGAGTGTGGTTTAGACTATCTACACTTTGAACGATCAAACCTACAGCATTTACGAGAGCAACTTATTGTGCAACAAGTAGATACATTACGTCAGCACATAGCTCTTGCACAAGAGTTGAATTTAGCAGTGGTTATTCATTGTCGTGACGCAGAGAAGCATACTGACGATACAGTGCAAGCATTTGATGATTTATTAACGCTACTCAAAAAATATAATGGATCGGTGCGTGGGGTTGTTCATTGCTACACAGGAACCGCAAGATATATTCCAGAATTTGTAGAGCTTGGCTTACATATTGGTTACACAGGTATTGTTACGTTTGATAATGCCAAGGAAGTGCAAAAAGCTCTTCAGGTAACTCCATTAGATCGGTTAGTGTTAGAAACTGATGCGCCATATCTCACACCTGCACCACATCGTGGTAAGCGTAATGAGCCTGCATATGTAAAACACGTTGCAGAATCTGTGGCAAAACAGTTAAATATGACGATTGAAGAACTAGCTGAGCAGACCACAAAAAATGCATTTGAGTTGTTTAAGATTTCCTGATACTATCCACATATGATCGATATTCTTATAATTTCAGCTATTTTACTGGCAGGCTTGGCTGTTGTGTATGTTCTTCTGGATAAGCGTATAAAACAGCTTACAGAGCAGAAAAACGACTCTCAGGCACTATCTATGTTGAATCAAAATGTTCAGGGTATGCAAGTGCGCTTAGATAAGGTAGGGGAGGGTATGAATACCCGATTAGATAATGCCGCAAAAGTAATTGCACAGGTAAGTACAGAGCTAGGGAAGGTTCAAGAAATGGGTTCGCAGATGCGAGATTTGCAGAATTTTTTGAAGTCACCAAAATTGCGCGGTAATATAGGTGAGCAGGTGTTACAGGATTTATTGAGTCAACATTTTCCGCATGGATATTTTGAAATGCAATATAAGTTTAAAGGAGGAGAAATGGTAGACGCTATCCTTAAAACTGACAATGGATTCATTGGAATCGATTCTAAATTCCCATTAGAAAATTTTGATAAACTCGTAACAGCAGATTCTATCGAAGAGGAAGAGAAATTTCGTAAATTATTCCGCAGAGATGTAAAGAAACATATTAAAGACATTTCTAAAAAATATATTCTTCCAGACGAAGGTACGGTAAATTTTGCTGTGATGTACATTCCTTCAGAGGCTGTATATTATGAGGTGATTCGAGATGATGAAGATCTAAATTCGGTAGCGATAGAGGAAAAAGTAATGTTGGTTTCTCCTAATAGTTTTTACTATTTCCTTAGAGTTATTTTGATGGGAATGCAAGGAAAGCGGATCGAGGAGCAGGCTAACAAGATTTTAAAAACAATTGAAGCGATTGCTAAAGATTCAACAAAATTTGGAGATTCTCTAGGGGTGCTTAATACACATATTTCTAATGCAAAAGGCGCGCTTGACCGGGTGAATACAGATTATAGTAAACTATCTGGAAAGATTGAGCAGGTTAAGTTACTTAAATAAAATATATGTTTCCAACTACAGAAGATTTATTCAATCTAAAAGAAACACAATTTTCTGATATTTTTGATGACATTAATCAGGTATGGGAAGTTGTCCCACGCATCTCACGTTATTGTACAGATCACGTAAGTGCTGGTAATAACGGGGTAACCATTCATAAATCTGTAGTTATTGAGGGTGATGTGCAAATTGGCAAAGGTACTGTGATTGGACCGAACGTTGTAATAGTGGGACCCGCTATTATTGGCGAGAATTGTGAATTTCGTCCGGGTGCATTTATTCGTGGCAATGTGTTAATTGGGAATAATTGCGTGATTGGTAATAGTACTGAAATAAAAAATGTTCTTATATTTAATGGAGCACACATACCTCACTTCAGCTACATAGGAGATAGCTTAGTCGGTTGGAAAGCTCATTTTGGTGGTGGAGCAGCTACTTCAAATCAAAAAAGCGATGGTTCAGAAATTATCGTGAAGCATGGCGATGATAGTTATTCAACGGGAATGACAAAGTTAGGTGCGATTATTGGTGATGAGGTAGAGTTGGGGAGTAATGCATTATTGAATCCTGGAACTATAATAGGAAAACAGACCACCATTTATCCGGGGTCTGTTATCCGTGGAGTGATTCCTGCGAACTCTATCGTTAAAGTTCGTCAGCAGCAAGAAATTATCGAGAAGTACTAGTTGATTATTTCCGCCACTTTTTACCAGTACGTAAGCGGGCTTGCTCATGCGCAAGTGAGTGCTGCAATGTATTATAGGTATTCAAGTCCATGTCGGTTTGCTGCTCAATTTCTCGAGCCAACTCTTCCGCACGTTTCTCTGCTTCCTCTACATTAATTTCCGTTGGATGCTCCGCGGAGTCAGCCAAGATTACTAATGTATTATCATACATTTCAATAACGCCTCCTGCTACGGCTACGGGCGATTCTTTCCCATCGGCAGTTACTAGCATTTCACCTGGTTTAAGAATGCTCACCAAGTAGGTATGTTTTGGCAATACAGTGATTTCACCAGCCTCAGTTGGTAAAATCACTTGCTCCACTTCCTGCTCAAAAACAGTTTTAGCAGGAGTGATGAGTTTTAGAGTCAATGTTTTTTCCATTTATTCTTTACTTTCCTTAGCGGCAGCAATTACTTCTTCAATTGAACCCTTCATGTAGAAGGCTTGCTCTGGAAGGTCATCGTATTTACCAGCAATAATATCGGAGAATCCTTTAATAGTGTCTTCAATCTTAACATATTTACCAGGAGATCCAGTAAATACTTCAGCAACAAAGAATGGCTGTGAAAGATATTTTTGTACTTTACGAGCGCGTTGTACGAGTAGCTTATCTTCTTCAGTGAGTTCTTCCATGCCAAGGATAGCAATAATATCTTGAAGGTCTTTATAGCGTTGAAGAATTTGTTGTACCGAACGAGCAACCTGATAATGTTCATCACCAACAATTTGAGGATCAAGAATAGTTGAAGAAGAATCAAGTGGATCAACTGCTGGATAAATACCTAATTCAGCTAGTGAACGATTCAATACTACAGTGGAATCTAAATGAGAGAACGTAGTAGCAGGAGCAGGATCAGTAAGGTCATCGGCTGGCACATATACCGCTTGAACTGAAGTAATTGAACCATTTTTAGTGGAAGTAATACGTTCTTGAAGGGCTCCCATTTCTTGAGCTAATGTTGGTTGGTATCCTACAGCTGATGGAATGCGGCCTAGTAATGCAGACATTTCAGATCCAGCTTGTGTAAAGCGGAAGATATTATCTACGAACATTAATACATCTTGATTGTCTTGGTCGCGGAAATATTCAGCCATTGTAAGAGCAGTTAATCCAACACGCGCGCGATTTCCAGGCGGTTCATTCATTTGTCCAAATACCATGGCTACCTTATCAAGTACGCCAGCATCTTTCATTTCATGGTAGAGGTCATTACCTTCACGTGTACGCTCACCAACACCAGCGAATACAGAGTATCCACCATGTCCGGTAGCAATATTATTAATCAACTCTTGAATAATAACGGTTTTACCTACACCAGCACCACCAAATAGACCAACTTTACCACCTTTAATAAATGGACAAATTAAATCCACCACTTTAATTCCTGTTTCAAGAATTTCAGATTCTGTAGCAAGATCTGCAAAGGCCGGTGGTTTAGCATGAATCGGATTTCGATCACCTTCAGTTATCTGTTCACCACCATCAATCGCTTCACCTATAACGTTAAAAATACGTCCTAGCGTAGCTTTGCCAACAGGTACGCTAATTGGAGCTCCTGTTGTTGCTACTTCCATGCCACGTTTTAAACCATCGGTTGTTCCCATGGCAATAGTACGCACTACTTTAGCACCAACATGAGCTTGAATTTCCAATACTAACTTACCAGATTCTAGTTCCACTTCGAGCGCATCTAGTACAGCTGGTAGTTCTTCTGATTCGAATGTCACATCGACAACCGGACCAATAATTTGTGAGATAGTTCCTTTAGCTTGCATAATCGTCTGTATAAGTTTGTTGTTAATTAGTTAAGAAATTGCCGCTGATCCAGCTGAGATTTCCGCAATTTCTTGGGTGATACCAGCTTGACGAGCCCTATTAAATTCCAATTTAAGCTCATCGGCCATTTCTGCCGCTGATTCTGTTGCATTTTTCATCGCAATCATTCGAGAGCTATGCTCGGAGGCATTACTTTCTAACAATGCTTGATAAATTTCAGATGTGAGTACCCGCGGAATAAGGTATTCAAGTACAATTCCTTCAGTTGGTTCATACACATATGGGAATTGTACATCAGGTTTTTCAACACGCTCTTTCTTTTCATCAATATTATCTACCGCAGCCGCGATGTCATCATTTTTTGTAAAAGGGAATACTTGTTTTAGGGTAGCATTTTGCATTACAGCAGATTTGAAATCTGTGTAGGCAACCATTACTTTTCCGGTCTTACCATCCTTAAACTTCTTATGTACATATACTACAAGATCACGAATGGATTCATCATCTTTAGCAGAATCATCTTTTTCATAAGCAAGTTCAGATTTATGTCCAAAGCTATTAAGAATACTTACACCCTTTTTTCCTACACCAATAACATCTATAACTTCATCTTTGTGATTAGAAATATACGGAATCACTTTTTTAAGTACATTCGTATTCAATGCCCCACACAATCCACGATTAGAAGTAAGTAGGATAATGGTTGTATGATTCTTACCATCTTTTAATGGCTTAACGTCATCAAAGAAGCGCATGATAGAATCACCTTCGGTAATTGCTGTTGAATCACGTAGGCGACTCATGAGATCCCAGGCAAGTGCAGCATATGGTCGGCTATCAAGAGCTGAAGAAACTGCTCGACGCATTTTTGCAGCAGCAACCAATTCCATTGTATGAGTAATTTTACTCGTGTTTTTAATGGATTTGAGACGTCCTTTAATTTCGCGTGCTTGTACTGGCATAATGGCAATTAATCAGCTTTTGGTACGAACATTTCTGTTTCCAGAATGCTCTTATACGCTTTAATTACTTCTTCTAGTTTCTTTTCCCAAGCTTCATCAAACATTTTTTCTTCAACAATTTTCGAGTAGATTTCTTTTGCATTTTGATCTACATATTCCAGTAGTCCTTCACCAAATTGTTTGATTTTTGTTGGTTCAATATCATCCATCCATCCTGCATTTACAGTATAGAGTTGAACAACTTGTTCTTCTACACGTAGTGGTTTGTATTGATCTTGTTTCAATAATTCATCTAGTCGTTTACCACGCGCTAGTTGTTGTTTTGTAGCATCATCAAGATCGGATCCGAATTGAGCAAAGGCTTCTAATTCTCGGTATTGAGCCAATCCGAGACGTAGGTTACCAGCAACTTTTTTCATGCCCTTAATTTGAGCAGCGCCACCTACGCGAGATACAGATAAACCTACATTTACCGCCGGACGCATACCCTTATTAAATAGGTTAGTCTCCAAATAAATTTGTCCATCAGTAATGGAAATTACATTTGTAGGAATATAGGCTGATACATCATTAGCTTGAGTTTCAATAATTGGTAGGGCAGTTAGTGATCCGCCTCCATTATCTTCATTCAGTTTAGCAGCGCGTTCCAGTAGGCGAGAGTGAGCATAAAACACATCTCCAGGATACGCTTCTCGTCCTGGTGGACGACGCAATAAGAGGGAAATTTGTCGGTAAGCAACGGCATGCTTTGAAAGGTCATCGTAGATAATCAATGCATCTTTGCCATTATCCATGAAGTATTCACCCATGGCGCAACCAGCATACGGAGCTAGGTAGTTTAGGGCAGCGGGCTCTGCAGCTGAGGCAGTAACAATGATAGTGTATTCCATTGCACCGGCTTCTTCTAGGCGAGCTACTAATTGACGGATTTTACTTTCCTTTTGACCAATTGCTACGTAGATACAAATAACATCCTCACCTTTTTGGTTAAGAATGGTATCAATAGCAATAGCAGTTTTGCCAGTTTGACGATCACCAATAATCAATTCACGTTGACCGCGACCAACTGGTGTCATGGCATCAATAGATTTAATACCAGTTTGCATTGGTCGATGAACAGATTTACGTGTCATCACACCAGGTGCAACTCGTTCCATCGGGTACGTTTTATCAGATTTAATATCTCCTTTTCCATCTTTAGCTTTACCAAGTGCATCAACCACACGACCAATCATCGCTTCTCCAACCGGCACCTCTAAAATGCGGCCAAGACCTTTTACTTTCATTCCTTCGGAGATACCTGTGTAATCACCCATAATCATGATACCTACGGAACCTTCTTCTAGATTGAGCGCTACACCAAGCACGCCATTATCAAACTCAACCATTTCGGAGGCTTGTACTTGCGCTAAACCAACGGCTTTTACAATTCCGTCAGCTACTTCAACAACGGTGCCGATATCTTCCTTTTGAATAGAAGTTTTAAAATCAGCAATCTCTTCTTTGAGTTGTTGAACAATTGAATCTTTTACTTCAGCCATAACGTTCTTATTCGTAATTCGTTCTTCAATTAAATATTTACTATCGTTGCATTGTATGAATAAGTGCTTGCAGTTGTCCACGAACAGACAAATCCCAGCGCTTATCACGTGTTTCAATGCGCATTCCACCTAGGAGTACTGGATCAACCGCTGTGGTTAACTCAATATTATCCTCGCTTATAGCTTCTTGTACGATTTTCTTTACTTCATTACTATCGCTTTCACGAGCAGTGGTAACTCGTACATGTGTAATTCCAGAAGCGCGTTCTTCAATAAGCCCCAATTCACGTACAACTGTAGGTAGCCATTTAATATGACCACGTGAATACATGGTACTTAAGAATTTCTTCATGTACTTGGATTTCTCAGGGCTATCAACTTCAGCAGATAGTTCATACAATGCTTGAGCGTAATGTTTGGCGGTTAATTTCATATGTTATTTTATTTGAGAGAGTGTTTTTTCAACAAACGCCTTATCAGCTGGCGCGTCAATTTTTTCTTGCAATACCTTTTCTGTTGCCAGTAATACAACATCCGATAGCTCTGCTTTAGCCTGTTGAATCATTTGTTCATGCTCTCTGCGAATATCTTGTTTTGCTTTATCAACAACCTTTGCTGTTTGCTCTTTACTTTTTCCAACAATGGAATCAGCTTGCTTTACAGCTTGCTCACGAGCTTCAGTGATAATTGATTGAGCTTCCTTGCGAGCTTCAGCCAGAATACGATCCTGATCTTGCTGAGCGTCCGCTAAAGCTTTTTTGGCATCTTCTGCATGTTTTACACCCTCCTCAATAGTTGCAGTACGTTCAGCTACAAATTTCATAATTGGTTTGTAACCAAGTTTATATAGTACTGCAAATAGAATTGCGAAGTTTACTAACTGCGCAATAAGGATTTTAAGATCTAAGCCAAGTGCTTCAAATAATTGACCCATAGGGGACTAAACAGCAAAAAGGATTAATAAAGTTACTACCAATGCATAAATAGCGGTAGATTCCGTAATAGCCATAGCTACAATCATTCGAGTGAATAATTCGTCTTTAAGGCTTGGGTTACGTCCCATTGCTTCTAGTGCGCGACCAGCGGCGATACCTTCACCAATACCTGAACCAATGGCACCTAGTCCCATTGCTAATCCGGCTGCGATTAAACGTGCTGCTTCTAATTCCATATTTGTGTATTATTTATTAGTTGTTTATTAAATATTGATAAAATTATTTCGTACTAGCGCCTTCTGCTACTAGCACTTCTTTTTGCTTTTCTTCTTTTACGACAATAGCCATATTAAAGAAGATCAAAACCAAAATAGGGAATACCGCTGCCTGAATTACTGAGCTCAACAATCCTAAAAGTGCAAAAGGTACTGGTGCTACATACGGCATTAACACTAGCATTACTGTGGCAATCACTTCTCCAGCAAAAATATTTCCGAACAAACGAAACGATAAGGAAACGATTTTTGCACTCTCACCAATAATATCAAGAAGTCCCATTACAAAATCCATTGGGCTTGAGAAGTTGATATACTTTTTTACATATCCAAATAAACCACCAGAAACTATAGCAACCAACTGCCATCCAATAAACATCACCATCGTAATAACAAAAATCAGCGCATAATCTGAAGTCGCTGATCTATATAATGGCATATCATTAAAGGATAGTGCTGCAAGTCCTGGAATGAATCCAGTGAGGTTAGCAGCTAAGAAAAACAGTAATAATGTTGTAAAAATAGGAAACATTCGTTTGGTTACTGTTTCGTTCTGAGTAACGCCATGTACGAATTCGTAACTTCCTGTAAGAAATGTTTCTACAAATAATTGCAATCTACCAGGCACTTGCTTCATTCTTCGTGCTACAAACATAAATATTACACATAATACAATGGTGGTAAGTACAGATACTAAAAGTGCATTCGTAATTGGGAATCCTGCAAATATGCCTAGAACATCAGGCTTTAAACTAATTTCAATCATTCGTGTTTACTTCTTATTAATCGCAATTTTTCTTGTGGCTTTCGGAGCTTGCTTGAATATCAATACATTAGAAATAATGAAAGATATTAAAACGGCAACAAATACTACCCACTTCGCATTAATAAGCTCCCCTAAATACCAACCTGCACCACCAATAATGATTAATGGCCCAAATATGTAACCTGTTGTGATTCCCACCAAAGCGAGGGCTTTGAGGCCTGCTGAAGAACCAACAGATTGCATATTTTCTACCTGAGACTCTGTATCTGGTTGATTAGGTAGCTCATTCATGCGGGTATATTCTATTGCAGTTACTTAAAACTGTCAATGGACTTTCTAAATAACTGTGTATTTCTTATTTAAGAGAAGTAATTTAATCAAAACATACAGTAGGACTTGACAATCGCACATGATTGTGATATTATTTTTTGTTAATATATGATATATTAAATTGTAGAAACATAAATTAACTACTACACAATTAGCTTCGTCATATACATATGAATAAATCAACGCCGCTACAAAACAGTATTTTTACTCAGCTAGGTCTAGAAGATCTACCATCAGAAGATAAATTTGTTCTAATGTCGCAGATGACAGAATTAGTATTGAAGCGAGCGATGTTGGCAGTGGCTGATAAGCTGGAATCAAAAAAACTCTCCAAAGATGATGAAAAAGTGCTTATGGATGGCACAGAAGAGGAGCGCATTACTAAAATATTAGAATATGTACCTGAATTTAATGATATTATGCAGGTGGAAATTGAAGCTCTCCGCAAAGAATTAACTGAACTTGTCTAACATATATATGGTAGGAACACCCCGTAACGTAGAACGTAGAACGGCTGATTGGAAAAAGCCCTCAGAACGACGAGCTGAGGCGGATCGTCGCCCGCAGCATTTAGAGTTGGGAGTTAACACATTTGGCGCTACCGCAGAATATTGGAAAAAACCTGAGCGAGCACCGCATCAGGAGTTTCATGCTGTGAATCCTGTAGTAGAAATTCATGCCCAATCACATTATGGTGGGAAAAAGGGCTCACTGGTTAGGGAAAATCAGAATAATATTGTGAGAAGCGTCGAAAGCGATGGGTCTGTAGCAATAGGTATTGTTACTGGACACGGCATAAAGAAGGTTTCTGGTAGTGAAACAAATGGTCATATGATGGCTGAAGGTATTGGTGTTATTGTTGCAAATAATATTTCTGCTGTTGGTAATAATTTAGAGTCGGTATTTAATCTAGCTGACGCCAATCCAAACGCTCCGGAAGATGCGGAATATTCTGCTTCTCTTGTACGAATTTCTGCAGATGGAAACATTAGCTACGCAGAACGACAACAGCTACCCGAACAAGTTTCCGTATATGTATTTATAAGGGGTCGCCTCCAAACTTTAAGGAATCTTATTGATCCAGGAGAAGAACTGCAGTTAGAGCGAGGTGATCTTATTTTATCTGACAATGGCGGGGTCGTATTTGATATGTTGAGCGCAAGTGATATTGAAAGAATAATCATGGAGGCTCATGGTGATACCCGAGTAATTCAAGAGAATTTAATGGCTGAAGCTTTAAAGAGAAATCAAGATCAGCAACGCGGTAGCTTGGCTTTGTCTGTTATGGAGGTGCGGCTTGATTCAGATTTACCAGAACCACCACCAGATCCAGGTCCGGTTCTTAGTAGCTTTGAAGAGGCTCGGCAAGATAAATTAGCGCAACACGGTTTTACTGAGGAAGATCTTCCAAAAGAATATAAAGATGAATTAGATCGTCTTGACGATACTATTGGCACAGCAGCAGATAATTTACGTAAGCTGCGTCTTGAATATATTCACCTTCAAAAAGAACTTGAACGAGGTAGGGTTGAAGTTGCTGATGTTGAAGCAAAACGTGATGAGTATTCAGCTGAGAGAACGCAATTTGTTAAAGAGAAGATTCAATTAGCTCTAGCTGAACGATTAAGTGTACTTGATGAGATTGCGGAGCGTGAAATAATTGATCATCCATTACGTGAAACAATTAAAGGTGTGTGGAAAAGATTAGGGGATATGAATGCAGGCGCACTATATGAAAGGGCGCGCGGTAGTCGGCCAGATAGTAAACTTGTCAATGCAGCGCTAAACATGATGTCTATGCGAACAGCTACAAGTATAGCATTAGCAACTGGAGCTAGTACCTTAGGTGCTATTGCTGTGGCTGGTAGTGCTCCAGTAACTGTAGCGGCGTCACTTGGAGCTGGCGCAGCTGTGCTAGCACGTTCAGGGATGACATATATTGGTTTTGATGGTTTGGTTCAACAAAAACAAATTGCATCCGCCGAAGCCGCGTTAGCGAAAGGTGCGTGGCCTGATGAACATAGTTCAGAAGGTGATTGGCAACGCTTTGGTGAGGCCATAGTGCATTTTGAGGCTAGAAGTTCTATTCAAGGAAGTAAAATTAATTCTCTGTTGTATCATAATGCTTCACGGCATTACATGAAATATAAACGTCAGGAAATTCTTAATGGACCAGATGCAATGGATTTAGAGCAAAAACTTGGACTATTATTTGCGGAGCTTGATGATAAATTATTTACAGTGCGCCAGGATTTACAGGAACGTAGAAAAATACAAAAAATAATCACGGGAGCAATAGCAGCAGCATTTGGTAGTGGATTTATATGGGATGCCGCTGGTGGGGCTAGCGATATGTTTGGAGAAACCACTGTTGGCCATCGTGTATTTGAGACATTAAGCGAGGTTAAGAATTCAATCTACGCTTTTTTTGGAGGGGCGAGCGATTTAGTAACTAGCGCTACAGAGTCTGGTGCGGATAGTGCAGCTGTAATGGGAGTGCCAGATACATCCGATTCCTTACCAACACCTGAACCAACTTCGGCACCAGTAGTTGAAGCTACACCCTCGCCAGAACCATTACCAGCACCCGCGCCTACTTCTGTATCTCCGGAGCTAGCTACTCCCGAATCAACATCTGCCGCCGCATCACCTATACCTGTTGAACCTACGCCATCAGCGACTCCTGCAGAACCCGTGGCAGAAGCGGTGAGTGCCGAGGTAGCTGATATTCCAGATGCTGTTTGGACTGAAATGACCGTAGCAAAAGGTGAGGGGTTTTGGCAGAGTTTACGTCCCCAAGTAATGGAAAATGCGGAAACATTGGGCTATACAGAAGGTATGGGTAGTAAAGCAACTTGGGCTAATCGCTTCTTAGTAGATTTAATGCATAACACAGAAATGCCTGTGGCTGGGGCAGCTGATGCGCAGCCAATTATAAACGCAGCTACAGGGGCGCAGTTATGGATAGATAAGGCTGATGCGGTAGTTCCAGTACTATCAGTAAGTGATGGTAGTGCTACGATCCAATTATTCGATACAGCTACCCGAACTATATTACAAGGTAACGACTTAGCTCAAGAACTCCAACTACATGCCGCTGGTGGAGAATTAGTTGCTAGTACAGCCTCAGGATCTTCAGTTGAAGTTGCCGCCACAAGCTTTTCCCCAGGAGTTATTGATGTCGGCACAGCGAGCGATATGGGATTAGAGGTTACCGATGTTCCTAGTACCTTTCAAGAATTTTGGGCAGTGCATTCAGATGAATACTTAGGTATGGCACAAGATGGATGGCATGCAATTGGATCTCACTCAGGAGACTTTACTACTGGTGCTATAGGGCACCTGGGTGATGAAATGAGTGTATATGGATCAACTTCCTTTATAGAAGATAGTACATTAGCTGAGGCTAGTGCAATTGCTTATCAAGATTGGCTTGCGCTACAAGCCTCTGCAGCTGTTGTTCCAGAGAACGCAGGAATTGTTGCTGTTGATGAAGTTATTGGTGCTGGGCCAGGAGCGGTTGATGTAGAGTCAGCTGGAATGGCTCGGGTAGATAGCGCTACCGTTGATGCTTCGGACTCTGTTATGGGTGATGGAGGGCCAGAAGATATTGTTGTGGCTGATGAATTAGATTTAGATGCTCAATCAGCGCTAGAAGATCCAGAGGTTATCCAATCAGTAGTAAATGATTTAGAAAAAACCCTTGCATTTCACGAATCTGATAATGGTATGGGGCCAAGAGCTGCATTGCGGGCTATTAAGAAAGCATTACGAAGCGCTAAACCTCCTATTATTGAGGCATACGGCATTACATTTGAAAGTGGCCCAGCTGGACAGCTTATTGCTAGAGCTGTAAGTGATAATGCGTTAGCTACAACAAACGTAGATAGATTTTTTATGGACGCATTCGCCGATACCGTACCCGCTGGTAATGGAGACTTTGAAGTTGGCGCAGATGAATGGAGGGCTATATCACAAATTGCAGGTAAGGAACGTCTTGGGTCATAAATTATACAAAAAAATCCTAGCCATCAGCTAAACATTGTGTTATAGTAATGCTACTTTATGTCATTACAACGCTTCTTGATATCAGTCGCAAGCGTAACTATAGTTAGCTGGGCAGCCTGGCTAACTGTATTGTTTTACATAGATCCGGAGTTATCTGGGTTAGTAGGAATTTTTGTTTTCTATGCATCGCTATTCTTCTCACTACTCGGTTCGTTCGCGCTGTTAGGTTTGGGAGTTCGAGTACTTATTAAGCGAATTAGACATCGTACTACAGTAACATTTCGTCTAGTAACTCCATCTATTCGGCAGGCAATCTGGTTTGCACTACTAGTGATTATCTCACTGATGTTATTTTCGAAAAATGTGTTTAATTTATGGTCCGTTGGAATGCTGCTTATTGGGCTAATTGTGCTAGAGGGATTTTATTTAACAAAAAAGCAGACGCCAATAACTCGCCAAACAAAGGCTAAAGATACAGTATGAGTGATTTACAACAACAACTTAAGGATATTCAAGCTAATTTCACTAGCGATTTAGCGAATGTATCTTCAAAAGAGCAGTTACAAGCCTTAAAAGATACATATTTAGGTAGAAAAAATGGGAAATTAACTGCAGCATTGAAAAGTTTGAAGGATATTTCTGATAAGCAAGAAAAGCGTACCATTGGTCAGTTGGCTAATACAGTAAAATCAGACATTCAGAAACGCCTTAGTGATGAAATTAAAAAACGAAGCGAAGGTAAGGATCAGCTAGGTTCTTTTGATGCTACGCTACCAGGCACATCAGCTCAGCGTGGCTATATTCATCCACTGCGACAGGTGCAAGAAGAACTTATCGATATTTTCTATTCAATGGGATTTACCGTGATGGAAGGTAATGAATTAGAAACTGATGATTACTGTTTTGAATTTTTAAATATTCCACCTACACATCCAGCGCGTGATTTGCAAGATACATTTTATGTTAAAGAGGATAGTAAGGATGGTAAAAAGCAGGTGCTGCGTACGCATACCTCCAATATGCAGGTACGTATGATGGAAAAATTCACACCACCGCTCCGTGTAATTGTTCCTGGTAGAGTATTCCGGAACGAATCTACCGACGCATCACATGACCATACATTTTACCAGTTAGAAGGATTTGTAGTTGGAGATAATATTTCTGTTGCCAATCTTACGTATGTATTAAAGAAATCAATGTCGCAAATACTGCAACGTGAAGTACAAATTCGCTTGCGACCAGGTTATTTTCCGTATGTTGAGCCGTGATTTGAGGCGGATTGTTCATGTGTAAATTGTGATGGAAAAGGGTGCTCTGTATGTAAAAATACTGGCTGGGTAGAAATGCTAGGTTGTGGAATGATTCATCCAAAAGTATTTGAATCCGCTGGATATGAGCCAGGAAAATACACAGGCTTTGCCTTTGGCATGGGAATTAATCGTCTCGCAATGATGAAGTACGGAATTGATGACATTCGTTTGTTCATGGCGGGGGATAGTAGATTTAATAAGCAATTCTAGTAATACATATATGAAGTTATCGTTAAATTGGCTCAAAGAATACATTGATATTAAAGAGGATCCGCAAACATTAGCAAATCTCATTACTTTGCATATTGCAGAAGTAGAAGAAATTGATGAGCAAGCAAAACACTTGCAACATATTGTTATCGGAGAAGTTCTAGAAGCTAAAAAACATCCTGACGCTGATAATTTAAACATTGGTAAATTTGATGTAGGCGAAGATGAGCCGCGCCAGATTGTATTTGGAGGTAAGGCTATTCTTAATCCTGGTGATCGCCTACCAGTTGCGTTACCGGGTGCCAAAATTGGAGATATTACCATTGAAAAGCGGAAATTACGTGGTGAATTATCACAAGGTATGTGCTGCTTGAATTCTGAAATTAATATACTAAATGGTGCCGAAGAAATACATCTCTTTACCAAGGATGATCCTGCAAACGGCACTCCTGTAAGTGAAGCCCTTAATTTAAATGATGTAATCATTGATATTGATAATAAAACACTTACACATCGTAGCGATTTATTTAATCATATCGGATTTGCTCGCGAATTAAGTGTAGTACTAAACACACCTCTTACCATCCCAGATTTTACACAATTCGCAGAACAATTTGGAAAAGATGAGTTATCTATTAACATTAAAGATCCTGAAGGCTGTCATCGCTATTTAGGCGCTGTGTTGAATAACATTATAATTGGCCCATCACCAGATTGGATGCAAGAACGCTTAGTTGCCGTTGGTGTAAAGGTGATAAATAATGTTGTGGATATCACGAATTATGTAATGTATGAATTCGGCCAACCATTGCATGCATTCGATTACGACAAGGTAGATGGTAAAGAAATTAATGTTCGAAGAGCTAAGAAGGGCGAGGCTCTAAAAACACTTGATGGCAAGGATCGCAAATTAGAGGAATCAATGTTGGTGATTGCAGATTCTAAGCGGGCAACAGCTTTAGCTGGAATAATGGGTGGAACGGAAACAGAAGTGAATGACAGGACAACAAGTATTATTCTTGAATCAGCGCAATTTGATGGTGTAACTATACGCACAACTGCGCAAACCGCTGCTGCTCGCACCGATGGTAGTACACGACATGAAAAAGGTTTAGGTAGATCGATGTCTACAGTGGGATTTTGGAGAGCAGTAGATTTACTTCAAAAATATGCTGGAGCAACTATTTCATCTGAAGTTATTGACGTTGGAGAGGCTGAGCCGGAAAAAACTGTTGTAGTAGTTGATTTAGATTACATTAATAGATTAATCGGAGTTGATGTTCCTGTAGAAGATACGCATCGCTGGTTAGTTGGTTTAGGATTTAAAGTAGTAGAAAAAGATGATAGTATGATAGAGGTAACTGTTCCATTGTGGCGCACCGATATTCATAATCATCAAGATATTGTAGAAGAAGTGGCTCGCATGTATGGCTATGACAAAGTAGCGCCACAGCCATTATTAGGTACATTGGAACCTCCATTTAAACAAAGCGATTTTCATACCGGTCAGAAGTTAATTCACTGGCTCGCAGGCTTGGGTGCTATGGAAACATACAATTACTCGTTTTATAGTGAGCAAGATATTAATAATGCTGGATTAGAAGTAGATGGGCATATTGAAATTCTGAATCCAATGAATCCACAGCAACAATATTTACGGCAGACATTATTGGTAAATATACTTCAAGTCGCACGTCGCAATCTAGATAATCATCAGGAAGAACTGTTATTATCTGAATACGGGCATGTGTACTTTGATGAAAATGAATTCCCAGTAGTTGGAATTGCTATGACAGGTGATGATGAATCGGTATTCTACAGGTTAAAGGGTGTTGTGGAATCATTATTAGCGCAGGCTAACATTAACGCAAAATTACGTATCATAACCGAGCGTGAGGAAAGCGCAAATGCGCCATTCATGCTATTCGATCCACTTACTGATGTGAGATATGTTGCAAGTAAAAAGCATCTCATCACAATGGGGGTGATTTCTTCTCGTGTTGCCAAAAAATTTGGAATAGAAAAACACTTGGCCTACGCAGAAATTCATTTACCTCGATTCTCAGAGCTCATGACTTCGGTGACAGAGTATCAAAAAATTAATGCTTATCCATCGCTTGATTTAGATATTTCCATAGAAGTAGAAAATGCTGTTACATGGAAACAAATTCAATCAGTTATCCAGGATAAATCTAAAGACTTATTGCAAAATACCGAAATTTTTGATGTATACACTGGCGATAAAGTAGCAGATAATCATAAGTCCCTAGGTATACGTTTTGTACTCGCAGCTGATAATCGTACGCTAGAAATGAAAGAGGCTGAGCAGATTCGTGAAAATATCGTAAAAGAATTACGTAAGCAATATAATGCTAAACACCGTTATTAAGCTTGAAAAAAACCTGAATTCATAGTAACCTACCTACATATATGGCAAATACAGAAAAGAAGAAGGCTAAATCAAAATCAGTAAAAGCAAAAAAACCTGCTAAAAAGCAGGAGTATGGGGCAGAGCAAATTGCTGTTCTTGAAGGTTTAGAACCGGTACGAAAGCGTCCGGGTATGTATATTGGTAATACAGCTCATGCTGGATTACATCATTTGATTTGGGAAGTTATTGATAATGCCATTGATGAAGCAATGGCAGGGTATTGTGATGAGGTTACTATTACATTACTACCAAATGGTTATGTATCCGTATCTGATAATGGTCGTGGTATTCCAGTTGAAAAGCATCCGGTAACCAAGGTATCTACGTTGGAAACGGTTCTCACAAAACTGCATGCCGGTGGTAAATTTGGAAATGGCGGTTATAAAGTATCTGGTGGTCTACATGGTGTAGGGGTATCTGTTGTAAATGCGTTATCTACTGAATTAACAGCTCAAGTTAGGCGAGACGGTAAAGTATACGAGCATAAGTATAAGATTGGTAAACCACAGAAAAAGATTGCTGTTGTTGGTAAGGCTAAAGATACTGGTACAACGATTACGTTTTTGCCAGATGATACTATATTCACAGAAACGGTATTTGAGTGGAAGTATATTCTAGAGCATTTACGTCAACAGGCATATCTCACAAAAGGGTTGAAGATGGTTATACAAGATCACCGTGGCGGAGATTATTCAAAGAAAAGCTATACATATTACTTTGAAGGTGGTGTAGCTTCATATTGTCGCTATTTAAATCACTTGCATGAGACAAAGCAGGACGCAATATTTTATGTAGAAAAAGATGTTGAGGATATTCGTGTAGAGGTTGCTGTGCAATATACAGCTGAATACAAAGAGCTTGTATATGGCTTTGCGAATAATATTCATACAGTTGAAGGTGGCATGCATGTTCAAGGATTTCGTACCGCATTAACCCGTACATTAAATTCATATGCTCGTAAGCAGGGATTTTTAAAGGAAAAGGATTCCAACTTGAGCGGTGAGGATGTGCGTGAGGGCTTAACAGCGGTTATTTCTGTAAAACTTCCCGAACCTCAATTTGAAGGGCAAACTAAAGCAAAATTGGGAAATGTTGAGGTACGTAAAGTCGTAGAGTCTGTATTTGGAGATTACTTTACTCAATTTCTGGAAGAGCATCCACGTGATGGTAAAGAAATTATTGGAAAGTGTTTAATTGCACAACAAGCGAGGCAAGCAGCGCGAGCCGCTAGAGAAACGGTATTACGCAAGGGTGCGCTCGAAGGAATTACATTGCCCGGTAAATTAGCCGATTGTTCATCACGTAACGCTGATGAATCGGAGTTATATCTTGTTGAGGGTGATTCGGCTGGAGGTACCGCTAAACAGGGTCGTGACCGTCACTTCCAAGCTATCCTACCTCTACGAGGTAAGATTTTAAACGTTGAGCGAGCCCGTCTCGATAGAATGCTTGCTAATAATGAAATTAAGAGCTTGGTGATTGCAATGGGAACGAACATTGGTGAACAGTTTGATATTTCTAAATTGCGCTACAATCGTATTATTATTATGACAGATGCCGATGTAGATGGTGCCCATATTCGCACATTATTACTCACAATGTTTTTTAGACACTTCCCAGAACTCATTACTACGGGGCATCTATACATTGCACAGCCACCTTTATTTCGAGTAAGTAAAGGTAAGAAATTTGATTATGCTTTCAGCGATGAAGCGAAAGATGAATTAGTAAAGGAGTACTCAAAGGGTAAAGAAGTTGATGTAAAGAAAAAATCTAACGATACAGAAGGTGAGTCAGCTGGTGATGGCACTGATGAAAAAACTAAGGATCAAGGAGTGGGAGAGAAGGTGTCTGGCGTAACGGTACAGCGCTATAAGGGGTTAGGTGAGATGAATGCCGTACAATTATGGGATACTACAATGAATCCTAAAACAAGAACGATGCAGCGGGTAACGGTAGAAGATGCTCAGAAAGCCGATGAGGTTTTTGAGATTTTAATGGGCAGTGAGGTAGCACCTCGTAAGCGGTTTATTCAGACGCGCGCGAAATCTGTAAATAATCTGGACATCTAATGGAGTTTTTTGCCTGGGTAGGCAAGTTAGTGTGGTTTTATTTGCCAGTTGGCATTGCAAATATGGCGCCGGTAATGATAAAGGATAACTTTTCATCATTAGCTACTCCTATTGATGGAGGGAGAAAACTTGGTGCGCATCGTATATTTGGTGATCATAAGACTTGGCGTGGTTTTATTGCAGGAATAGTATTTGGAGCAATCTTTTTTGCATTTCAAAAATATTTAGCCATTATTAATCCCATGTTCAATGAATGGTCGGCGTTTGATTATACTAATTTTCCTTGGTGGTTTGGTGCATTATTGGGATTTGGTGCGCTTACAGGAGATCTTGTAAAGAGTTTTTTTAAGCGCCGTGTTGGTATTAAGCCCGGAGCCGCTTGGGTTCCATTTGATCAATTAGATTTTGTGATAGGAGCAACGCTATTTATTGCGTTATTTGTTCATGTAGATTGGATAACTTGGTTAACAGTACTAATATCAGCTATTTTTCTTCATATTGCTGTAAATAGAATTGGCTATAGTATAGGGTATAAAGATACGCCTTGGTAGAGTAGATTTGACGGATTTTTAATAATTCTGTACAATTCTTAACTGATGGCCCCCAAAAGGCCATTTTAAAATCCAATAATTACAAAGGAACTAATGGCAAAAGAGCAACAGTCAGACGAGCAAGTTGCGGAACGTTTTCAGCGTAAACTTCAAAAGCAGGAAGATAATCCAAAGAAGGTCGATGGTCCAGCGAAGGAAGTGGCTAATGATGAAAAGTTTTCGTTAATACGCTATACACAAAATGCTTACAAAGAGTTTAAAAAGGTAACTTGGCCTACTCGAGATGAGGCTATTCGTAGCACATTAGTTGTTATCGCCTTCAGCATTTTTGTAGCAGCCTTTCTAGGAATATTAGATTATGGATTCAATGAAGGATTGAATTATCTTATTGATTTAAAAACGCTTAATTAAGAAACAGTATGCCAAAGCAAACCGCCGGACAAGGTAGACGTTGGTATGTATTACATACCTACTCAGGTTACGAAGAAAATGTATCTGATAATCTCCGCCAACGTGTAGAATCGATGGATATGGAGGATAAAATTTACAATGTATTAGTTCCAACTGAGAAGAAGATTAAGATTAAGAATGGTAAGCGTAAAGTTGTTACCGAAAAAATATTTCCAGGATATGTGCTCGTTGAAATGATCGTTACAGATGACTCTTGGTACGTTGTTCGAAACACTCCAAATGTTACTGGTTTCGTTGGATCTGGTACCACACCAACCCCAATTTCAGAAGCTGAAGTAAAAGAACTGAAACGACGCATGGGTATCGAGCAACCAACCATGAATATGGATTTCGGCATTGGAGATTCCATCCGCATTATCGATGGTCCATTTAAAGATATGGAAGGTAAGGTATCAGATGTTGATGAAGTTCGTGGAAAAGTTAAGGTGATGGTATCAATGTTTGGACGTGAAACTCCAGTTGAGCTAGATCCGTTACAGATTAAAAAATCATAAAATACTATGGCTAAAACTCTTAAAACAACTATTAAATTGCAAATTCCAGCTGGTGCGGCTAATCCCGCTCCTCCAGTTGGTCCAGCTCTCGGACAGCATGGATTAAACATTCAAGATTTCTGCAGCGCTTTCAATGCGAAAACTGCGGATCAGCGTGGTAATATCCTTCCTGTTGTTATTAGTGTGTATGAAGATCGATCATTCGATTTTATCGTAAAAACGCCACCTGCAGCTGAACTTATCAAGAAGGCTGCGAATATCAAGAAAGGATCCGGTAAGCCACAAACCGATAAAGTTGGTAAGCTAACTCGAGATCAAGTACGTGAAATTGCTGAAACAAAAATGCCCGACCTTAATGCGAATGATATCGATGCCGCAATGAAAATTATCGAGGGTACCGCGCGTCAAATGGGTGTTATCATTCAAGAATAATTAAATTACTTGTCATGTGGAAGAGGTGTTGTCGACACTTTGTTAGTACCACGTAACGAAATAAATATATGGCTAAACGTTCAAAGCGTTATACAGAATTAAAAAGCAAGATTGATGCGGATAAAGTATATCCGTTAACAGAGGCGCTTGCGCTACTACAGGAATCTCCAACTAAATTTGATGGTAGCGTTGAGTTACATATTCGTTTAGGAATTGATGCATCAAAATCAGATCAAATCGTTCGCGGAGTAGTGAATCTACCGCATGGTAGCGGAAAAACTATCCGGGTAATCGCATTTGTTGGTCCCGCTAAAGAGGCAGAAGCTAAAGAAGCCGGCGCAGATATTATTGGTACACAAGAGGTGATTGATGAGATTAAAAAAACTGGTAAGGTAAATTTCGATGTTGCCGTTGCTACACCTAATATGATGAAATCACTAGGGCCTATCGCAAGAACATTGGGGCAAAAGGGCTTAATGCCAAATCCAAAAACTGAAACTATTGGACCCAATATAAGAGAAATGGTTGAGAGCTTAAAGAAGGGTAAGGTAAATTTTAAGAATGATAGCACAGCCAATATTCATATGGGTGTCGGTAAAGTATCATTTACTTCGGAACAGCTACAAAATAATATCATCGTTGCTTTAGAAGCTATTCGTAAGGTTAAGCCATCTACGTCTAAGGGCAAATTTATTATAAGTGCTGTAATTTGCTCATCAATGAGCCCAGGTATACGTATTGTGGTATAATACCGGCATGGCTAATGGTCGTCCGGAATTAGATAAATATTTTCTCGATATCGCAGAAGTGGTGTCGCGTCGTGCTACGTGCGATCGCGCGCATATTGGTGCTGTACTTGTTAAGGATAAATATATTATTTCAACTGGTTATAATGGTGCTCCACATGGATTGGGTCACTGTGATGAGGTTGGACATATGATGGAAAATAATCATTGTGTCCGCACAACTCATGCTGAACAGAATGCGATTATTCAAGCAGCTGTTCATGGTACGCCCACTTCTGGATCAACACTGTATACAACTCATAGTCCGTGTAAAATTTGTACAAAAATCATTCTGAATGCACACATTAAACGAGTTGTGGCTCGAAATTTATATCGAGATGATTCGGTTATCAATATGTTTAAGGAGGCAAATGTTGAATTTGCAATCATTGAAAATGATAAAGAAACTGTTATTGTATGATTATTGCTTTAACAGGAGAAAAATTAGCTGGCAAAACTACTGCAGCTGATTATTTTGTTCATGCACACAAGGCCTCAAGTTATCGATTTTCAGCGCCTTTAACAGATATCCTTAAGCGACTACACCAGGAAAATAGCCGTGCTAATCTAGTGCAGATTGGTACGGTACTAAGGACTGTATTTGGTGACGACATGCTCGCTCGGGTGCTTTATAAAGACTTACAGAATAATAACCTTAACGAGTTGCATATTGTTGATGGCATGCGTTACATGGCTGAATATGAAGTCCTGAGGTCGTTACCAGATTTTACACTAGTATATATCACTGCGTCTCTAGAGGAGCGATATAATAGGATTAAAGACAGGGTTGAGAAGGCTGATGAAGTAAATATGTCATTTAATGAGTTTTCAAGACGAGAATCGGATGCAACTGAAGCTGGTATCGTTGATCTATCTAAAATTGCGAGTCATATAATAGAAAACAACAGTTCACTAGAGGATTTTTATGCAAAATTAGAAGAGCTACTTTAGTAGATCGCGACGTGATATACTAAAGATATGCGAACTATCCTGAGATATTGCCTATCTTTTAGTCTATGCATTACTTTCTTTGGTGTTCCCGCAATAGCTAGTGCTAAAACTAACTATATATACCCGTTAGATTCCTGGAACGTTTCTACTACCCACGGAGAGGAGATAGGGGAGAGTTACTACCATATGGGAGTTGACGTAGGGTTTGATTTGGATGCCGGTGATCCAGTGTATGCAAGTGCAGATGGAATTGTTCGTGAAGCGCAAGAGCGAACAAGTTTTGGATTAGTTATTCTTATTGAACATTTTCCAGATGGTGAATCAGCGAATGTATCGTTATATGGACACTTGAGGCCAAGTAATCCAACGGTAGTAGTTGGACAATCGGTAAAAGCAGGGGATGTAATTGGTTACCTGGGATCTCCTTCAGAAAATGGTGGATGGGGCACTCATCTTCACTACGGTATTCATAAAACACCGTATAGCTCAGATTGGATATACTATGGACATGTTATAGATCCTGAAACAGCCAATGAATGGTACGATCCGGAAGTATACATACCTAACCACTTAATAACAGATAACTGGTCACCAACAATTGGTTGGGATCTTGAAGCTGGTCAAATTGTTGGTAGCACTGCAATTATTACGTCAGAACCTCGGGATATTGGTAGTGGATTACAATCCGTTAAATATCGAGCTCGCCAAAACAGTAGTGATACCTGGGCAACCCTTGCGAGTACAGAATCTGTTCACGGATCATATTCAGTGGTAGTGCCGCTTTCCGAGTATGCCGATGGAGATATGCAATTACGAATTGTGGCAACCGATAATTTTGGTAACAAAACAAAAATTACAAAACGGGTTGTCAAAGATCCTGATCGTTACACTTCAGCCGCTGTTGTTGCTGCCAAGGGTAATGCGAGCGATGCGTTTATAACGCAGTGGTCATACGGCGCTACAGCATTAAATTCATTTTATCCATTTAGTTCAAGTTGGAATAAAAGTGGTGACGTGGCAGTAGGTGATGTTACTGGTGATGGAGAAACAAATATTATTGTTGGTACAGGCTCATCAAAAAAAACCTCTCGGGTTCGTATATTTGGCCCAGAAGGCACTATAGTGAATACCTTTAAACCATTTCGAAAGGGTGCTATACGAGTTGTTACTGGTGATGTTACTGGTGATGGCAAAGATGAGATTATCGTTGGTTCTGGTAAGCGCCAAGTTGCCACAGTGAAGGTATATAAACGTAATGGCACAGAATTATGGTCTATGCAGCCATTTGCTGATAATCCACGATCCGGCCTAGATGTTACAGCTGGCGATATTGATAATGACGGAATAGATGAGGTTATCGTTGGTACGCGCAAGGGGACAAAAACTCGTGTAGCGGTTATTAATGAGGATGGCTCGAATGTACTTAAGCGGTTTAAGCCCTACAAAGCAAGATATAAGGGAGGGGTAAATGTAACTAGCGCAGATATTGATGGGGATAAAAAAGCGGATATTATTACTGGAACAGAGAGTAAAAAAACAGGAAGGATAAAAATATTTTCAGGTCGAGGGAAGAATAAGGGTATATCATTTTTTCCATTTGGAGAAGATTTTACAGGAAGTGTAGATGTGTCAACTACACAATGGGATGATAATGAAGGAAAAATGGAAATTGTTGCTAGTCAAGCTAGTAATGGTCAGGCTTGGGTAAAAATCTATCGTCTGGATAGTGTAGGAGAAAGCGAGACCCTATTCAATACTCGCATTTATGAACAAGAATTTACAGGAGGGGCTCGTATTGCTGGTTGGCAATGACTCTGATATAGTAGCTCATATGACACGTGGTAAATTTATAGTTTTTGAAGGCGGGGAAGGTAGTGGTAAAACACACCATGTTCGATTTTCTCAAGAGTACTTGGAAAATCAAGACATGGGTATTATTACTACTCATGAACCAGGGGGTACGCAGCTTGGTAGGACTATTCGTGAAACAATTCTATCAACAACACATACTCCTGTTCCTACCGCAGAATTATTTTTATTTTTAGCTGATCGCGCTCAGCATGTAGAAACGGTAATACAGCCAGCCCTACAAGATAATACAACTGTGCTATGTGATCGCTTTACTGGATCAACACTGGCGTATCAAATTGGTGCTCGTGGTTTAGCTAATCCAGAATTCATTATGCAAATGGAGGCATATAGTCGCAAGCAACTAGAGCCGGATTTGGTTATTTATTTAGATGTAGATCCTAAAGTTGGTGTTGGCCGAAAGCAGATACAGCCGGGTCATGAAATGACGAACTTTGATGATTTTGACTTAGACTTTCACACATCCGTCCGTAACTATTTTCAAAAATTAGCTAGTGAACAAGAATGCTGGGTGCAACTTGATGCTAATCGCACAATGCCAGAAGTACAACAAGATATTAACTCACTATTAGACACGCTTTTTCATGGAACTTCTCATTAAAAAACTACATCCTAAGGCAATCGTTCCAGATTACGCTCATGAACATGATGCTGGCATGGATTTATATTCAGTAGCTGATATTAATATTGCACCAGGTGAGCGCGTGAAAATTCCAACTGGTATCGCAGTGGCTATCCCTGAGGGATGTGTTGGATTGATTTGGGATAAATCTGGTTTGGCTACCAAATATGGACTCACAACCATAGCTGGTGTAATCGATTCTGGGTATCGTGGAGAAATAATCGTTGGTTTACTCAATACTGGTAGTGAAGTGGCAAAGATAGAAGCCGGGCACAAAATAACTCAAATGCTCATTCAGCCAGTAGTAATTCCACAGGTAACTGAGGTTGATGTGTTGCCAGGCAGCCATCGCGGTGAGAATGGATTTGGAAGTAGTGGAAAATAATACCATGAAAGAGCAGATCATCACTTTTTTGAAGGAGTATATTGGTAATAAGCCAGTAGTGATTGGATTGAGCGGTGGCGTAGATTCTAGTGTAGTTGCGTACTTATTAACCGAGGCACTTGGTTATGAGCGAGTGCATGGATTAATCATGCCGTCAGAAACTAGTCTGGATCTTGATGTTGAACATGGGCAGCTAGTTGCAGATTTACTCGGAATCAACTCAACGGTTATTGGTATTGATTCACTTGTAGATGCGTTTCAAGATGTATCTGATGACTTTGAGCATGAAATGGCGGGAGCTAATATTAAAGCCCGGGTGCGAATGGCACTATTGTATGGTCGTTCAAATGCATTACATGGAGTGGTAGTTGGTACGGGAAATAAATCAGAATTGATGATTGGGTATTTCACAAAGTATGGTGATGGAGGAGTGGATATATTACCCATTGGTCATTTGTATAAATTTCAGGTGAGGCAACTTGCAAAAGAGCTGGGTGTTCCGGAGGATATTATCACTAAACCACCGAGCGCAGGGTTACTACCAGATCAAACTGATGAACGAGAGTTACAAATGAGCTATGATGAACTTGATGGGATATTACAAGCCATGGAAGCTGACGAAGAGCTATCCAAGTTCGATCCAGAGAAAGTAAGTCGGGTGATGGAATTACGCAAGGTCGCAGAGCATAAGTTAGCTTTACCGCCAATACCAGCTGTATGAAAAGAGCCTTATTTATTGGAAGATTTCAACCCTTACATAAGGGACACATTTCCGTACTACAGGACTTAAAAAAATCTGGTATCGATGAAGTATTAATAGGTATTGGTAGTTCGCAATATCGTGATACACAGGATAATCCATTTTCATATGAAGAACGTATTAAGCTAATTGATTTGGTACTAGCTGATCGTGATGACATCCCGGAATACATAGTGTTTCCAATTTCAGATATTCACGATGATGCGTTATGGGCCGAACACGTTAAATCATCTATGCCGAAAAAATGTGAATATGCCGTAACTGGTAATGAATGGGTGCGTAAATTGCTTAGTGAGGGTGGATTTGTTGTAGATGCGGTTAACATGGTAATTGACATTGATGCGACCACTATTCGATAGCAAAGCCGTAAGGCTAATCCTCGATGGAAGAAGTATGTAGACCCTAAAATACATGCCATTATTGAAAGTAAGCTGCAATAAGGTATACTGAGGACATGTTAGATATACAAGCTACAATGAAGCGCATTGAAGAATTAAAGCGCGAGCGTAATGCAATTATTTTGGCACATAACTATCAATTGCCAGAAATATATGATATTGCGGATTATATTGGCGACTCACTAGAGTTGTCACGTAAAGCTGCGAATACAGATGCTGATGTGATAGTGTTTTGTGGCGTTCATTTTATGGCTGAAACTGCTGCAATTTTAGCGCCTAATAAAACGATACTGCTCCCATCACTGGAAGCGGGCTGCTCATTGGCAGATTCTATAACCGCTGAGCAACTAAAAGAATGGAAGCAAGAGCATCCAGATGCCGTTGTAGTAATGTATGTGAATACCACCGCAGAAGTAAAAGCGCTTACCGATTATTGCTGTACTTCCTCAAACGCGGTTCAAGTAGTTGAATCGATTCCTAAAGATAAAGAAATTTTATTTGGACCAGATATGTTTTTAGGGGCATATGTGCAGCGGCGCACTGGGCGCGATATGCATATATGGCCAGGAGAATGCCATGTACACGCTGGATTTCGCGAGGAGCATTTACAAAAACTTCAAAAAAAACATCCGAATGCGGAGTTTATTTTACATCCCGAGTGTGGTTGCGTGAGTCAATGTATGTTTATGTTAGATCAAGGAAAGCTTGATAGCGCTAAAATTCTCTCTACCAGCGGTATGATTAAAGAGGTAAAGGAATCATCAGCTGACACATTTATTATTGGAACGGAAGTAGGTATTATTGAGCGCATGAAACGGGAGGCGCCAGGCAAAACATACGTACCACTAAAAGAAAATGCCGTATGTGAATATATGAAAAAGATTACACTGCAAAACACCCTAGAGGCACTAGAACAAATGCAGCATGTAATAACAGTATCAGATGATGTACGCATAAAAGCTAAACAAGCCATTGATCGGATGGTAGCAATCGGGTAAGCTAAGGTAATGAATAGATCCGAGCGCAAACGTAAAGCGAAGAAAGTATACGATCAGTCCGATCAGTTGCACGTTAATAAAAAGCGTTATCGCAAACATGTTTCGCGCTATCTACTTGAAGCAGCTCGTGATGATAGCAGGAAAGATCCTACAACCAAGGTATTTACCTCTCGAAAAGATAGTGTAACAGCCAAGCTTATTTTTAAGGAATCTGGCGTTGCTGCAGGATTAGCTGAGGCGCGCTGGATCGCTCGTAAATTAGGGGTTCAGTTTACTGCAAAAACAAAAGATGGGAAGCGCGTAAAGGCAGGTAGTACAGTTGCTGTGATAGAGGGTAAAACACGTGATGTGTTTGCTATTGAACGAACGTTAGTAAATACCCTGCAACGTATGTCTGGTATCGCAACGCATACTGCTGCATTAAAAAAAGTTGTTGGAAAATATCCTTTGTTAGCATGTACCAGAAAAACACTATGGGGTTGGCTGGATAAACATGCGGTACATATTGGCGGCGGCTATACTCATCGCCTAAGTTTAGATACGGGTATCATGATAAAAGATAACCATCTTGAGCTGATAGATAATTATAAAGAACTAGCGAGGAAATCATTCTCAGTAAAACATCCTAGGATACTTGAAGTTGATTCTCCAAAAATTGCTCGTGAAATATTACAGCATGCACCTAAAGTAGATACAATATTATTAGATAACTTTACTCCTACTCAAATTAAACACTTACTCACCTGGGCTAAACGTAAGCGATATTATAGAGAGTACTTATTTGAGGCTTCCGGAAATATAACAGCAGGTAATCTCAAAAAATATGCAAAAACCGGAGTTGATTGCATATCAATGGGCTCATTAACGCATTCCGCGCCAGCACTAGATGTTTCTTTAGAAATTAATTAAGGTATTATGAAAGATGTCTCTCGATCCGACATTATCGTTATTGGAAGCGGAATTGCTGGATTATATTTTGCGTTACACGCTGCTGAGTATGCGAGTGTTACCATTCTCACTAAAAAGGAGCTCATGGAAAGTAATTCTAATTATGCACAGGGCGTAATTGCGGCAGTATTAGATCCGCTTGATGATTTTGAAGCTCATATTGAAGATACGCTAGAGGCTGGCGCGTACGTAAATAATCGCAAGGCCGTTGAGGTACTTGTTCGAGAAGCGCCGCAGCATATTCACAAGCTTATTGATCTGGGCGTTGGATTTAATCGCAGTAAAGGTAAGCTTGATCTCACAAAAGAAGGCGGACATAGCAAGCGCAGAATTGTGCATGTGCATGACGCAACCGGAAAAGAAGTAGAACGGGCATTGATTTATAATGTTCGAAATAATCCTAACATCACTATTTTTGAATCTCACCTAGTAGTGGATACTACTTTAAATAGTAAGTCCGAATCTATTGGCGTGATTGCTATTGATCGAACAAAGCAAAGGATAGAATTTCATAGATCAAAAAACGTAGTGATTGCTACAGGTGGCTCGGGACAGATTTATGAAAAAACAACAAATCCTCGTATTGCCACGGGAGATGGAATGTCTATGGCTATCCGGTCTGGAGCAAAATTATCTGGAATGGAATTCGTTCAGTTTCATCCAACCACTCTCAGTTTACCGGGGAAGCCCCATTTCTTACTCACAGAGTCATTACGTGGTGAAGGAGCTGTATTGCGTAATCATAAAAAACAGCGATTCATGCATAGGTATGATAAGCGAAAAGAGTTAGCTCCACGCGATATTGTGAGCAGAGCGGTATACGAGCAGCTGGAATCAGGTCCTGTATATTTAGATATTACACATAAACCCAGTGATTTCGTTCGTAGTCGCTTCCCATATGTCTACGATCAATTATGGTGGTTTAAGCTAAAGCTCGATGAGGATTTAATACCGGTTGCTCCGGCCGCGCACTACATGTGTGGAGGTATCAAAACAGATCTATTTGGCAGAACAAGTGTTGCAAATCTTTATGCAATTGGTGAGGCAGCCTCAACAGGTGTTCATGGAGCCAACCGTTTAGCGAGTAATTCTATACTAGAGTGCTTAGTATTTGGTTATCGGGCAAGTAAAGCCATTTGTCGAAAGCTACCTAAACTACGATTCACTAATAATGCGGTAAAACTGCCAAAACACTTAAAAAAAACACCATCGAGTACGTACCGCTATAGAAAATCCATTCAGCATACAATGTGGAGATATGTTGGCGTAAAAAGAACGGTGAGTGGACTCAAAAAAGCTGATGAAAAACTAAGTATCATCAACGCTAAATTAGGAGCGCTAGCAAGTAACGGAATAACTGCTACATTGCAGGAAACGATAAATATGTGCGCCGTTGCCTTAGAAACAGTTCATGAAGCACAACTTAGAACAACGAGTGCAGGATCGCATTACATAGTTGATGCCACCTAAGAAATTATTAGCCATATAAATATAAAGCTTGTTGCAAAGCCTACTATTGCAACAAGCGATCCATACTCAACCAATCGAAAGGATAATTTCCCTAACAGAGTGGGTTGGTGGTGCGGATGGCGTAATCGAGCACTAAATAGGGCAGTTAATAATCCACTTACTAATAAAACAATCGATCCAATTAACCCCAGGTAATTAAACGTAGGATACGTGATTGCTGAAATCGTAATATAGACAATACCCATAATCAGAGTAAAGCCAAAAAAGCCAAGTACATAATGTAATTTATCGCGTATCATAATATATATGATATCATTATTATATGAATAACACATCATTCACCGAGCGAGTACATGAGGTTGTAAAATCTATTCCCAAGGGCAGTGTAATGACGTATAAGGGGGTTGCGAAAGCAGCTGGAAATCCAAATGCTTACAGAGCCGTGGGAACGATTCTTGCTAAAAACTATGATTCAACAATACCTTGTCATAGAGTAATTAACTCAGATGGCTCCTTAGGTAGCTATAATCGTGGGAAGGCAAAAAAACGCACTCTTCTTATCGAAGAAGGAGCGATTAGAGGATGAGTACAGCGAACCGATCTATTACATTCACACCCTCTCTTTTTTTTCAGTATGCAACCTGTCCGCATTGGATATGGCATGAATATTATAGCGATCCAAAAGAGCGTGGCGAACTACCTGAGTTAGCTCAAAAATTACTTGAGCAAGGCGTATTACATGAGGAAGAGTACGTAGCTAGTTTGGATATCCAAGAAGTGGGTACTCGGCATGGGGGAGAAAAGGCGCTAGCACAAACAATACAACTAATGAAGCAAGGTGCGAAATATATATATCAAGGATACTTGGAGTACGAGCACGAAGGAGTTAAATATACCGGTCGCCCAGATCTACTAGAGCGCCGCAAAGGAAAATCTTATCTCGGAAAATATTACTATGCACCAATCGATATCAAAAATTCGAGCGATATCAAAAAAACACATTGGTTACAGTTAGGAGCATATTCACTATTATTAGAGAATATACAGGGCGTATATCCCGAGGAGGTAGCAATCATTAATGCTCATAAAGAGAGGATTAATTACCTCTTAACCGAAGTCCATCGCGACAAAGTTCTAGAGCAAATTCAGATCATCCTTGATATTATGAGGGGCATAAAACCACCTTTAAAACTAGTGAGTACGTGCAAAAATAGCCCATGGTATAAATACTGCATTGCTGACGCTGAAGCCAAAAACGATATCGCTCTAATTTATAAGCTAAATGCAAATGCAATGGCGGTGTTACGTCAAGTGGGAATTAATACAGTAGCGGATGCCGCTACTATGGATATAGATGCTCTACCGGATATTCCACATGTTAAACGATCGATCGCTAAACGGATCAAGCTCCAAGCCCAAGCGCTAGAGCAGGGCACTATAAAGTGGTTGGGAAAGCCAGAGATTCCAGACTCTGAACTTAAGATATATTTTGATATCGAAGGCGATCCCTTATTGCGCGTTGAATACCTCTTTGGATTCTGGGTAGTTGGCGATAGTGAGATGAAGTATGCCAATATAGGTGAAGTTCGTAATCACCCAGATGAGGATAGGTATTATGTTTATTTTCTTGCAAAAAAACCGGAAGATGAAAAGCGGATGTGGAAAGCACTTCATGCGTGGGTACGAAATCTTCCGCTGCACAATACTCTTGTATATCACTTTGCAGACTATGAACGAGTGCGCACAAAGCAGCTAGCCGAACGATATGGTTCAAGTAAGGCGATGGATGGATTTATTAATAGGTTAGTTGATTTATCGCAGATTGTTCAGTCTTCAGTAATCTTTCCCTTATACTTTTACTCAATTAAGGATATTGCAAAATCGAGATTTGTGGATTACACATGGCGCCATCCTAAAGCTGGTGGTGCGCAAAGTATATTTTGGTATGAAAAATGGCTAGATACAGGCGATACACAGGTGCTTGAAGATATTATTAATTACAATGAAGATGATGTTGTGGCAACGGAATACCTACATCATTGGTTGCGAGATAACGTAAATTTGGTATAGTTTTATTGATCTGTAACCAGTAAACGACTATATTATTGTGGATAGCCAAGATTTCGATCTTATCCAAAAAGCCAAATCCGGTGATGAGACTGCGAAAGCAGTTTTGTACCAAAAGAATGTACGTTTATTATACGGATATCTTTATCATAAGGTTGGTACACCGCAAGATGCTGAAGACATTTGTCAGGAAGCATTTTTAAGAGCCTTTAAGAACATTAAAAAATTTCAAGGAAAGGCCAGCTTCAAAAATTGGTTATTTCAGATAGCAAAAAATATCATTGCCGACCATTGGAAGGCTCATTACAAGGGAAATACCATACTAGTAGATGATTTTTTTGAACTACCAGATTCACCATCATATGATATTGATAATGAAGAAGAGGTAAAAGATCAAGTGGAAGCCGAAGATACTCTAAAAAAGATACTAGATGATTTATCAGATGACTATCGAGCGGTGCTGGAATTACGGTTTTTAAGAGGATATTCACTACAAGAAACTGCTGATGAACTGGGTATTTCACTATCTAACGCAAAAGTACGACAATTCAGGGCGATAAAAAAAGCCAAACAAATTACAAACAATGAAAATGACTGAAGAACATAAAGCGAAATTAGTTGAAGAATACCTCAACGCACTAAAGCGCGGTGAAGCTTTTGATATTCCTTCAGAAATTGAAAATGATCCTGAGCTACTAGAAATGATTCAGTTTAGTAAGTTACTTCACGTTTCAGCAAATCCTGTAATCATGCCTAAGCGACTAGAGCAAATGACGCAGCCCGATAAGGTGAAAAAACGGTGGCGGACACTAGTGCTACCTTTACCGGTAATTGCAGCTGCATTTATAGCAATAGTACTCATTACTTCAAAACCGCAAGAACCAGATGCTCAACTCACGCACACCACTAACACTTTAGATACCGAGCTAGCAGTTCTTAATGATTTAGATACCGAGCTAGCGCAGAGCATTTCGGATATGGATGCAACACTAGCTGAGCTTGATGAACTATTGAGTGATGAATCGTATAACAATATCGATTTAGCATTAAGTGAGGCAGAATTATAAGTTATGAAACACCTAATCGCTTTATCAGTAACATCAGTTTTAATAGCTGCACCAATCATGGCTAGTGCAGCGCCTATTCAAGTTGCAAGAGATATTCCACAGCCAATTAAAACTCAAATTAATAAAAAGAAGTCTGAGATAGTAACTCCTCCAAAGATTATTGAGCAGAAAAAAAAGATTGACGCAGTAAAGCAGGTTCAAGAGCAACAAACCAAAGTTAATATTGATACAAAAATTGAAGCTGCAATTAAGGAACCGATTAAAGATCAAGAAGTAACAACTAAAAAACAATTTCCGATAATAAACAAAATTGCGCCAGAAAAAATTCAAACAACGGTTCAGCGTATTAATACGCTTTATGATGCGCAAGAGAGTAACCTAGTTAATCACACCATCATTAACGACGATACCAAGAAGAAGATTGCTGAAAATATTACCGCAGATAGGGCGTGGATTATAGATGCACAGCAACGCATTTTTGAAGCCTCTGCTATCAAGGATAAAATTGCTATTCGTGATGAAATTCGCGAACATGTTAAATCACGAGCGCAAGAGCGTAAGGAAATTATTATTCAGCAGGCTAATTTACCAGCATTACCTAATTTGGCAACTATAGATAATAACATTACAGCAATAGACACAGTTATTGAAAAACTTGAGAACAGCGATATTAAAAATCGCGATGAAATTATTGCAGCAGCAGATAGCCTCCAAGCTGCATTATCACAATTATCTTCACTCCAAACCGAATTAGAAACCAGCCGTTCCATTGAGGCTATTCAGGCGGTCCGTGACCAATTAGAACTTGTTCAGCAGCGCAATATGGATATGCGTAACCTGCTACAGACTATATTACTGTAAAGTTCTAATTAACAAAATATACGATTTATGAAAATTACATATTTTCTAGCCGCAGCTGCTATTGCTCTCGGCTTAGTGGTTGCCAGTCCGTCTCTGGCGGTAGAATTAACGGAAGAAGTTGATTTTTCCGATTCAGCCTCCGACGTAAAACTTATTAAACATCATCGTCAAATATTTGCTGTAATGGTAAATGAAGATTCTGGCGTTGATGTATACCGCAAAAAAAATAACGGAGATTGGAAGCAGATTTCAAGCACAGCGAAATCACTCAAGAACTTACCAGAGGAAGGGATTCTTGAGTTAGGTAAGCTACGTATTTTTGAAGGAAAAATATTTCTTTCTATAAATACAGAAAACGGCGCTGAGATATGGGATATGAAATTACGTAGACGGCCAACTAAATGGAAACAAAGTGGTGAAACAGGATTAAGCACCAATGCAAATGAAGTAACGCATCTATTTAATCAGTACGTGAATAAACGCAAGAATAAAAATAAAGGCGCACTTTATGCTATGACAGTAGTTGACGGGCAAGCGCAACTTACTAAAACTGAAGATGGTGATACATGGGAGGCTGTTGGTGAGGCCGGTCTCGGATACTCTGTTGAAGAAATTATAACAGGTACTCGTGTAAGAATTGATGGACAAACCAATATGTTAGCGGTTGATACTAAGGGGGTTATCTATATTTCTAATATCGATGATCTAGAAAACTGGGAAGTATATTTAGAAACAGACCTTGCCATCACGGCCATGCGCCAAGATTATAAGGGAAAAACCGTCTATGTGGCAGCTACTACTGATGATGGTCCTCAAGTGTATACACTAGACATGGACACAGAAACATTAACAGACTCTGCTGATGATTCTGTATTTGCTGATACAGACACTATTACTGGATTCCGTGTATTTAGAAAAAAGGGTGTATTTCATGCACTTGTGGAAGATGTAGATGATGGGGCGTTAATAGCTAAGCTCAACCGCAATACTGATACATGGGAAAGTCTACTTAACTTTGAAAGTGATGACACTTCAATTGAGAGTATCATTCGACATCGTGGTAAACGATATGTCTCTGTAAATGGATCAAATATTGTGTATACACTCACTAAGTAATCTACGTCCTTAGCTTGATGCAACCGGCATCCTAGATTAGGGTGCCGGTTTTGTGGTATACTGTGTGCATTATGAGTGACTACGAAATTATTATTGGGCTGGAAATACACGTTCAGCTTAATACACAATCAAAGATGTTCTCTGGAGACAGTAATGCCGATGCGCTAGAACCAAATGTTCAGGTGAGCCCTATATCGCTTGGTCATCCCGGTACATTACCTATGATTAATAAGAAAGCTGTAGAATATGCCGTTCTCGCTGGTTTGGCTTTAAATTCTGAAATTGCAAAATTCACAAAGTTCGATCGTAAGCATTATTTTTATCCAGATCTACCAAAGGGATATCAAACCTCCCAGTTTGATCAACCAATTTGTGTTGGTGGTTACTTGGATGTATATGATGCCAATAAAGAAATATTTCGGGTGAATTTAGAACGCATTCATATGGAAGAGGATTCTGCGAAGAATGTTCATATGAGTGATGCAACATTAGTAGATTTTAATAGAGCTGGTTCACCACTGGTTGAAATTGTTACAAAACCAGATATTCATGATCCAAAAACTGCTCGATTATTTTTACAAGAACTCCAAACACTTGTGCGCTACATTGGTATTTCCGACGCTGATATGGAAAAAGGGCATATGCGCGCTGATGCAAATATTTCGTTACGTCCAGTAGGAGATGATGCTCTGTATCCTAAGATCGAAGTAAAAAACTTGAATTCTTTCAAGGCAGTTGAAAAAGCTTTGCTATACGAAATAAATCGGCAAACTAAACTATGGGATAAACAAGAAGCACCTGAAGTTACAGAAACTCGTGGCTGGGATGAGGCCGAACAAAAAACTGTACGTCAACGTGTTAAAGAGGAGGCCGCCGACTACCGTTATTTTCCAGAACCAGATTTACCACCACTCACATTAACTGATGAGTATATAGATGATTTAAGACGACGAATGCCAGAATTACCGCAGCAGCGCCGCGAACGATTTCGAGTAGAATATTTTTTATCGATGTATGATGCAAGTGTACTGGTGAATAGTTCAGATGTAAGCAATTATTACGAACACGTAATCTCCGAACTTCAAGGCTGGCTCTATTCTCTAGATTCTACTGAAGGTAGTAACGAAGAGATCTGGGATATAAATGGAAAAAAATTATGTCGCTTAGCCTGCAACTGGATAACCAGCGAAATTTTTGGATTATTATCAAAATCAAAACAACCATTTAGCGCGCTTAAAGTTACCGCTGAGAACTTAGCAGAATTAATGACTATGGTGTACGAGAATAAAATTAACTCATCAGCTGCGCAAACTATTCTTAAACATATGTTTGAACATGGCTCTGATCCTTCACAGGTTATGGAAGAGCAAGATCTTGAACAAATGCAGGATGAAGATGCATTAGGTAAGTTATGCGATGAAGCAATTGCTATGAATCCCGCTGTAATAGAAGAAATCAAATCCGGAAAAGATAGAAAATTAATGTTTTTAGTAGGGCAAGTAATGAAAGCTACTAATGGCAAGGCTAACCCTCAAATGGTTACCGATTTATTGCGAGATAAAATAGATCTAAAGTAGAACGTTTTTTGACTAGTTTTCGCAAAAAGTGTATATTGCACACATGGAAAAAACCGATATTATAATCGTTTCAGGGCTACCACGTTCAGGAACATCAATGATGATGAAAATGCTTGAATCCGGAGGTATCACACCTCTAATTGATGAGATTCGCACACCAGATGAAGATAATCCTAAGGGTTACTATGAGTTTGAACGTGTAAAGAAGCTACCAGAAGATGTAGCTTGGCTACCAGATGCTGAAGGTAAGGTAGTGAAAATGGTTTCAATGCTCTTGCGTGATTTACCAACCGATCGCAAGTATAAAGTGGTATTTATGCGGAGAAAAATGGAAGAAATATTAGCTTCTCAGAAAAAAATGCTCCTACGTAACAATAAAGATATGCATGTAGATGATGCTGAGATGAAAGAACTATTTGAAATGCTACTAGATCAACAGCTTAAATGGAATGAATCACAGTCTCATGTAGATGTAACGTATGCTTGGTACCATGAAATTCTAGAAAATCCACGTCCAGTGGCAGAATCTGTGAATGCGTTTCTTGGCGGTGCACTGAATGTAGACGCAATGGTTGAAGTAGTGGATGAATCTTTATACCGCAATAAGGCAACATAATAAAACACGGTAATGCTTAGTTTTGACAACTTTTCTAATATACAATATAATTATTCGCGATGTACACAGTAACAACTCGCAACTTAGTAATCATTAGACATTAAGGTTTTCACCCCACTTGGGGTGATTTTTTTGTGCAATATATACTTATGAAACAGCCACTTCCAGCAAAACTCAAACTCGAAGACGGAACAGTATTTACTGGCACTTCATTTGGTTTTCCCGAGTCTGGCAATGGAGAGGTGGTATTCAATACAGGAATGGTTGGCTACCCTGAAAGCCTCACCGATCCTTCGTATAGAGGACAAATTCTTACATATACATACCCATTAATTGGTAGTTACGGAGTACCAAAAAAGGAATTAGAATCTAAAGAAATTCAAGTACGTGGCGTTATCGTAAGCCAATACGAGGCAATACCTTCGCATTGGGAATCAGCGTACTCATTAGGAGAGTGGTTGAATGCTCAGGGAATTCCTGCGATTACTGGAATTGATACACGGGCCCTCACAAAAAAACTACGTGAGCATGGCGTAATGCTTGGACAAATACTCATTGGTAATGATAAGCCAAAGAGATTCTCTTCATTAATTGATCCTAATACCATTAATTTATCAGCTGAAGTATCCATTGATAAACCTAGATGGTACGGAAAAGGAAAAAAACAAATACTACTTGTAGATTGTGGTGTAAAAATGAATATCATTCGCAACTTTGTTGCCAGAGGTATTCGAGTTAAACGCGTTCCATGGGATTATGATTTTACAGAAGAGCTCAAGGATTTTGACGGACTATTTATTTCTAATGGCCCTGGCGACCCTAAGATGTGTAAGGCTACTATTACGCACGTGAGAAAAGCCATGGCCACAAATGTACCTCAATTTGGAATTTGTTTAGGTAGTCAAATTCAAGGATTGGCCGCTGGAGCAAAGACCTATAAATTAAAATATGGTCATCGTGGTCAAAATCAGCCTTGTGTACTTGAAGGAACAGCGAAGGCGATGCTTACATCTCAGAATCACGGATACGCAGTACGAGAATCATCTTTACCTAAAGGATGGAAGGTACTTTATAGAAATGCTAACGACAATAGTGTAGAGGGCCTAGAGCATGCATCCAAACCTTTCTTTTCTGTGCAATTTCATCCTGAAGCCTATCCTGGACCAGAAGATGCGAATGTATTATTCGATCGATTTATCAAACAATTATAACTTCATGACCAAGCTAAAGAAACCAAAAAAAGTACTTATACTCGGATCTGGCGGATTACGCATTGGTCAGGCTGGTGAATTTGATTATTCTGGATCACAAGCCATTAAAGCCTTAAAAGAAGAGGGTATTAACACAGTGCTCATTAATCCGAATATCGCAACCGTGCAAACGGATGAGGATATGGCTGATGAGATATACTTTTTACCAATTACTAAGAATTTTGTTGAGCGAGTTATTAAAAAAGAAAAACCGGATGCCCTGCTACTCAGTTTCGGTGGGCAAACCGCACTTAATGTTGGCTTAGAGCTTGAAGATGCTGGTGTACTAAAAAAATTCAACGTTGAAGTACTAGGAACCCCAACTGAATCAATTCGTTTAACAGAGGATCGCCATTTATTTGCAGAACATCTTCGCAGTATTGATATTAGCGTAGCGGACAGCGTAGCCGTTACCACGGTAGAACAAGGTATGAAAGCTGCGAAACGCATTGGGCTGCCAGTTATGCTGCGATCTGCATTTTCACTTGGCGGTGAAGGTTCAGGTGTTGTAAAAACAGAAAAGAAATTGCATGCGCGATTAAGTGAGGCGCTATCCAATGTTCCTCAGGTACTTGTAGAAGAATCATTATTGGGGTGGAAGGAAGTAGAGTACGAAGTTGTACGAGATAATCAAGATAACTGCGTTACTGTATGTAACATGGAAAATCTGGATCCTATGGGTATTCATACTGGAGAAAGTATTGTTGTAGCTCCATCGCAAACTCTAAATAACGATGAGTATCATATGCTACGCACTGTTGCAATCAAGGCTGTACGAAGTTTAGATATCGTAGGGGAGTGCAACATTCAATATGCATTAAATCCTAAATCCAGGGAATATCGTGTTATTGAAGTAAATGCACGGCTGTCACGTAGCTCCGCACTAGCCTCGAAAGCAACTGGCTACCCATTAGCATGGGTGGCAGCTAAGTTGGCTCTTGGCTACACAATGCTTGATCTACAAAACTCTGTTACTCAATCTACAAGTAGTTTCTTTGAACCGGCACTAGATTATTTAGCGTTAAAAATTCCACGTTGGGATCTGAAAAAATTCAAGGACGCTGATAGACGCATTACCACAGAAATGAAATCGGTTGGTGAAATTATGGCACTTGGCCGCTCATTTCAAGAGGTGTTGCAGAAGGGATTGCGCATGGCTAACACCGGAGCGATTGGTTTGGTAGAAAATGACAGTAGTATCGAAGATTATTTAGATGAAATTAAACATCCAACCGATCAACGGGTATTTGCAATTGCTCAAGCGTTAGCCGCTGGGCATTCAGTTAAAGAAATTCATAAGTTAAGTAAAATTGACCCTTGGTTTATCGAGCAAATAAAAAGTATTGTTAATCTTCAAAAAGAAATCAAGAAAGAACCACTCACCAAAGACCGTATGCTCAAAGCTAAACGGTATGGTTTTTCTGATGAACAAATCGCACGTATAAAGGGTAGTACAGAGAAAAAAATACGTGCTAAACGTAAACAACAAAAAGTCCTTCCGGTTGTTAAACAAGTTGATACGTTAGCTGGTGAATTTCCTGCTAAAACAAACTATTTATATATTACTTACCATGGAACAGAGCATGATATTGAACGTGGCAAAAAGCAATTAATTGTACTTGGTAGTGGGCCCTATAGAATTGGATCAAGTGTAGAATTTGATTGGTGCTGTGTACAGGCCGTAAAAACCATAAATGATAATGGCTTCAAAAGTATCATGATTAATTGCAATCCGGAAACAGTTTCCACAGATTACGATGTATGTGATCGGCTCTACTTTGAAGAACTCAGCATGGAGCGTGTACTGGATATTTATGAATTTGAAAACCCAGATGGCTTAATAGTGTCCATGGGTGGGCAAGTACCGAATAATCTAGCCGTTGGCTTAGAAGAGAATGGAGTAACAATTATGGGAACATCCCCAAGTGATATTGATCGCGCATAGAACCGTCAAAAATTCTCAGCTCTACTTGATACATTAGAAATTGATCAACCGCAATGGAAAGAACTTACCTCAATAGCTGACGCGAAAAAATTTGCCGATCGCGTTGGATATCCTATATTAATTCGTCCATCATATGTATTATCTGGAGCAGCAATGAATGTAGCTTTCGATGAGACCCACTTAGAAAATTACCTAAAACAAGCTGCGGAGATTTCAAAGAAATATCCAGTGGTAATATCTAAATTCGTAGAAGGTGCTCGCGAAATAGAATTTGATGGCGTAGCTCAAAATGGTGAGTTAAAAGTATATGCAATGACAGAGCATATCGAAAATGCTGGGGTACATTCAGGTGATGCGCATGCAGTATTTCCACCCCAAAAAACCTATTTAGAAACAATTCGGCGTACAAAGAAGCGCTTAAAGGAAGTATTAAAGGCACTTAATATTACAGGACCCTTTAATATTCAGTTTCTCGCTAAAGAAAATCACATTAAAATTATTGAATTAAACCTTCGATCATCGCGTAGCTTTCCATTTGTTTCAAAATCCGTAAAAATTAATTTTGCAGAAATTGCTACAAAGGCTATCCTTGGGAAAAACATTGACGTAAACTTCGAACGGTTCGATTTAGATTATGTAGCAGTAAAATCCCCGCAATTCTCTTATAGTCGCATTAAGGGAGCGGATCCAATTCTCTATGTAGAAATGGGGTCCACTGGTGAAGTAGCATGCTTCGGTGAAGGGTATCAAGAAGCTGTATTAAAATCGATGCTAGCGGCCGGATATCATTTTCCAAAGAAATCTATATTACTCTCTATGGGTGGAGCTGAACCTAAGGCAATTCTACTGCCATTTATAAAACGTCTTAAAGAAAAAGGCTACGACTTACTAGCTACAGAAGGCACTTCAGATTTTCTTACTGAACAAGGTATTAAAAATAAAAAGGTATATAAACTATCAAGTAAATCTCCCGAGGCAAAGAACAGTAATGTTATCACTGCTATCGAGGAGGCAGACATAGACCTTATTATCAATATTCCAAGAAGCTATAGCCGCCAAGAGTTAACTGATGGATACTATATTCGTAGAACAGCAGTTGATTACCATGTACCACTGATTAGTGACATACAGATTGCTAAAATATTCGTGAATTCAATCTGTAATTTAAGTGAGGAAGATCTTGAGATTAAGTCTTGGTCTGAATACTAAAACGTATGCGTCTAGTTTTAAAAAATACCAAAAATCTCGGTGACATTGAAGTGACGGATGGTATTATTACTTCAATTGGAGCAGAGCGATCGGATTGTGATGAAGAAATTGATTGTAGTAACGCCATGGTTTGGCCTGGATTAATTGATGGACATGTTCACTTTCGTACTCCAGGACAAGAATATAAAGAAGATTGGAGAACAGGCTCAGCAGCTGCATTAGCGGGCGGCGTAACATCGGTACAAGATATGCCAAATAATGCCGTGCCAATCACAACTAAAGAGCTCCTTGAAGAAAAACAGGCTATTGTACAAAAAAATGCAGTGGTTGATTTTAAATTATCCATGACCGCGAGCGATCAATCTGTTGATGAGCTAATAGAGGCTGATCCAGATTTCATGAAGTTGTATTTAGGCGCCTCAACTGGTGATATTGCTGTTACAAAGCCCGAGTTACTAGAGCGAATCTTTCAAGAAACACACGGTCAAATTATGCTACACGCAGAAGATGAGGGTATCATTCGTCAGAATGAAGAAACCTACAAAGGAGAGTCTGAACCAGAAATTCACTCTGCTATCCGTGGCCGTGAAGCTGCTATCGCTGCTATAAATGACGCATTGGAGCTTGCTAAAAAATATAATCGCTCAATATATTTGTGCCACGTCTCTACAAAAGAAGAACTTGACCTTGTTCGCGCAGCTAAAAAAGATGGCGTGCAAGTATACTTAGAGGTAACACCACATCACCTTACTTTTAATGAGGGGTCATACAAAAACTTTAAAAATTTCGTAAAGGTAAATCCTCCCTTACGCACCAAAGAGGATAATGACGCTCTTTGGCAGGGGATTGCTGACGGTACTGTTGATGTAGTGGCCACAGATCATGCTCCACATACTAGAGATGAGAAGCAAGAGGAGTACTGGAATGCTCCATCCGGTATTCCGGGTATTGAATTCATGTTCCCACTCTTATTAACTGGTGTATATGAACAAAAAATAACACTTGATGATATTTATCGCTGCCTCGTGGAAAATCCAGCAAAGATATTTGGATTTACAAAAAATATTAAGGTTGGAGCACCGGCAGACTTAGTAGTATTTGAACCAGATACAGCCTGGGTAGTACAAAGTACAGATGTAAAAAGTAAGATTGGATGGTCTCCTTATATCGGTTATCAAATGCAGGGAAAAGTACTACGAACAATAAAGCATTTAAGCTAGTGTAGGTACTAAATTAGTGGTATACTCTCCCTAATGAATACTCAAATTACATTTCTCGACGTTAAATTTAAAAATCCAATTGTCTTAGCATCTGGCATACTTGGAGTTACTGCAGCATCCATGAAGCGCTGCATTGATATGGGTGCTGGAGGCATCACCATTAAGTCGCTATCGATGGAGCCGCGCACTGGACATCCAAATCCAACGATGGGTGGCTTTGATAATTACTTTATTAACGCTGTGGGGCTTTCTAACCCAGGTGTTGAAGAGGGTGTTGAAGAGGTGAAGAAATTTAAGCAGATGTGTGATGCTCCAATTATTGGGAGTATTTTCGCAGGATCAGTTGAAGAGTTTGGGAAGGTTGCTGAAATTATGTGCACCGCTCCAATTGATATTCTAGAAATTAATATCTCATGTCCAAATGTTGGCGAAGAATTTGGTAGTCCATTTGCCTACAGTACAGAGGCGGCGGCGGCAATCACAAAAGCTGTAAAAAAGGTTGCCAAGAAAAAAAATATTCCTGTAGCAACTAAACTATCACCAAATGCTTGGAACATCACTCAAATTGCTGAAGCCTGCACAAGGGCTGGTGCAAATGCTGTTACAGCCATTAATACTGCCTCGGGTATGGTTATTAATAGTGATTTTCAAACACCCTACCTTTCAAACAAAGTTGGCGGTTTATCTGGGCCAGCTCTTAAACCTATTGCCTTAAAATCTGTATGGGATATATACAATAACGTTGATTCTCCAATTATTGCAACAGGTGGTGTAACAAACGGAGAAGATGCTATTGAAATGATGTTGGCCGGTGGTACGTTAGTTGGTGTAGGATCAGCGGTATTCTGGCGCGGCCCTGAGGTATTTAGCAAGATTGTTGACGAAATGAAAGAATATATGAAGAAGAATAACGTAAAAAGCCTAAAATCCTTGATAGGTAAAGCTCATACTAATAAACCAAAAATACGATGAAACCAGAAATAGCTGTATTAAAAAGTATTAAGCCTGAGGCAGAAAATGTGCTTTCATTTGTATTCGAATACAAAAATCTAAACTCAAAGCCTGGTCAATTTCTAATGCTATGGATTCCAGGTGTCGATCAAAAGCCATTTTCCATTGCCGGTGATGATGGAAAAACATTTACTGTGGCGGTATTTAAAATTAAGAAATTTACCTCAAAGTTATTTACACTTAAACCAGGTGATAAAGTTGGAGTGACCGGACCTTTTGGCAACCCCTATAGTTGGAAAAAGAAACAGCACGTAATTGCTGTAGGCGGTGGTTATGGATCTGCGCCGTTATCATACTTGATTAATGATGCAAAAAAAGATGCTTGCTCATACGAATTACTGATTGGATCAAGAAAAAAATCACTGTTATTATACGCCGATAAGTTTCCAAAAAAATACACGCATCTATCAACCGATGACGGATCTGCTGGACACAAAGGATACGTAACGGAAGTACTTGATGAACGATTAAGCACGTTAACTACAGCGCAAAAGAAAAAAACTACAGTATTTGTATGTGGCCCAGAACCCATGGAGTACGCTGCTGCTATAGTTGCAAAAAAACATGGCGTGGATAGCCAGATTAGTGTTGAACGATACATGAAGTGTGGTTATGGAATTTGCGGACAATGTTGCATAGATGATACCGGTGAGCCGATGTGCCAAGTTGGACCAGTTATCACCGGGAAACACGCGCTTTCGCTGAAAGAATTTGGTAAATATCACCGCGACAAAGCAGGATCTAAACATAATTACTAATTTACCTATGAACGATTTATTATCCTTACTTGAAGAAGTTGAAGCTGTAATGTCAAACGACCATTTTGTTGGCACATCAGGAGCTCACATTGATACATATATTAATAAAGATGCTTTATATCCTCATATCGATAAAGTATCTGAGGTTGGCAAGATGTTTGCAGAAGCATTATCTGAATACGACATTGATGTTATAGCTGGTCCGGCATTGGGTGGAATCATTTTATCACAATGGTCTGCTGCAAAGCTTTCTGATCTTAAGAAAAAAAACATCTTATCTGTATATGCAGAAAAAAAAGATGGTGGATTGAAGCTCACTAGAGGATACGATAAAGTAGTAGCCGGAAAAAATGTTGCAGTAGTTGAGGATTTAACAACTACCGGAGGTTCGTTAAAAAAAGTAATCGAGGCTGTAAGAGAAGCTGGTGGAAATGTAACAGTAGCAGCCGTAATGGTAAATAAAAGCCCTAAAGAAGTTACTAGTGATTTTTTTGGAGTACCGTTTATTGCACTATCTGAAATGTCCGTAGCAGCATATTCTGCTGAAGACTGTAAAATGTGTGCCAGCAACATTCCTGTAAATACAACAATTGGACATGGAAAACAATTTGTAGAGTCGCAAAAATAATACCATGCGTTACGAAGATCGAATTGAACTCACAGATAACCTTTCCGCCAAGCGCCTATTTGAGTTGATGGCTGAAAAAGAATCAAACCTATCGGTAGCGGCTGATTTGTCTGATCCTAACGAATTAGTGAAGCTCGTAGAAAATGTTGGAGATGAAATTTGCCTACTAAAAACCCATATTGATATTGTTACAGACTTTACTCCAGAACTCATTGACACACTAGTTGATTTGAAAGAAAAGCATAAATTCATGATCTTTGAAGATCGTAAATTTGCCGATATTGGTAATACCGTAAAGTTACAATATAGCCAAGGTATTTATAAAATCGTTGATTGGGCAGATATTACGAATGCCCATAGCGTACCAGGACCTGGAATCATTGAAGGATTACGTGAGGTTGGATTAGATAAAGGTAGGGGATTATTGTTACTAGCCGAAATGAGCCCGGAAGGAAATCTTGCTAAAGGTGAATACACTAAAACATCTGTTCAGTGGGCCGAGGAGTATGATGACTTTGTAATTGGCTTTATTGGAATGAAACGATTATCCGACGATCCTAAGTTTATTACTATGACCCCAGGTGTTAAGCTCGGTGGTGGTGGAGATGGCCTACGACAGCAATATAATACCCCTGAGAAGGCGATTATGGATGGATCTGATGTGATTATCGTAGGAAGGGGCATCTATCAAGCAGACAACCAAAAACAAGCCGCTAAGGACTACCGCACAGCTGGCTGGAACGCCTATTTGCAACGAGAACAATAAGCGTTATTTCTGAAGGGTGCCAACAAATCTAAACGGCGCAACACTTTCAAGCTTAATGTTTTGAAAAGTTCCTTTGAGATTCGCATCTTCAGGCGCTTCAAATTCAACAGTAATCTGATTTTGATTACGTCCCAACCAATGGGTTTTTGAATATTTTTCCACTAATACACGAGCAACCTTACCTACATTCGGTTGTTGATTTTCCATAAATGTTTCTCTTAGTACAGCATCAAGCTCTACATCACGACGCTTCTTTTCTTCTTTAGTTACATCATCTTCAAGCCTTCGAGCCGCAACTGTACCAGGACGTACGGAATACTGCGCAATAAATGCCATATCATACTTACAATACTCCATGAGTGTTTTAGAATCTTCAAATTGCTCCTCTGTTTCTGTGCTGAAGCCTACAATAATATCTGTAGATAATGATACATCCGGAATTCCCGCCTTAATACGATCTACTAAATCAATATATTGCTCGCGTGTATAGGGGCGATTCATTCTACGTAATACTTGATTATTTCCTGATTGAGCTGGAAGATTAATCTGGTTGCAAAGCTTGGGGTATTTTGCAATTACTCTAATAACATCATCGGTAAAATCACGTGGATGTGGTGCATGAAACCGTACCCAGAAATCACCCTCAATTTGTGCAACCTGCTCCATGAGATCGTGAAATAATATTTCATCACCATCTTTATCTAAGCCGTAGGAATTTACATTTTGACCCAATAGATGAATGTCTTTATATCCTTTTGCAACAAGCTCTGTAACCTCTTTAATAATATCCGCTGAAGGCCGGGAACGCTCTCGGCCACGAGTATACGGAACAGCACAATACGTGCAAAACTTATCACACCCCTTCATAATTGGTACCCAGGCTCTGAATTTTGAGTTGTGAATAGGCGTTACATCAAAATACTCCATCTGATCACGTTGATCTACCGTTATTTCAATTGAACTCTGCGCCATTAATAGCGGAAGTTTTGGTAAATCTTCTATTTCAAATATCAAATCAAACTTAGGTGATAACTTCTTTTTATCGTGCGGTAATACGCAACCGGTAAGCATCGTAATGAGCTCACCCTTTTGCTGACGCTTTTCCCATGAACGAAATTTACCGTAAATCCGATCAACCGCCGACTGTCGAACAGCGCACGCCACCACTACAACAACGCTAGCGGTCGTATCATCATCAACCTTTGTATATCCCATTTTTTCTAAAATAGCGGCAACTCGCTCACCATCAGATTTATTTGTTTGGCAGCCTAGTGGCCACACATAATAATATTTATTGCTCATAAGTGTATTCTCACGGAGTATACTGGAAATTTCTAATAAATCAAGCTATAATGAATTCCATATGCTAGAACATCCAACATTATCACAATTTGTCCTCGACCAAGAGGCTAAAGCAGGCGGAAGCGGTCAATTTACCGATATTTTATTAGATATCGGCGTAGTGGGAAAAGCTATTTCCTACGAAATGAATCGGGCGGGAATCAGTGACATTTTAGGAGAGGCGGGAGTAGAAAATGCATCTGGAGATGTTGTACAAAAACTCGACGTACGATCCAATGAGATGTTTATTAAATACTTGTCTAAAACAGAGCATTTTTGTGCACTTGCATCCGAAGAAGAAGAGGGAATTGTAGCGTTAGAAAGCGGTAAGAACTCTGATTATGTTATTGCATTTGATCCACTCGACGGCTCATCAAACATCGATTATAACGTATCGGTTGGTACAATTTTTTCTATACATAAGCGATTATCAAAACCAGGTCGCCCAGGCACTATTAAAGATTTTCTACAGCCAGGTAAGGATCAAGTAGCGGCCGGTTACATCATTTATGGTTCTAGCACTATGCTTGTATACAGTACTGGACAGGGCGTTCATGGATTCACACTAGATCAAGGTATTGGTGAATGGATGTTGTCGCACCCGAATATTACTATTCCAAAAGCTTGTGATATCTATTCCGCTAATGAAGCGTATACCCGCACTTGGGATGAGGTATCTCAGAGATTTCTTGAAGAATTTAAGCATGGTAATGACAAGGCAACTTCCCGACACATCGGTTCATTAGTAGCGGACTTACACAGAAATATGCTAAAGGGTGGTCTGTATTTTCGACCATACGACGACCATAAAAAGAAATCTGCTAAATTACGTTTAAACTACGAGCTAAAACCACTAGCGTATATCATTAATCAAGCTGGCGGTTATGCCACTACAGGATTGGATAATATTCTTGAAATTATCCCCGAGGATTTACATCAAAAATTACCAATGATTGCCGGTAATGCCTATATAGTACAAGAATACGAGACTATATTTAAAGCCAGTAACAGCTAAAGAAAGATTTTAAAAAATAATACGGTGTTGACAAATTGTTGTTAATACTGTATTTTGAGTTACTTCTCCAGTGACAAACACCTTGTTTGCTGCCCGAGATGTGACTCAGAAGACACATAAGGAAGGTGACGCATGAGCGCTCCTCGCGAATGCCCCATACTCTACGTCGGCCCATCAGACCTGGCGAGTCTCCTCCGCGCTGAAATCGAACAGCGCAACACCCCGAAGATGGCTGGAGACGTGCAGCTCCCGCTGAACGTGCGCTTCACGCTGTTCGCCTACGAGACGGTCCAGGTCGCCATGGCGTCACCGTTCCATATCTGGCGCGTTTTTTAATAGATTAAATCTAATACCTCAGACCATGTAGCCTGTTTTTTCATACTCAGTTCCATGGAACATTTTCCATTCAGATGCCTGAATGGATCACTGCAATC
>JAJRVJ010000009.1 GCA_024277435.1 Patescibacteria group bacterium | reverse complement strand
TTTAACCCATAGTGCGAACTGGGATGGTGGTAGTGGTATTGTTGAAATTGGCGGCACTGCTTCACGTACGATTAATTTGCCAGCCCAAACTCTTACCGACACTTTAAATATTAATGCCGCTAATGTCACAGTGAATGGACCGGCTAGCGGTACACTTACTTTAAACAAAATGACAGTGACGGCCGGTACTTTTTCAGCTGGCACGGGAAATGTTTTGCTATCGCTTTCCAATAATAATGCTCTTACTGTTAATGGCGGAACCGTAAATTTAGGCAGTGGATCTTTTACCGTTAGCGGTGATGTAAATATGTTATCCGGTACGGTGAATGGTAGTACTGGAACTTTGCAAATTAATCGGCACCTTGACTTAACTGGCGGTACGTTAAATGCCCCATCCGGGACAATGCAGGTAAAAGATGATTGGAATGATAGTAGTGCTGGAATATTTAATCATAATAATGGTACAGTTGAATTCATTGGTAGCGCTGATACAATTATTAATTTACGGTCCGATAGTGGTTCTTTTTATAAATTAACCATTGATAAAACCACTAACTGGCTAGTAAATGTTGCGAGTGGGGATACTGTGAAGGTATTGAATCTTCTTACTTTAACTGATGGCAGATTTCAGGGTAATAAAGTGAATCCACAACACAATGTAGTAGTAGGGCCCAATGTAGATACTAGTACAGTGGCTATGGAATTTACTGGCACCAACGCGCAGACTTTTGATTTGACTGGTGCTGCTGATAAATTTGATGGTACTATTACAATTAATAAATCCAGCAATTCTGTAACGTTGCAATCCGATTTAACCATGAATCAATCGGGCCAAGATTTAATTGTGCAATCTGGATCATTTGATGCCACTGGTCGTGCAGTGGCTGTGAATGATGAATTTAAAGTGACAGGTGGTGCATATGTAACTGGTGGTACCGGGAGTTTGGATGTAGATGATGATATTATTATTAGTGCTGGTATTTTTAATGCTCCAACTACAATAAATTTACTTGATGATTGGACTCATAGCGCTGGAGGAGCATTTTTACCAGGTAGTAGCACGCTTATATTTGATGGAGCATCTAATACAATAATTGATTGCAATAGTGCGTTAGCTGATAGCTGTAAATTTAACAATCTTACTATTAATAAAACCAATAATTGGTTAGTACAGGCTGCTACGAACGATACCATTAAAATTGCGGGCAAGCTTACTCATAATGATGGGCGTTTGCAAGCGCTGAGTGGAGGTAAATATGAGGTGCAGGGTGATTTTGAAATAGAGCCTGCAATTGAATCATCTACAGCGGATATTACATTGACCGGTAGTAGCAATCAAAATATTGATTTTACCGGAGCCGTAGCATTATGGGATGGTAATCTAGAAATTAATAAATCAGGTGGTACAGCTACATTGTTATCAGCTGTAACTATTAATGCCAACGATAAAGATCTTATCCTAACAAATGGAAAATTTGATATAAATGGTAAGGCGCTTAGTGTGAACGGAAGTAATTCAGAATTTACTATTGCCAATGGATCTACCTTGTTACTCACAGGCGATGAGAGTGTAACCACTAATAATGGATTCCCAACCATTGCCTCTGGCGGCACGGTTATCTATACTGCTACTTCTGGATCTCGCACTATTAAAGCGTTTCCATACCATAGCCTCACAATTAATGGAGCGGGTGGCACCTTTATTTTGGATTCCGCGCGTACCTTAGCTGGTAATCTTATTATTAGCGCAGGTACATTTAATACCAATGGTTTTGATGTAACTGTTAACGGTACATATAGCAATGATGATACATTGTTTGTGCACGGGTCGGAGGTATTAACGTTTGCTGGTGGTCATGATGCTAATTCTGGAACGGTAGTTTATACTGGTGATGGTGATAGTTCGGCTGATACGTTTCCAATACACGATTTCGATTTTAACAATCTAACTATTAATACTACTGATAGTAATGACACTATTAGTTACACTGGTTATCGTGGTTTTAATTCATTAGCAGATAATTTATGGGCATACTGGAAGTTTGATGATGGCGTTGGTCAATCAGTAGCTTCCGATAGTTCTGGTAATGGTAGAAATGGAACGCTTATGTATATGAATACGAATAATGTTTGGGTAGCTGGTGCTACATCAACTACATTTACTAATAATAATGCTATCGATTTTGCAGGAGATAATGGTTATATAGAATTTACGAGTGATAATTCATTTGTTGATCGTACAGTTTCGTTATGGTTTTATTCATCCGATATAAATACACGGCAAGTTATTTATGAAGAAGGGGGGGATTTTCAATGGTATGAATATTTATCTTGATAGTAATAAAGTGTATGCTGGCGAATGGGGATCTGGAATTACCAATGCCTGGCTATCGGGTACGGTAACAGTAAATACATGGCATCATGTGGCAGTGGTGTATGATTCTGATGGTGACTTTGAATTATTTATTGATGGTACGAGCCAGGGTACGGCCACGCCAGGTGGTGATATGCCTGAGCATACAGCTCAAGATGCTTTAGGCGCAAAACTAGGTGATACATATTATCATAACGGAAGTTCCACTGGTAGCGGCGATTACTATGGGGGGCAATTAGATGATGTGCGAGTGTATGAAAGGGCATTAACCGATGGTGATATTACAGTATTATCTAATGGTTCCAATGATAATACACAATCGGTAAATATTTCAACCCTAACGGTTAATGGTAACCTTAATTTAATCCAGGGAACATTTAGTGCTCCAGCAACCATTAATATTGCTGGAAATTTTGCTCGCACTAGCGGTGTGTATACGCATAATTCAAATACTCTTAATTTGGTAAATGCTGGGGTTACCAGTATTATCTCTGGTGATACTACGTATAATAATTTCCGGAGTGTTACTGCGGCTAAACCAATTCAATTTACCGCTGGCTCCACGCAAACCGTGGTTGGCACACTTACGTTAACGGGTACAGCTGGTAATCTTATTACCCTTACAAGTACTGTAAATGATACAGCTTGGAATATTAATGCAGCGGCCGCTTCGGTGGATTATGTAAGTGTGCGTGATTCAGATGCTTCCAGTGGAATTAAGATTGATCCGGGTGCGAACTCAGTGAGCGTGAGTGGTAATACAAATTGGGGATTTAATTTTGCGCCAACGGCACCAACAATTTTGTATGTGAATACCACTTCTGCAGGAGCAGGAACTAATGCTTCTGATGTAAATAATCTTACAGATACTACACCAGTTTTTAGTGCTATATATAATGATAGCGATGATGGTGATCAAGCTAATAAGAGCTGCATCCAAGTAAATGAGCAAGCGGATTTTTCAGGAATAAACAAATGGTATTCTGATGGTGGTAGCTGTGATTCTGGCTCATCAATTAGTGACCTTAATAAGGGTAGTCGTTCAAGTGATATTGAATATGCCGGGGCTTCACTTTCGTGTGGCCAAACCTATTACTGGCGTAAACGGTTCTGGGATACGGGCGGTAAGCAAGGTGCATGGTCTTCCACACAGTCTTTTCAAATTAATTGTACGCCAACTGTATCAAGCGGCTCTGGATTAGCTGATGAAGATAATAATATTACCGGTACACTATCGCATATTGATGGTGATAGCGATAGTGTAATTTATTCAGTGGTTAGTCAGCCCAGTAACGGAACGGTAACCATCACTAATACTTCAACAGGTTCGTATACATACTCTCCAAATAGCAATTACAATGGTAGTGATAGCTTTACATTTAAAGTAAATGACGGAACTGAAGATTCTGGTACTGAGACTATTACGTTAACAGTAAATTCTGTAAATGATGCGCCAACGAAAGTTTCTAATGTGGCAGATGTTTTTACAAATGAGGATACCGATCCGGCAGATATCGCTCTTAATAATCATTTTAGCGATGTTGATACTGGAGATAATTGTACGTATAGCGTTGTCCAACAGCTTGATACAAATTTAGGTACAGTGAGTATTGTGAATAACAAGGCTAAAATAGCTCTTGTAGATAATGCTAATGGTACTGGTAACTTTATACTGCGCTGCACCGATTCTGGTAACGCCAGTGTAGATTCCAATACCGTATCTATAGCAGTAGCGGCTGTAAATGATAAGCCAGTAGCCGTAGCTGGCACTAACCAGAATATAAGTGAAGATGCTACTGTCATTACACTTGATACAACCGGCACCACTGATGTTGATGGTGATGCACTAACTCATCAATGGACAGAAACTCTCGATACAGGACCTGGTTGTGATATTAGTTCGTTCACTATCGCGAATCCACAGTTTACGTTTGTAAATAGAGAATCAAGTTATTCATGTCGTTATGAATATAAAGTGAATGATGGAATCATAGACTCTGATACTGATAGCGTTACCTTTAATGTGACGGCAGATAATGACCCTACCACCATCGTTGATATTTCAGATAAAACTGTATCCGAAGGTGGTGAATTAGAATTTACAGTGGCTGGTAATGATGTAGATTCTGATGTTGATCTTGATGCTGAAGATTCAGCAGAGAATTTTGCAGAAATTGATGTTACGATGGATACTATATTTACAGATAATAATGATGGCACTGGTAAATTTGATTGGCGCCCAGATGGTGATAGTGCTGGAAGTTATGAAGTAACATTTAGTGCTACCGACGGTAATACTATTGAAAAAGAGATTGTAAATATTACAGTTGTCAATGTAAATACAAAACCAATTTTTGCAGGCGAATTACCAAACATCGCTTTCATTGCTGGTACAGTAACCGCTGAGGTATTTGATCTTGATGATTATTTTTCGGATGCAGATTCGGAGACGCTTACCTACTTAGTGTCTGGCAACAATTCGGTTGAAGTTATTGTTGAGGCTGGTTTAGTAACAATGTCAGCCCCTACATCATTTGATGGTACCGAGGAAATTATTTTTACCGCAGTGGATGGCGAAGGTTTAACTATAGGCAGTAATATCGTAGTGGTTACCGTAAGTAAAGCGCAGGAAGGTGAACAGTTAACCGAAGATATTGAGATTGATGAAATTAGTCATATAGATGGTAGCGCTAGAGGTAAAGGTATTGTAACTATTTATGATAAATCTGGTAATGAGCTCACCAAATTTCAAGCCTTTCCTAAAGGTGGTGTTATTCCAAAAATTGCTACGTTAAAGAATAATCAGAGTTATATCTTTACTATTAAGAAGCGCCCAGGTACGACTACACGAGTATTTAATTTACAAGGTAAGTTGGTGCGTAAAAAACGTATTTCACCGAATGTGCATTGGCGTAAGTTAGCAGTAGGTAAGTTGGATAAAAATAAGAATACTGAAGAAATTGTGGTAGCAACCGCTCGTGGTAGAACTGTATATTTCAAGATTTATACGTATCGGCCTAATAGAAAGAAATTTAACTTGATAAAGCGTTCATATTTTCGGGCCGATCATGGTACACAGGAAAAACAAATTATCCGCAAAGTAAATTTTAGAGTTTCGGTAGAGAATAAACGAGTTGTTTTACGCAATAAAAAAGGTAAACGATTTTTACGCTGGAAACCATTTTAAAATCAGTAATTGTTCCTGAATTCTAGAATCTAATGCCCCACCTCCATGGCAATCACCTGATTAGGAGTTAGATAGTTAAGACCTTTGCGTGGTTGATTGTTTAACCGTTCTTGTATAACATAAATATCTTCATCGGTCATTGTAGAAAGATCAGCATCTCTAGGAATATACTGACGAATCAAGCCATTAATATTCTCCACCCCACCTTTTTGCCATGAGGCATAGGCGTCACAAAAGTACGTTTTCATATTGTAGTCATCTCGCATATCCATATGCTTGGCACCTTCTGTACCATTGTCGAAGGTCATCGTTTTAAACAGATCTTGTGGAAGTGAAGTAATTGTTTCTCGTAAGGCTTCATTCTCGCTCCTCTGTGAGCCGTTGAGCTAACGCTGCGCTGTAGAGTCTGTGACCTACGCTATTGCGCTTGACCTCTCGAGCGATATGCTATGTGTGGATAAAGTGGGGCAGTATGTTTAGAATTCGGCGTACGAAAAATAGCATTGACAAAAGGCTTATTCTTTGCTAAAATTACGTATATGTCAGTGGATAAAGTATATACAGTACGTTATACATTTCGGAGCATATTCTGGTATGGCGTTAAAAGAACGCTATATCTGGTGTTTTTTTCATCTACTCGGAGTTTTTATGCATTAGCACCTGTAAATGTAGAGGGTACTTGGCAACATTCGTATTCTCAGCATCAAGATCATCAAAAACGAGTTCGTAAAACATTTTCATTAAGCACGGTTGTGGTGGTTATAGTTGCAGTAGTGGCTTCTAATTATATTCTTTCATTCGTCTTTTAGATATGCGCCAAAGATTACGCGGTACAATTTTTTCGCTAGAGCAACGTATACGTAATCAACATTCAATAGTTGGTCGCCTGATATTGGGAGTAGCGCTGCTTGCGTCATACATTATTATGGGAGCAGTTCATGCTATTGATGTATTATTTGCTTCGCCGCAAAATAGTTTCCAACGCTTTAGTGCTCTAGATGAAGGGGTTGGCTATAGTGGTTCATATATGTCGCATCGAAGATGGAAGCATAATATGCAGTTCGGTACTTTATCATACTCTCTAGTATTAGTAACTGGTGTATTGTTTACATCATTTGGTTTACAACTTAGTAATGTAGAAAAATTTATTCAACCAACGTTAGCTGCCGCAACTATATATACAGTGAATAGTAATAATACGGTAGATGATGGTACTTGTAATGTAGCGCATTGTTCCATTATTGAAGCGATTAATGCTGCTAATGCACAGCCTGGTCAAGATGAAGCGCAAGTTCGTTTTGATGTAACGGGTACACCATACATTATCCTCCTTACAGGTGAGTTACCACCGATTAATAGATCAAATGTGTATATTAATGGTGAGAGTAATGTAACTATTGATTGTAATAGTGTGGTTGATAATGGTATTTGGCTAGCGCAGCCTAATACAGGAGTACTTGGTGCAACAGTGAGAAATTGTACGAATTCAGGTATTAACGTTACATCGACTACTAATAATTTTAAAATTGAAAGTGTAACATTGTATGGAAATCGAAAAGGTATCGATTTAGCAGCCTCTGGTGCAAGTGGTGGAATTGTTTCACAAAGCATTATATTTAATAATACTGATCAGGGTATTATTACCGGGATCCGTAAAGGCATTCAGATTGATGCTAACCAAGTATACGGCAACGGCGAAGGTATTTCATTTAATGGTTTGCAGGAAAATAGTAGCATTACTAATAATGTTGTATATGGCAACACAAATGCTGGTATATCTCTTCTCAATAATAGTAGTGACAACACTATCAGTAATAATAAAATAGGTGTTACTGATGATAGTGAAGCTAATGGTAATGGTAGTGATGGTATTAGAGTACGTACGGGTTCGAACAATAATCGTATTACATATAATACAATATCGTATAACGCCCAATCAGGAATTCAACTAGATGAGGTATCAAATACTATTGTATCTGGTAATGTTATTGAAGTAAATCAAACTGGTGTAATGCTTAATAATGGTTCAATTGGTAATGAAATTGGTTCTACAGTAGTAACAGATCGAGCGCAAAATACTATTGTAGGCAATACTAGAGTAGGAATCGCTGTGCGAGATGCTACGTCTCGTCAAAATCAATGGAGGAAGAATATGTATGATAAAAATGGTACCGATGACATTTTTTCAATTTTTACTGGTGCGCAAGATAGCTTAACTGTGCCAGAGGTGAATTATACTAGCTCTACTGTGCAAGGTGCAGCGGAATTTAATGCAACGATTGATGTATATGCGTATCCAGAGGTTGAGGATAATTTAAATTATATTGGTACTGTTACGGCTGATGGTGATGGGAAATTTACATTAACTGACGTAAAATTAGGTGATGCATCAGCTGTGGCGGTAATGCAAACTTCAGGTGGTAATTCATCAGAATTTACTGTTACACAAAAATCTCAGGATGATGATCCTATTACCAATCTGGAGGTTGCAACTACAGATACTACAGCAACTATTACATGGTTAACTGGCCAAGCCTCTGGTACGGCTGATGTGTATTATGGTACCGATCAAGCAGCCGTTGAAAATAAACAAACAGATTTTGTTCAAGTAACAGAGGTAACTAACGATTTTGCAGTGGAAATAACAGGTCTTACCACAGAAACTACATATTATTATATGATTGTGTTGTTTAAGGATGGTGATAGAGTTAGTGGGATTTTTACCGATAGTGTTCGTAATTTTGCTACTGATGTAGCTCAAGAAGAGGAGGTACAGGATACCGCGGCGCCGGTAATTCAAAGCTTAACAGCAACTAATATAACAGCGAGTGCTTTTACAGCTAGTGTGCAAACCGATGAAAATAGTACAGTGGTAATTCACATGGGTGAAACTACTAACTATGGCAAAGCCGCATCATATACTAATTTACAAAAAGTACATACACATACCTTTAAGGGCTTAACAGCTGGTACGCAGTATCACTATCAAGTTACAGTCACTGATGCAAATGGTAATGCTCGTACTTCAGCTGATCAGACAGTTACAACATTAAGTGATACGGAGGAGAGTATTAATAATTTTACAATTACTGGCAATACCGCAAATGCAAAAGTTGAAGGTGGTGATAACGTGCATATTGATCTTCCGAACGAAAAGCTTACATTTGAATTGGAGGGCGTTGATGAAGGTAATATCGTTCAGTTTGTAGTAAATAACTATAAGAAGAAAACAGATAAAGTTGGTAAGCAGATTGTAAATAAGAAGAAAGCTGCAGATAAAAAGAAGCAAGTTGATTTCGTTGTAAAGAAAAAGCAGCTTGAACTTGGTAAATCGTATGCGGTTTCTACTGGGTTAACAAATCCAAATAATGCAAAAAAGAATGTTGCTTTAAAGAAGCGTTTTACATTTACAGCGAAACATCAGGCGGCTCAATTAGTGTTTCCGAATCCACAATTTGGTGATGCAATAATTTTGAATAGTGTACCTGAAGAATTCATTGCATATGTACCAACCATGCAACAAGGAGCAAAAATTGTATTCAATATATTAAATCAAAAATCTGGCGCAGTGGCTGTAAGTTGTAATGGAAGTATTGATGCGAGTAATCTAGCATCGTGTGCCATGCCATTTTTTGTGGGGGCTGGGGTGTATGATTTAGAGATTAAAGCTACTAATGGCAAAAATGTTACTAACACTCTGGAAATGATTGTAGCGGATGGAGTGAGTAATGTACTTTCATTAGATCAGCGTAGTGGCCAGCGTGTTACTACTGCAAAAAATCCAACATTGGCATACCTTAAGTATAATCCGGGCAGTACGCTAACAATGTCCGCTGATTTTCTTGGTGGCCCATATACATTAGAGGGGCCAACTGATAATACGGGACAAGGTGTGATTTCGGGTAGTAATAAATTCACATTATTCCCATGGCCCAAAGGGCCAGTGGAATTAACCATTAAAGAAACTGGTGGTAAGGGTAAGGTAATTCAAGATTATAAGGTCAAAGTATGGTCAATTCATAAACCAGTGCAACCAGGCATCATTGCTCCAGAAGAGGGTTCACGTCATTCATTAGATAGTACGATTAATTTAACTGTTGCAGCTCCTAATGATTATCTGATTCAGTTGTTTGATAAGAATAAACAACTATTGTTTGAAAGAGTATCGGTAAATAATGGCGCAACTATTAATTTGAATCAATATATTGGAACAAGTACAGGCACACAGCAGTTTTATTTACGAGGCATTAGTCCAAATTTATTTAAATCTGTTTTTACATCATTAAGTATTATTACATATAAACCAGCGCCAGTAGTAAGTACACTTCCAGTGGATGCTATTGATACCACTGATGATGTTGATGGTCAGGTAGACGATGCAACTGATACAGATGACGCAACAGACGCTAGCGATCAAGTTGATGATACGCCGGTTATTGACGACGCTCCCGTTGATGATACAGATATTGATTCTGATAATGATGGTTTAACAGATCAAGAAGAGCAAGACTTGGGTACTGATCCTACTAACGCCGACACCGACGGTGATGGTGTGAGTGATCAAGAGGAAATTAATCAAGGTACATTACCAGATAATCCTGATACTGATAATGATGGTATTAATGACGGTGAAGATGATGATCCGGGTGTGGTTATAGAGCTAGTTGATGTTGATGATAGTAGTGACTTGCCCGATACTGATAGTGATGGTATTCCAGATGTTACCGATACTGATGCCGATAATGATGGTGTAGATGATGATATAGAGCGGGATCTTGGCACAGATGTTAATCAAAGTGATTCTGATGGTGATGGTATTACTGATGGTCAGGAAATACAAAATGGTACCGATCCTGTAAATGCCGATACAGATAACGATGGTTTGGGTGATGGTTTAGAAATTATATTAGGGACTGAGCCAGGGAGTAATGATTCTGATGGCGATGGAATACCCGATGGTGAAGATCCTAGCCCAATTGATGATGACGCTGATGATGATGGGTTAAGTGATTATGATGAGCCATTATATAGTACCGATTCTACTAATGCCGACACCGATGGCGATGGACTTACTGATGGTGAAGAAGTAGATTTAGGAACCGATCCTACTAATACTGATAGCGATAGCGATGGCATCTCGGATGGTGATGAAGTTATTGCGCTCAGTAATCCGTTAGCGATGGACAGCGATAATGATGGTATTTCCGATGGCGACGAGCTAGCAGCTGGTACTAATCCTACAGATGCCGACACCGACGGTGATGGTATTTCTGATAGCGATGAGCAAGATGCAGGAACAGATCCAACAAATGCTGATAGTGATGGAGATGGTATTTCTGACGGTATTGAGGAGGAAATTGATAACCCAGGAGAAGATGATGAAGACGATGATTGGATTGGCGGAGATCAAGAAGATGAATTAGGAACTGATCCTACTAACGCCGACACCGATGGTGATGGTATTTCTGATAGTGATGAAGTTTTACTTGGTACAAATCCATTATCAGTCGACACCGATGGTGATGGTATTAATGATGCAGATGAGCTTAGTTTAGGAACTGATCCTACTAACGCCGACACCGATGGTGATGGTATTAATGATGCAGATGAGCTAGCAGCTGGTACTAATCCTACAGATGCCGACACCGACGGTGATGGCCTAGATGATAATGAAGAATCAGAAGCTGGTACTGATCCAGTAGATGAGGATAGTGATGATGATGAATTATCGGATGGTGAAGAGGTTGATAAGGGCTCAGATCCTAATGATAAGGATTCTGATGATGATGGCTTACTTGATGCCGTTGAAGATACGTTAGGTACAGATCCTACAACTAGTGATACCGATAATGATGGAATTATTGATCAATTGGATGGTGATTTATCCATTGAAATTGATGTGAACTCAGCGCAAGATACTGCCCAAGATACCGCTTCCTCAACATACGACGCAACTGGTACAGAAGAGCCAACGACATATGCCCTTACAGAGCCAGTTATTGCACTATCTGAATTGCAGTCATTTTTCTTCCAAGGCGGCCTAACATTGGATATGCGTGAAACATTATTTTCAATCAACGTTGGTGCGAATGCAACGGTTAGTGATGATGATATCCCTGTGGTAACTATTCAACGTACAATTACCATTGCTGATATCGTGGCTTGGGTATTAAGAAAGCCGCAGCCTAATCAAGATCAAGATACTTCAATTGTATTGGCTGGTGTATTGCCGTCACTACAAGAGAATGTGAAGCCATTATTTTTAAAACAACTACCAGCATTAATTACTACTACAGTATTTTCCGATCCTATTGTACAAATTGCGCAAGCATCTGATGGCGCTTGGCAGATGACGCTACCAACAAACTTACTTGTAGAAGGTGAGCATACAGTTCATGTAGCTAGTCAAATAAATGGTGTACAGGGAGATCAAGTGGAGATAGCTCGGTTTGTTATTGAAGAAGAGACGCGACTATCGAATACAACATGGTTAGTGATTATTAATATTATTGTAGCGTTGATAGCCTTGATGGTATCGATTATTTTACAACTTCGAAAACAACGAACTCGCTCACTTCAAGAAATTTCCAATGCAAATTAATGCAAATTTAAAATATATAATAGGAATATATATTGCACTTAGCGTATTATTGCCTAGTGTTGGTTTTGCTACCCAAGAATATCAAGTAGTTTCTGTTAATGATCTACAAGAGGCTAATCGTATTTTGCAACAAGAAATTATTCCTAACATGAGCGTTCAAGCTAAGCAAAATGATATTGTCATTGCTCAAAAGGAGGTTGTTAATAATACGGTTCGATTAAATACCATTCAATATATTGGATTAGATAGTTTTTTAGAGAAGGATCAAGAAACAGTAATCTATTTTTCTGGAGAGGCATTGCAACCAGGTACTGCGGTAACAATTCTTATCCCAAATAGTTATATACGTACTTCAACAACTGCAAATATAGATGGAGTGTGGAGTGTGGAGGTTCCTGTTGATGAACTAGATCATGGTATGTATGAAGCATATGTGCAAACCATATATAATGGAGTGCGTAGTGATGAAGAAGTAGTCGCTCAATTTGAGGTTACTCAAGAAGAGGCGCTGTCTAATTCAACCTGGATATTTTTATTATCAACAGGTATAGCTATAGTAAGTTTGTTATTTGCAATTACGCTGCAGTTACGACATAATATGCAAGGGTTTAGTACCGATCCGCTTGTATAGTGGAATGTGATATACTGTACACTATGAAACAACGAATTTTATCAGGCATCCAACCTAGTGGTGCCCTACATTTAGGTAATTATATTGGAGCCATTCGGCAATGGAAGGATTTGCAAGATTCTTCTGATGCATTTTTTTGCATTGTGGATTATCATGCAATTACTGTTCCGCAAGATCCGCAGGATTTGTACGATAATATTCATCAGTTAGCTGCAATGTATGTGGCTATTGGATTAGATCCAAATAAAGTGACATTGTTTAAACAATCTGATGTATCAGCCCATACCGAGTTGGCGTGGATATTGAATTGTTTTTCTCATATGGGTGAGTTGGAGCGCATGACGCAATATAAAGATAAGAAGGCTAAACATAAGCAACGTTCTACGGTAGGATTATTTACATACCCGGTGTTGATGGCCGCTGACATTTTATTGTATCAACCACATTTGGTGCCCGTAGGGGAAGATCAAAAGCAGCATGTAGAGCTAACGCGCAATATTGCTGAGCGGTTTAATCAACGGTATGGTGAAACATTTCGTATTCCAGATGTACTGCATCCAAAGCAAGGCGCTCGTATTATGAGTTTAGATGATCCTACAAAGAAAATGAGTAAATCTGCAACTACTGAGCGTGGTTATATTTCACTTATCGACCCACCAGATGTTGTAATGAAAAAGGTGAAGCGAGCAGTTACGGATTCTGGAGATGAGGTTAAGGCGGTTGCAGATAAACCGGCTCTCACAAATTTACTTACGATCTATACAGCTGTTACTGCTAAATCCATTGGTGAAATTGAACAACTATATGTTGGACAAGGTTATGGTAGGTTCAAGAAAGAATTAGCTGAAGCAATTATTGAATTCTTAAGGCCAATTCAGGAAAAGTATAATGAGCTTATTGATCATCCAGCAGAATTACAAAAAATCCTTGAGGCTGGAAAAGAGAAGGCTAGTACTGTTGCGCAAATAACACTTGATGACGTTAAAACTAAGTTAGGGGTAATATAATTATCGGGAATAACTATGGTTCTCATTTTTGGCTTAGGTAGTTATCCAACGGGTAGTGGTACAGTAGCGGCTTTGTGGTTTGCTCGGCAAAGCCAAAAGAGGCAAGGAGAAAAAGTTGTTATTACGGATAGTAAAACAGCTGATCAATTACATCAACCAACCTTGCGTAAACTCAAAAAGTATAAGAATGTAGAATTGGTATTAGGGAGGCATCGCAAATCTGATATTCGATCTGCGCGTTTAATTGTGCGTAATCCGGGTGTACCTGACTCATCAGAATATATACAATTAGCGCATAAACTCAAAAAGCCAATTACAAATGATGTTGGAATATTCATTAATGAACTACGTAAAAAATATTCTTCCATGGAAGTGCCAATTATCGCTATCACTGGTACGCGTGGGAAAAGTACTGCTACAGCGTTAACTGGTGAGATTTTGCGCGCACATTATGGGAAAGATGCCGTACATGTTGGTGGTAATATTGGTGTATCACCGTTGAAGTTTTTATCGAAAGTACGATCTGGTCATATTATTGTATTGGAGCTATCAAGTTGGTTGCTCCGAGATTTGCAGAATCCATCCTTTCATATTGCTCTGTTTACTAACTTCTTGAAGGATCATATGAATGCGTATCCAAGCATGGCGGCATATCGTAAAGATAAGGAGCGCATTTTCTTAGGGCAAACCTATAATGATATAGCAATTCTTAATACTAATGATGAGGTGGTAAAGAAGATGGTTACATTAACCACGGCTGAAGTGATTATGTTTGCGAAAAAGAAGGTGAAGAATATGAAGTTGCGGGGTGAGCACAACCATAGTAATGTGGCTGCGGCATATGAGGTAGGTAAACAAATGGGTGTTTCCGATGCAAAGATGAAGAAAGTGATTAGAAATTTTGCAGGCGTGCCAGATCGTTTAGAATTGATTCGTACATACAAAGGCCGAGAGTTTTATAATGATACTACCGCTACTACTCCTGATGCAGCCATTGCTGCACTACGTTCATTTAAAAAGAAAGTAATTTTAATAGCTGGTGGTAATTCCAAACAGCTTCCATTAGGTGAATTGCGTAAAGAAATTGAGAAGAGCGTGAAACATTTGTTCTTACTACAGCCCGGTAATGCAAATGATCAATTTCCAGAAGGTACACTTACTATTGATATGAAAGATGCTGTTCAGCAGGCTTGGGAAGTATCTAAAAAAGGAGATATTATTTTACTATCTCCAGGTGTTACATGGTTACCGCATATGAACGAGTTTGCACGTGGTAAACAGTTTGTGAAGCTGGTAAAGGCGTTATAATGTTTGAAGAATTGCAGTGATGCGTTCTCGATAGCTAGCATCATCTGTATTACTACTTAGAAATATGTATTCTGGAGTATTTTGTGGTTGCTCAACATTGGTTTCATGCATAATTCGTAATGCGTGGCGGGCGACTGCTGTATTGGAATCAAGGATTTTTACCTCTGGCCCAGCGATGTTTTGAATCAAGCCTTTAATTAATGTGTAGTGAGTACAGCCGAGCACAATCACATCAATATCACCTAAGTTTTTAAGCGCATCTTCAAGTAGTAAACGTTGTTTGTTCACATCATCATATTCAACTGCATCCGCTAATCCGGAGCAGCTAATTTTTTCTACAGTTACAGTATTAGCAAATTGTTGAATGAGATTATCGGTGTATGATGCCGAATTGGTTGATGTAGTTGCCAGTAAAGCAATATGATTTGTATCGGTTACATGAGCTGCAGTTTTAATTACGGGTACAACAGCGATGATTGGCGCTGTAATATTGTTGCGATAGTAATCGATATCGTTCACTGAAGCAGTATTGCAGGCAATAATAATAACGTCACAGGTTTGTTCTAGTTTCTGTAAAGCGGTAAGTGTAATTGATCGGATTTCATCTTTATCTCGATCGCCAAAAGGAAAATGTGCAGAATCTGCAAAATACGTGATAGATTCATATGGTAGAATTCCACGGATTTTTTTGAAAATTCCTAAGCCACCTATTCCTGAATCATATATACCAATCATGCATATAGAATCATGTATTTGCTACTTTTTGTCAACATCCATAAATACTCTATAACAATAGTATTGCATAAAATACTTATGGATGCGGAAGAGTCCGAGCAGGATAGTGAAGAGAGAGTAGCGCTTGGAAGTAGCGGTACACATGAGGGGAATCTCCCGGTTGAAAAAGAGCACGATATCATTTGGTCACGCGTGCTTATGAAACTTACCTAAGATGACCAGGGAGTGTACTATAAAATAACCATATCGTTAATGGCCTAGGGGCGTATATAGTAGTAATCTGAGATATCAAAAAAACCCCCATATTTTAGCATGGGTTTTTATGATAGATTTATTAGGTTGTTATTAGCCTTCTTTTTTCTCTTGAATAAGCAAGCTTGTCCCAGTCATTTCTTCTGGAATTTCTTCTCCAAGTAAATCTAAAATAGTTGGTGCGCAATCTTTAAGCGCTCCTGCGTCACGTAGTTGCATGTGCTTACGTTGCTCATCTATCAATATAAATGGTACATATGAATCTGTATGAAAGGTATGTGGGCTATTCCATTCTTCATCCCACATTACTTCTGCATCACCATGGTCGGCAGTAATAATCATAATACCATTCTGTTGCTGAAGTTCTTGAAAAATTACATTAAGTGCTGCATCAATTACCTCTATCCCACGCATAGCCGCTTCATGATTTCCTGTATGCCCTAACATGTCTGCGTTTGGAAAATTAATCACATACGTATCGAAGGCTTTGGCGTTTAAATGCTTCACAGCTTCTTTAGCAATAGACATAGCTTGCATTTCGGGTTTTAAATCGTATGTAGCAACTTTATCTGAAGGAATTAAAATGCGTTCTTCGCCAGGAAATGGATCTTCCCGCATTACATTAAATATTTTTGTTACATATACCCATTTTTCGGTTTCGGTAAGCCGTAGTTGTTTATAGCCACGATCACTTAATACTTCTCCAAGAATATTTTTGGCTTTCAGCTCAATGCGTTCCAGTGCAGTAGGAGCTTTCATTTCCTCATAATACTTACTCATGCCAACATAGTGTAGTTTTGGCCAGTCACGACGTTCGAAATGTGTAAAATCTTCTTCAATGAGCGCCTGGGTGATTTCAATTTCGCGATCAATTCGAAAGTTGAAGTTAATTACTACATCACCGTCGCGCATGTTACCATTAGGATCAATAACGGTTGGTTGAATAAATTCATCACTCTCACCGCGAGTATAGGCTGCATCAATTGCTTCATTAATTGTATGAGCTGTATGTAAGCCTTCACCAAGTACCATTAATTTATAGGCAGCTTCAATTCGTTCCCACCGATGATCACGATCCATTACCCACCAGCGGCCTTGTAGGCTTGCTACTTTAGCATTATCAACGGTTGCCATTTTATTTTGTAGTACATGTACGTATTTTGAAATAGATTTAGGTGGTGCATCTCTACCATCACCAATGATATGAACGTATACTTCAGGAATATCATATTCTTTTGCAATCGCCATCAATTCATGACAAGCTGTATCGTATGTGTGAATTCCGCCGTCTGACAATAACCCTAATAGATGCAGGCGACCATTACCTTGCTTCGCTTTTTTCATAGCCGTAACAATAGCTTTATTATTACGAAGCTCCCCAGTGCTAATAGCATTAAGTAATTGCATTTGTGGTAATAATAAATCACGTCCAGCTCCCATAATCATATGTCCCATTTCAGTTGAACCGGGATGGCCATCTGGTAATCCAATATGTGGTCCGGCTGCACCAATGGCTTTATTTGGATAGTTCGCTAGGAAGTAATCAATTGTAGGAGTGTTGGCTTGAAAGATGGCATTATGCGCATCATCCGTACCAATACCCCATCCATCGAGTACAATGAATACAATTGGGCGATCTGTTTTCATATAGCTAATGTCTTCGAAAATTAACCTCGAATGATACTAAGGATTTCCTTAGTCTTTTGCTTTTGTACTTCTTCGGAAATAGCTTCTAAATTTAATCGTAATACGGATTCTGTATTGGAAGGTCGTACATTAAACCAGTAGTCTTCATATTCAATTGTAATGCCATCCAGTTCAGATACGTTTTTAGCATCCTTACCGTATGTATCTTTTAGTTTTTGTACCATAGTTTCTTTTTCTTCAACTTCAGAATTAATTTCACCAGAGTGTGAGTATTTTCTAAATGGCCGTACTTGATCGGCGATAGATTCATTACTTCTGCTGAAGTATTGTAATAACATCATGGCTACGATAACCGGTGTTTCAAATACACCTAATTCTGTACGCATAAAGAAATGTCCGGAAGATTCACCAGCAAAGGCAGCGCCTTCCTCAATGGCTTGAGCTTTAATAAATGAATGTCCTACTTTAGTTACTGATGGTTTTCCGCCAGCCTCTATAATCATGTCTCGGGTAATGCGTCCTGGGCGAATATCGTAACAAATAGTTGATCCTGGTTCACGTTCTAGTACTAATTGAGCAATTAATCCACGGATAATAGCAGGCTCAATCATATTTCCTTCACTGTCGATAAAAAAGATTCGGTCACCATCACCATCGGTAGCAATTCCTAAATCAGCTTTACGCTCTACAACTTGCTGCATTAATGCTGCATTATTTTCTTCCTTGAATTGATCAGCTTCATGAGAGGGCATATTTCCATCGAGTTCGAAGTTCATTTCAATTAATTCACAGGGTAGATGTGAGAACATAGCACGTACGTATGTGGCACCCATTGAGTTTGCGGCATCAGCTATTATGCGTAGTGGTTTAATATTATTGATACCTACCCAGTCCACTTCATATTTAGCATGTTCCTCAACAATTCCGTCTTTTTTTTCTACTGTTCCACCACCAATGATATCACCCAGATTATCAGCAATTACTGCGTCTCGAATTTTCGCAATACCATTATCCATACTTACTGGCTTTACGTCAGCACGCACAAATTTTAATCCATTATATTCTTTAGGGTTATGGGAGGCAGTAACCATAATCCCACCATCGTATTCATATTTGGCAACGGCATAGTAAAATGCGGGTGTGGATACTAATCCAACATCAACAACGTTAATACCTTCATCAGTTAAGCCACGAAGTACTTCGGGTTGCAATACAGGGGTTGATATGCGCATATCAGCGCCAACAGCTATTGTTAATTGTGTATCCGCGTTTTCTTTTTTCATGAGCTGAGCGTACGCTCGAGCAGTTTTATAAGTAACTTCTTCAGTAAGTTCTGTTCCGTAGATGCCTCGAATATCGTAGGCTTTATAAATGTGACTAGCAACTTTCATGATTTAAAATAATTACAGATTAACTGGCTTTGTCTTTTTGTTTTTAACGGACTTGGTTGTTTTGTTCTTACGGTGTTTGATGGATGGTTTAGCATTGTGTTCGCGCATACGATCTCGTAAGTACAACACGATTCCACCGGCAGCCCAGATAATACCAATTGCATTTACAAGTGATCCAGCAATAAGCCATGGGAATGGCAGCAATCCTAGGCCTTCAATGAGGATGTAGTAAATAGTTACACCGGCGAGCATTGGCCAAATCATTGATTGTTGTTTTGAGAATATAAGCTTACCAATGGCTGTGCCAATATAAATTTTTGCTAAGTACAGCGATGCTCCAAATAATAGTAATCCAAAGATACTTAAAGGTATTCCTACAAGAGTAATTAATAGCACTGTAAGTACGGCCGGGACAGTGAATACGTATATTACGCCCCACCCCATACTTTGTCCTACATAAGCAAGCATATGTTTTACTACAGCAACAGATTTTCGTTTAAGTACATTCAATACAACAATACCCAATAACCACAATCCAAATAGTCCGGTTACTTTACGAACCCAAAACCATAGTGTGAATTTTGATGTTTGTTCTCTTGGTTCAACTAGTGGCGGTGAGTAGACTGTTTCACCATTAATAATAGCTATATCATCAGCTACAACTTGCTGTGCGGAGGAATAATATAGATCGCCATTAATTTTTGCGTTAGAGCGTAAGCGTAAATTTCCGACACTTTTGAAATACACATCACCGTTAACTGGCGCATCAATTATTGTATTGCCAGCACTTCCAGAAATCTCACCATCAATACCCCCCTCAATGAGGAGGTCTCCGGCCTGTACAAAAAGATCACGCTGGATATTGGCACTGTCTTCTATAATAACTCTTCCGCCGAATACCGTTGCATTGCGTTCTATCACATTTTGGATGGTAATATTTCCACCAGCTAGTCGTGCGTCGCCACTTATAACGGCATCGATTGTAATATTAGCAGCAGCTGAAATTACATCACCTTCTACAACTCCAGAAATCGTAACGTTATTCCCGGCAACGATAACATCATTTTTAAAATACCCATTCAGTTCTATTGTTTCCCCAGCAACAGTGTAGGTATCTTCATATACTTTTAGGGTACTTGATTGTTCATCCGTATCTGATTGAACGACATTTTTTGTAGATTCTATTTTAGGCGAATCTTTTTTTATCGAATCGGTATCCTTTTTATTAATTTCAGCATTGGTACGTTTTGTTTTTTCTTTAGTTTCTGTGGTTGTTTCTGGCGGCGTAGTTTCATCATTAATTTCTAAGGCGGCATCTACTGCTGTAAACGAAAAAAACAGTACACCGAGAGTGAGTACTGCACTAAACGTTAGCATTAGGGGTAAAGTTTGAGCGACCTTTTGTTTCATGATTATGCAGATAAGTATACCTAAATAACCCTATTTTGACAATATATATGTATGTCGAATAGTTATTTGTAGTTACCCCTAGTAACTAGCTGTATATTATACTGCGTCTGGTTTTCCAATAGACCATAATACTTCAAATAATATTTTGAAGTTTCTGATAATTTCATCATGAATAATTACTACACCAATGGCAGTTTTTTCTTGAACCGAACTAATAATTACACGTTTATCTGTTATGGTGATATCCATTTTAAATGGAAATTTTTCAACATCGATACTTCGATACTCCCATGCTTTTTCTTCATCTTTGAATACGCGTTGATTACTTGAGGGAATGACGGAGCGATTTTTATGTTTCATGGCAACTGTTTGCCTCATGAATTCTTCTTCATATGCTGGCATTAAATCGTATAAAATACCTGTATCCTCAATAGCTAAAATTGGTAAGTTATCTTTTAGTAATTCGTTGAATGCTCGCTGAATACCTTCTTACCCTCTAAAGCATATACACCTGGTAGCTTGTTAGATAATTTATAGTTTTCTATCATGCTTGGCATGGCTGTACTTAATGAGTTTTCAACTTGCTCAATTGTATTTTTTTTTGCGATTAATATACTCCATTAATACAGTTGGATGTGCCGCTTGAAAGAGTGTTTTTGCACCTCGCTTGGTTTTTTCAATGAGTTCTTCTGCTATTAAACTATCAAGAACATAATATACGCTTCCGCGTTGCATCTTAGTGACTTCGGTTAGCTCAGCGGCGGTGGCTGGCCCTTTACGGAGTAAGAGATCGTAAATACGTACTTGGTTATCAGTTAAGCCAGCTTTGAGTAATAGATTTTCATGCATATGTGAATGGGTAATTATTGATCGTGTAATAACGCCGTCATAGTAGCATCTATAGTATTTCTACGTACTATCTATCTTGTTTTTATGGTTTTTTGCGATAGTTACAAGATTGAATCCTTTTGCACTGTTGGTGCGTTTACTGCGTGCCATATAGTATTGCTCTTGAATGTTCCAGCCACTAGTTTCGAGTAGTTCAGCCATCTCTTTTTCCTTAAAGCTGTGATAGTACCGAGTGGCCTGAATTTTTCCATACTTATCTTTCCATGGCACGAGGGTGTCACCTTCTTCCCACTCATCTCCAAAAGCTTTTTTAGCTGAAGTGAAGTAATCTGGCATTACATCTTGATAGAGATTCCAGTTGGTCATAAATAATGTGGCACTAGTTTTTGCAACGCGAGCCATTTCTTGCAAGGCTTGAATTTGATACTGCCGAGAAGGGATGTGTTGCAGGCTTGCTATAGCTGTAATGAAATCAAAGGAGTTATCTTTAAATGGTAGTTCTAGCATTGAGCCATGTATAAAATTTACATCGGGATATTGTTTGCGTCCTAATTCTAAAAGTTCATTAGAAAGATCAATGCCAGTGTATGTGCATCCGGCAATGTTCTTTTGAATTTCTGATAATCTACCCGAGCCACAGCCAATATCCAGTAGCTTCAATTCATGAATTGAAGCTACTGGATTAACGAGCTTTTCAATAATATCAAATTCAGGCCAGGGCGCCTGGCGAGTTTGCGAGAAATGATCAGCAATCGCATCGTAATCTTGCTCCATTTGTTTGATGAGATTGTCGGCAAATTCTTTATTCATAATTCTTAGCCATCTTTTAGTGGGCCGTATATGTGGTAGTATAGATAATGTTAGAGAACATGTACAACCATTATGAAAATGTTTACTACATATTCATTTAAAGACGAGCCGAACACTCAACCTTATTTCCTGAATGGAATGATGTGTTTCAATAGGGATTTGAGCACTTATAAGATAAGATTGCGCCATTGTGTTGGATTGATTTGCAATTAGTAAGTCCAGCGTGGAGCGGTCGGCTACCGTTATTATATTGGGAGGCGCCAGATCTTGAGGAGGTAGAAATTTCTTACACAAACGGTAAGGTTGCTGACATTGCTTTTTCAGTAAAAGAGATTGCTCCATTTGAGGAGCTAATTGCAGGATACGCGGATAAGTTGCCAAAGGGGTATGTGCATTTACGGATTATGATTGGCCAGCTGCTGTTCCACCGCAACCTGTAATTGATACGAATAATGCTGAATACAATAATTGGCAGAGTTTAGTATATACTGCAATGCAGGATCTAAAGGTAGGGGGAGAGGAGTATTTTTTGGACTGTATCCGTTGCCTGTGCAGCATGGATTCACTTCGCCAATGGAGGGTTATGAATTTGTTGGCCAGATGAGTGCTAGTGAATTTATATTGGCGGATTTTCATTACTATCTATATTATAATCCTCGTATAGGAGATGCTATTCAGTTAATGCAGCTTACATAGAGCCGTAGTATAAGGGTATCTTGATTTATTCGTGTATTTACAGTATCCTTCCGTAGCTTATGAATACAGGGCCTGTAACAAAATTAGATAATAAAGTAACGTCACCAGTAGAGGCAGTGCGTGAAATTATTACGAAATCCATCAACCGCAGCGTTGGCGATGCTTTGGAATTGCGCCGAGTAAAAGCGGAGATATGTAAGGAGTATAAAATTCAAATGCCTACGAACGCAGATATCCTTAAAGAGTATCGCACTATGATTGAGCAAGGTGACATGGAAGAGGATTTTGCGTTTATGAGAATACTTCAGGTGCGGAGTGTGCGTACACTATCTGGTATTGCACCTATTACAGTTCTTACGAAACCGTATCAGTGTCCAGGTCGTTGTACGTACTGTCCAACCGAATCGAATATGCCGAAGAGTTATATTGATACCGAGCCGGGCGCAATGCGAGCGTTGCGTTTAAAGTTTGATCCGTATGAACAAGTAACAAAACGCATTGAGGCATTGGAGCGTAATGGACACATTCCAGAAAAGTGTGAATTAATTGTATTGGGAGGAACTTGGACAGCGTATCCAAATGATTATCAAGAATGGTTCATGAAGCGTTGTTACGATGGCTTTAATTTAGATGAGCGGCCGGATGGTGCAGAAACACTTGAAGAGGCCAAGCGTTTAAATGAAATAGCAAAATATAGAGTGATTGGTTGTACGTTAGAAACTCGACCAGATCATATTGATGAGGCAGAAGTAAAGCGGTTGCGCTGGTTTGGTGCTACCCGTATGCAAATTGGTGTGCAAACATTAAATAAGCATGTATTAGCTTTAACGCTGCGTGATCAAACAAATGAGGGTGTGCAACAGGCAACTAAGTTATTGAAAGAAGCCGGGATTAAAATTACCTATCACATGATGCAAAACTTACCGGGGGCAATACCTGAAACTGATTTGCATGATATTAAAACTATTTTTTCAGATCCAGCGTATCAGCCCGATCACATTAAAATTTATCCTTGTGTAGTAGTAAAATCTGCACCACTGTATCGCCATTGGAAAGCAGGGCGTTATAAATCATATTCAGAGCAAACGTTGACAGATTTATTAATTGATATTAAAAATGAGGTTCCTTATTATTGTCGAATTGAAAGATTAGTCCGTGATATTCCTGAAAATTCTATTGAGGGCGGAAATACAGTAACTAATTTACGCCAGATGATGCAAGATAAGGGCGCACAGTGTGATTGTATCCGTTGTCGTGAGCCACGCGATGATATTTCTGGTATTGAAGAAGCGCAATTATATATTGATGAGTATGAAGCATCTGATGGAACAGAATATTTTATTTCGTATGAAAATGCAGATAGAACAAAGCTATTTGGTTTTGTGCGTTTACGGTTACAATCTATAGATCATCACTGGTATGAAGAGCTTCAGGATGCGGCGATTATTCGAGAACTCCATGTATATGGCCAATTAATTCCAGTATCAGATAAAGTAAGTAAGGCAGCGCAGCATCGTGGGTTGGGTAGAAAACTTATGGCTGAAGCCGAGATGGTGGCAAAAGAAAAAGGATTCAAAAAATCGGCAGTAATTGCCGGTGTTGGTGTACGAAAATATTACGAGAAGCTTGGCTATGAATTAGCCGAAGAGTATATGGTAAAATCACTCTAGTATGTCTCAATTTCTTCAGGAATTAGAACAAACATTACCAGTAGATGATGGTGATAATTTTTTACATGAGGAAGCTCAATTATTACGAAGAGCATTAATTGTCTTAGCAAGAGAAAAACTGGAGGAATATTTTTATAATTACGTTTCGCCATATCTTTTTTATGATGGGGGAGATCAAATGGCAGTTGATGATTATATTGAAGAGAATCTTATTGAGAAAGTAAATGATGATTCGATGTGGGATGAGGTTTTTACCATAGTACGGGATCAAGAAGAAATTGGGTCGGTAGCGGAATTATTGGCTGCATATCTACATGCATTATATACAGAAATGAAAATAAAGCACGATGGAGTTATTCCAGAATCTGGGCAAGTTACTTTAAATCAAGAGGCGGAACGTGTGAATCAAATATTTTCTAAACTAAGAACAGAAATATTAGCAGCTTATCAAATACGATTAGTCGAAGTTGGGCGATCGATAGATCGAGTACCGCGTCGATAGTTAACGTAGAGATGTGATTGCATCGGGGAGTGTGTTGGTTTCTCTGATTCAAGTAAGCCCGGTATTCACACCTAAATTTCCTAAAATGTGTAATCAAATGCAGTATTTGCATTAGCGGATAATGTTTCCATTTTGCCAACAAAGTCAACGAGTAAATTTCCATTATCGTTGGTGAGCCAATCAACTTGTGGGTTAGCTTGACTTAGGTCAATCGCATTGAAATTACCCAATTTTGGCAGTGGAAGAAAGGTAAGTTTTTTGTTGTAGCGAAGGGAAAAGCGATGTAATAAATCCGCTATTAGTAAATTGTTTATAATCCTTCGGTAACTTTAATAAGGGATAATCATATTTCTCTAATACTGAATGAATGCTTGTGCCTGCGCTTTTTGCTATCCAAAAGAAAAGTACATTTTTTTCATATATTCTGACTATTACTATAAGATACTATGTATGGGTTGGAAGAACACAAAATTGTTTCATGACATTATTGATAATATGTGCTACAATTCAACCTTAATTAATACTTAAATCTTAAGTCAATGCTCGAATATCTCACTAAACAAGATCCAGAGATTGCCCAGTTTATCAAGGGCGAGCTCCAACGTCAACGTAACAATATTGAGCTTATTCCATCGGAGAATTTCGTCTCTGTACCTGTATTGGAGGCTCTAGGAAGCATCATGACGAATAAGTATTCTGAAGGATATTCTGGAAAACGGTATTATGGTGGTCAGGAATGGGTGGATCAAATTGAAACTATGGCCATTGAACGGGCAAAAGAATTATTTAACGCGGAGCATGTAAATGTACAGCCATTATCTGGTGCGCCAGCTAACCTTGCTGTATATGCAGCATTGCTAGAGCCAGGTGACACTGTGCTTGGTATGGATTTATCACATGGCGGACATCTTACCCATGGTCATCCAGTTACATTTATGGCGAAGATTTTCAACTTTGTTCGTTATAAAACTGGTGAAGATGGTTTGATTGATTTTGATAATTTACGAGCTATGGCATTAGAGCATAAGCCAAAACTTATTGTGGCTGGATTTTCTGCCTACTCTCGTGATTTGGATTACACCAAGTTTAAAGAAATTGCTGATGAAGTTGGTGCTTTAACCATGGCAGATATTGCACATATTGCTGGATTAATAGCTGCAGGTGAATTGAATAATCCAGTACCAATTTTTGACGTGGTTTCTACTACTACGCATAAAACATTACGTGGTCCGCGCGGTGGAATGATTATGTGTAAGAAAGAACATGCGAAGGCTATTGATAAAGCGGTTTTTCCAGGCTTACAAGGTGGTCCACATGATCATCAAATTGCTGCGCTGGCCGTTGCACTTGGTGAAGCCATGAAGCCTGAATTCAAAGAGTACGCTAAGCAAGTAAAAGTGAACGCTAAGGTATTGTGTGATGAACTAAAAGCTGGCGGCTTAAAAGTGATGTTTGGTGAAATTACCGAAAATCATCTTATCCTGGCTGATGTTACCCCACTTGGTATTACCGGTAAAATTGCACAAACGGTTCTTGATGAAGTGCGTATTACATTAAATATGAATACAATTCCTGATGATCCACGCAAGCCAATGGATCCATCTGGTATTCGTTTAGGTACGCCTCCGGTAACCACGCGTGGTATGAAGGAGCCTGAAATGAAGCAAATTGCTGCAATGATTCTTAAGGCATTGAAGAACCATGAAAATGAAGCAATTAAGCAAGAGATTGCTAAAGAAGTAGTTGAGCTAACAAATAAATTCCCACTCTATCCAGAGTTCGAATAGGATTTACTAGTAGTTTACGCACATAGAGGGTATGCAAAGCCCTCTTTTGTGTTATTATAGACCCCTATGGCATTACAAATTGGTATTGTTGGCTTGCCCAACGTAGGAAAATCAACCTTATTTCGCGCTCTAACAAAGGTACAAGTAGAGGCGAGTAATTATCCATTCTGCACGATAGACCCTAACGTGGGCGTTGTTGCTGTGCCTGATGAGCGCTTAGATAAGTTATCGAAAATGTCGGGCACAAAAAAAATTATTCCGGCTGCTATTGAGTTTGTAGATATTGCTGGATTAGTGGCTGGAGCGCATAAAGGGGAGGGGCTTGGAAATAAATTTTTATCAAACATTCGTGAAGTGGATGCAATCATTCAAGTAGTTCGTTACTTTACAGATGAAAATGTAGTTCATGTGCATGGTGAGGTAAATCCTACTTCCGACATTGATGTAATTAATACAGAGTTAGTTATGGCTGATGTTGAATTACTAGAAAAGCATCGTATTAAAGTAGAAAATAAAGCACGTGGCCAAGATAAAGACGCAATAGCAGAATTAGCCGTAATTGATAAAGTATTACCAGCTCTTCAAGAAGGTAAGTTAGTCAACAGTGTTGAGTTAGATCCAGAAAAAGAAGCACATTTTATTAAGCAACTCAATTTGTTAACGAGTAAGCCATTTTTATATGTTGTGAATGTAGATGAGGGTGTGAATGAATCTCCACTTGAAGGAGCAATTGTTGTATCTGCAAAAATTGAGGCTGAACTTACAGAATTATCAGATGAGGACGCAAAAGAAATGATGGATGCATTAGAAATGAAAGAAACTGGCTTGGATAAACTTATTGCTGCTGGCTATGAATTGCTAGAATTAATGTCTTACTTTACTACCGGTGAAAAAGAAACACGGGCTTGGACTGTGCGTAAAGGTGCGATGGCTCCAGAAGCTGCTGGAGTTATTCATTCTGATTTTGAAGAAAAATTTATTCGGGCTGAAGTTATTCAATGGGATGTATTACTTGAAGCAGGTAGTTGGTCTGCTGCAAAAGATGCTGGGCAAATCCGCATGGAAGGTAAGGAATATGTAGTACAAGAAGGGGACGTAATGGTATTCCACAACGCAGCTTAATCCAAATTTTGCGTACTGTTTCGTCAGAAGTTCTGTTCCTCACAGTACATCAAAATATTGAATTAATCTGAGTTGGAGTTATTTCTTTTCTAAGAAGTGAATGTGTCGCAATACGTGTGCGTGTTCGCGGCCATAGAAAATCGGTTCGTGAAATTCCTTCATCCCCAAGCGCTGTAAGGTTTCATTGATTGGTAATGTAAGTATATCGTCGTAACGTTTCCATGCTGGAACAGCTAACACAATTCTTCCGCCCGGAATTAAAATATCATTAAATGCGGTAATTGTATTATCGTAGAGTTTAATAAGTTGTCTACGCACCTTTTCGGTTTTTTTAGGACGTGTTGGTCCAAGATAGCCTTCTCCTACCACACACTCCACAGAATTCTTTGGTAGTAACCCATTTATTTTTTGACTATCAGCCACATGGAGCTCTGGTACTGGCAGTTTCATCCATTCGAAATTCTCTTTAGTATCAGTAATGGCTTTCTTCGAGATATCAACACCAATGATATTTTTATGGCCTTGCAATGTTGCTTCTTGTAACACGGTGCCCGATCCACAAAAGGCATCAACGAATGAACCTGCGCCGGTTGGTTGGGCGATATTCATCATCATACGGGCTACTTTTGGTGGTAACATACCAGATTGGTGATCACGCGCTGGTCGACCAAAGTCTCTTTTAGAAAAACCTTTATAATCTTGTACTTCTATAGTGCGGCCCAGGATGATTTCTTTTTTACGAATTGCAATGATGAAATCTGTATTATGGTTGAGTAATTTTTCTTTTTGTACAATTACCGAAGAGAGAGCAGGTTCTTTGCTTTCAACATAACGAACTGCTCCATTATGCACTTCTTTCAACTTTTTTTTCCAATCGATGCCAATAGCACGTAATTTTTTATTATAGTGTTTCTCCACTTTTTCTGTAACTGCAGCATCGGCTGCATATACGCTAAATCCAAAGCATAATTTTTTTCCATCCCCACTGGCTTGCTCTAAGAGTGCGTATAGTTCTTTTAAGCCTTCAAGATCGCGCTTAATAGTAGTTATATATTCAGCAATTTTAACAGTGCCACCAAGCTGATTAATATCGATTTTGTTGGATAATTCCGCTACGCTACCTCCTCGCCATTCAGCGGTAATGCCCATGCGATTGAGCTCGAGGGCTGATAGTTCTGGTACGTTGCCAAGGATAGCTAAATATTGCATAGTCCCAGTATAGCACATAGCTTTATATGTACGTTGACTGTAGTGTATATTGCCGCTACACTCACTATGTTTGTTATGAAAAAGGCCCATCAAACCATCACTAATGCACTGAGTAATGTACTAGCGTTTAGCTGGTCTATTGTGATAGCTTTTGCTATCACTCCATTTATATTGAGTGCATTAGGTGATGATCAATATGGTGTGTATACACTGCTATTATCGGTTATTGGCATATTATCGTTTCTGGATCTTGGATTAGCATCAGCTTCTGTACGGTATATTTCAGAAGCATATACGCGTGGTGACACAAGACAGGTTAATAAAGTTATTAGTACGAATCTCATCATCTTTCTTGGTTTAGGTGTGGTGTTATTCGTTGTTGTGATGCTAGGCGCTGATTCTATCATTACTTTACTGAAGATTCCAGAAGAGCTACGTGACGTGAGTAAAATCGGTTTACTGTTGGCTGTGGGTAGTTTACTTTTTAATTTAGCCAATGGTGTATTGAGCGCGGTTCCACGAGCTTTGCAAAAATATCATCTTAATACAATAGTTGTATTGATAAACGCAATGGCCCTTACGGCGGTGCTTGTGTTCATTTTATGGTTGCATCCAAGTTTGTTGGCTATTTTATTAGTAAACGCTGCTACATCTCTTACATTATTGATTGGATACATTATTTTATTAAAGCGATTACTACCTGACTTCACATTTGTTCTTGCTTGGGACAAGCGACTTGTGAAAAAAATAATGAATTTTGCGGGCTTTACGTTTATTGCAACAATAGCTGGTAATATGTTATTTCAATTTGATAAATTTTTAATTAGCGCATTTTTAGGATCAACTGTTGTAACATTTTATGCAATTCCAGTGACCATTGCTATGAAAATTCATGCACTTATTGCAACGCTCAATAATGTATTATTTCCGCTATCAACAGAACTATTTACACAGCAGAGACTAGATGCACTGCGGGAATTGTATATACGCGCTTCTAAATTTACCTATACGTTTATATTGGCTATGGTTATTCCACTTATCGTATACGCAGAGCCATTTATTGGTTACTGGTTGGGTGATGCATATATTATTGAGTCGGCGTATATTATGCAGGTTTTGGTTGTGTGTTATGGTTTGTATGCACTTACGGCAATTCCATTTTATTTTTTCGCTGGTTTTGATAAACCCAAGACCAATGCTGCTGTAATTGCCACTATTGTTATTTCTAATATAGCGTTAACAGCAACTCTTATCCCAATATTTAATATTGAAGGCGCTGCGTATGGATTACTCATAGCTCAGTGGCCTGTACCAATATATATATATATGATTGAGCGAAAGTTACGCGTTCAGCACACATCGATGTTTATGATCTATGTAAAGCTATTAATTATCGGGAGCGTTGGATATTTTGTATTGGGATATAGTGTATCGTTGTTATCATCTATTTGGGGTGTTTTGCTAGCATTATTATTAGCTGGAGTATTTATACTTCTACTTGGATTGGTTATTGGTATCTTTTCAAAAAAAGATCGGATGTTGTTCACGTCATATATTAGTAAGATTATTCCTTCACGTTCAAAGGTATGAAAATTTCAGTAGTTACTCCATCGTTTAACCAGGGGCAATATTTGCAGCAGGCTATTGATAGCGTTACGCAGCAAAGCCATGCAGATTGGGAGCATATTATTTATGACGGTGAATCCACGGACAACAGCATTGAAATTCTAGAGGCGTATCAGGAGAAGTATCCGGATAAGGTGAAATTTATTTCTGAATCAGATACAGGGCAGTCCGATGCCTTGAATAAGGGTTTACGTAAAGCTACTGGTGATATCGTAGTATGGCTAAGTACCGATGATTGGTTTGAGCCTGGTGCATTTCAAGCTGTCGTCAAACATTTTAAAGAACATTCCGAGGTGGGTATGGTGTATGGTAAGTGCCTAGCATATAACACTACGAATGGTCAGGCTGAAGAATATCTATTACCAACACAGGAATTTTCTCTTGATGCATTATTGAATGAGACGATGTTTATGGCGTATATCACAGTTTTTTGGCGAAGAGAATTACTAGACAGTGTTGGATATTTTGATGAGTCATTACATTTTTCGATGGATAAGGATTACTATATTCGCATAGGATTAGAAACGACTATTGAGTTATTGCCTGTGGTATTAGGACACTTCCGTATTCATGAAGAATCAAAAACTGGAGGTAGAGCCGATCAGTTCTGGAAGGAATCTCGCGCAGTTTCTCGAAAATATGGTGGAAAGTTTTTTTCAGTTGAATGGCAACGTGAGATGAGCGGCAGATTAAGTATAGTTACCACTTTATTACCAAGAGCGATAAAGCGAATTATATATCGTTTTCTTGTAATGTTCGGCATGGAGTATCAGGGTATGGATATTGCTTTAGAGTTTAAAAAAACGCCACCTGAAAAAACACGTATATGTATTGTGAATTATGATATGTATAATGTTTCCCACCCAGGAGGAGGCGTTTTTGGAGGTAGTGAGGTTCAATTATTTCAGTTAGTGGAGGAGTTACGTCGTAGTTATGGTGACGGATATGATATTCATGTTGTATCTGCGATTCAAGACATACCCAAGCTAGTGTGTGAAAACGACATTACATATTGGCAAGTACGCAATACTGCATCCACAAACATATTTGTTGGTTTTTGGAGGACGCTAAAATTGCTATTGGATTTCCAGCGTATAAATGCAGATATTTATATTTCGCGTTCTGCATCATTTGAAGTTGGGCTTGTAGCATGGTTTTGTAAAATGGCGCGTAAGCGGGGTGTATACATGACAGCATCAGATATAGATGTGAATGGTGAATTTATCGATAGTGCAAGTTGGTTGGCGAGTAAGTCGTACAGGTATGGGTTGCATAATACCACAGAATTTTTTGCTCAAAATTCTAATCATCAATCTCTATTAGAAAAAATGGGGGCGCATGTTACGCTTTTACCAAATGGCTTTTTATTGCGTAAGGATGAATTGGGTGCTATCAAAGATAGTATTTTATGGGTTGGTCGCGCACATGAAATGAAGCAACCAATGGTATTCTTAAGGTTGGCTGAAGCATTTCCTGATGAGCAATTTGTGATGATTTGTAATAAAGGTGATGAAGTGCTATTTACTTCCGTACAGCAAGAGGTAAATGCGCTAAGTAATGTAACATTTCATGATCAAGTTGATTTTGATGTAATTGGGGAATATTTTAGTAAGGCTAAACTATTTGTGAATACATCGCGAGTGGAGGGGTTTCCAAATACATTTATTCAAGCGGGATTGCACGGCACTCCTATTATGAGTCTATCAGCAAATCCCGATAATATTATTACAGAGCATGCATTAGGATGGGTAGCTCAAAATTCTTTTGAAACATTACGTGCATTGCTTGACGATATTTTAAGTAATCCGCGACAATTGCAAGAAGCTGGAGATAATGGAAGTCAATATTTTAGAAAACATCATTCCATAGAACGGGTTTCCAAAATTCTTCACGAGGAACTTACTCGTTTAATACAGTAGCGCAGCCGGATCTTCCGGAATCTGGTAGAGTGAAAATTCATCACTCTTATAAATAGCTTTGAGATCGCCTGATAGTTTATCTGTCAGGGTTTCTTTTGTGGAAATAAAGCTATCAATTCTTGATAAGTAGTTGGTTACAGCAGTTGTTGGCTTACCGGTTCGTGCCCATTCTACGGTACGATTTGTAATAGCAATATATTTAATATCCCATGTTTGAATATATTTAATCTGAGACTCTGTCCAATCTTGCTCATGAAAAATCTGATAGTATTCATTTTCTTCATCAGGATTAGTATGGATGCGATAGCGAGCTCCAAGCGCTATAAGAAATGTACGGCTGTATGGGTCGGTAAGTATAATAGCCTCTTGATCAATCTGTTTGAGTCCTGCATATATGTTTTGACTTTCCGATTGAGAACTATAGGTTGAGCCATTTAATATTGTATATACATTTACGTTGTGTAATAGTAGGGCACTAAATGATAGGCCTAAGATCATAGAGCCAGTTATTATATGACGGCGTGATAATTGATGAAGCATGTATGCGGCTAGCGGTACACAGACAAATAAGACAAATACAACAATGCGAAAATTATATGCGAAAATAAATCCAAGAAATAGCAGTAGATATAGTAATATTACATGAGCAAGTAAGAATTTTGTGATAGGCTGTAATTTACCTGTATTGCGCTCTTGGATGTACCGTATGATTACAAATAATGATCCAATTATTGCTAGAGGTGTAATGAAAATATTTTTTAGTGTAAACAATACCTGAGGATTGAAGCTAGATTGAGTATTTATGGTGCTGATTATGTTATTGTAAATTCCATAAAAATTTGGTAGCCAATCATGTAGTGAAAAGAATAAATCAGGAGCAAATATAAACAGTATAATTTCTGTGCTTATAAAGCCCACAGAAAAAACTATAAACCACAAAATAAAACCTTTAACATGTTTTTGTAAGAATACTTTCCAGATAATAAACGCTGGTAAAATAATTCCTAAATCCCAAGGATGATATAAGAAGATAACTAAGCCGCTTAATATGAATAGAAATATGGAACGTTTGCTCCTTTTTTGCATTCCAAAGTAGAACAGTAGAGGCCATACAATAAGAGAGAGGGTATTAGGAATAAAGAATCCCGCCCCACCCCAGGTGGTCATTGGAAATAAAGCGAAGATAATGGCGCTAATGATTCCATAGCGACGACTACCTAGGTTACAACCTATATAGTACATACTATATGCACCAAGAAGATATACCATAGCTACACTTAGTGTGTACACAATTTGTGCGTTTGCAATGCTTGTATTTGTTAAATTGAGAATGCTACCAATTAGTACATAAAAAGATTGATACGATAATAGTAATGACCCAACTACTCCAGTAAGTGAATAGACCTTACTAGAGTTATAGTGATTCCAAAAATCAAATGATATAAAACCTATTTCGTATTGTGCAATGAAAGAAATTATCAACGCGGTAGCTAAAATACACACAGTAACTATGGAAATAATAGCCCAACGTTTTTGTGATTTATTTTGTGCAATGTATGCAGATAGTGATCCAACCATTATGATCAGAGCACATATTATTTTGTAGAGGATCAATGAATCTTGTAATGCGATCCATGTGATAATGGCAATTATCGATGCGATGCTAGTGTGGATAGTCCACTGAGCTTTTTTTGAAAGTGCGGTTTTTACCTTTTTATTTGCATACATATGCGCACCGTACCCTATCGCTACGAATATAAGTGGGATAGAAAAGTCGGAAATAATAATAAATGGACTAATAATATCTTGGTTAACTCCATCAGTAACTACTAATAATAGATACGCTATAATTAGCGGGATGAACATTATGCGCATTATTTCGATTATCCAGTCTTTCAATATTTTTAGCATATTCATTGCATTCCTACGATAATTGGTTTGATAGTAATGGGATACTCACTACTTGGTCGTAATCGAAACGCAAAGTAATCTTGCCGTTCAATGGCAAGGGCGTTCATATTCCAGTTTAATTCATATTCAACAAATTCATCATTGTTGATATTTTGCCAGGAAGTAATGATATAGTTAGGTAGAGTGATATTACCGTTTGCTAGTTTATTTTTTTTCGCGTGAAGTGGCGTGGTATGTATTTTTTCAATAAAAGAGTCTAGCTGATCCGATGGGGGATAGTAAAGGCCAATGGTACTACGCGGCGGATTACTCATAAATTCTTTTATACTAGAATACGCACTTGTCTTTTTTTGGAAGAGTGTAATATCTGTTTCAGGGTCTTGAATGTACGTATAGTCTTCATTTTTTAGTAGACTTGAAATAAAATCATCAGCTCCAAGTAGTCGATATGAGACATCTCCACCAGTGTCGCTTATGTGCAGTAATGCGCTAGCGGCTGCATTTTGCTTCATATTAATGTACATTACCGCAGAAGTGGTGCGGGGTATTTTTTTTACGGTGAAGTCAACCGCATCATTAATGGTACGTATTTGGTAATTTTCAATTGGGTTTATTCCGGGAGATAACGAGGAGTCTGGAAAAAAATTACTTACACCTAGCTTTTGTGCAGCAGGGCTTGGTCGAAATGTTTGTCGCATGTAGATAATTCCGGGATATGGTGAATATATAGCTAGTAACAGTAGTATTGGAGCTAAACCAAGCAGCGCTACAATTGTATATCCGACAGAATTAGTAATGTATTTTTTCATAAAACATTTTGATTGTATCGGATTTTGACTTTACAAGCAATCTATCCATCGCTATGCTGTCATAGTATGATTATGTTTGTATTACTTGCCAGTTTTGTAGTGTATTTCGGAATTGGCTATATTATTTCAGTAGCAATATGGCCATTTAATACAATTCCAAAGGGAGAGCGTTTATTATATGCTTGGTTAATTTCTGTTGTTACTTTTCCAATATTGCAGATGATGGCAACACGTATACTTGGAAGTACGTACATTGGTACATTAATCACATATATCGTTGTAGTAGTTATTTGTATTTGCGTAGTATGGTATAGGGGGTATAGTCCTTTCCAAAAGGAAGATTAGCGCTTAGTGTGGCGTACATATATGCCGTACACGATACTTATAAGAATAGTGAGCCAGGTTCCAAGCCATGGCCATAAGGCACGTGATGGAGCGTAGTTTAGGCTGTGATGATACGGGTCACCTAGTATGGTAAAATGATCTGGAAGGGCGGCGCTGATAATAGTTGTTATGGTTACTATAAGAATAGCGGCGAGAAGTATATATCGTAGCCAGTCGGGAATATGAATTTTAGCGTGAGAGCGTTTCATAGTGTGGCCTTATAATTCATAAATCAGATATTGATCGTTTTCGTAGACTATTGATTCGTTGGAGAATCGAGCCTTCCATATTTTTGCCTCGGGACCTTTTTTCCATACCAACATATGCGTAATTCCATAGTTGATAACTGCAGCCTGAGCAGACTCTGTATCTGGTGTGGTTACTATTGTGTATAGATCAACTAAACGTTGATGTAACGGATTGTCTTCCAGATAAACGATTGGGAAGTAGGTGGTATCTACTGTTTAGAATGCGTGGATGTTTTTATGATTTAAACGATACCATGGATACCAAGCACTATCACCGTAATACCATAATCCAGAATAGGTAATTTTCCGGTTAATAGTATTTCCTACTGCTAAGAGGAATGTATCATCGGTGCGTTGTGTTTCTAACCATTGCATACTTTCTATAAAATCTGTATCAGGTATAAAACGCTTACTAATGCCTTCATAGCTATCTTGAATAAAGATACTAAAATGTAGCGCCATGCCGGCAATAATTAGTATTGATAGTAGGTATCTCCACTTAGCTTTTAGCCAACCAGTACTTACAAGCACGCCATCGCCTAATGCTATTGCAAGAGGTATCCATCCATAAGCAATTACGCGTTCTGGTAGTATTTCAATTTGTGTAATTTCTGGATGACCAAAAAAAATACTTACAAGGCCAATCCAGATACCAAGATGTAATGCAGGATGCATATCTTTGCTGCTAATACGGTAGGCAATACCAAGTGCACCAATACTAGTTGCGATATATCCCCATACCGCAGGATGGTCGTACCAAGGATTTGTGATACCTGGTATAGACATTGCCAAAATACTTTCAACTGGCACGATTGGATTTATGGTGCCGAACATGATGAGCGCAACGCCAATATTAATTAGTAGTAATACGCCAAAAAGTATCAGTAGTATTTTTGGCTTCTTATATGTAGATGCAAGAGTATAGAGAGCTAGGCTAATGCCTACAATGGCTAGTGACAAAGCGTGAAATACTGTTAGGAAAGCTATGCTCAGAATGATAAGTACAACACTCAACCAGTGGCGCGATCGTTCCCAGATAACAATTCCTAAAATAATCAGGATGATTCCTAAATATCCGTATAAATTATGCGGTGTAAGCAATAGTGAGCGAGCCAGTGCTAATGATGTAATAGCCCCTAATCCAGACCAGAGAGCTAATGTGCGTTCATCTGTGCTTAGCCATACCGCAATATATATGGCAATGGCAATGGCAATGAATGTGAGAATGCTTAGCCATACCACAACACTACTAGCAGGTGCGCCTGTGATGGTGATAATACCTGCAGTGAACACTTGGTTTCCAGGATAGGTTTGTTGCGTCCAACATGGGTTATAATGAAAATCAAATCCACGAGTTCGGTTTTGAGCAAATTCTCCAGCGGAGGTTAGATGTTGAGCGGCACAACTTAAGCCTGCGCTATCTGGTGAGGTTGGCAACCAATTACTTTGAATAAAAGGTATTATTGCCAATATAAAACCTAGGGTAATTATGATAATAATGTGAGTTGAAGCTTTTGTATGCATATGATATAGTTCAGCAGCTTTATTATACATAAATTATCTATGAGCACCATTTTAGTAACCGGAGTAGCAGGATTTATTGGCAGTCACACAGCTAAAGCATTGTTAGAGGCTGGACATACAGTAATTGGCATCGATAATGTTAATGATTATTATGATACTCAATTAAAGCGGGATCGCGTGGCTTTTTTAGAGCCTTATGATGGCTTTACATTCTATGAACAGGATTTTTCAGATTTAGAAGGAACACGGAAGATTTTTGAGCAGCATGCGTTTGATAAGATTTGTCATTTAGGAGCGAGGGCTGGTGTACGGGCATCGTTAGAGAATCCATATATATATGAGCAAGCCAATGTAAACGGCACTCTGAACTTATTAGAGTTAGCTCGCGATTTTGATGTTAAGGATTTTGTGTTAGCTTCTACATCTTCTGTATACGGCGGTAATGAGAAGGTACCTTTTTCGGAGACTGATCCAGTAGATCATCCAGTTTCTCCATATGCAGCTACTAAAAAAGCTGGAGAGTTACTCGCTCACACCTATCATCACTTATATGGTTTGAATTGCATTGTGTTGCGTTTCTTTACCGTGTACGGACCATGGGGTCGGCCAGATATGGCGTACTTCAAGTTCACACAAAAAATGCTAGCTGGTGATACTATTGATGTCTATAATAATGGCGATCACCAACGTGACTTCACATATATTGATGATATTGTTGCGGGAATAGTAACTGCACTTGATAAAGATTTTGGCTATGAAATTATCAATTTAGGTAACTCTCAAACTGAAGAATTAATGTATATGATTGAAACACTAGAAAAAGAATTAGGAATTGAATCGAAGAAAAATATGCTTCCTATGCAGCCAGGTGATGTACATAAAACCTATGCTGATATTTCAAAAGCTAAAGAATTACTGGATTTTTCACCTCAAACTAGCCTAGCAGATGGGTTACATAATTTTATTGTTTGGTATAAAGGATACTACAAAGTATAAGTATGGTATTTGGACTCATTATATTTAACGCTATTATTACCGCTACAGCACAAATTGTATTGAAATTAGGTGTAAATAAGGTTGGGGTACTGGATCCAGATAAGTTAGTTCAATTTTTTTTGAAAGCAGCTGTTAATCCTTTTATATTAGGCGGTACCGTGTTATATGGCTTCTCTCTAGGGTTGTGGTTAGTGATTTTATCGAAAGCAAATGTAAGTTATGCATATCCAATTATGGGTATGTCGTATGTGTTTAGTATTTTATTGGCAATGATAGTATTGCAAGAAAAAGTAAATGGTTGGCAATGGCTAGGTGCCGGCGTTATTATTTTAGGTATTTATTTTGTTACTAAGGGCTAAGCCATAGCTCAATGATTAGATTTCTTACCCCCATGCGGGGAGCGGCGGCACATGATGTTGCTGCCCGTCAAACAATGCTTGCAGCGGCTCCTAGCGTATTACGATTAGGCGGGGAGCTTATTTTATTAGAGGATGATTATACGAAAAAGGATGTGATTGTAGCTAATCTTAAGCAGTTTTCGTTTCCTGTTATTTCTGTGCATGTGCCATTTCCGCAAATTGATGGTGATCATACAGCTTTTGATCCGCGCACGGAAGCTGGTTTAGAAAAAATGCGGGTTACTGCCGAAATTGCACAGGAAATTGGCGCAGGTATTGTTGTGGTGCACTCACAATTAGCGTATTTACTTAGGGATTGGAAGTCAGAGCAATCTACTAATACATGGCGCGATGCTTTGTATGAGGAAATATTTGCTTCTATTAAGAAACTGCAGAATGAATTTCCAGGCATTCGGTTTTGTTTAGAGAATATGCCATTACCGTTATTTGCTGATACAGTAGACAATGCTGATGATATGCGATTTAATCCTTGTTTAGTAACATTTCAAGATTTATTAGCAGCCACTCAAGCTGGTATCGATGTAACGTTTGATATTTGTCATTATGATATGATGCGCCGGCTCTGGAATTACCTGATTACCCGTGATGGCAAGATTGATCCTAAATTGATTGCTATACGTGATCAAATAGTGGGTATTTATGAGCATGGGGTGCAGCCAGATTATCTCACGGTAGTTAAAAATTTAGGGGCTGGACTCGGCCATATTCACCTTGCCGATTCTACGGGTTTATGGCAGAATAAGGCTTCGATGCCAGTTGGTGGACTGGCGCTTAATGCTGGTGAGCAAAATCAGCAGGAATTAAGTGAATTATTGCATCATTTAGAATCTAACCCAGATAAAGAATACTCTATTAATCTTGAGGTTCAAGATAAGGATTTTACCGAAATTCGGGAAACAACACAGTCCTTAGCCTTCCTCGCAGAATTACTTTATGGCAAATAAACGAAAAGCATTCATTACCGGTATTACCGGACAAGACGGTTCCTATCTTGCGGAACTGTTATTAGAAAAAGGTTACGAAGTGCACGGCATTATCCGTCGTTCGAGCTCATTTAACACGGGTCGTATTCTACATATTTTTGACGATTTGAAATTGAGTTATGGTGATTTAGCAGATTCAGCGGTGTTAACAAAATTGATGAACACTATTAAGCCTGATGAAGTGTATAATTTAGGCGCACAAAGTCATGTGCAAGTAAGTTTTGAAGTTCCAGAATATACAGCGCAGGTTTCTGCAGTTGGTGCATTACGGTTATTGGATGCTATTCGAAGTGCTGGCTTAAAGAATACCCGATTTTATCAAGCTTCAACTTCAGAAATGTATGGCTTAGTACAAGCTGTGCCACAATCGGAAACTACACCGTTTTACCCACGCAGCCCATATGCGGCGGCTAAATTGTATGCTCACTGGATAACAGTAAACTATCGAGAATCTTATAATATGTATAATTGCTCTGGAATTTTATTTAATCATGAGTCTCCACGCCGTGGTGAAACGTTTGTAACTCGTAAAATTACGCGGGCTGTTGGTGCGATTAAGCGTGGTGAGCAAGATAAGTTATATCTAGGTAACTTAGATGCTAAACGTGATTGGGGATACGCTCCAGACTATGTTGAAGGTATGTGGAGAATGTTGCAGCAGGATAAGCCGGATGATTTTGTGTTAGCCACTGGTGAAACCCATACTGTAAAAGAATTTGTAGAAGCGGCTTTTAGTTACGCCGGATTGAATTGGGAAGATCATGTAGAAGTATCCGAGAAGTATATGCGACCATCGGAAGTAGACTTATTATTGGGTGACCCAACAAAAGCGAAGGAAAAACTTGGCTGGGTTGCTAAAACTAAATATAAAGATTTGGTAAAAATTATGGTGGATGCTGATATGAAGCCAGATAACTATAATCTTGCTAAAGATACTGTATAACATATACCTATGATTAAACTCATCAAATCTACATTTTATAATGAGGCAGATACTAAGAAGAAACTAATTGATTTTATTGCTGGCGCTGAACAGTTAAGTATTGGTGCAGAGGTAAAGAAGTTTGAAGAAGATTTTGCAAAATATCAAGGTCGCAAATATTGCACTATGTATAATAGTGGTAGTTCAGCCAACTTAGCACTTATTCAGGCCTTGGCTAATATGGGTAAGCTGCAAAAGGATGATACGGTTGGGTTTTCTTCGTTAACATGGGTTACAAATGTTACCCCAATGATTCAGTTAAACATTGGTATCCGGCCATTGGAAGTAGAGCTTGATAATTTAAATGCTTCAAAGCGTTATGTGCAGGAAGCGCATGAGGCTACACCACTTAAGGCTGTATTTTTGACTAATCTCTTAGGATTTTCTGCCGATATTGATAAGATTGCTGAGTACTGTGAGCAGAATAATATTATTCTTATTGAAGATAATTGCGAATCACTTGGTTCTGAAATTGCGGGTAAAAAACTAGGTAACTTCGGATTAGCGAGTACATTCTCTACGTACGTAGGGCATCATATGTCTACTATCGAAGGTGGTATGGTGTGTACGGATGATAAAGAGTTAGACATGATGTTACGGATGGTACGATCCCATGGTTGGGATCGTAATTTAGAGGAAGCTGATCAGAAAAAGATTCGTGAAGAAAATGGTATTGATGGATTTTATTCACGGTATACATTTTATACGCTTGGATATAACCTACGTCCCACAGAAATTAATGGTTTCCTAGGGCATGTACAGATTAAGTATTTAGATGAAATTACAAAGAAGCGAGAGGATAATTTCAAGCGCTTCATGACAATTTTAGAAAAGCATAGTGATAAGTTTGAAATGTTAAATATGGATCATATGGACGTGGTTTCAAATTTTGCTATGCCGATTATCTGTAAGGATCAAGATATTTTTGATTATTATACGAAGCTATTGATGGATCATGGTGTAGAAATTCGTCCAATTGTTGGTGGTTCTATGGTAGAGCAACCATTCTTCAAAAAGTTAGGTATTGGTGATTTTAGTGAATTGAAGAATGCTCATAAAATTCATGTTCAAGGTTTTTACTTTGGGAATAATCCTGAACTTACAGAAGAAGAAATCTCTGGCGTACTTGATTTATTTGATCAATAATATATGGTAGATTTTTACGACGGGAAAAAGGTATTAGTTACAGGTGGGGCTGGATTTATTGGTTCACACTTAGTGGAAATGTTAGTAAAACGAGGTGCGCGCGTAAGTGTTCCTGTGCGTTCAGAAAAAAGTTATGTAGAATTTCTTGGTGATGTTAAGAATGATGTTGAAATTGTGTATGCGGATTTACTCGATGCGCAACGTACAAAAGAAATTGCCGCGGGTAAAGATATTGTGATGAATCTAGCTGCTAATGTTGGTGGTATTGAATATAACATTAAGCATCCTGGTTCAATTTTTCGTGATAATTTGCAAATTTTCATGAACGTCATTGAAGCAGCGCGTCATGCAGAAGTTGAGCGATTTTTAGTAACAAGTTCTGCTTGTGTGTATCCACGGCATTGTGAAATTCCAACCCCAGAAGCGGAAGGATTTCGCGATCGCCCAGAACCTACCAATGAAGGCTATGGTTGGGCAAAGCGTATGGAAGAATTTCTTGGAGATGCGTATCATCGTGAATATGGAATGAAGGTTGGTATTGCTCGCCCATATAATTGTTATGGTCCGCGCGATAATTTCAATCCAGAATCTAGTCATGTTATTCCAGCACTTATTAAACGCGTAATTGATGGAGAAAATCCTTTGCAAGTGTGGGGTGATGGCTCTGCTAGCCGATCATTCTTGTATGTAACAGATTTTGCTCGTGGCTTAATTGAGGTATGTGAAAAATATGCCGAGAGTGATGTAGTAAATATTGGCGCTGATGAAGAAACTACTATCAAAGATCTTGTAGAGAAAATTGTTGAACTATCGGGTGTGGATACAGCTATTGAATTTGATATATCAAAACCAACTGGCCAACCGCGACGCCATTGTGATATAACAAAAGCCGCGGAAAAATTAGATTATAAAGCCCAGATGTCACTTGAAGATGGTTTACGCAATACTATCGAGTGGTATAAAGAACATAAAAATTCACTACCATATTAATATCATGAAATACAGCCTAGTTATTCTTACCTATAATGAAATTGACGGAGTTACTGCACTGCTGGATAAAATTCCAATGGACGCAGTTGATGAAACATTTGTAGTTGATGGTGGCTCTACTGATGGAACCCTGGAGTTTTTTGCTAAACATAATGTAGAAGTAGTAGAACAAAAATCACGCAAGGGTCGTGGTGAAGCTTTTCGCGTTGCTCTAGAGCGTGCTACAGGTGATGTAATGATTATTTATAGCCCAGATGGAAATGAGGATCCTGAAGATATTAAGAAATTCAAAAAATATTTTGAAGAAGATAATGCGGATTTGGTAATTGCCTCACGTATGATGAAGGGGGCTCATAATGAAGAAGATGAGCAATTCTTCCGCATGCGAAAGTGGGCTAATAATGCCTTTAATTGGTTGATCAATCTATTTTTCAATAAATCTGGCAACTACGTAACGGATAGTATTAATGGATTTCGTGGTTTTAAAACAGATCTATTTCGAACGCTCAATCAAGATGCAGTTGGGTATACTATTGAATATCAAATGACTACTCGTTGCATGAAATTGGGTAAGAATATTATTGAATTTCCTACTAACGAAGGTGAGCGCATTGGCGGAGAAAGCTACGCTAAATCAATTCCAACAGGTATCGCATTTTTAAAGTGTTTATGGAATGAAATCCGCATTGGAAAAAAATTCCTTAAATAGTAAAGTATTTTTCCGAACTGGTGTAATAGCCTTGGTTCTTTGTGCGTTAATTATTCGCACGGTGTATTTTTTTAGTTATAATCCACCACTAACGCCGTATAGTGGAGATTCTCCAGCGTACGACATTCCGGCTTGGAACGTAGTTGAGGGGAATGGATATGTTTATGAAGAAGGGGTGGCGTTTGCTTTTCGTGAACCAGGATATGCCTTGTTTCTATTAGTCCCTACATATGTATTATTTGGTCATTCTGTGGAGATGGCTGCTGTTGTGCAATTGCTATTAGATATTGCAATGATGTTAATGGTGGTGTATTTTTTGCGCAAATATATGGGGGAACGCACCGCGTTGATTGGAGGCATGTTGTATGTTTTGTACTTGCCGTTTATTTTTCAGCATGGTGAGATTATGACTGAAGCTCCATATCAGTTTTGGTTGCTAGTAACATTGTTTTTGTTTATTTTGGCGTTGCAACGTAAGTCACGCTGGTTAATATTTAGCGTTGGGTTAGCGTTGGGTTATACGGCGTTGGTTCGTTGGGGTGCGATAGTGCTACCCTTTTTTCTTATTGTAGGAATATTTGCTATATTGCGTGATATAAAAAAGACTATATTGTATAGCGGTTTATTGTTGGTGGGGGTAGGTATTGTGGTAGCGCCATGGCTGGTTCGTAATTATGTGCTGTTTGATGAATTTATTTTTGGAAGAATTGGTGGCGGACAAATATATTGGTCTGGTAGCTATATTCCTTTTGATGGCGAGTGGAGAATAGATGATCCAATTATCGATGAAATTCGTGGCGATCTTACGCGAGAGGAATATGATAAGAAATTTACTGCTGCTGCTATTGAAAATATTAAAGAGAATCCATTAGGCGTAGCTTGGATCTGGTTCAAAAAGCCATTTAAAATCTACTTACTTCCTGAATCAATAAACTACACAAATCGAACGGGTACTACACTATTGGAGAATAGAAATCCAATATTATGGGTAGTAACTGGTAGTATGATTTTACTTCATTGGTTCATATTGTTTATTGGATTATTTGGATTACTACGTAATAAAAAAATGGATCACACTGTACGTATTGGATTATTATCTGTACTAATATTTGCGGCGCTCATTTATGTTCCGTTAAATCCTGTTACACGATATAATGTTCCCATTATGGCTCTATTGATTATCCCAGCTGCTCCGGTAGTATATAATATGTATAGTAATGTTTATAAGCGTATTAAGAAAGTATAAAGTTGAGATAGGTGTATTTATAATGGTGGTGGCCGTTCAATTGCTGTATGTAGCGCTAACAAATGCTCCATTGAATTGGTTTGATTCTGCTATTTATGATGCTACTGCCTGGAATTTTGTTCAGGGTGATGGCTTTACATATACACCAGGAATTCCAGATGCATTACGAGAGCCCGGTTATGCATTTTTTGTACTTGTTCCAGTGTATGCGATTTTTGGTCATAGTATTTTTGCAGCTCAGGTAGCTCAAGCTTTATTGAGCGCCTTTACGGCTGTATTATTAATTGTTATTGGAAAACGATTTATATCTAAAAATGCGGGCATTGCTGCGGCTCTCATCTTTGCTCTTCATCCAGCTATTATTGTGAATGTTGGTGAAATCATGACTGAAGCTTGGTTTATGCTACTATTAACGGCGTTTACATATGTGCTGTTAGTAGGTGTAGAGAAGAAAATGACACGATGGTTCGTATTAGGTGGGGTATTACTCGGTTTAGCCGCGCTCACTCGCATGGCTGCATTACCATTAATTGGTATAGTACCAGTAGTGTTGTTATTAATAACCAGAAATGTTCGATTTAGTATTAGGTATGGAATAGTGATTGGTGTGATTAGCTTAGCAGTATATACGCCATGGGTTGTACGAAATTATACAATGTTTGATAGGGTATTATTAGGCAGAACAGGTGGTGGAGAAATTATTTGGACAGGAAGTTATGTTCCGTGGGATGGTGACTGGCAAGGGTATATATGGCCGCTTACCGAATATCGGACAGGTGCAGATTTTTTTGAGCATGATGCTCAAATGATAGATAGAGCTATTGAAAATATTAAGCAGGATCCACTCACAGTGGCTTGGTTATATCTTAAGAAACCTCTTAAGATATTTATTCAACCTGAAGGTCTACACTTTACATTAGAGCGCGGTGCTTTTAATAATAATACATTCATGACGTTAATGGCAATTATATTGTATGTATATCACTGTGTGTTGCTAGTATTAGCCGGTATTGGTATGTTACGTTTTTCGAAGTATAGAAATTATGCGATTATTACAGTGTGTATCCTGATATATTTTGTGATAGTGTATTTACCATTAAATGCAGTGCCACGCTATGCAGTGCCATTATACCCTCTTATTTTGTTATTGAGTGGTTTAGGCGTGATTGATACCTTTAGCTTTGTAACGAATTATCGTAAACATACATAAGTATGAATCTAAAAAAAGTATTTACGACAATGCCGCCACGATATGTCTCGCTTGCAATTTTTGTAGTGATTGCAGTGATACATTTGTCATATATTGCTTTAGGTATAGCGCCTTTGCACTGGAATGATTCCAGTATTTTTGACGCTATGGCCTGGAATGTTGTGCAGGGGGATGGCTTATCAGTTACCTCAGGCATCCCTAGCGCAGAACGTGAACCAGGGTATTCATTATTTATATTAGCGCCGCTTTATGCAATGTTTGGACATTCGATTATTGGTCCGCAAATTGTTCAGGCTTTATTAGCGGCAGTTACGTGTGTGGGAATATATTGGATTGGTAGGAAATTTTTATCAAATCAATCTGGTATTATTGCTGCATTTTCATTTGGAATGTTTCCTGCGGTGATAGTCTATTCTGGTGAGATAATGACAGAAACGTTATATGCAGCATTGTTGGTGCTATGTATTTTTCTTTTTTTGTTGGCATTAGATAAAAAGACGGTAAGATGGTTCATTGTTAGTGGCATGGCTATAGGATTATTAGCATTAACTCGGTCGGCTGCTTTATTTTTACCGTTACTTATGGTAGGTATCATTTGGCTGGTAGAGCGACGGACACGTAGTATAAAAACTATTTTTGTCCATAGCAGTGTGTTTATCATTGTCTTTGCGGCTGTTGTGAGCCCGTGGTTCATTCGTAATGCAATACAATTTGACGAATTTGTGCTTGGGCGACAGGGTGGTGGCGCAATTTATTGGACAGGAAGTTATGTTCCATGGGACGGGGATTGGCAGGGCCATATATGGCCATTATCTGAAGTGAAAGATAAATCACTTACTGTGGATGAACAGGAGGCGTTGTTGCGTGAAATGACTTTGCAAAATATCAAGGAAGATCCTTTAGCTGTTGCGGTGGTATACGCAAAAAAGCCTCTAAAAATCTTATTTCAACCAGAAGGCATGCAAACGTTATTAATAATGGGGGCATTACAATCCAATGTTATAGCCAGCATAGCTTTAGTTTTAGCTTTTACAGTGCAAGTTATTATTTTATCACTGGCGTTGCTTGGGGTATTTCAGTTTAAGAAATTTTCAATATTTTATACAGTTTTTTCTGTTATTTTTTTGTATCATATTGTCATTTATATGCCTCTTAATGCAGTGCCGCGTTATGGTATTCCCTTGTATCCACTACTACTGTTATCTGCTGGATTAACAATAAGCACTTATTTGCAAAAGTGTAAGCAACGCTCTGATGTATGTATGGTCAGCTACCATGGATATGGGTTATATAATTCAAATGCGGGTATAAAATATGGCGGGGCTGAGGTGCAGCTATACTTGTGGTCTAAATATTTACTTGAACAAGGTTATTCTGTACACGTTATTACTCAGGGCGCTAAGAAATTTACTATTGAAGAATATGATGGTGTTGTTGTACATAAATCCATTTCTTCGCAACGCAAGTACGGCGTTGTTTCTAATATTGCTGCCATGATACGTTTATGGCATCACATGCAACTTAGTGGCGCAACTACCTTTATACAGCGTTCTATTGGTCCAGAAACAGGTATGATCGCACTATATTGCAAAATAATGCGTAAACAATTTATTTATATGATCGCTCATGATCGTGAAGTTGATATGAAGTATCGGAGGCAAGGTGATCTGCTAACGAAATTTGCATTTTGGGGCATGAAGCAGGCTAATGCAGTTATCACACAGAGTGATGATCAGCATAAACAATTACAAATAATGATGCCTAATATTTCCAGCACTTTAATTTATTCTTCATATTTTGTTACAAAGAAATTAGAAGGTACGAAAGTATCAGAGCGAGATACTATATTGTGGGTGGGTCGTGCGGCGGCAGTAAAACAGCCGGAAATATTTTTGCGATTAGCAGAGCAGTATCCTCAGTATCGGTATGTTATGATCATGGCCGAAACTGTTGATCAAGAGTTAATTGCACAGGTTCGTAAGAAAGTTAATTTGCTGGATAATGTGCAATACATTCCTAATGTTCCTTTTCAGGATATATCTCAATATTTTGCGCAAGCTCGAGTATTTATAAACACTTCGAAAAGCGAAGGTTTTCCAAATACGTTTGTGCAAGCAGCGTTACATCGATGCCCTATTATTTCGTTGCATGTTGATCCTGATACTATATTACAGTCGCATAAGATGGGGTGGTGTGCTCAAGGTGATGAGAATACACTCATTGATCTTTTGCATCGTGTTATGGAAAAGGATGTAGACGTAGTAACATATGTAGAGAATGCGTACATGTATGCGTTAAAAAATCATTCATTTGCGCGTAACGGATCAGTATTAACAAAGTTATTTGATGTCAAACAATAAAGATAATCAACAATCAATTTGCTTTATTGCATATTACGCTTATGGATTATTTGCTCCATCGGAAGGCGTTACGTATGGAGGCGCGGAAGTGCAGTTGTATCAATTAGCTACCACTATTAGCAAAGATAAAAAACCGAAAGTTGTTTTTTTAACTTCAGGCAAATCATCTGAGGTATCGCAGTATAAGAATATTGAATTACGACGTACATTGCGTATTAGTAGAGCTATTCCTATTTTTTCTCATATTACTGGCCTAGTACGTTTTTTTTGGCAACTTCATAGATCGCAGTCAGATATATATATTCAGCGCGCTATGGGTCCAGAAACAGGGTTTGCAGCGCTATACTGCAAGGTATTCAGAAAGAAGTTTGTGTATATGGTGGCTCATGAGTGGGATGTATCTGGTCAGTTTGAACGGGAACGAGGCCTCATTGGTAAGTTAGGAGTATGGGGTATGCGTAATGCTTCTTTGGTTATTTTACAAAATAACAATCAGCAAACAATGCTAAAGGATAATTATGGTATTAAAGGCCCATTATTATCAACAGCTTATGAAATTCCTACAGATATAGTACCAATGAATGAACGTGATGGCGTGCTATGGGTTGGCCGAGGCGAAACATGGAAACATCCAGAGCGGCTACTTGATGCAGCAGAAGCTTTGCCTGATGAACGGTTTATTATGATAATGCCGGCTGGTAATTATCCGCAACAATATGAAGAGTGGTGTAAACGTGCCGGGAAATTATCGAATGTAGATTTTATAGAGAGCGTACCGCTTAATGATATAGATGAATATTTCGCTAAGGCTAAGCTATTTGTGAATACATCAAGTATGGAAGGATTTCCTAATACGTATATTCAGGCCGCAAAACACGGTACGCCAATTATTTCACGCGGGGTGAATCCTGATGATATTCTTCAAAAGCATAACTTTGGGTTAATTGCTGATACAGATAAAGAATTAATACAGGTTATTCAGCAGGTTTCAAATAATGAGCAGCAATTAGATGTAATGAGTAAGAAAGCATACGTGTATGCAAAAACTCACCACGATATTACCGTGGTGAGTGAACAATTTCTTCAATTAGTTACAGATTCTATTTAAACCAAGTGGCAAACCAGTGTTCTAACATAATGAGTGCCCAGATGTGATTAGCGTAATCCACTTTAGTATTTGCATGAGTATCAAGTAATTTCTGCACTTTATTTTTATCTAAATATCCCCGCTTAATGGCTTCACCATTCATGATCACATCATACATGTAGTCTTTTAGTTCATCGCGGAACCAATGTACTAACGGAACGCCAAAACCCATTTTAGGTCGATATAGAATTTCATTTGGAAGAATACCCTCTAAAGATTTTTTAAGAATATATTTCTTCTCACCATTTTTTATTTTTAAGTTGGAAGGAATTTGTGCAGAGAGTTCAAGTAATTCGTGATCAAGTAACGGCGAGCGCCCCTCAAGTGAATGTGCCATAGTGGCAATATCTACTTTTGCCATTAACGCATTTGGTAGATACGAGTTGAAATCTGTATAGAGTGTTTTGTCAAGATAGTCATCATTGCCAGCATGTTGTGCAAGTTCTGCGAGAATATCTTGCGTTTCTTTATCCTTCATTTTATTCCAAAACTCTTCAGTGTAAATTTCTTTTTTCTGTTCGGTAGTGAAATAACAAATATAATTGTAGTAGCGGCGTTCTGGTGTATCAGCCACGGATTGCGCAAAGCGGTTAGCTCTATCGAAGAATGTAGTTTTAATCAGTTTACTTGCAATAGATGTGCTATTTGCAATAATACCTTGTCGGATCCAGCGAGGAATTTTTTCATAGCGTTTCCCGAGTAAGTGATAATCGTACCGTCCGTAGCCAGCAAAATTTTCATCGCCACCATCACCGTTAAGGGCAACAGTTACGTGCTTACGAGTTAATTCCGCAAGATAGTATGAGGGAATGGCGGAAGGATCGGCAAATGGCTCTTCGTACTGCCAGGCTAATTTTGGAAATAGTTCAACAGATTTAGGTTCAACAATAAATTCTGTATGTTCGGTATTGAATTTTTCAGCAATCATTCGTGCGTAGTCTGATTCATCATGCGAGGCTTCATTGAAGCCAATGGTAAAGGTTTTTACGCGTCCAGTAGTATGTTTAGCCATTATGGCCACTACTGCACTGGAATCTACCCCACCACTAAGAAAGGCGCCAAGCGGTACATCACTCATGAGGCGTAATTTTGTGGCTTCACTTAATTTATCTTGAATGCGTTCAATCCATTCTTCTTCGGGTAAATCAAGCTTCTTGCTGTAATCAAGTTTCCAGTAACGTTTAATTTCTACTTTGCCATCTTGTACCACCATGTAGTGAGCTGGTGGTAGTTTTTTAATATGTTTGAAGCCAGTTTGTGGATGCTGAACGTATTCTAAGGTTAAGTAATGATGGATGGCTTCTTCATCAACTTCACGTGGAACGGAAGGGTCGGCCAAGATAGCTTTAAGTTCTGAGGCAAATGATAATTGTGTATCGGTAAGATAATATTTTAATGGTTTTTTACCAACCCGGTCACGAGCGATAAATAATTTTTTCTTTGGCGCATCCCAAATAGCAAATGCAAAAAAGCCACGCAAATATTGTAAGCACTCTTCGCCATATTCTTCATAGAGGTACAAGATAACTTCGGTATCGGTTTGGGATTTAAATTTGTATCCTTTTTTTTCTAATTCAGGACGATAATCTGTATGATTGAAAATTTCACCGTTAAAGGTAATCCACACAGTGCCATCCGCGTTACTCATTGGATTATGTCCAGCAGGCGATAGATCAATAATAGAAAGACGGCGTTGACCAAGCGCTACATTTCCAAATGTTTCAATTCCTTGATCATCAGGTCCGCGATGCTTAATTTCGTTAAGCATCAAATCTAATTCATCGGAATGAATATTGCTGTCTTGGTTAAAATAGAGTTTGCCGGCTATTCCGCACATAGAGTATTATTTGCTGTGTGAATTAAAGAGAGTATTTAATTGCTCTCGAGTATGTTCGATACTAAAATCATATTCGATGGTTTTACGTGCTGCCGTTCCTAGTGTATGTCGCATTTCTGCGTTATTCATCAATAATTGCAGGGCTTCGGCTAGTGCAGAGCCGCTGCGAACCGGAACAACTATACCATTCTTTTCATGATCAATCAATTCACGATTTTCAGGAATATCGGTTGTAACTACTGACAGAGAATAACTCATGGCTTCCATAATGGCGTTAGAGATTCCTTCAAATAATGTAGGTGATACGAAGATATCAGATTGCTGCAGAATAGCCGGTACATCACGCCGGAATCCTAGGAGGCGTACGTTAGATAATTTTTTTGCTTTGATTTGTTGCTCAATATTTTTTCGCTCAGGTCCATCACCAATAAGTAGTAATGTCCATGGCGAAGCGTGTGATTGTAGAATTTCTGCAGCTTGTATTAAATATTGTAAGCCTTTTTGCGCATCTAATCTTCCTATAAATGTAAGAGTGATGGTATCTTTTGGAACATCAGTTACTGGTTTAGCGCTATTTAGTTCAGGCAATAGAATTCCATTATGAATTACAGTGATGTTTTCTGCTGGCACATTGAGGCGTTGTTGTGTCCATGTGCATACTTCATGAGATACTGCCACGTAGTGGTCAGCAAGGTTGGCGGTTAGCTTGGATAGCCATACAAAGAATTTCTTATCTTTATGAGCACATCGTATGGAGGAAATAATTTTTGGCACGCGAGCGAGTTTTCCAATCAAGCGACCGAGAATATCGGCGTGTAATAAATAGGTAATAAGAATATTGGGTTGCTCGGTACGTAATATTTTATAGAGCTTAAAAGGTGCGTGGATGTCTAGCATTGAGTGTAAATTCAAATATCGTACATCTACTCCAGCTGCTTCTAATTCCTCACCAATTTTTGCTTGCGGAATAATACTAATAACAACGTGTTCGCCCTGTAAATAGGGAACAGTTTTCAATAACATCTGTTCGGCTCCTCCCACAGTGAGTCCGGTAATAAGATGGATGATTTTCATACCAGAACTAGTATATCAGCTAGTTCGTAAGGTTGCCAAATAGTTCGCTGTATTCTTTAACAATATACTCCCAATTAAATTCTCGCATAATCTTTTTATAGCCAGCTACCCCCATATGTTCTCTCAACTCTTTATTATTAGCTAATCGCTGAATTTTTTCTTCTAACGCTTTAGTATCGCCTGGGCTAATAGTAAATCCAGTTACGGAATCTTCAATTAAATAGGGTAGGCCATTAATATTTGTTCCAATACATGGAAGTCCGGCAGCCATTGCTTCCATTATTACATTTGGCAATCCATCACCATAGGTTGGTAGTATCAACATATCGCTGACGGCTAGTACCGCAGGAATATCTTTGCGTACACCTGTAAATACAATTTGTTTGTTACTATATTGTTTCATCACTTCTTCACGATTATGTGTATTGCCTACTACCACAAATTTATACTGCACATTGCTTGAGGCTAATTTTTTAGCAACTGTTAAGAAATCAAGATAGCCTTTAATTTTATCAAGCCTGCCTATATAGGTAATAATTATTTGATTTTTATTATCGCGAATATCTTTAGCTGGCTGGGCGTTGTGAAAATTCTCTGCATGAATGCCATTATGAATTACTTGAAAGGGAAGTGTTAATGCTTTGGCTCGTGTTACGAGGCCCTGATGAAATAACACAACTGTATCAGCTAGTTTTAGAACAACTAAGCCGATGGTTCTGGCATACAACCACATAATGGTATTAACTGGTTTGGACCAGCTCCACCAATCGTAACCTTGAAACGCATCGGTCGCCAAAATCACCGGTTTGCCTAATAGCTTCAGAAATATAGTAGACCACGCAACTGGCCACATATATTTATTGATAATAAATATATCAAAATCATTACGGTGTTTCCAGAGTCTACGAATCAAGCCACGTGTAAACACATAATTAGCTGGCTCTGGAATGTACCAGGCAGGTAAGCGTTCAATGTGTACGTTATCTAATTGTTCTATTGCAGCAGCATTATATGTGCGGCTAGTATATACAGTTACGGTGTGTTGCTCGGATAATGCCTTGGCCATTTTTTCAGCACTGGCCATGGCATTTGGATATTCGTTAAAAAACGGAGTGATGATGCAAACGCGCATATGTACCTTTAGGGTTAGCGGCGTTTTTTCATTAACGTGTCGAGTTCGTTAAAGCGTCGGTTAATTGTGCTTATCATAAATCCAGTTAACCATACAAATACACCAATTAACACAAGGCCAATAGATAATAATGCTGTTGGCATGCGTAATACCTCACCTGTTTGAATAAATTCTTGAATAATTACTGAGCCTAATATCATGCCGGTTCCAAGAAATCCACCAGCTACTATACTAAAGAATGTCATCGGTCGATAATCACGCAAGATCCACACAATGGTAAACAGAATTTTGAAACCGTCTCGGAAAGTATTTACTTTCGATTCACTGCCGTCTGGTCTAGATCGATAATGAATTGGTCGTTCTACAACAATGTATCGGCGCTCTAATGCTTGAATTGTCATTTCTGTTTCAACTTCAAATTCTTGAGCGAGTAATGGAATATTCTTTACAAAGTCGCGATTCATTACACGATACCCAGAGAGAATGTCTTTGAAGTTTGATCGAAATAATGTATTAAGCATCAATAGAAAAAATTTGTTTCCTAATTGATGTAGCCAACTAATACTATCTTTATGATTCTCGGTATGTGCCAAGCGATCACCCACAACCATATCTACACCTTCTTCTACAACTGGTTTTAACAGATGATGCACTTCTTTCGCCGGATATGTATCGTCACCATCAATCATAATATAGATGTCAGCTTCAATTTCCTCGAACATCCGGCGCACAACATTTCCTTTACCCTTATGTGGCTCTACTCGAACAATTGCTCCAGCGTTTTCTGCTAGCTCAACTGAATTGTCGGTTGAGCCATTGTCGTACACATATATTTTTGCTTGTGGTAGTTCAGCTTTAAAATCGCCAACAACTTTAGCGATTGTAGTTTTTTCATTTAAGCACGGTATAATGACCGCTATTTCAGGATTCTCGATTTTTATATTCATAACCACTGTATTTGAACACAAATACTTGTTTTAGGCAATATGTATTGACTATGCAGGCTTTTTGCAAATACATTTCGATCCGGGCGAAATGTAGGAATCGTTTTTTTGCAATGGATAAAGGATTAGAGAAGCAATTTTACTGGTAATGTAGACATTCAATAACAAGAGGAGATAAAGCCAACGGAATGGGTTGAGTAGCCGTTTTTTATTCTCAAGATATTTTCCAACCTCGGCGAATACAAGATATTCAATAGTAAGCAACGTTCCATAGGCTTCTAGGCTACGCATATCAGCAAAGCCATGTTCTTTGAGTTTGTTCTCCAATCCATAGCCAGTATAGCGACGGAAGTCATCAGGGTCGGCATGATATGGTTGCATGAATGGAATGCTTACATATAATGTGCCACCAGGCTTTAGCACGCGATAAATTTCGTTTAATACAAAATCATCATTTTTCACATGTTCTAGTACCGCGTTGCATATAATATAGTCGAACGAATTATCTTTAAATGGATAAGGCTCTTTACTGATATCCATTTGAATATCGGCGGCGGCATTAAAATCTATTCCAGTATAGTCTGTATCGCTTGGTAAATATTCTTGCAGCCGTTTATTGCCACATCCAACATCAAGAATTTTTCCAGAAAATGAAGCAAGTTCTCGTTTCAAAATACGGCGATCTATCCAGGTGTAGGTGGAGAATAATGGCTGTAGGCTTTCTAGCATAATCTGCTGCTTATTATGTCATTTTTTCGTTCAAGATACAAGCCATAGTATGGGGTTTGACCTGCTATTCACCTTAGTTTATACTAACCGTCGTGGTTTTTAGATATCGAGGTTTAGCGGTTGCATCGCTTATGCTCTCTACGAGATAAACGATTACTTCTAGGCCTCAATACCTAACCGCGTTTAATTACGTAAGATAGGTAAAATATGTCTAATTCAAAAGAACGAACATTATTTACTTCGGAGTCGGTAACCGAAGGGCATCCAGATAAGATTGCTGATCAAATTTCCGATGCAGTACTCGATGCAGTACTGAAAGACGACCCAGATGGAGCGTGTTGTTGTGAGGTGTTCACTACAACAGGTTTAGTAGTAGTGGGTGGCGAGATCACCACAAAAACATATGTTGATATTCCTGGTATCGTTCGGGGTGTATTAACCGATATTGGTTATACCGATGATGCGTATGGTATTGATGCCAATAGTTGTGGTGTAATGGTTACCGTTGATGAACAGAGCACTGAAATCGCTCAAGGTGAAAAATTAGAAGAGGGTGATCATAAAGAGCAAGGTGCTGGTGATCAAGGTATGATGTTTGGTTATGCATGTAAAGAAACAGAAGAACTTATGCCAATGCCAATTATGTTGGCACATGGGCTAACGAAGAAATTAGCAGAGGTTCGTAAAGATGGTACCCTTGCGTACCTACGGCCAGATGGTAAAAGTCAGGTAACTGTAGAGTACGAAGATGGTAAACCAGTACGCGTAGATGCAGTAGTAATTGCTGCTCAACATGACGACATGGATTTAGAGCAGGTTCGAGCAGATATTAAAAAGCATGTGATTGACCCAGTAATTGGTGATTTAGCAGATGAAAATACGACATATTATATTAATGAGACAGGTAAGTTCGTAATTGGCGGCCCACACGGCGATACTGGATTAACCGGTCGTAAAATTATTGTTGATACCTACGGTGGTATGGGACGACATGGTGGTGGGGCCTTCTCTGGAAAAGTACCAAATAAGCAAGATCGATCCGGTGCCTACATGGCACGGTACGTTGCGAAGAACATTGTAGCGGCAGATTTAGCAGATCGTTGTGAAGTACAATTATCCTATGCCATTGGATTCCCAGAGCCAGTAAGTGTAATGGTTGAAACATTTGGAACCGGTAAAGTGGACGCAGAAAAATTAGTGGCAGCTGTACGTGAAGCATTTGATCTTACTCCAGCTGGAATTATTACGGAGTTAGATCTTAAGCGTCCTATTTATAGAGCTACTGCAGCATACGGTCACTTTGGTCGCCCTGAGTTTCCATGGGAACAAACCAATAAAGTTGATCAGCTTAAGAAGGCGGTTCAGTAATACGCATGACAACATTAATTTCAGGTTCAATTGCTTACGATAAAATTATGGATTTTCCGGGAAAGTTCTCGGATCATATTCTCCCAGATCGTATTCATAACATTAATGTAAGTTTTGGTATCACAAATCTTGAACAAAAGCACGGTGGTACAGCGGGTAATGTAGTATATAATCTTGGATTACTAGGCGAGAAGCCGTACGTAATTTCACAAGTGGGAAATGATTTTGCGGAATACAAAACATGGTTACGAAAACATGGTGTGCAGTTATCATTGGTGCATACAGTAAAAAATAATACATGCCCAACGGCGCATATCATTACTGATGAGGATAACAATCAGATTACTGGATTTCATTTTGGAGCAATGGAGCAACCGGCCGTAAAAAATCGCGCTGTGTTACGATCTATTAAAAAGAAAGTAACAGAGAAATCTGTACTTGGTTTACTTGCAGCAGGAAATACTGATGACATGATGGCATTAGCTGAGCTCTACAAAAAAAATGATGTCCCATATATTTTTGATCCGGGACAACAGTTAACGTGGTTAACTTCAGCGCAAATTCGTAAAGCACTAGCTGGGGCATCTATATTAATTGTGAATGATTATGAGTTAGCAATGGTTATTAAAAAGCTTGGCACTACTCGTAAGAAATTACACACAAAACTTGATAAGCTTATTGTTACGTTAGGTGCAAAGGGTTCTACATGGTATACCGAAGGGAAGTTATTGAAATATCCGGTTGCTAAACCAAAGAAGGTGGTTGATCCTACTGGAGCAGGTGATGCCTATAGAGCTGGATTAATTAAAGGTATTGTTGAAGGTTGGGATGATGCAGTTACAGCGCGGGTGGCAGCCTTATGTGCTACGTACGCTATTGAGCAATATGGTACTCAAGAACATAGTTTTACAAAACGTCAATTTACTAATAGATATTTAAAAACATTTAATAAAAAAATTCAGCTATGAAATACGATATAAAAGATATCAAGCTTGCGCCTAAGGGTAAGCAACGCATTGAATGGGCCGACCAAGATATGCCGGTATTACGGCAGATTCGTGAACGGTTCAAAAAAACCAAGCCGCTCAAGGGTTACAAAATGTCTGCCTGTTTACATGTGACAGCAGAAACCGCTAATTTAATGCGTACATTGAAAGCTGGTGGTGCTGATGTAGTATTATGTGCATCAAACCCATTATCAACTCAGGATGACGTAGCCGCTTCTTTGGTTAAGGATTATGGCATTCCTGTATTCGCTATTACCGGTGAAGACAACAAAACATACTATAAACATTTAGAAGCCGCGATCGCACATAATCCAAATGTAACTATGGATGATGGTGCAGATTTGGTTTCTCAAATTCTTACTAAGCATCCAAAATTACACGATCGTGTAGTAGCTTCAATGGAAGAAACTACAACTGGTGTAATTCGTTTGAAGGCGATGGAGGTAGATGGTGTATTAAAATTTCCTGTAGTTGCTGTAAATGATGCTGCCTGCAAACATTTCTTTGATAACCGGTATGGCACTGGTCAATCTACTATTGATGGAATTATCCGAGCTTCAGACGTATTAATTGCCGGTAAAAACTTTGTAGTCGCTGGTTATGGTTGGTGTGGACGCGGGCTTGCTGATAGGGCTCGTGGAATGGGAGCTAATGTAATTGTTACTGAAATTGATCCAGTTCGCGCACTTGAGGCTGCGATGGATGGTTTCCGCGTAATGACTATGGAAGAAGCCGCTAAGATTGGCGATGTATTTTGTACAGTTACTGGTAATGTAAGCGTTCTTGATACAAAACATTTCAAGGTAATGAAAGATGGTGCATTAGTTTCTAACTCTGGTCATTTCAATGTAGAAATTAATCTTGCTGGATTAAAGAAAATGAGTAAATCTGTTAAGCAAGCGCGTGAATTTGTACAAGCATTTAAATTAAAGAACGGAAAAATAATCAATGTATTAGGTGAGGGTCGCTTAATTAACTTGGCTGCAGCCGAGGGGCATCCAGCATCAGTAATGGATATGAGTTTTGCTGTACAAGCACTTTCAACTGAATGGGCTTTGAAGAATCAAAAGAAACTTACATCAAAAGTATATTCTGTACCTGAAGCAATCGATAATAAGGTGGCTAAGCTTAAATTGAAAGCGATGGGTATTAATCTACAAAAACTTACTCCAGAACAGAAGAAGTACTTAGCTTCTTGGGAAATGGGAACCTAAAGTAGTTTATCAAAATCACTATAAGATTTACCCCCCCCTAACTTAGGGGAGGGTTTTTCTTTTCTAGCTTTTTGGCAGGGATTTCCAGAGTTGGTCGTAAATACTTTTTTGAAGATCGGCGTATTCTTTGGATTCAATAATAATAGCCATCTGTTCTTTCCATGAAGTGATGAGTACTTTGTTGTTATAAATATTTACCTCTGGTGAAAATGTATTGTCATCAGTAAGAAATCGTGATTGGCGTAATTCTTGCGGGTCTTTTTCTGCGCGTTCTTGTGAGGCGGTATTGTTTGGCATAATTGCACGGATCGCGATTTTAGCGTCGGTACGGCGTTTATAATATTTTGGAAAGAAATTTGGTAATGCTTCGTGCATGGTTTGTACATTGGCATATGCTCTAATAGTTTCTTGGGCAGTGAGTGTATCTTCGTAGGCTTCACGCATACCTTTTTTTCCTTCATAAAACTGGACGTGCGGCTTATCACTTTGTTCAAATCGAGTAGATTCTATTTTAGGGATCATTTCTTCTAATAATTTGCGTTGCTTTTCGTATCGAGCCTCCATATCTTCACGTTCACGATCCATGTAGTTTAACAGTCGCTTAGGGGATAAGGCGCTAAAGTAAGTTGCGCCACTTTTTTTGAATTTATTAGCTAAGCCCTTTTGAATTAAGTTATCCAGTACTGCATATAGTGCAACTCGGTGAATATCGACTTTTTTGGCTAAATCAGACACTTTTAAGTAATCAAAAGATAATAGAGATAAATATACGGAGGCTTCTTTATCGGATAATCCAATGCTTTCTACAAGTTTTTTTACTTCATCTAACTTCATGTCTTGAGATTATTATATAATGTTGTAATAAATATTATTACAAATAATTATATAATGTTAGCTAAAAATATTCAATATTTACTATATATAATTATTAAATTTACATTATACGCTAATTAACTATACTGCATAGTCATTTGAATCGCTTTTGTTTCACTTGATACCGCACATTCCCAAAGGAATTTACATCATGGATCGCATTACTCTTGAAGATGTGCAGATTCTCGTTGCTGAGGAGATGTTCCGCAAGAGTGGGAAGTTCCGCACCTCCCACACTTGTCGCACGAAGGGACGCTACATCTGCGTCATACGGCGGCTTATCGACCTCGCTAAGAACACGAAGCCTCTTACGGCTGAAGCCTACATCTGCATCTTGAACGCAGCAGTTGACCGAGCAGGGAGACATTGATCCGCAGATAACTGTTGGCAGGCAGCTGGAGAGGATTCACCTCTGTACCCATCTGTACTTTGGCCTGGTCAAGGATATTGACGCCTTGCTGAAGCGTTACAAGCACTACACCCGCGAGGAGATCGAGTTCAGTCAGGCCTTCTATGAGGGCCGCTGGCGGATCTACCTCGATGGAGCTAGGAGCTATCTTGATTGTGTTCCAGCCGGACGTCGAGAATAGTGGATTGATCCACGTATCTTCCGGTCCTTTCCTGTACATATACTATATTGATGTATGTAGAGAAGAGGGATGAGTTTGAGCGGGGGTTTTATTTGCCACGCAAATATGAAGTGATATACTGCATAGCATAGAGCATGCTGCAGGAATAACTCGATAAGATTTTTCGAGATGACAAATGAGCTTACAAAATTTAATTATACAATAGCTAGTATTGTATTTGTTTGTGTTTCTATAGCGTTATTTAGTGCTCCACATGTTATTTTTGCTGCCCATGATAAAGACGAGACAGTGGCTACAGGTGATGTTATGGAAGAAATTGATGTTATTGCTGTGATACCAAAATTATTTCCACCGCAATATTCTATAGACGAATTAGGTGAGCCATATGGGTTTGCCATTGATGTAATGAATGAGGTGGCTAAGCGTGCGAATATCAATCTAACCTATCAAATAGAGGAGACATGGTCCGAGGTATTACAGGTAATGCGTGACGGCGAGGCCGATGTGATCCCAAATATTGGCATCACTGATGAGCGTGATGAATATTTAGATTTTACTATTCCAATGGAGGCATTTAGTGTGTCTATATTTGTTCGAGCAGATAGTAAGGGAATCGAAAGCGTTGATGATTTGCGTGGTAAGCACGTTGCTATTGTTGAGGAGAATGTTGCTGTAACCTTACTGCAGAATAAAGGGATGTATTTTGAAGTATTTCAACATCCATACGATGCTTTTTTTGAATTATTATCGGGCAATGTTGATGCGCTAGCATATCCACAGCCGGTGATGTTACGACTTACAGAAGATACTGGCTTGAGTGATAAAATTCAAGTTGTTGGCGAGCCGCTTGAAGAAATAAAGAGAGGCATTGCCGTTGCAGAGGGAGATGTTGAATTACAGCAACGCCTCGATCAAGCGCTTAGACAGTTTTTAGAAACAGAAGAGTATCATGAAATGTATGTGAAATGGTTCGCAGAACCAGCGCCATATTGGACGGCAGCGCGCGTAGCATCTTTTGCTGGCATAATGATTGGAGTGGTGATGATTATGATGGTTGCATGGAGGTATGTTTCAATTTCAAAATTAAATACACAGTTACAGAAGTTTGCGAAACATTCTGTTGGACGTGAAGAAAAGATGATCGAACTTAAAAAGGAGCTAAAAAAGTATAAAGATACATCCCTTGATTAAGAGAGCAAGAAACAAGGAACGTACTACTAAGAAGCTGCTTAAGCCTGCTGTTTTATTGAATATGCTTGAAGATCTTGAGCAGACAAAGCTTGAGTTGCAGCAGAGCGAAGAAAAATTCAGAATGTTAATGGAGCAGTCTACTATTGCTATTCAAATAATGACGCCTGACGGTAAAATCACACAAGTTAATGATGCGTATAGTAAATTATGGGATGTGAGTCGAGAAGAATTATCGTTGATTCATAAAAAGTATAATATCTTAAAAGATGATCAGATTCGAGCATTGGGATTTATGCCTCTTATTGAAAAAGCGTTTGCAGGAGAGGTAGTTACTCTTCCAGTGTTTGAATATACGCCAGAAAAAACAACGTCGGTTAAGATAAGGGGCAGGAAGCGTTGGGTGCAGTCGCAGATATACTCTATCAAAGATAAAAATGATACGATTCAGAGTGTAGTCATGATGCATGAAGATGTTACGGAGCGACAGGAGGCTTTTGCAAAATTACAAGAATCCGAGACTAAGTATTCTGCGGTTGTTAATGGTGCGCATGACAGTATTAATATCATACAGGATGGAAAATTAGTATTTACAAATCATGCAACCGTTAAGATTACAGGCTATTAGGTGGAAGAGCTTATTGGAATGCCAATACTACAACTTGTTGCAGAGTATCATCGTCCATTGATCTTAAAAAGATATCAGGATCGTTTGGCCGGAAAAGATGTTCCAAAACAATACTCGTTTGATGCCATCAGAAAAGACGGCGTGATTAGGCATACAGAAATTTCTGCGCAACAAATTTCTTTTAAAGGGAAGTCGGGAACAATGGCCATTATTCGTGATGTTACAGATAGAAAAAAAGGAGAGATGGCTTTAGAAAAAGAAAAAAATCGAGCGGAGGCTATTATTGAAAGTATTGGTGAAGGCTTATTTGTAATAGATGAAGATAATGCTATTACAGCTATAAACCGGGTTGCTCTTGATTTTATTGGTGCTAAAGAAAGTAATGTACTTGGTAAAAAGTACGATGCTGTTTTTGTTACCACAGATGAGTCTGGAGCAAATGTTCTTGATTCAATTGCTTCTGTGGTAAATAAGTCTATTAATTTATGTAGCGGTTTCACAGAGGTAAATAATATTTATTTGCGAATAAAAAAATCACACAATGTTATCCCTATTTCTGTGTGCGCGGCACCTGTTATTGATGGTGATGAGAAGATTCATGGTAGCGTTGTGGTATTTAAAGATGTCAGTGAAGAGCAGCGGTTGAGTCGTGCAAAATCAGAGTTTGTATCTTCTGCATCTCATCAACTTAATACACCGCTTGGCGCCATTAAGCTTCTTACTGAATCATTATTGAATGAAGATTATGGAAAGATCAATGAAAAACAAAAAGAATATTTGGATTTAATACATAATTCTAATGTGCGCATGCATCAGCTTGTTCATGAGCTACTTGATGTATCTAGGCTTGAGTCTGCCAAACTAGAATTCAAGCCAGTTAATATTAATATCAAGGAGGGTATTGAAGAACTTATTAAAGAATTTAGCTTATTAGCAAGAGAGGAAGGGCAGGAAATTGTATTTACACCACATTTACAAGATAATGAAATGATAAGAGTGGATCATATTTATTTTTTTCAAGTGATTCGGAATTTAATTAGTAATGCACTATATTATTCTCCAAAGGCATCTCGTGTGTTCGTTGAATTAACAAAAAATGCACAGGCGGGAGAATATAAGATATCTGTAAAAGACTCAGGCATTGGGATAGATGAAAAGGATCGAAAGAATATTTTTACTAAATTTTTTAGAACAGATGATGCAAAAAGGTCTAGAACAGAAGGGTCTGGATTAGGATTATATGTTGCAAAATCAATTATTGAGTCGTTAGGAGGTAAAATTTGGTTTGAGTCAAAAGGAAAGGGGAGGGGCTCTATATTTTATGTTACTATTCCCATAAGACGAATATAATTATCAATAATCATTAAAAAGAAGAGTATGAATAAAAAAATCTTACTTGTTGAAGATGATAAGTTCTATTCCAGAATCTTCAAGGATGGCCTTGAAAGGGGAGGGTTTGTTGTTGAGTCTGTTTTAGATGGAGCAGAGGCATTGGTAGCGCTAGGTAAAGAAAAACCAGACTTAATTCTTCTTGACCTTATTTTACCTGTAAAGAATGGATTTGATGTTCTTAAAGAAGTAAAGGCTGATGAAGCTCTTAAGGATATTCCTGTGATTATTCTAACTGTATTAGAACAGGAGTCAGATAAGCAACGAGGGTTAGATCTCGGCGCAGTTGACTACTTACTTAAAGCCGAGCAAACAATGAGTAGTGTAGTTGAGAAGATTAATAAATATATCTAGCTTCTCACATAATAATATGTATCAAAAACCCCTGAAAATACAGGGGTTTTTTGGCATCTCACGGCAGTTGACACCATAATAACTTATTGGTACACTACGCAGGCTAATTTATTAAGTGTTGCATCCTTAATTATCCATATTATTGTCCTCGAATCGTGCGAGTATAGCAATAATGGATGTACGCACAAAAGAAAAAATATATGAATGAAGTATATGAACTAATGTTCATTGTTCCTGGTTCCTTAGATGAGAGCCAAGTTCCTGCAGTGAAAGAACGCGCCATGGGTCTTGTTACTGCCGCAGGTGGTAGCATCGTTGCCGACCATGATTTAGGTCGACGTCGTTTACAATACCAAGTAAAGCGACAAACATCAGGTCATTATTACTTGGTGTATTTTAATATCGAACGTAGCCAAATGGCTGAGTTAGATAAGCAACTTCGCCTTGATCCAGATGTATTACGGTACCTACTTGTAAAAGGTATTCAACGTACTGAAGAAGAGCTTACAAAAATGTTAGCCGATCATCATCCTGGGCAAGCTCAACCAATTGTTGAAGAGCCAGTAAAGGCTACTGAAGGTGGTGTAGAAGAAGATGCTAAACGCGCTAAAGAACGTGCAGCCGAAAAACCTATTGAGAAACCAGTGGAAAAACCAGCGGAAGAAAGTGCAGCTGAAGCAAAAGGTGATTTAGCGCCTGGTGAAACAAAAGCTGAAGAAGTTACTGAAGAAAAAGAAGCAGCAGATCCTAAAAGTGTATCAGTAGAAGATCTTGATAAAAAGCTCGACGCAATCTTAGACGATACAGATATCGAAACTAAATTATAAATTATTAAGTATTACATCTATGGATCTTAATAAAGTAATGATCATCGGTAATGTAACCCGTGATCCTGAAGTAAAAACAATTCCATCTGGACAAATGGTAGCTTCATTTTCAATTGCTACGAATCGTCAATGGACAGATCAATCTGGTGGGAAGCAAGAGAAGGCAGAATTTCATAATATTGTTGCTTGGCGCAAATTAGCCGAGATTATTCAGCAGTATGTGAAAAAAGGTATGAAGGTATATATTGAAGGACGCCTTGAAACTCGTTCTTGGGAAGATCCGAGTGGAGTAAAGAAATATCGTACAGAAATTATTGCCAATAACCTTATTATGCTAAGTTCTCGTGCCGGCGGTGGCGGAGCTCCAGTTTCTACTACAGCTCCAGCACCAACAGAAGCTCCGCCAGAACCAAATGTAAGTTCTGCAGCTGAAGAAATTAGTGTAGAAGACATTCCATTCTAAATTATCGAATAACAAACATACATCATAATGGCTTACAAATATAACAAGCGCAAAAAGAAACAGCGCGAACCGTTAGACATCGATCCGCGGGCGTTGGATTATAAGAATTTGCAAATTGTGCGTCGCGTAATTTCTAATTATGCAAAAATTCTTCCAGCAAAACGTTTGGGTACCGATGCAAAAACACAACGTAAATTAGCTCAGGCTGTAAAGCGAGCTCGTTACATGGCGTTAATTCCTTACGTTCGTAGATAAACTATGTTAACAATGAGCGATATTAAACTTGGAAAGGTGCTCGATTTTGAAGGGGCGCCATTCCGAGTAATTTCAACCGATCATTTGCAAATGGGTCGTGGTAGTGCTGTATTACGCACTAAGCTTAAAAATCTCATCACTGGATCTGTTCGTGAACATACCTTTAAGGGTGGTGATAAAATTGAGGAAGCTGACTTAACACGTACAAAAGCAAATTTTTTGTACATTGAAGGTAGTCAGTATCAATTTATGGATAATGAATCCTACGAACAGTTTGCACTTGAAGCTGAGGCTATTGGTGAAATTTCAAACTTTGTGAAAGAAGGTGAGGATGTTGAAGTAATGAGTTTTAATGGTAGGCCGGTAACAATCTCACTTCCACCAAAGGTAACGCTTACCGTTGTGGAAGCTCCTCCGGGAGTAAAAGGTGATACCGCTGGAAATGCCACTAAACGTGTGAGATTAGGAACTGGATATGAATTACCAGTACCGCTATTCATTAAGCAAGATGAGCAAATTATCGTAAATACAGAAACTGGCGAATATGTAGAGCGTGCCAATAAGAGCTCGAATTAAGCTTTTATCGACCCTCCCCAACCCCTCCTTTCAGGAGGGGTTTTTTGTATCCCCTTCTCTCCTAAAAATGAGGGAAGGGGATCTTGAACGGTTAGTGAAAGAATTGGGAGAGGGGTCGAGATATGTTACAATAAATCTATGAAAAAAACGAAAATTGTCTGCACAATTGGACCAGCATCCAATACAAAAATAACCTTAAAGAAAATGATGCAAGCGGGTATGAATGTGGCCCGTTTAAATTTTTCTCATGGCACATATACTCAACACAAAGAAATTATAAAAACCATTCGTAGTACCGCTAAAGAGCTTGGCCACACCGTTGCCATCATGCAAGATTTGCAGGGGCCACGCATTCGTGTTGGAGAGGTGCAAAAAGATGGCGTTGAACTTACGCGGGGAGAGAAGGTGGTATTAGCGCACGAGGATTTGGTAGATTACAAAATGGTGGTTATGGGTAAAGAGAAGATTATCCCTGTTGGATACAAGCCACTATATAAGAATGTAAAAAAGGGTAGCCATATTTTAATTAATGATGGCTTGATTGATATTAAGGTAACGAGTGTAAAAGATCAGCATATTTATGGAGTAGTCCAAAAGGCGGGTATTATTTTTTCACACAAAGGCATTAATTTACCAGGCACAACTATCGATGCTACGGTAATTACAAAAAAAGATAAAGAGGATCTAAAATTTGGTTTGCGCAACGGTATTGATTTTGTAGCACTATCCTTTGTGAAGGATGCTAATAATGTCCAGGCATTACGTAAATTACTTGGAAATAAAGACGTACATATTATTGCTAAGATCGAGCGTAAGGAGGCGTTAAAGAATTTTGATGGCATTCTTGAAGCGGCCGATGGGATTATGGTAGCGCGTGGTGATTTGGGTATTGAAATTAAAGCATCGGACGTGCCATTGGCGCAAAAAACCATGATTGAAAAATGTATGTTAGTTGGCAAGCCAGTAATTGTGGCAACACAAATGTTGGAATCGATGATGATTAATCCTCGGCCAACTCGTGCCGAAGTTTCCGACGTAGCCAATGCAGTAATAGATCATACCGATGCAGTAATGCTTTCCGGTGAAAGCGCCTCTGGAAAATATCCAGTGGAATCGGTAAAAATGATGACTGATATTATTAAGAAAACTGAAGCTTCTCAATTTGATGATCTGCCAGGGCATTATTTGCAGATTAAACATGCATCCATTGAAGACTCTATTTCTATTGTGGCATATGATTTAGCTCAGCAAGAAGGTGTGAAAGCTATTGTGGTAAATTCGATTACTGGTCATACAGCACGTATGGTAGCGCGGCATCGTCCGGAAATAATTATTGCTGTACTCACAAATGATTCTCTCACACAAAATAAAATGGCTCTAACATGGGGTGCGCAGGCATATGTATTACCGAAGTGTAAAACGCTTGATGAGTTGATTCGTAAGTCGGCTGCTCTTATGAAAAAAACTAAGTTGGTAAAAGCCAAAGATAATATTGTAATAGTTACTGGTCAGCCGGTAGGTAAATCGCATGGAGCGAACATGGTTAAATTACACACAGTGTAATATGCGGTACATTAGCGCTATTCTATTGGTATCAATATTTATGTTAGCGCCATCAAGTGTGGTAGCCAAGAAAAGCTTTAAGAAGCCACAAAATCTTACGGTAGAATGCTCTGGTGAAAAAGTGGAGATTAAGTGGAAGCGCCGCAGCGGCGCAAAGAAGTATCGTGTGAAAGTGATTAAAGGTAGTAGTAATGTTATTAAGAATAAAAAGACCAAGAACAAGAAGAAGAAATTTAGTGATAGTACTTTTGTAGAAGATAAAACATATCGTATTCGCGTACGAGTAGTTAAGACCAAGAAAAAGAAAGCCTCGAAATGGGCCAAGAAAAAATACGTACATACTAGCTGTGAGGTAGTTCCAGAAGAACCAGAGGAAGAGTCATTTACCTGTGAAGCAGATACTAGCGCAAGTCCATTAGCAGCTGTTCGTGGAGATATCAGTACGAAAAATTCTGCTGGCCGAGATGGTAAGTATTATTTACCAACCGGATACAATACTCAATGCTTACCGGTAATGGTGGCTTTTCATGGTACGGGTGGAGATGGTAATGAGATACTGAATTTTTTTGATGAGTATGCAGAAGAATACGGCTTCATTATTGTAGCGCCAGATTCACGCATGTCTCCAAGTGGGGAATATATTTGGGAGGTGGGCACCATAGAAGGTGAAATTACAGAAGATTATACACATACGCTCAACACTCTTGAAGAAGTGCTAGCAAAGAGTAATGTATATGAAGATGCTAACCATATGCTTACAGCGGGCTTTTCAGCCGGAGGTAGCTACACGGCGTATCTTGCAACTAACGATGATCGGTTTACGCACTTCGCTGTATTGCATGGCGGAATATTTTCTGGAGGATTTGGTGATGAAAAACCAAGGGCCTGGCTTTCAACAGGCGAAGATGACACATTACGCATACCTGACGAACTTTCACTGTATGAATCTACACTTCAAGGTCTTGGTTTTGATGTAACATATAATGTGTACTCAGGTGGGCATACAATTTCTAGCACAGAAAAAGATCAGCTCATGAGTTGGTGGCTAAATTAGGTATTTAACACATTTGTGATTTATGGATTCTTATTCAGAGTATACAGGGGGGGGTAGAGAAGCGAATGTGCGTGAGCGCACGTATCAACAATATGTTGCGGCTGTAGATGCATATATATAGAGTAGCGATATGCTGGTGATGTGCACGTAGGCACAACCTGTTCGTTGGAGGCTAACTGTAACGCTATTGGTTTTGATCCGCACGTAAATTCATTATTGTTTTTAGAATATACGCAAAATAATACAGTCAAGATGCGTTTACGAAGAGTAGGTAGGCAGTTGCGGGTTCGCATAAAGATTCCTAGTGATGAACAAGATTTTAATCGCATCAAAATTGAAGGAGTAAATAAGAAAGGCGCAATTCTTAAAAAGAACATCATAAATTTAAATAGTAGAGCTGGTATAGATGCTTCTTCAACAGAAGTCATTGATACAGCCACGTATAATAAAGTAACAATTGTGCCACAATCTTTTTCACGCAATAAAGAGTTTAAGACAGTGCGGTTTGATGTTAAGGGTTTTTAACAAGTAGCGTTAAACGAGTAAAGATTACTGTTACCGGTGCGCACAGTAATACAATGAAATTTAAACAATCCAAGAAGCGATATATTCAAAAAAAAGAACTAGTATTAATATAGGTATTTTGGCTTACACTTAATCTAGACAATGATATCATCATACTATATAATACGCCGTGTTATATTCATTAATTAATCCCTCAATTATTCATTATGGCAGATAAAAAAGACGCACTCATTCTCTGGTTTAAAGAGCTAGGTATGGACGATGTTCAATATGCTGGTGGTAAAAATGCATCTCTTGGTGAAATGTATCAAAACATGGCAGCAAAAGGTATTGTAGTTCCTAACGGATTTGCAATTACCGCACATGCGTACAATATGTTCTTAGATGAAACAGGTGTTCGTAAGGAAATTGTTGATATTTTGGCGACACTAGATACTTCAGATTTACATAATTTACAGGAGCATGGCCATAAAGTGCGTGAAGCTATTTTGCAAGCTGAGTTACCGGAGGCATTGAAGAAGGCGATTGAAGAAGCTTATATAGAATTAAATAAACTAGAGGGTCAAGATGGTGATGATATGGATGTAGCGGTACGTAGCTCGGCAACTGCAGAAGATATGCCCGATGCTTCATTTGCAGGGCAGCAAGAAACATTTTTAAATGTTCGGGGTGACTATGAAGTAATTGATGCTACCAAACGGTGCATGGCTTCATTATTTACGAATCGGGCAATTTCCTATCGTCAAGATAAAGGCTACGACCATTTTAATGTAGCGTTGTCTGTTGGTGTGCAAAAAATGGTACGGTCTGACAAATCGGGTTCTGGTGTGATGTTTTCTATTGATACTGAATCTGGATTTGAAAACGCAGTGCTTATTAATGCATCATATGGATTAGGTGAAATGGTTGTGCAAGGTAAAGTGGAGCCAGATGAGTATTATGTATATAAGCCAACCTTAAGAGAAGGTGTAACTATGAAAGGTGGTGAGCCTGAGTTTAAGTATCGTCCTATCGTTGCTAAATCCAAGGGTCATAAAGAGATCAAAATGATTTATAGCATGGAAGGTAACGATCCTGTACGTGAGGTTCCTGTTCCAGAAGAAGATAGTAAACAGTATGTGCTCACTGATGATGAAGTACTGAAGTTAGCATATTGGGCATGCTTAATCGAAGAGCATTATGAGAAGCCAATGGACATTGAGTGGGCTAAGGATGGTATTAATGGAAAATTATATATTGTACAGGCTCGTCCAGAAACTGTGCATTCACAAGGTGATGTAAATGTTCTTGAAGAGTATCTCATGAAGGGTGAGGGTAAAGTAATTACTGAAGGTGTATCGGTTGGTTCAAAAGTTGGCCAAGGTAAAGTACGCGTTCTTAAAGACGTAAGCTCTATTCACGATTTTAAAGAAGGTGAAGTATTGGTTACAGAAATTACCGATCCAGATTGGGAGCCAATTATGAAAATTGCTTCAGCTATCGTTACAAATTCTGGCGGACGCACATCGCATGCAGCGATTGTATCGCGTGAACTCGGTATTCCAGCGGTAGTAGGTACGAAGAATGCTACTTCGTTACTTAAAACCGATCAAGAAGTAACAGTATCGTGTGCTGAAGGTGAAAAGGGATTTGTATATGAAGGTGATGTTCCATTTGAAGTGAAGAAGACAGATTTAGGAGAGTTGAAGGAGCCGAAAACAGATATTATGCAAATTGTGGGTGATCCATCACGTGCGTTTGATTTCTCTATGATTCCAAATCGTGGAATTGGGTTAGCGCGCTTAGAGATGATTATCTTGAATGCTATCAAAGTGCATCCACTTGCATTGTTACGGTTCGATGAACTTGAAGATGAAAAGGTGAAGAAAGAGATTGAAGAAATTACATTTGGTTATGAAAATAAAGCTGATTACTTTGTAGATCAATTAGCATTAGGAGTAGGTCGGTTAGCGGCTGCGTATGCTCCTCATCAAGTAATTGTACGCATGTCGGATTTTAAATCGAATGAATATGCTGGATTAATTGGTGGTAAGCAGTTTGAACCAGATGAAGAAAATCCAATGATTGGTTGGCGTGGCGCAGCTCGCTATTATTCTGAAGAATACAAAGAAGCGTATCTTCTAGAAATTGAAGCCATGAAACGGGTGCGTAATGGAATGGGACTTACGAATATGAAATTAATGATTCCATTTGTGCGTACACCAGAAGAGGGTCAGAAAGTAATTGATATTCTTGCAGAAAATGGCTTAAAGCAAGGTGAAAATGGACTAGAAATTTACATGATGTGCGAGGTGCCATCGAATGTAATTTTGGCTGAAGAGTTTATCAAGATTTTTGATGGCTTTTCAATTGGCTCAAATGACCTTACGCAACTAACACTTGGTTTAGATCGTGATTCTGGATTAGTAGCGCACATTTATGATGAGCGTAATCCAGCTGTAAAAGCGCTATTAAAGCAAGCCATTGAAACTGTACATGCGGCTGGTAAGAAAATTGGTATTTGTGGACAAGCTCCATCGGACTTTCCAGAAATCGCTGAGTTCTTAGTAGATCTTGGTATTGATACCATGTCGGTTACACCAGATACAGGCTTAAAGACCTGGGTAAACGTAGCTGAGTACGAAGAAAAAAGCGGTAAATAATCACACAGATTATTTCACAACAAACAACCCCGGTTTAGGCCGGGGTTTTACGGTTTAAGCATTATTTCATCAAACACAAAACCGTTTTGGTCGATGGCTTTAATTTTCATACTATTCTTGCGGATAACTATTCCCACAAAGTGATGAACGGTTTCAAATGCAGCCGTATTGGTAGTATCGTTGGCTTGCGCACGCATACTATTTCCTCCACCACCAGTTACAATATAGGTTACGCCATTAATTTCCTTTGTGCGTTCATAGGAATGTTCATGACCATTTAATACTAAGTCTACGTTATGTTCTTCAAATAGCGGCACGAGGGTATCATGCATAGCGGTGAAGTCTCCATAGTATCCAGAGCTGTATGGTGGTTTGTGGAAGAATACAATTTTCCAGCGTTTGTTCGCATTTGCTAAATCTTGCTCAAGCCAAGTAAGTTGAGCACTGCCGGCGCTATAATCAATTTCAGAATTTAATGAAACAAAGTGTACTTTATCGTAGTTGAATGAAGAGACCGTTTCATTTTGGGCGCGTAAAAAGTCGTTTTCTCTGCTATGATTAGCTTCAAATACATTGTTTAACCTGTTAAGAAGCTAATTATGATAAAAAAAACGAAACAATCCTTATTGTCCAAAGTGCGCTAATCCACA
>JAJRVJ010000008.1 GCA_024277435.1 Patescibacteria group bacterium | reverse complement strand
CATTCGATACACAGCGGACGGTGTTGGCTGTTCCAGAGCTATAGAGAGCTAATCATGGCCGGGCGTCCGACGCGACCATGGTCGACTCTGCTGAACTCTGGAATGATGCAACGTGCGAAAGTCTATTACTAGTATGAAATGCCTATAGAAAAATACAATAGAAACACGCGACGGCGCAAAGTGGATAACTCATTTGGCCTTGATTTCATTGATTAAGATGGCACCCAAAAAACGCTCGCGACGGCGCAAACGAATATTGTGCAAACAATAAACCCCGCCATAGTAGCGGGGTTTATTGTAGTACTTAGTGCTTTTACACTTAAAACGGTGCTTTTCCGTCTGATACTTCTTCGGGTACATTCTCTTCTTGCACCTGTTCAGTTGATTCTTCAACTTTTTTCTTGCCGCCAAGCATAATCATACGCTTAGCCACAATATCGGTGTAGTATTTTACTGTACCATCATCTTTTTCAACCGTGCGATTATCCAGACGACCCTCAACATACATGCGATCCCCTTTTTTAAGATAAGTATTCATAGTATTACCTAATCCGTTCCAAGCAATCACTGTATGGAAGTTCACTTTTTCTTTCTTCTCACCAGTTTTAGAATCTTTCCACGAATGATTCGTAGCAACATGCAAGCGCGTAACAGTAGCGCCGCTTGGTAACTCTGTTTGTTCTGGGTCTTTAGATACGTTACCGATTAATGTTATTCGGTTTAAATCCATAATTGTTAATGTTCTTAATAGGAATTATTTAGTTCCTATTGGATCCAATAGTATGTAGTGCATCAGAAATACTGAGTGATGGTAAAAGATATTACTTAGTGAATTAGGATTGAGCGCCCCGTTCACAGTTATACGCAGTATTTCCGATACACATTGTAGACCTAGCGCGTCGCCCGCAAGGGAAATTCACATTAGGCTGCAGCGTATTTTCAGTATTGTTTTATTACGTAAGAAACTTACGTGACTTTTATATACAAAACCATAAATACGTTGCATGAAAACAAAAAACGACGGCCAAGCAAACAAATGCTGTTGGACGCCGTGTTGTTTTCTACAAGAATATTAGCACATTCACGGGTACTGTCAAGCGTTTCTATAATTTGAATCGTTATCGCGTTGCTGTTCAATAAGCTTGCGAATATATTCTGCTTTATTAATATTATAATTATCGGACAGCCAAGCGAGATATTCATCTAAGCTCTCAGTAAGCCGTAATGTGAACTTAATATTTGGCGTTTCTTTTGTACGGCGCTGCGCAGGTTGCACGCTAGTAACAAACTGGCGAATAATATCACGAATTGAACTTTCAGTGTACGGTACTTTATGAATAGTTTTAGGAATATTCTTTCTATATAAATGTTTAAGAATATCACGCGGTGGACTAGATTCTGGATACAAACATAACGTTGGTTTTTGCAGCACAATTGATTGCGCTAATAGGTAATGAAAATTAGGGCTATGATTTGCAATATCTAGTACAATTCCATCAACTCTATCTAACACATCCACACTAATGCCATCAAGCGCATAACTGGGAACGTCTTCAATACTTGTCCACACCGTAGCACCATACTCACGCATCAAGCTTGGGATATCGAAACCAGTTTGTTCACTCGTAAAAAATACCATATTACCCTAATTCATTAACCATATTCGTGTGTAAGGTACGTTCTAAAATGGAAATGTCTGGCTGCGGCTCTGCGTAAATCTTCATCAATTTTGCAACTAACGCATCAAAAGTGATGTTAGGTATACAAATCAGGTTTGGTTGTTCAGTAAGCCATGGTAAACGACTATGCGCAATTATCGGTAACACAATGCCTTGCAATACCTGAGAATCAGGCTCGCCGGTGACATTCTTTAATACAACTACATCATAGGCTTCATTGATATCGTCTGGAAATGTATGATTATGCTCTAAAGTGGCTGTATAAATACGATTTGAATACTCGGGTGATAGCACGATAGGCTCACCAGTACCTTTTGGTACGACCTGATACATTTGAATTCCAAATTGAATGCGGGCAACTTCTATTTCTCGAAAGCTATAAAATAACTGACCATCAATAATGGGTGCCTCTACTGCGCGCACTGCACGCACAACCCGCGAATCGTATGCCATCATAACACCAACACAATCAACCGCAGCTAATTGTACAGCAGAAACTAAGCTGGTGCGTAAATTGATTTGTTTATAGTTTTGAATACCAATAGCCAATTCAGGTGGAATATCCTGAAATTTATCATTCATGATATTTCCCGTAAATACAATTGGTTTTGAAATATTACGCAACATGAAACGTAATAAATTCGCTACCGGCAATACATTTTCTAACGGATGCACAATTACAAAACCATCGTAGTCACCATAATGTTCTACAATATCTTTACCAATATCCACTGCCAACCCTGGGCGTGTAGTTGTGCCAGTTACGTTATCGATAATGGTAACAGAAACCTCAGCTACTAATTGTAACTCTAAGTATTCAGTTAAGGTTTGTTGTGCTACAGCTGGTGAAAAACCATCTGAAATTTCTAGGCCGCCAGCATATAGCACTCGGACGCGCTTGTTTGCTTTAGCGGATTTCATATGCTGCTATCCTACAACATGTACTTTATTATGACAAGGGTAATGTGATGTCGCGTAATGTTTTTGGCGCTTCACCCATCCACTGTGGGCCAGCTTTGGTAATTTCAATCATATCTTCAATGCGAATACCTCCCCAACCCTCTTCATACACACCAGGTTCATTGGTTACCACTTCCCCAACCTGCAATGGGCGCATCCCGCTCTTACTTGGCGTAATAAATGGTGGTTGATGAATGGCTCTACCAACGCCATGCCCAAGACTATGAATAAACAGTGTATTCATGCGTTTCGATTCTAAATACTTTCGAGCTACTGCATCTATCTCTTTACCAAGCCTGCCAGCTGTAAACTTTGGAAACGCTTTGCGTTGCGCATCAAGCACCGCTTGATAGCGATTCGCGAATGTACTACTTGGTTTGCCTAAATGATAGGTGCGCGTTACATCCCCACGCATATCGTTATACACTGCTCCCGCATCAATTTTAATCATATCACCAACCTGCAATCGGCGACTGGTTGGAACATGATGCGGTGTTGCAGCGCTTTCACCAAATGCCACAATTACGGGAAATGCGCGCTTTTGTGAGCCATGCTCCTCTAATAAACGCCCCATGCGCCAGGCCAACTGTCGTTCGTTCATACCAGGTGATATGTAGCGTTTAATATCACGAAATGCCGCGTAGGTACTATCTGCTGCCTTCCGTAAGGCTGGTAAATTATACCGTTTTCCAGTGCCCATATTGTCGTACTAATAATTCCTCAGCCTGATCTGGATCATCCATGATGGCTTCAACCAATTTCTCCATGCGCGTACTTTGTGATCCCTTTACGAGTACTACGCTATCGGCTTCCACAAGATGCCGAACTTTTGTAATGGCCTCCTCTACTGTTTTAAAACTATTTACACGCTCCCTATCCATACCGTTGGCAATTGCCGCATCCGCAATGCCCTGAGCTTTTTCGCCAATGGCCAGTAAATATTCGATGGATAACTCAGCTACTTTTTTACCTACCAATGTATGTGCCCGCTTCGATTGTTTACCAAGCTCTTCCATATCCCCTAAGCAGACAATCCGCTTACCAATAGATTCAATTTTAGAAAATACATTAAGCGCTTCACGCACAGCGGCCGGTGACGAATTATATGAATCATCAATAATTAACGATTGATGCTGACCAGCAATAAGATTCATGCGACCTTGTGGTGGACGATACTGTTGAAGCGCCTCAATAATTTCCACTAAATTCATGTTATAGGTAATACCCGCCGCCGCCGCAAACAATGATGCGTATACCTGTGGCAACCCTAATACATTTGGAATAAAACACGGTACAACACTTCCCTGGTAATGAAATTTAAAACTCAGCCCATTAATTTGTGGGGATTTCGCCATATCTTGTGGATTGCGTGAGTACTGAATTTCAACGGCTTGCAAATCTGCTTCTCGCTTAAGTGAAATTGTAAATGGCTTAGCTTTTATTTTTTCCATGATATCTCGTGAGTAGGGTTCATCAAGATTTACAATAGCCGTATCGTCTACAGACATATGCGTAAACATAATGTGCTTTTCCTTTGCTAGCTGAGCAACATCTTTAAAAAACTCTAGATGTGATGGTTGATCCCCTATTGCTGTTACCGCACCTACATTTGCTGGAGCCAACGTTGTGAGATATTTAATATCTCCTGGATGATCGGCACCCATTTCTAAAACCAATATTTTAGGATACGGCAGCGGTATCGCTCCATATAGCAATCCTTTCGTAAGAATCCAAGCCCATTTAAATGGATTGCGGCCACCTGTATCACTGCCAATAATTGTTAACGGTACACCAATTTCATTATTATAGTTACGAATATTTCTCCGTACAGAATATTTAGTATCTAACACAGCATAAATCGCTTCCTTTGCAGAAGTTTTACCAACGCTTCCCGTAATACCAATAACATCCGGTTTCTGGCGCTTCAATATCATGCGCGCTAGGGTGTAGAGAATTTTTTCTAAGGTTTGTTTCATACGTATATACTGTCTCAATACTGTTACACTTTATTCGCGATCTGGTTTAATTTGATAATAATTTACTAAATATTGCGCAATTTCTCCCCATAGTGGCGCAGCGGAGTCGGCAGACCATGGTACATTAGCAGGTTCTTTAAGATGTGTAAGCATCACAAATTGCGGATCAGTAATTGGGCCGTATCCAATAAATGTATCATTATGACGACTAGCATCATACACTCCGTTTTCATTTACCAGCTGCGCTGTACCAGTTTTCCCGGCCATAAAATATCCTGGGAGAGCAGCTTTTTTAGCATGACCAGAATCAATAACATTCACTAGCATAGCACCTACTACTTTTGCTGTATCGGGACGAATCACTTGTGTTACTACCTCTGGCTCGGTAGCAAGCACTTCCCCATTGGGCAGAATTTCTTTATCAATAATATATGGCTTCATCAATGTTCCATCGTTAGCAATGGCTGCATAGGCTGCCGTAAGTTGTAATGGCGTTACTGTTAACCCTTGCCCGTATGATGCGGTCGCTGAATAAATATCACGTAATTGCTCCACTCCGGATAAATCACCAATCTGTTCACCGGATAATTCGATATTTGTAGCAGATCCAAATCCAAATGCCTTCAGATAGTAGAGAAAAGATTCATTACCAGTTTGTTGTACAATATGAATTGTACCGGTATTCAGAGATTCCGATAATACAAACGTCATATCTTGTAAGCCGTGTGCTTTGCCATCGGAATTACGAATTGGATATCCCGCAATATTTACTACTCCCTCATCAACGTATGTAGAATCAGCACTTATTACACCAAGGTCTATACCAGCGGCCATCGTCATAGTTTTCATTACCGACCCAGGTTCGTAAACATCGCTAATTGCCGAATTCTTAAACACCTCAATCTCCTCTACTTCATTGTAACGATTAGGATCATAACTCGGTGCATTACATAATGCTAGAATTGCTCCGGTATCCGGGTGCATAATAATAACTGTTCCGCCTTTTGCTCCATACTTTGTAACTGCTGCTTCCAAGCTATTACATGCTTGGAATTGCACATTTTTATCTACTGTGAGTATATAATCATTCCCATCAATAGCTTCATCAATTAAGCTATCACCAATCGTAAGAAATCTTCCGAAGGCATCTTTCTCTCCACGTAAGAATCCTGCCTCACCGCGTAAATCCTCTTCAAAGTATCCCTCTATACCATACTGTCCCTTGCGATCATCTTCAGAATAACCATAATAACCCGTAATATGCGCTGTAGTTTCTGCCTCTGAATAATAACGCCAATCTTCTTGCCGGAATTTAATTCCTGGCAATTCCAACCTTTCGATTGCTTCTACAACTTCTTCGGGTACACGACGTTTTAATATTTCATCTGGATCTTCTGGTTTATTTAAGCGCTCGAATAAATCATCCTTCGGAATATTCAACAACGGTGCTAATTTTTCTGCTGTGTCTTCGGGATCTGATATATGGATTGGCTCCGCATGTACCTCGGCTAATGTTTTATTCGTTGCAATAACATACAATCCATCATCGCTGTATTTATCTTGTACATAAATTTCACCACGCTCTGGTACTAATTCTTCATATAACTGATGACTAGCCGATGCGAGCTTTTCATAATCACCATGCTGTAATACTTGTACGTTAAATAAACGGATACCAATAATAACGCCAACTCCAATAAATGAGATTCGCAAAATATCAATCCGCTGCAAATTGGCAAAGCGACGATTAGATGATCGTCGCTTGCTTCGTTTGCGAGATGAATTACGCTGTTTCCAGCTGACCATACAAATTTTTATTGATTCAATGCAAATGAAGAATCACCTTGTGTTGCATACTCTACATCGGTTGCAACCACCAACTCATAGCGATCACTCATTTCATTTACATGCCGCAAGGATAATACTTCGGTAATATCTAGCTGTAAATCACGATGTATCTCCTGCTGTACATCAATTGCCGTTGAAAGCTGATGTAATCGCACTGTATCTGCAGCTGTAGAATTCACAATACCTAAATAGGTAAATCCACTTATAACTAGTATTCCAATAAGCATGGAATTTAACAACGAAGTTTCCTTCACTACAGTTAGCCATGTACGCACTTTTGGTGCAGCTGCCCGTTTTTGATAGGATAATCGTTTGTGTGTTATTCGTGCTCGTTTGGTCATAGTTTTTCGATAATGCGTAATTTCGCGCTGCGAGATTTAGGATTGCGAGTTAATTCTTCTTCGGTTGGTAATATTGGTTTTTTTGTTATTCGCTTCACACTGGCTTTATGTGTGCATACGCATATTGGAATCTCAGGTTCACATATACAGTCACGTGCGGCTGTTCGGAATGTGTGTTTAACAATCCTATCTTCTAGCGAGTGAAATGTTATTACAGCTAGTCTCCCGCCAGAAGATAATATTGATACTGCATCGTGTAGCATTGAAGGCAATCTCTCTAATTCCTGATTTACTGCGATACGAAGGGCTTGAAATGTTTTTGTTGCCATGTGACGCTTTGGCTTTTTCTTTCCCCGGTAACCGCGAGCTACGCATTCCAGTAGATCCCCTACTGTGCTTAGTGGTTGTTCCTCGCGTCGAGAAACTATTGCCTGCGCAATTCTTCGTGAATATGGTTCTTCACCATACTCCTTCAGGATTATTGTGAGATCTTCGTGTGAAGCTGAATTTACAATGTGCTCAACTGTTGTGGACCCCCGTTGGTCCATCCGCATATCTAGAGGATCGTCCGGTCTCGTAAACGAGAAGCCACGCCCTGTAGATCGGATCTGAGCGTATGATACCCCCAAGTCCAGTAGAACTGCGCTAACTGATGGACGTGTTCCAAATTGTGCTTCATATTTACGAACATTACTGAAATTGTCATGAATTAATGTTAGCTGTTCTGGATATTGGGTACCCAGAGTTTCTTTGACATGATCGATTGCCATCGCATCCTGATCAAATCCAATTAAATGACCCTCTGAACCAATACTCTGCAAGATGACGCTACTGTGTCCTCCGCCGCCGATGGTTACATCGATCACTGTATCACCAGGCTGCAGCTGTAGAGCATCAACAGCTTCAGCGAGTAATACGGATACGTGTTCGAATGCTTGACCATCGCCACCCTCATCAGGCGTGGAGGTTGTCTGACGAGTTGATGATGGTTTGACAATCATAATGTCTAAGAACGTTATTGGACTTTATAGTCCGAAACGTTGGGCTCATCCCTCTTGAGTCCAACGTTTCAGCATATCAAGCTCAAACTCCTAACTCATCAAGTGTCTCTGCTATATCACTACTGTCCTTTTCGGTAGCAGCTTTATACTTGTTCCATGCTGATTCGTCCCATACCTCCAGGCGATTCAGTAAGCCAGCAACAACTACTTTCTTTTTAAGTGTTGCGAACTTACGTAAATACTCTGGAAGAACAATGCGACCCTGCTTATCAAGCTCTACATCCATGGCTCCAGCTAACATCAAACGAGCAAATGCCCGAGTATTAGCTTTTGAAATAGGCATATTTCCTAGTTTTTCTGCTAGTTTCTGCCACTCTTCGAATGTGTATACAAATAAACAATTATCTAAACCACGTGTAACAATAGCTCCACGACCCAATTCTTCACGAAACTTAGCTGGAATGGCCAATCTCCCCTTTTCATCAATTGTATGACTATATTCTCCAATAAACATTGCTGTTTTGTTAAGTTATCCACTAAATGGGTTGGTTATCCCCACATTTATCCACTTCTCCACCCCTTTAACCCATTATACACCACTTTACTAAACGCGTAAACCCTTTTAACCCTACACTTAATGTGTGGGGATTAGTCAAGTAATGCAAACAAGTCCAAATAAAAAAGGTCGTATACTATACGGACCCCTACCTTATTTATTTTATGTACTGTTATACGCTACTAAACCGGTAACCGAATAATGAATGTAGTTCCTTTATTTAATTCCGAACTATACGTAATCTTTCCGCCATGTTTTTCAACAATATTTCGAACAATATATAAGCCAAGCCCTGAGCCGGTTGGATCCTGAATGGAAGCTTCCTTTCCGCGAAAGAATTTTGTGAAGATTTTATCCTTACTTTCATCCGACATGCCAATCCCGTTATCCTTAACGCGCAACACTACCCTATCATTCTCCTTATCCAAGGATACTTTTACTGTACTGTCACGGTGTGAATATTTTATAGCATTATCAACTAAGTTTTGTACTGCCATCTTAAACTTTTGTCGATCTAATTTTAATTGTGCAATGGTATTATCAATAGCAATCTCCATCCTAATATTTTTGCGCTCCGCATTTACCTGGGTATCATGGGCAACTTGATTAACAATATCCCCTAATGAGCAATTAAGAAATTTGTACGGAAATCTACCATCTTCAATTTCGGAAACATCGAGTAAATTATTTACAATTTCAATAACCTCATTATTACGTTCAAAACCTTTACCTAATAAATCGGTTTGTTTTTCATTTAACTGGCCACCATCACCATCGAGTAGCATTTTAAATAACCATTTTAAGGTAGCTAATGGCGTACGTAGTTGATGGGCTGCCACGGAAATAAAATCCGATTTCATTTGATCGAGATCTTTTTCACGAGTAATGTTACGCATAATAATCAAATGCCCTATGCGATGCCCACCCTTACTTGTAAGAAGTAATGCTGTTATCTGCAAAATAATATGATCATCTTCTTCTTCAATACGCACTTCCTGGCTTTTATACGTTTGCTCCTGAACAGCGTTGTTAATAAACTTCACTAACGAATGTAGTGGCGGAGCAAAATCCTCAATGCGTAAACGACTATGAATATGCTCGGCGCGATCTAATTGCAATAAATGTTGTGCGTACGGATTAATGAGGCGAACGAACCCTGACGTATCAATCATAATTACACCATCCACCAAATTATCAACAATGGTAGTTACTTTATCACGCTCGGAAATAATTGCTCCTTCACGCGAACGAATGATGTTACTAATAAACGCTGCAAAAAATGCTGTAAATATTAGTATTAAAATTACCGTAGCACCATTATGCACAGTAACTCCAATATTTTGATGAAATCCAGGATCAAAATTATATCGAGAGAAATGTGGGATGATATTTTTAAACTCAAGAAAAATAACACCCGCATATAGCGCAACTGTAAATAATGTAAGGGCAATAATTTCCATCTCCCGAAAAATGATGATGGCGATAAAGATACTAAGGAAATAGAATAAGAACGACAAGCTTTCTACCCCACCACTGGCATATAATATAACTGTATATACTAACTGATCTACTAATACCTGTAGAACACTGATAATGTATAATCCTCGCTCCGAGATACGCGCCGGATCACGCCGTAGATACAAATAGTACCCAGCATTATAGCTATAGGTTATTGCTAGCAATACGAAGATAATCGGATCAAATTCAGCAACACCTATTACCTTTTGAATTAAACCCAATACAACAATACCGGCATGTAAAAACCAGCGGCTTGCCACAATATACCGTAAGGTATTAATGCGTTGAATTTTATCGTCTGGACTCATGAAATGTTTGGGGCTTTTGAATAATGAGGCGTGATATACTGCGCTGTTTCTTGTAGGGATTCCCCCACTTCTTTCATATCAACAATTGGCTCGGCAATGGTATGTAATGCACAATTCCATGTATATGCCATGGTATTACAAATTGTAATAAGAATTCGGATAGCTGTAAATGACTCAGCCTTGTTCACAACAATAATATGAGCTGGAATATCACCTTCAAGAATATCACGAATATACCCTAACATCTGTTCTGATTGTACATCAGCGTGTGCAGCGGAGCGAATGTTAAACCCATCCGACGCACCAAACCAGAGCTCTAATCCCCTACTATCCTGGCTTGGATTACAATATAGTATAGTATCTTTACTCATAATCATTAACGATACGGCACCCAGGCACCGCCAATTTCTAAATTTGCACCAGAAACATAATCAGCTTCCGCGCTTACTAAATAACGAACCGCTGCCGTAAAATCAGCATATTCAGCCGGACGATCCATTGGCACATTCATATCAACCACCGACCGTTCCACAATACCTGGAGAAATTGCATTTACGGCAATGCCATGCTCAGCCAGTACTGAAGCCCATGATTTCGTAAGCGTAATTACACCATTTTTTGCAATATAATATGGAGTGGCATATTTCCGTGCCAATACCTGATCGCCACTCACACATCCAAAATTAATAATTCTCCCCTTCTCTACTTTCTTGAGTAAAGGCAAGGCGTGTTTCATCATTAAGAACGTAGCGCGTACATTTGTATTCATGATGTCATCAAATTCCTCAATTGAGGTATCAGCTAATGGTGTATATCCAAAATTACCAACGGTATTTACTAACACATCAAGCCGGCCATAGAGTTGCTCGATAGTTTGAAATAATTTTATTATATCCGGAGCCGATGCTAAATCAATCGGTATCGCCATAGAACGTTCCGAATATTCCTTCACTGAACTTACTACCTCCTGTGCTGCATCCACACTCGAATGGTAGTGCACAATAATCGTGTATCCTTGTTCAGCTAAATCGAGAGCAATAGCCCGTCCGATACCTTGAGCTGCTCCTGTAACTAACGCCACTTTCATAGACACACTATATCAAATATGGCACACTTTAGCTATGTTAGAAATATTTCTTTTACTATTACCCTTGTTCGCATTAATAGGCATTGGCTACCTAATTGGTCAAACCAAGATCGCTGACAAAGAATGGGTGCGTGTACTAAACTTATTTGGTTTTTATATCGCCTTTCCTGCTCTAATAGCAAAGAGCTTAATGGCAACACACATTGTATTTAGTGTGCATGGGCGAATTATGCTTGTGCAACTGATATTCTCTGTAGCACTTATTATTCTTACGTGGCTAGCTTGTAAGGCCATAGGAATGAGTAAGGAGAATAGAAATACATTTACGATTGGGGTATATTTTGCTAATGCTGCATACATAGGCATCCCCTCTTTAGATATTGTATTTGGAGATGCTGCTGCAGCTGAAGGTGCTGTTATTGTAGCTGTAATGATTTTAGTAACATTCACACTAGGTGTAGGTATTTTAGAAAATTCTCGAAATGCCGAATTGCAAATAAAAGAACTTATCATTGGTATTTTAAAAAATCCCTTGATATGGTCAGCTGTTATAGGATTGCTATTAAGTGTCTATAACATTGCCTTATGGCAACCATTAACAGAGCTCATAAATTTAACTGCTGCTGCGGCCTCCCCTGCTGTATTAGTGGCACTGGGCATTTTTTTAGCCCTTAATAAGCCAAAACGTGAAACGCTAAAACTAGCCAGTGTACTAGCAATAATAAAGATTGCGTTAATACCCGCTCTATTTACACTTGTACTTATAGTGCTACCCAATAGTGACTGGCTAGATATCACTTACATTCAAGCAAGTATGCCGTTGGCTGTTACTACATTTGCTTTTGCAGAAATTTATCCTATGAATAAAGCGCTTGTTTCTACGGCAATTGTTATTAGTACTGTACCAATAATTATCATACTTCCACTTATTATGTGGATTTCAACAGTGATATAAATTACGACCTGGAAATACAAGTAGGGATATGCTATGGCATATCCCTACGAACAACATTGTTTTTATTTTACTGCTGAACCTCTTTATTGTTTAGGCCCTACAGGTTTTTCTTCTTTTGGAGTCTCTGGTGTTTGCTGCTCAGAAGTTTGAGGCCCTTCTGCGTCTGCATCCTTGTTCTTCTTTTGGCCACGTTGCACTAATACAACTACTACTATACCAATTGCTCCGAATACTAGTAACACTAACCAGATATTCTTCAGCAATAATACCGCAGCATACATTACTAACCATAGTAGGAAACCAATAAAGGCAGCTACAAAGCTAATCATGCTATCTAACCCCTTATCCAAACGCTTGCCTAGGAATGGAATAAAACGGAATACATTAGTAAATACAGTAAGTGGGCCAGCAATCATTACTGCACCAAGCACCATTAATACTAATGATACAATACGTAATAACCAACTGGTTGTTTTATCCTGCGACTCAAGATCTTCCAGGGTTCCTGTGTATCCAAGATTAGATACAACAAACGGCTTTTTATCCGCAGCGCCGCTAATGCGATCACCTACCGCGTCACCAGCTACAAGCTGTACATCGTCGGTTGGTAGATATTCATAATTATAACGAATATCACCAATTTCGTACTGTGTTCGTGATCCACGTTCATCGCGATCACTCTCATACTCGTACCCATCTTCATAGAATTCATCATATTCATCCTCGTAGTAGGAATCATACTCGTCATTATACTCGTCGTAACTATAGTCTGCTAGATATTCTGTAAATTCACGAGTACCAATTTTATTTACTGTATCCGATAGCTGCACAGTATAATTACCAACAGCAAATTCAGCATACTGTGTTTCAGAATCGATTTCTTCCCAATCATATTCTTCTACTAAATAGCATGGCTCACAATTAGTGCCATCACTATCACACTCATCACCTAGATACTCTATCTTTACTTGATCGCTTGATAATTTACCACACGATTCTCGTTCTTGAACGGTATATTCTTCTGTAACCTCTTCTGTATATACACAATCTTTTACATCTTCATCATTCTCTATATCCTCATAGCGTTGCGGACATAGTAATGAATCATTATTCTTTGCCTCGCCTTCCACAACCAAATAACCCTCAACAGAGCTATCAGCTTCTACTACTGTAGCGGTAGCAAAATCCTCGCCTTTATGTTGAGACTCTGCGTACCAAGCTGTTAGTGGCGATGCGATCACCACAAATGCTATACCTATAAGGGCGCCAAAAAGACTAGAAAAAAATCCACCTTCTTTACGCGTACGAAAATTACGTCTGTTTTTCATCCTAAATATAATATTTAAGTAATTAATTGCTCGTTACAATAATACTAACACACTCAATCCTGTGCGCCTATCCAAAAAGTACTATGCCAACAACAATTAACGCATCAATAATTAGCCACATTATGTACAAATAAATAATAGGTTTCTCTTTATGAACTATTCCATAATACAACCATAACCCTGCATTTAGGGTAATCGTTACCCAAGATACCAATGAAAATCCAGAGGTATTTTGCTCGGTAAATATTTTATATAATTGCGGAAGCATCATGATTGGCCCTATCGGTGAAACCCAAACAATAATTCTATCTAATACTCGCTTGTGTTTGTTGGGATGAGGATATTCTTCTAAGTTTTTATGGATGCGCTTTCGAATATGCGCATGGTGCATTGCATCGTGATTAGTCATGTTGAATAGTATACCAGTTATAAAGCAATATCTTCAAATTCCCAATTATATTTTAGACTAACAGGTTCTTCAGATAATTGTATGCGACTTACTTCTTCCCAAGTATCTTGCGAAAACACCACTAACTCATACTCACCTACTATATAAAGATACTCATTTACATACATTGCACGTCGTGGGCGTACTATATCCACCTCTTTTGTAAGAGTGAGATTGTTATCAGCGTAAGAGAGTATATACCCTGTGCTACCAGCTGGTAAGAAAATGATTTTATTTTCAGCATCATGCAAGAATGCATGATGATCCCAACTCACCTCAGAACCCCAAGCATCCAGTTCGTATTTTGAAACTTCTTGTGGATCACTTGGATTCTTCACATTGAATAATGATACCTTAGCGGAACCACCTTCTTCACCAACACCGATAATCAACTCATCTGTAAGTGGATGCAAGTATGATGAAAATCCAGGTATTTTTAACTCGCCAACTTTTTGCGGATTATTAGGATCGGATAAATCGAATACGAAGAAAGGATCAATTTGCTGAAACGTTACCATATATCCTTTATCTTCCACGAACCGAGCTGAATAAATCTGCTCCCCTGCTCCCATATCTAGTACCGATCCGGTTTGTCGCAGCTTCTTATCAAGTACATATAAATCATTCACCGTTTCTTCTGAACCAAATCCAAACCAATCACCCACCGTTGTAACAACCCTTAGATGTTCATCATACTCATCAAGTGAAAATTGATTAAGAACAAACCCAGGAACGGTTCCGGCTGCCCTTGGCTGAAGATTGCTCACGCTCAGCTTTATAATAGCGGTTCCACCATGCTCATCAAAAAATGCTGTAAAACGTTCGTCCATTATATCATCTAACTTATCAAGTTCATCACCTTTTTCGTCTTCTAACTTTTCCATCACTACATCAAACTCAACCATTTTGGATTCTTCTGAAATATCGTACTCATTAATCTTCTTAAGCTCATCTAAATAATACTGCGGCATAACCTCACTAGCCTCTTGGCTGAGAAAATCATACAGCATTTCAAACATATCTGGTGGATAATTATATGCAAGATACATATTCTCTTCCGACATATACACAACCGTGGAATACTCACTACCAACGAATGATAAACTCTCTTTAATATTTCCGGAGGAAGCATCAATTTGCGTTACAGTATATATAGTTTCAACCGGAACGATCTTTGTTGGATGATAAATTTCGTTACAAGCTATCTCTACAGACGACCCCTCTCCTTCTCGTTGCAATGCCACGAATGGACATGGCTCACTATACGTAATTTTATTAACGGTAACAACGTATACCGAATCATCATACATGCGCGCGGTATAATAACGCGCATCATCTGGATACCAATACTTCCATGCTTTCTCTGGCTCTAATGGATTAGTAATGTTAAACCCCTGAATACCATCTGCTTCAAACATCACCATGCGATCATCATTAAGTACCATCGAGCCATTTGTATCAAATTCTGATTGAATGGCAATATCATCAACTGGTAGAGTATTTACTGCTAAACTACCAGGAGAATCTTCACTATCATCAAACTCTGCATATAGTGAAGCCTCTGAAGAAATCAATAAAGCATCTCCAGTATTTTTTACGATATCTGGCTCATCAACTGCCGCCACCTGCACATTGGTTGTTGAGTATCTTTCTACCGCCATCTTCGGTTCATCAAAACTTGTAGGTTTGATTCTGTCAGAGCCAAATGTAACATCTTCAACTGAAAAATCATCAAACTCTACCCCTGATGTTATCCCAGTTGCAGGGGGCATCATTGCACTAAATTCATCACTTGAGGCTTTATCTAAATAACTGCGTAACTCTTCAGCGCTAGCAAATGTTGTAAATTCATCATCTACATCTACGGTATCTCCATCAAATAACCCATCACTCGATACACTAGCTATATAGATTGCGAATGCAAGAATACACATGCCTATTAATAATATTGTGCCCGGTAACCAGCGATTACTCTTAGGCGCACCACCAGTAGTGCTTGGAATAGTATCCATAGTAGATGTAATTATTTAATGTATTAATAAAAAATGTCTATTGTGTAACTATACAAGTATAGCATTATTTATCATGCTATATGTATTAGTATAATGCTGGTACACTCACCTATATTACAATTGACGATTAACTAAAAAAATGGTAAGACTTTAGTAATGCATATCATTGATGGAAACAATGTTGCTGGATCCGATTTAGGTTTTGATTTAGGTACCCGAGGTACCGAGGAATATATCATAGGACTAGTTACGCGCTGGAATGAAAAAGGTGGCGGTCGTGTTATTCTTGTATTTGATGGACATCGGCAAGAAACTGGATCTACTATTAATGGTAATCTTCAAGTACGCTATCCATCCGACATTCCAGGAGCTACCGATGCTGATGATGTAATAGTAACGCTTGTAAAAGAGCTAAATAATGCTCCTAATATTACTGCCGTTACATCTGATAGAATATTACAACAAAGACTCCGAAGAGTTGGTGTACGCACAGTAATAGATTCCAGAACTTTTCTTCATATGTTGCGACAACCAGAACCAAAAGAATTGAAACCCGAAAAACCCGAGCCCCCTACTGAGGCTGAAGCGCAAGAATGGGCTGATTTTATGGGTATTGATATTAGTGATCCTGATGCTACAAATAAGCCACCACGAGAGGCTTCTTCAAAACCTGCGTCAGACACTGTATCGGAAAGACCAGATAAAGGTGATAGTGCGTGGGAAAACTTCTTAAAAAATTCTGGGGTAACGAAATTAAAATAAATACAGCCCCTATCATTCAGGGGCTGTATTAGTGAAATTGTTATTGTACTATTTGGTAGTGAATTTTTTCCATTTACTCCACTTGGTTTTCTGCACTGAACCATCAAAGTTATATACTTCCTTTTTTCGAACTTTATATTTCTTTCCAGATTTCAAGCCCTTCACTACTTTTTTTAACTTTGCACTTCCTACTTTTTTGTATGATTTTACGATTTTGTTATTTTTTGCATTACGCACTTGAAAAATGTGCTTTGTGAGATAATCATTTTGCGCCGCCATCCTCCAACGTACCTGCGCTTGCTTCTTTTTGATATTTTTCACTTTACTTGGCTTCCTTGACCGTGTCTTACTGAGAGCTTTGCCAGTAGTTACTATTTCTGCAGGATACGGCACTAACACAAATTCATCATCGCTACCTACGCCGTTAATGGCAATTATGTACTCAGTGTTTGTATCAAGCCCAGTATACACATATGAAGTTCCTTCAACTTCATTAACTGTAATATCTAATACTCCGTTTTCAAAATCATTATCTGTATCAATTGGTAAATTATAACTTACCGCACCTTCAATTGGCTCCCATTCAATAATGATATTGGTTCCAAATGCTGTAACTGAAAAACCGTCATCGCTACCAGAATTATCTCCATCACCAGCAGCAGAGCAATCACCTGATCCAACTGCAATAGTTGTTGTTCCGCCAGTTGATGCATCACCGTTAGCAACATTTCCCGTACTAGCCACCGGCACAAGACACACTGCTGTACTAGGATTCACTACGTCAGTTGCTGTAATAATATATGTATCAGAAGCAGCGTCGCCGGAAAGAACTAATTTATAGGCTGAAGTGCCAAGACTCGAGGTTTCGCCTATGTAACTTAAGGCATCAGATGTAAATGTGGCACCTGAAAAATCAAGTACTGTGCCATCCTCTGGTAATCCAGAAGTGCCGATTTCCACATTCATTAACGTAATGGTTGTGTCGGCCGCTATTGTCTCGCTAGTAGTTAAAGTAAATTCGTAGTTGGTTGTAGCACCAAGTTCACTTGAACCCTGACTGGTTATTTCAATAGATGTGATGGCTGGGTCATTGTCTGCTGCCTGAACTACCAATGGCAGCAGTGCAATACTTATTAGTGCTGCAATAATATAACGCATAAATTGTTTGCTAAAGTAATTAATCAAAGCTCGTTAATAGCAGTATATCATTAACGTTTATGAGTAGCTACTGTAGATGTAATTTTGTTGATGCTGGGGCGGTAGGATTCGAACCTACGCATGATCGGACCAGAACCGATTGCCTTACCGCTTGGCTACGCCCCATTGGTGTTCAGCTCAATTTAAGCCTAATTACTATATCAATTTTCTGCGCGCTGTAAAGTACCTAATTATCCTGGCTTCTTTTTATCTCTAAAATATTCAGGCCAGTCACGAATATCGAGTACAGCTAAGGCTGATACGTTCATTTTTCCTTCTCGTAATAACGTATACAGTACATCCCCAGCTTCTCGAACCGCCTGAAAGTAGCGCTCACGCTCTGCATCTGCGGCGATGGTTAACGCCTTTACTACATCGTCACTTATCGCCGTGTCAGCCCCCGCGGGACGCAAAATACTGTACTGTAAACTGGCGGCCAATCGCACCATTTTCATTGGTAACTCTGAATTCAGATAATCATAACTTCCACCTGCTATTTCAAGTGCTCCTTCATACGAACCATCTGGGCTAATTGCATAAGCGATTTCATTGGATAATGTGTGTGCTAGTAACTCACCACGCGCTCTACGATAGGCCACATCAATTAATCGAGCAACGTATACTTCTGCGAGTTCTTTACGCTTAGCGAGCGCTTCTGGACTTCGTAATACTTTGCGTACAGCAGTTAAGCGGTCTTGAATAGCGTCCATTCTTTCGATATCACCCTGCGTTATTCCCTGCATATCTCTGGCTTTCAATTGACGAAGACGAATGCCGATTGCAAATACAGGATCGTCATCTAGTGAATATTTTCCTGTCATCCATTCAAGTATTTTGGCAACTTCAGCATACTTTTCTATATCTCCAGTCATTTCGGAATATTCGATTGGTGTGAGTTCAGCGTGCACACCCTCGTGTATGAATGTAACGAGGGCTTGATTTAGATCTCCTTCAAATCGGCGAGATTGCCTACCAAATGATACTGCTACTTGAATTTCTGTATCACCTATACGAATTTTTTTGTTGAATCCAGTTGTAGTATTGGCGTGCCGGAGCCGCTTGAACAATGACTCATCGTGATCTGGATATTGTGAATTACTTAATAGCTTATGATTAACCGCCCGCACAAAATCATCATAAGAATCCATTTCAAGTGAGATGGAATATGGTTGCTCGATGCAAGCCACTCTACCTTCTGGAATAAATCCAAATAGATCCTCTGTTGCACGGGCTCCGAGTTGTTTCTCATCACCCACATCAATCACATCCATATAGTCATGTACTCGTTGTCGGATACTCCAAGCTGCCTCAAAGAGTATTGAAGCGTAACGGGCTGTGGTCTCATCAATATCACGTTTTGCGAGCTCCTCTTGAAATGTGTCATGTACAGCCTGTTTATCTGGATGATAAATTTGAATCACATCCGGCATAGGATGATCGTCTGGTGAAGTGATTAATGCAGCTTTGTCCATTAAAAACTCATCATATGATCTGCCATTCTCTCCACGAATGCCCAGGTGCGAAAATGTCAGATATAAGGATTGTACTACGTGCATGCGTTAGTATGTCCGTTCTCTTCCTAATTGTTCTAACCTACCGCTATGTGGTGCATCAGGATTTGGAACTAAATCACGAGGATCCGTATCCATAACTTTTTGCAACCGGGCTTCCTCTTGAACAACTAAACGCTCTGCGCTCGCTATAGCCTCATTCTTGAATGAGGCTTCAAATTCTGCCTCGGCTTTTTTTGGCCTGAACACTGTATCGAAATTCTTTACCATATAGTTATGGTACTCTATTCTGTTTTACCTTGCACCTCTTCGCCCTCAAACATACTAAGAGCCATATCCCAAACATTATCCGCTTCGGCCTCGGGAATCGTTTCAATATTATCAGACGGCACAGAATGCAGCACATTGATATCTACCTCATATTTAGTATCTACTTCACACTCTATAATAAACGAAGTACCAATCACAGTTTCTAATGCTTCATTAAGCATGCGTAAGTTTTCCAGTTCTAGTAAACGTTCTTTATGAAAATCAAACCGCACACCAAGTAATAAACGATTAGGCTCGAATACTTGCGCAACATTTATAACAGAAAGCATCATGGCTAAGGAGTGATTTTGCTGTTTAGTATGCTGAATAATTTTAGGCCAAGCTTCTTGTACCTTTGCATGAAGGTTAGCATCAGGCGTACCCGTTACTGGCTTCTCCTGCGATTGAACCATAGCAGGATCTTCTTGCACATCCCTTACATCCATTGGCCTGGCAATTGGTTTCATTACAATGTTTTCCTGAACTTTCGCTACTGGTTGAGCAGCAGTAGTATCACCTCCAGTGGTAACAGGTGTAGTTTGTGCGGGTGCAGGTTGAGCGGGTGCTGTAACTTGCACCGATGCTATCCCCCCATTACACCAGGTTAGTCCAGCTACTTCAAGTACTAATTGAGGAATATGATTTGTACTTACCGCTTTATTCGTGCGCACATACACTTCAATCAACTGTACACATTCTGGAGTGCTTAATGATTTCATCAGATCGAGAAACTGTTCATGTACATCAGTATGAATATCGAGGCTAGATAAATGATCGAGCGATTGATCAACGCTGTATAACATAGCTTGATGAAATACTTCCAGTAGCGTTTTATAAAGTTCACGTAAATTCATTCCATCCTGCAGAGCTTGTTCAAGGTCTTGCAGATATAATGCGGCTTGCTTATGTACGAGATGCTCAAACATATTAAGCACTAACCCCATATCGGTGCGCGGCAATACAACATCGGCCTGCTCTTCCGTAATATTATTTTCTGAAATAGATAATACTTGCCCTAATAAACTTTCTGCATCACGAATAGCTCCGGCAGATCTCCTAGCTATGCGCTCGAGTACAGCAGTGGATACCGTTACCTGCTCTTGCGAGCAAATATATTGAAGGCGCTTTACAATATCGGGTAAGCGAATGGCGTGAAAATCAAAGCGCTGACACCGCGACAGTACGGTAGCTGGAATTTTATGCACCTCCGTTGTTGCTAGAACAAACACCACATGCTTCGGTGGTTCTTCCAAAATTTTCAGCAGCGCATTAAATGCTGAGGTAGATAGCATGTGCACCTCGTCAATAATGAATACTTTGTATTCAAGCTGGGTTGGTGCAGCATACGCATTTTGAATAACATTATCACGTACGTTATCTACGCCGGTGTGACTCGCCGCATCAATTTCTACAATATCAATTAACGTAGAATCCTCTAACTTATGTTTCTTGATCGATTCTGCATTAATGGCTTTTGCAAATAACCGGGCAATGGTAGTTTTACCAATTCCGCGTGGACCAGAAAAAACATACGCATGGGCGAACTGTTTTGATTGAATTTCATTTTGAAGCGTAGTAACTACATGAGTTTGACTTACTACATCCTCAAATTTTTGTGGTCTGTATTTTCGATATAAAGCCTGTGCCATAGGAGAGTAGTGTAACGAAAAACCAGGCTATTGGCAACCCTGTGTACATGTATATTCTGTGTACAGTAGAGGCACGCCAGTGGCGTGCCTCTACAAAAAATCAATCTATTCAACCAACTGAGCCTGAGTGCCATCTTCTAATGCTGCGGATGAACCATTCCCTAGCTCGGCACTATCACCAGGGAGTAATTCAGCTTCTGAACCATCCGTTAGCTCTGCGGCACTTCCGGATTCTAAGCTTCCCTGCTCTAACATTTGTGATACCGTTCCTACACTTTCTGGTTGATGAATAACGTTTTCAACTGCAGCCCATGTACTATCACCATCTTCTGGCACAAGAATGGCAACCTCATCTCCTGGCTGACCTTTAAAGTATGTGATTGAAGCCATGATTACCTTATACGCCTTCTTATCTACTACAATGGTATAATCTCCTGTTTCGGAATCACGCACTAATTTTCCAACAATACGAGCCCGTTCTACTGGTCCGATTTGTTTATAGATAAATGATCCATCTGGCTGAATATGTAACTTGAGAATATCGCCTTCAACTAATTTTGATTTCGACGCATAATTTGCCGGAATTGTATAAATCTTTCCATCTGGCCCAACCATGTTCTGACCATCAAATACACCCTCAACAACTTGTACACTACCAACCATTTCTGACTGCTGCAACGCCGTAGCTTTTAGTTTTACAGACGGGGCAAGTTCATCACCACTTAATTCCGCCAACATTTGCTTTGCCTGATTGAGTTGGGCAGAAGCGTTTTCAAGGATTTGTTTTAATTCGTGAATTTTGTTTTCAGATTCCATATATATATTGTTTTTTGTTTATCTTTTTTATAGGAGCCTATAGCTCCAAGTAAAGAAAAGTATATCACCAAACTATATACTTGCCAAGAACCCTTTTTACCCTTGGCGATCGGCCT
>JAJRVJ010000007.1 GCA_024277435.1 Patescibacteria group bacterium | reverse complement strand
TGGATTAGCGCACTTTGGACAATAAGGATTGTTTCGTTTTTTTTATCATAATTAGCTTCTTAACAGGTTAAACAATGTATTTGAAGCTAATCATAGCAGAGAAAACGACTTTTTACGCGCCCAAAATGAAACGGTCTCGGACCCTCTTGCGTGGCTTCCTTGCGGGCCAGCTTGAGAGCCTTCTCCGCAGCACGACGTTCGGCCGGAGACGCGTAGTTCTCGGTCTCCAGCCCGTCGCCATCGTGGCAGCCGGGGTCGAGATTGTCGACCTTGCCGTCGTTGTCGTTGTCGACGCCATCGGCGCAGTCACCGCTCAGCTCGACATTGGTCTCCGGGGGGTTGGGGTTGTTGGAATCCTGCGCCATCGCGGACGCAGGGGTGAAGGCCAGGCAAATGCCGACCAAGAGAGCGAAAAGATTTCGCATGTTTTCTCCAACAGGTTTTACTGGAACCATTCCATACCTGCGGCGAGAGATTCAGAATAAGCGAATAATAATTGGCCTTCTGTATCCCTCCACGCAGATATGGAGTTGATTATTAGTAGGGATGCAATTGTAAAGAACAAATGGAGTGTGTTAGCTACTCCGAGGTACCAGTGTGAGGATTTTTCTGGTACTTCGCAATAGCAAAGTGGTGGTTATTCTCCCCAGCAAGCAGGAATCAAGATAAGGCCCTAGACGAGCGTGACCCTCGTTGATTCCTGGTGGCTGAAAAGAACGTAGTAATTATCTCGCTATTTGACAATCATGCTTAGTGGCTAGTAGTGCATAACGATAAAATCTCTGAAAAAGTGCGCGTAGTACGTATGGTAATTATCCTCTTATTTCTTTTTGTCTCACAGGCTATAACAGTGCATATCTATAAATACTTCATTAATAAAAATAGGTGGACATACAGTCTATACAGTCATTATGTGCATGAATATAAGGGATTAGTGTATAACTAAAAAAACAGCTCTAGGATTAGCCAAATTGGTTGACAGTACGCTGTAAATCTGGCAGTATAGTGTGGCCCTAAGTAAGTGAGGCAACTGCCCCTATATTCACTTATAGGGGAGGAAAGTCCGAACACTCCTATGTGCTTTTGGTGCATAGAAATTGGTAGCGGGTAACCCCCGTCCGCCGTGAGGCGCGAGGTGCGAGCAGTGACGCCCATTAACGAAAGACAATGGGCATCCAGTCTAATTCATTAGGCGGGATGAACTTACACGGAAACGTGAGAGGTGAAACGGCTAAATCCTTACTTGAGTGCAAGAGCAAATAGTTCTAATCAATAAGCATATGCTTGAATAGAACTGGTAGTTCGCATGATCGTGCAAGTAATTGTACGACAAGATAGATAGTTGTCATCGTGTTTACACGATACAGAATTCGGCTTACGGCTTACTTAGAGTCCCCTTAGGGGGTAGCAATATTATATGAATAGAGTTGAATTAATATTTCGAGCCATACTTGTTCCGTTGGACTACCTAATGCTGGTGGCTGCTGCATGGTTGGCATATCTGATTCGATTCGATGAAGCTGTTGTTGGTTTTCGGGCAGTTATTTATGAATTGCCGTTTAGTGAATATATCAAAGTAGTCGCCATTTCATCGTTTCTGATGTTGGCGATTTTTGCTTGGACCGGTTTATATAGCATTACGGGTACTCGCCGCGTTCTTGATGAATTGCGTAAAATTTTAGTAGCGTGCTCAACAGGTGTAATGATTATCATTATCCTGTTCTTTTTCGAGCGCGAATTATTTTCATCGCGCTTTATTATTCTTATCGCTTGGGTGATTAGTATTGTGCTTGTTGCTACGATGCGTTTTATTGTTTTAAAAATAGAGCGAGCATTATTTAAGAAGGGGATTGGTATTCATCGGGTGTTACTTATTGGTAAAAATCGTACTGCCAATACGTTGGCCGCAGCCATTAATGAGAATCCAGAATTTGGCATGCGTATCGTAGAGCGCGTAACTACTGTAGATGACAGCTTGTTTAAGAAATTACCTAAGGTAGTGCAGCTTAAGCAGATCAACGAAATATTATCAGCCGATCCTACACTAACGCGACTTCAGCATGTACGGTTCATTGAATTTGCCCAGATGCATCATATCGATTTTAAGTATGCCGCTGATATATTCGATTCACAATCTAACAATGTCACTATACGACCAATTGCCGGTATTCCCATTGTAGAAATGCGCCGTACGGCATTGTATGGGTGGGGACGCATTCTGAAGCGTACGGTTGATATTATTGGCTCATTGTTAGCTATTATAGCCTTTAGCCCCATTATGATTGTTACAGCTATAGCTGTGCGGTTAGAATCTCCCGGACCGGTGATCTTTAAAAACAAACGCGTTGGTGAAAAAGGCGAGAAGTTTAACGTGCTTAAATTTCGCTCCATGAAACAAGAGTATTCTATTGGCGAACAATTTGGAAATACGGAAGAAGCCTTACAGTATGAACAAGAGCTTATTGAAAAGCAGAGTATTAAGGAAGGGCCTGTATATAAAATTAAAGATGATCCGCGAGTTACGCGAGTAGGGAGGGTTATTCGCAAATTTTCACTTGATGAGTTCCCACAATTTTTTAATGTACTGAAAGGGGATATTAGTTTAGTTGGGCCGCGTCCTCATCAGCCACGTGAAGTAAATAATTATCAAGAACATCAACGCGCGGTACTAAATATTAAGCCGGGTATCACTGGTTTATCACAAATTTCTGGTCGCTCCGATTTAGAATTTGATGAAGAAGTACGTTTAGATATGTACTATATTGAAAACTGGAGTTTACTATTAGATTTCTATATACTATTTAAAACTCCTCTTACATTGTTTAATAAACGCAAAGCTGTATGAAGATTGCCTTGGTTCACGATCATCTTGCGCAAGATGGTGGCGCCGAAAAAGTATTACAAGCCTTTCAAGAAATTTGGCCGGATGCTCCAACCTATGTATTGGTGCATGATCCTAAAAATGCTCATCCATCATTTAACGATAAGGATATTCGCACATCATTTCTACAGCGTTGGCCAATGGGTGTAAAGCGATACCAGTGGTATTTTCCTATGATGCCTTCAGCCGTAGAAAGTTACGATTTAATGGATTACGATGTTGTATTATCAAGTACCGCCTCGTATGCAAAGGGAGTAATTACTCGTCCTGAAACGTTACATATTTGTTATTGCCATACGCCAACCCGTTATCTATGGAGTGATACGCATACCTATGTAAAAGAATTGGAAGCTTCACGCTTTTTAAAGCGCATCTTACCGTTCTTTCTTACCTATGTACGGATATGGGATCGAGTGGCGGCTGATCGTGTAGATCAGTACATTGCGAATTCAAAATTAGTGCAGGGTAGAATTTCTAAATACTACACTAAAACAAGTGATATTATTTATCCGCCGGTACATATTGAAAATTACAACGTAGGAGAGCTGCAGGATTATTATTTAGCCGGTGGTCGCCTAGTGCCATATAAACGATTCGATATTATTATCGAGGCATTTAATAATTTAGGCCGCAAGTTAAAAATTTATGGCGATGGTCCTGAATTAGAGAATTTGAAAAAAATTTCTGGTGATACAGTTGAATTTGTGGGTCGAGTAAGCCAAGAAGAATTAGGTAATCTGTATTCTGGCGCAGTGGCATTTATCAATCCACAAGTAGAGGATTTTGGCATCACTATGGTAGAGGCAATGGCGAGTGGACGGCCAGTGATAGCCTATCGAGCAGGTGGAGCTGAAGAAATACTTATTGAAGGAGAAACCGGAGAGTTTTTCGATCATCAAAATTGGGAGGATTTAGCTGATACAATCGTGCGTTTTGACCATACGAAATATTCGCCAGAGCGCATCCGGGCGAGAGCAGAGGAGTTCTCATTAGCCAAATTTAAAGTAACTATGAAGGAATACGTTGAACGAGCTTATAAAAATATGGTATCATGACCCCTATGGAATTAAAACATCACGCAATTAATTTAAAACGCGCTTTACCATTTATTATTCTCTTTGGTGTAGCAGTAGCTGTTATTGCCTATGTTATAGCTTCACAACGGCCGGCAGTATATAAATCGGTAGTTACATATGAGGTAGAGCTTATAAATCGTAACGTTACGCAAGATTATCAATACGGTTCTTATTATGATTTGAAGGGCTCGGAGATTTTTTCTCAACATATTATGAGTTTATTACGTAGCCCAGCTGTGATTGAAGATATTCTTCAGGAGGCTGGCATTAGCTATGAAATTAAAAGTATTAATAGATTCACAAGCCAGTTTCGTACCGATCAGGATTCAGCTCAACACATCACTGTAACGTTCACTCGATATACTCGTGAAGAGGCGGAAGCTATTTCTGAAGCAATGTCGGTAATATTAGATGAACGTGCATCTACATCACAAGTAGGTATTAATGGAGATTCACAATTTCATTTACGCATAAATGAGCCGGTAATCGTATTGGAAGAAACTAATCCATGGCTTGTAGCTGGAAGTGCCTTATTGGCTGGTTGGCTACTTGCTGTTGTTCTTGTATACCTACGACACTACTTTAAATCAGAGTAATAGCGTACCCATGCATATCGGGATCGATGCTCGTTCACTCACAGAAGCTCATCCTTCAGGGGTAAGTGTATACACGTATTCATTATTACGTGAGTTGTTTCAATTACATAATGAGCATACATATACAATATTTACGAGCGGCTTTCATAATCCGTCTAATGCGTTTATTGCGGATCTGTTAACGCATGATAATGTAGCGCATGTGCATCATGGTTGGCCTAATAAGTTATTTCATGCTAGTGCACTACTTACAGGACATCCTCAGATTGATTCCATAGTAAAGAATATCGATGTATTATTTGCTCCTAATATTCATGTCATGCCAGTAAGTACAGTTGTACCATTAGTGCTTACCGTGGATGATATGAGCTTTGCTATGTATCCACAATTTTTATCATCTCGTCGCAAGGTATGGCATACGGTTGTGCGGCCTAGTAATGTAATGAAACGCGCTCAACATATTATTGCCGTTTCCGAAACTACAAAAGCAGATATTATTCGCATACATCCTGAGTGTGCAGAAAAAATTACCACAATTCATTCAGCAGTACCCATCACGCCACAGCGTTCAGTACAGCCACAAGATTTATTAAACTTACCAGAGCAGTATATATTAGCGCTCTCTACAGTTGAGCCGCGGAAAAATATTGAAGCGCTGGTACAGGCATTCTTGAAATATACTGACCGCAATCCATCTAGTGCCCTTCATCTTGTTGTGGCCGGATCACCAGGCTGGAAATCCCAACGCACAATATCAGTAATGCAAAATCATCCGCGCATTACGTATGTAGGATACATTACCGAAGAACAAAAAGCTGTATTGCTAGAGAGAGCAACGGCATTTATTTATCCAAGCATTTACGAAGGATTTGGCTTCCCCCCATTAGAGGCGTTACGGTCTGGATTACCTGTGATAGCTAGCCGAGCGGGCGCACTTCCAGAAGTATTAGGTAACGCCGCATATTATATAGATCCGTATTCTATTGAAGATATGATTACCGCATTTGATGCTGTAACGAATGATGCGGTGTTAATAGCACATCTACAGAAGGCTGCAGATACTACTGTTTCACGGTATAATTGGCATACAACCGCAACCGCAACCTTGAAAGTTCTGGAACAAGCGATATAATAGAGCTCATGCGTATTGGAATTGATGCACGCTTCTACGGAGGCGAACAATCTAAGGGGTTAGGTCGATATACTGAAAAGTTGATTGAACATCTTTTAGATATCGATTCCGATAATGAATATATTATTTTCCTTCAAGAAGAAGAATATAGTCAGTGGGGTAAAACGTCAGATAATGTTACGCTAGTTGAGGCGCCGTATCGATGGTATTCATTGGCAGAACAAATATTCATGCCGTTAAAAATACGGCAAGCTCATGTAGATTTCATGCACTTCCCACACTTCAATGTCCCGCTATTTTATCGAGGACCATTTATTGTTACTATTCACGATCTTATTATAAGTCGCTTTCCAACTGAACGTGCTACCACCTTAGGTCCGTTAATGTATCGCTTTAAACAGTTTGCCTATAACCGGGTTATTTCTCATGCTGCGCATCACGCACAAACAATCATTACTGTTTCTGAATATTCAAAAAAGGATATTATTGATTTTTTTGGCATCGCAGAAAAAAAAGTACAGGTAACCTATGAGGCGGTGGATGGATTTGGTGATAAGGATGTTACACAGGATCAATTAGACACAACTTTGCGTACATATGATATTACGCAACCGTATTTGTTATATATCGGAAATGCGTATCCTCACAAAAACCTAGAAACGCTATTGTACATGATGCAACAATTGAAAAAATCTGGTGATTTATGGTGTAAGCTTGTGATGGTTGGTAAGGAAGATTATTTTTATCTTAACTTGCAGCAGCGAGCTTGGGCACTTGATGTTGAAGATGTTGTACAGTTTCCTGGTTTTGTGCCAGACAAAGATTTGCCAATATTATACCAAGGGGCTTTGGCGTATTTATTTCCATCAAAATATGAAGGTTTTGGGTTACCTCCATTAGAGGCAATGTATTATGGAACACCGGTAGTTTCATCCAACTCTTCATGCCTCCCAGAAGTGCTAGGGGAGGCTGCGTTGTACTTTGATTTTCAGGACGTTTCTGGTATAATAGAGCAGATTTTAGAATTGCGTAACGATTCGAAATTGCATCAAGAACTTATTGAAAAAGGTAATACGCAAGTGAAAAAATACAGTTGGCGTAAAATGGCGCGCGCCACTCTAAAGATATATGACTCAGTTTTCTCCCAACTTGAAACCTAAATCCATGCAGACACATTCTGATAAGGCTCGTAGAATGGGAGTTCCACGTACTAATGTTTTGGATTTACGAAAACAATTAGATCAAGAGAAGCAAGCTGCATTAGAAGCGCAAAAAGATAAAGGAGAAAAAAAGATTAGTTGGCTGCAACGTAGAAGGTTGGCAAAGCAAGAAGCGCGTTTACAGCGTGAGCGAGTGGAACAGAATCGAACGCCGATTGCTGTGCAACAATCTGAACTCATTGAACAACCCACTGCGCAAACTGCTGCACAATCACAGCCTGCGCCAGTAGAACTTACTCAGGAGCCGGTACCGTATACTCCTATTATCCAACCAGAAGTTGCTCCAATAACTACAATTACATCTGGAATAGTTACAAACGAAGAAGGTGAAGCTGAAGTTATTGCCGCTCCAGTGCCAGATAATGCTAAAAAACAATTATCCGCCCTTCATGAAACAATCGAGTATGATGTTGCTGCAGAGAATGAAGTTATTGCAGAAGTAACGGAACAGCAACACAAGGCATCTGAAAAGGCACAGCGCAAGCAAGCTCGTCAACGGATTCGTCTGGAACGCGCCGAGGCTAAGCAAAAAGCTAAAGAAGCGGCTCGCTTAGAGCGTGACCGCGAACAGGCAGCCCATCAAAAAGAACTTGAAGCGGCGCTATTAGCCAAGCAAGAAGCCGATGTTGTAACGCAAACCAAAAAGCGTAAGAAAAAAGCTAAAGTGAAGCGCAAGCAGTCATTTTCATTTATTGGAGCATTTAGAAATATCTTTAAACAATCTGTACTATCCTTAGGGGTTTTCACAATGATGATTTCCTTATTGGTATCACCATTTGCCGCTTTGGGATTTTATAAGCATGTAAGTACTGTTCGGGTGGCTGTTGAGGATGTTACGAAAGAGGCGGCTGGTAATTTAACAACCGGTGGTGAGTTAATGGTGAATCAAGAATATTCTGAATCACAATCTGCATTTAATGAGGCGAGTGTTTCATTTGCGGATGCGCATGATCAATTACTGAATGTAAGCAATGGCCTTACGCCACTCATTCGTGTATTGCCAGAAGCAGGAGATCAGTTTTCCAGTGCAGAAAATTTATTATTAGCTGGCGAGCATATTGCCGCCGCTGGTGAAGATGTAGCGAAAGCCTTTACTATTCTATCCTCACTGGAAGTAGCTAATAACATGAATGCAGAAGGTGGTGATGCTTCTATCACCGATACGTTGGTAGTTGCACATTCTGCATTACGTCCTGCTATACCGCGTTTAGAAATTGCCAGTATCGCACTAGCTGATGTAGATATTAACCATGTTCCAGAAGAGTATCGTGAAGAAGTTGCTTTAGCGCAGGAAGTTATTCCACTAGTAACAAATAGTGTAAAGCAATTATTATCGTTAAGTGAAGTAATGTTGATATTATTAGGACATGATGAATCGAAACGCTATTTAATATTATTCCAAAATAGTGCAGAGGTTCGGCCTACGGGTGGTTTTATTGGAACATTTGCTGTAGCAGATTTTGAACGTGGTAGAGTGCGTGATTTAGTTATTCCATCTGGCGGTGTGTACGACATGCTCTACAACACAAAATATAAAGTAATTTCTCCAACTCCTTTACATTTAGTAAATCCACATTGGAAAATGCATGACGCAAACTGGTGGCCGCATGCTCCTACTTCGTTTCAAATGGTGCAAAAGATGTATCGTAAACAAGGTGGTACTAGCGTTGACGGTGTAATATCACTTACGCCAAAGGTAATTGAAGATATGCTAACAATCACTGGTCCAATTGATATGTCTGAATATGCAGGTACGTTGCCAGTTGATGCTGAGAGTAATGTTGAAGATAAAGAAGAGTCTGATGAAGAGGAAGTGTTAGAAGAAGAGGAAGAGATTGTAGATGAAGTAGTTATTGAAGAAATTACTACTAGCGAAGATGAGTTATTTATTACATCAGAAAACTTCTATCTATACACACAAGATCAGGCTGAGCGTAAATTTGATGATACGCGTAAATCAAAAAAATTCATCGCAGACCTTACACCGAAATTATTAGATAAACTCTTTAACCTTGAAGCTACGGATTATGTGGAGGTATTAGAGTTATTCTATGATGCTATGAATGAAAAACGAATTATTATTCAGGCGAATGATCAGTACATTCAAGCAGAGTTAAGCTCACATGGTTGGACAGGTGAGGTAAAGCAAACCGATGGAGATTATATACAGGTAGTTGATACGAATATTGCTGGTGGTAAAACCAATCTATTCATTAACAAAACCATCGAACATCATAAAACAATTAATGAGGACGGCACAATTGACGTTACGGTGAATGTTACATGGAATCATGATGGAGAATCTGGTGATGAGTACGGCGATATTAAGAATCTTAATTACGTTCGTTTCTATGTACCGGAAGGTAGTCAGTTAATATCAGCTGATGGTTTTGATTCAATCAATAGAAAATTATTTCTTGATCCTGATGAGGAGTATGAATACAGTGAGGATTTGAAAGCGATTTCTGGAGATATTCTCATTGATGAAGCTACTCAAACCCGCATCAATAATGAATTTGGAAAAACTGTATATGGCAATTGGGTAGAAACAGAGCCGGGTACGAGTAGGCGAGTGAGTGTAACGTATCGGTTACCATTCCAATTAGAAATTGATAATTTACTGAATCCAGCAGATAGTTATAGCCTGTTGGTACAGAAGCAGCCAGGTGATAATAATCCATTGTTTATTTCTACCATCAAGTATCCAGAATCATATAATGTATATTGGTCATATAATCTAGATTTAAATATTGAATTAACGAAAGATACATTCGTTGGTGTAGTGCTGGAGAAATAACATGCTGCGGCGCATTATTCAAAAATTATCTCGAAGCATTATGGGCGGAGCCATCATTATTGGTTCCGCTTCCGTGGTATCTCGTGTTATTGGTTTAGTTCGAGATAACTTGTTGGCTAAATATTTTGGTGCCAGCGCAACGTTAGATATTTATAACGCTGCCTTTAAAGTACCTGATTTGATATTTAATATTCTTGTATTAGGAGCATTATCCGCATCATTCATTCCGGTATTTATTCAAATTAAACAACGCGATGGAAAAGAGACTGCATTTCAGTTAACCAATGCCGTACTGCATCTATTGATTTTTGCGATTATCATTTGCATAGGTTTAAGTTATTTTCTTGCTCCAACTGTTGCAGAGTTTCTCATGGCTGAACGTTCTGTGGATCAGCAGCAGCTTACAACTATGATGATGCGCTTGATGTTGGTTAGTGTATTATTTTTTGCGATAAGTAACTTAGTTTCTGGTGTACTGAATTCTTTTCGAAAGTTCTTAGTATATGCATTGGCACCAATTCTGTATAATTTAGGAATCATCCTCGGTATTACGGTTTTTTATCCCTTCATGGGTATTGAAGGGCTGGCATTTGGAGTAGTGCTAGGCGCGTTTCTTCATTTAGTAATTCAACTACCGTCGTTATTTCGCACCGGGTATCGTTACCGTTGGTTGCTGGATTGGAAACTTCCTGGAGTGCAAAAAATTCTTCGGCTTATGCCACCACGGGCGTTAGCATTAGGTGTTGTTCAGATAAATGCATTAATTATCGCCGCGTTTGCATTGCGTCTAGAAGAGGGAAGTTTGGCCATTTGGACATGGGCAGATAATCTTCAACATTTTCCTATTAATGTATTTGGTGTTTCGCTTGCTTTATCATCGTTTCCAGTATTCTCCCAAGCGTTTGCAGACAAGGATATGGAAAAATTTAAAACTATTTTTTCAAATAATTTCCGGCGCATACTATTTCTGATTATTCCAATGAGTATTATCTTCCTGTTGTTGCGCGCTCAAATTGTTCGTTTAATTCTTGGTTCATTTGGAGGCGGTGCCTTCGATTGGAATGCAACAATTCTTACGGCTCAGGTACTTGGATTTTTCTCAATCTCAATGTTTGCTCAAGCTACTATTCCATTACTAGCGCGTTCGTTCTTTGCACATCATGATACAAAAACACCGGTGCTTATGAGTATCATTGGTATGATTGTAAATATAGGGTTAGCTTGGGGATTATCACAGTATATGGGAATTTATGGATTAGCTTTGGCATTTTCCATATCAAGTTTATTAAACATGCTGCTATTACTTGGTGCGCTTCGTATTAAGTTTGGCGATCTTGATGATTCACGTATTATTCTTTCGGTATGGAGAATTATTAGCGCTTCGTTAGTAATGGGCGTAGTAATTCATGGTATGAAGTACTTTGTTGCCCAGTATGTAAATATGCGCACCTTTATTGGTATATTTACACAGTCGGTTGCAAGTGTGATAGCTGGTGTAGCTATCTATTTTGCAATTGCGTGGTACTTTAAGTTTGATGAAGTAGTTATTATCCAACAATATTTACAGAAGGCTAAAAAACTTATAACAAATGGCTCAAAAAACTCATAACGCATTTTGGAAGCAGCACGGTTGGCAGTTCGTAGGAATTTCGATACTATTTTTTATTCTTACAATTCCTTTACTCACATTATTTCCATTTAACTGGGATGCAGCGCAATTTGTTCTTGCGGTAAATCATTACGATATCACCATTCATCAGCCACACCCTCCGGGCTATCCATTATTTATTCTTGCCGGAAAAATACTCTCTATAATTATGCAGCCGCATACTGCGTTACTTATGGTTAGTGTAGTATTTGCACTAGGAAGTTGCTTAGGAATGTATTGGTTGGTATATCAGGTATGGAAAAAACGTTGGTTAGCTTCGGTAGTAACATTCGCCTGGATGCTTAATCCGGCTATGTGGTTTTATCGTGAAACTGCTCTTACTTATACAGTGGATGCTTGCGCATCTGTTATTGTGGCAATTCTAGCCTTGTATGCCATTCGTACTCGCGAGGCAAAGTATATGTATGCAACAGCTATAGCCTTGGCACTATTTGGTGGATTTCGGCCATCATTAGTTATTCTCTTAGTTCCTGTATTAGCCCTGCAGTGGTTGGCTGTACGCAAGTGGAAATTGATTATTACTAGTATTGGTATTCTAGGAATTGGTTGTGTAGCATGGTATGCGCCAATGGTATATATTACTGGAGGATATGAATTGTATAGTGAAACATCGCGAGTGCAATTTGAAGAAGCGGCTTCCGCAGGATCGGTATTGTATGGTGCTACGTTAGAGCGAAACATAGAGCAAGTGCACTTTGTGCTATACACATTAGCGGCTGCTTGGAATGTTATATTATTACCAATGGTGCTAGCTGTTATTGCATGGCTATATCAAAGTATCCGTAAGAAGAAGTTGGTAGGGAAGTGGAATATCGGGATAATTATATCGTTGGCGATAATGCCGCTACTTATTTTTGGTGGTGTGCATATCGGCCAACTTGGCTATGTGATTATTCTATTACCAATTGGATATATTATTACCGGCTGGTTGATTATGCAAGCAATGAAGCTTCATGGATCTTTCATAAAAATAGTACTAGGATTTATCGCCAGTATTTTGCTTATTATTCATGCAGGAATATTCTTGGTGCTTACACCGGGCTACACTCATCCTGAATATATTCCTCAAACCCGCATTGATGGCTGGTTGCAAAAAATTGCTCACCGTATTCCACAAACATTTAAGTTCAATGCTCAGTTACTAGAAAACAGCGATGCGCAGTTGGAGGAAATTGTGACAGCTGCTCAGGAATTCTCACCTGAAGAAACACTTATTATTACTGGGCGTAATATAGTATATCCATCTTCGGTAAATGGGTTGCCCATTCGCAATGATGAGATTTTTCGTGAACTCAGTGCAGCATTACCAGGCTACACAGTTGTGCAAATTGCTTCGGATGTTCCAGGCTATCTATATAGCAAAGATAATGTAATGACCACCCATAGTAAGAAAAAGCTATTATTGCCGAGTTCGATACAGCATGTTATCATCGCTGTGGAGCAGATTCCCGATAGTGATATACCTGAAGATATCACATTGCAACGGGTAGAGACCCAATCGGGAAAGGCATTTTATACAGGAACAATGGAGGACTCATTTTCCTTCTATCAAATAACTATTCAACATGAGCGCAACACCAACTGATAAGATTCGCAATTTTTGTATCATCGCCCATATTGACCATGGTAAAAGTACCTTGGCCGATAGGCTATTGGAAGTGACAAATACGATAGAGGAGCGCCAAATGAAAAAGCAGTGATTGGATACTATGGATCTTGAACGTGAGCGTGGAATTACGATTAAACTTCAGCCAGTTCGGATGCAATATAAAGGGTATGATTTAAACCTTATTGATACACCTGGCCATGTTGATTTTACATATGAAGTATCGCGTTCATTAGCCTGTTGTGAAGGCGCGCTATTAATTGTAGATGCTACGCAGGGTATTGAAGCGCAAACGATGGCGAATTTATATTTAGCGATTGAACAAAACTTAGAAATTATCCCAGTAATTAACAAGATTGATCTACCGGCTGCTGATGTAGAGAAAGTAAAAAATGAAATTAAAGGCGTACTTGGTAGTAAAGATGAAGAAATAATTGCTGTATCTGCTAAAACTGGTGAGAATGTGGAGCAAATCCTCGACGCAGTTATTGAGCGCATCGAGGCGCCTAAGCTGGATCCTGATGGTACGCGAGCACTTATTTTTGATTCTTTGTTCGATGACTATCGTGGCGTAATTGCTTATGTACGTATGGTTGGAGGAGAATTAAAAAAAGGAGACAAAGTATCATTCATGGCAACTGGTAAAGAATCGGAAGTATTAGAGGTGGGCCAGTTTACTCCAAAATTGGAAGCACAAGCAGCGCTTACCACGGGGCAAATCGGTTATATCGTTACTGGTTTTAAAGAGGTGGCAGATTGTAAGGTGGGTGATACTGTTACATTAAAGAAACTAGCGGCAAAGGAGCCACTTCCCGGATATACTGAGGTAAACCCAATGGTATATGCCGGCATTTTTTGCAAGGACGGCAGTGATTATCCTCAATTACGTGATGCGCTTGGCAAATTGAAGCTTAGTGATGCCGCGCTTACATATGAGGCCGAGCATGCTAAGGCCTTAGGTTTTGGATTTCGCTGTGGCTTTTTAGGTTTACTACATCTCGATGTTATTCAAGAGCGGTTATCGCGTGAATATAACTTAAATCTTATTGTTACCGTTCCATCGGTCGCGTATCGGGTTACTAACACTAAACAGGAGGTAAAGATTATTTCTTCACCGCTTGATTTACCAGACCCAACATACATTGATGTTATTGAAGAGCCTATTATGCGCGTAGATATTGTTACGCCAAGTGAATACATCGGTGGAGTGATACATCTTTTGCAAGAGCGTCATGGTCAGCCAACGGCATCGGAAATGGAATACTTGGACGCTAACCGAGTAATTATTCATTACCAGGTTCCGCTATCGGCAATCGTGGTTGATTTTTACGATAAGTTAAAGAACGTATCATCTGGTTACGCATCGCTTAATTATGAGTTTCAGGAATACAAACCGTGCAATGTACGGCGAATGGATATTCTCGTTGCGCAAGAACCGGTAGAAGCTCTAGCAACTATTGTGTATACAGATGGCGCAGAAAGAGTTGGACGAAAAATTGTTAAAGAATTAAAAGAGGTATTACCACGACAAATGTTTGACGTTAAAATTCAAGCAGCTATTGGTGCAAAGATTGTAGCTTCCGAGCGAATTGCAGCGATGCGTAAGGATGTGACGGCAAAGCTCTATGGTGGAGATGTTTCTCGAAAAAAGAAGTTACTAAAAAAACAGAAAAAGGGTAAGGCCAAGATGAAAGCCATGGGTAAAGTAGATATTCCAAAAGAAGCGTTTTTAGCTGTATTAAAACGATAACACAATGATTCGTAAACAGATATCTATTATCACTACACTGCTTGTTACATTGGTAGCGTTGCCATTAGCAGCTCAGGCAGTAACAACCAGCGCAGAAGATATGCGCTATGCGATTGGTGAAAGTGAAGATGATAATGCGGGTTCGGGCATCGCACGGCTTGGCGATATAAATAATGATGGCTATGATGATTTTGGAGTTGGCGCGCCAGCATATTCTGGAAGTAAAGGGGTGATATATGTTGTGTATGGACGCTCCAAGAAATTTAATGCATTAGAACTTGCTAATCGCACTCGTCTTCGAGGCGAATCTGATAATGATCAAGTGGGGTATTATATGGCGGCAGCCGGCGATATAAATAATGATGGCTATGATGATTTTCTCGTTGGCGCACCATTTACTGATGATGGTGAGAATAAAACTGGTACAGTATATATTGTGTACGGACAAGCTGATGAATTAGAAAATCAGAGCCTTGAAAATTTTGTACAATATACTGGTAATGGTGAGCGCAATGAAATTGGCTCTGCTCTTGCTGGTATTGGTGATATCAATGCCGATGGTTATGATGACATTGCTATAGGCGCTCAACGTTTAGGTGATAATCGATCCGGTAAAACATTTATTATTTACGGACAAGCTGAAGCATTAGCCGGAGGTGATATTGAGAGTATAGAAAATTATTTTTTAGGTGAAGCTGATTATGATCGATCTGGCGCAGCGGTGGCTACCGCTGGCGACATGACGGGTGACGGCATTGATGATTTTGTAATTGGTGCACCGGGTAGCGATGATGTAGATTCAAATGCTGGAAAAGTATATCTTATTCCTGGGCGAGCGAGCTTATACGTGCAAGAGAATCTAGCGGATGTAGATGTAACATTCACGGGCTATGAAGAAGATGGTAAGGCGGGTAGTCAATTAGCTGGTGGTGATATTAATGGAGATGGTAATGGAGACATTATCGTTGGTTCATATCAAAGCAGCATTCAGGAAGATGATGCGGGATCAATTTTCTTGATCTATGGCAGTGATTCAACAAATAGTAGTTCATTAGAGAATGCCGTACGTTTTTACAGTGAAAAAATTAATGATTTAGCTGGCTATAGCTTGGATGGATATCAAGATGTAAACGCTGATGGCTACGACGATTTTGTGATTGGTGCCCCTGGTGATAATACGGGTAGACAAGGAATTGCTGTTGTTATCTATGGAAAATCTGATGAATTAAGCGGTGGCAATATTCGTAATTACGATGTCTATAAAGGGCAATTGCGTGACGAGCGATTAGGGACTAGTGTAGCGTTAGCTGATTTAAATGGTGATGGTAAAGCCGATCTTATTACTGGTGCGCCAGAGCATAGTGCTACCTTTGATAAAGCTGGTATTGCCTATATAGCGTACATTCCAATTCTTAATTGTGATAATTCGGCAGCGTATGGTGGCATTATGGCTGACTATCCAGAATCCGACTGGAAGCATCGTAAGTACGCTAAGAATAAAAATTTGCGCATTGTTGTGGAAAGAAAGGGTAAGTATGCGTATTTAGTGAATTGTGTAACGGATGAGATAGAGCAGACCATGAAATTCAATAGTCGGGTTCAGCGTAAAATTCTGGCTCGGGTATTTTCCAAACATAACAATCCAATGTTTGTTGTAGTAACGCGCACCCCAAATAATCGTAAAATTAAGATTTATCTGTATAAGCAAAAGAAAAATAAGCTAGAGCGTACAGATTTTATCAAGCGGAGTTGGCGGCCACGCGGATTGCGTATTAATGTAAATAGTTATCGGCGAGAGGTACGTTTATATAAAGGGGCTGAAAAAAAGCATACCGTTATTTATCGGGTAGACGAAAATTTTGATTTGGAAAAAATTACCGATAATTAGAAATGTGATATACTTTCCCAGATGGCTACTCGTCAAGCAGTTCGTAAATCAGCCGGTTCGAAATCACGTAGAAGTAAGCGCTCTGGAGTATTTACCCGCGCTTCTTCAAAGGTGTCTGGATGGCATGAACCCGATTATGTATTAATCGGAATTCTTGCTGTACTACTGATTTTTGGATTAATCATGTTATCATCGGCTAGTTCGGTATCTGGATTTGAAAAATTTGGTGATCCTAATTACTTCGTGAAGCATCAGGTATTGTATGGCATCTTCATTGGTCTGCCAGCAATGTGGGCATTATCTCGTATCGATTATCATATTTGGAAGCAATATGCCTTTCCGATGATGGTGGTGAGTGTTATTTTATTGCTATTAGTATTAGTGCCTGGTGTAGGATTAGAATTGTTAGGCGCAAAACGCTGGTTGAATATAGGTGGAATAGTATTTCAGCCTTCTGAATTAGTGAAAATAACGTTTTTAATTTATCTCGCTGTATGGTTAGAGGCTCGTGATAAGGATAAGGCGATTGAAGATTTTTCGGGTGGATTTATGCCATTCTTAGTGATGATTGGCTTTTTGGTAATTATGATTGCTGGTGTCCAACGCGATCTTGGAACGATGGTGGTAATTGGTGTTATTGCCGTTGCTTCATATTTTGTAGCTGGCGCACCCTTGAAGCATTTAGGAATCATTCTTGGTCTAGGTGCGACTGGATTGGTTTTCTTTATTAAAATAATACCATTCATCATTCCATCATTTAGCTACCGTGCAAATCGGCTTACAGTATTTCTTAATCCGGAACTTGACCCATTAGGAATTGGTTATCATATTAATCAGGCGCTGCTGGCTATTGGTTCTGGAGGCATTCTTGGTCAGGGACTTGGTCAATCGCGCCAGAAGTTTAATTATTTGCCGGAGGTAACCGGTGATTCTATTTTTGCTGTGATTGCCGAGGAAATGGGATTTATTATTACAGCCGGATTAGTTTCGTTATTTATATGGTTCATGATTCGTGGATATAGCATTGCAAAGAGCGCTCCGGATGTATATGGAAAAGTAGTTGCCACTGGTATTACCACATGGATTATTTTTCAAGCAGCTGTAAATGTTATGGCCATGCTTTCACTGTTGCCGCTTACAGGAATTCCATTACCATTCATTAGTTATGGTAGTACTTCACTGGTAACGCTACTGTCTACTGTTGGAATATTAATTAACATATCACGTCAAACCAAGCCCGTGCGTGCTTAGTGAGAAGATAGTTATGAGTACACAAAAACGCGTATTTCTTACAGGTGGCGGAACAGCTGGATCGGTGATGCCGGTGTTAGCCATAGCTGAACATCTTGATGGCGTAGAATTATATTTTGTTGGCACCCGCAATGGCGTAGAGCGCACTTTAGTAGGTAGTAGCATGCAATACATTTCGCTACCAGCTGGAAAGCTGCGTAGATACGCGGATATTCGTAATATTATTGATCCGTTTATTATTGTGTGGGCATTTTTACAATCATGTTGGTTAATGATGCGTTATCGGCCAGCGGTTGTAGTATCTACCGGTAGCTTCGTATCGGTTCCAGTTATTTGGGCAGCCTGGCTATTTGGCCGTACGACAATTGTGCATCAGCAAGATTTGCAGGTTGGTTTGGCTACTAAGCTTACGAAGCCGTTTACCACATATCTCACGAAGGCCTTTGAAGAAATTCCATTACCCAGCGCTCAGTTACTTGGCAATCCAGTGCGTAATTTAACGCCAACCACACATACGCTAGAGCTAGATGATGCGGTTCCAACCATTCTTATTTTTGGTGGCGGTACTGGTGCGCAGGGGGTTAACGAGCTTGTTTCAGAAACACTCTGTGAATTTGCTAATGTTATTCATCTCACTGGCCTTGGTAAGGCTGGAGCAGATATTTCTCATAAGCGCTATCATGCATATGAATTATTAAAAGAGGAAATGAAGGAGGCGCTGCACGCAGCGGATTTGGTTATTTGTCGGGCTGGGTTAAGTACAATTTCAGAACTAGCAGCGCTTTCGAAACCAGCTATCATTATTCCCATCCCTAATTCTCACCAGGAACATAACGCGCAGTTTTTAGAAACACGATCAGCTGCGTTAATTCTTCGGCAAACTCAATTAACCGCTGGGTCATTAGCGCAAGATGTAAAAACACTACTTTCATCTAAAGAACAGTTAGAGCATTTTGGTAAAGCGATTCATAATCTTATGCCGGCGGACGCTAGCCAAGCCCTTGCGAACATTATTAAACAGCATACAGTGTAGCGTATGAAATTTACGACTGCTCAATCCATTGAGCAATATATGCTAAAGCAAGATCGGGAGCGTACTAATCATTATACGCTCGATCGTATGGAGCAAGCTGTGGAGCGATTGCACCACCCAGAATTGCAGTACCGCGTAATCCATGTTGGAGGAACGGCTGGTAAGGGGTCTACCTGCCAAATGATAACAACTATATTGACAGCGGCTCATCGTACAGTTGGTACATTTACGTCGCCAGCTATTTCTAGTTCACTAGAGCGAATTCAAATTAATGCTACTCCTATCACACAGAAAAAATTTGTTGCACTAGTGAATAGTATTTGGTCAACGATCGAGGATTTAGAATTAACCTATTTTGAATTCTTCGTCATTTGCGCACTGCAGTATTTTGCAGATAATGATGTAACTGATGCAGTGATTGAGGTAGGAATGGGTGGGAGGCTTGACGCTACAAATGTTGTTACACCTACAATTGCTATTGTTACAAACGTTGGGTTAGATCACACAAAATATTTAGGAAACACAAAATCTAAAATTGCAAAAGAAAAGCAGGCAATCATTAAGCCTGGAGCGATTGGTTTAACGAGTTCTAAGCATGTCACAAATGGCCATCGCATTGATGTTGATACATACACAATTCACAACCAATCATTACGCGGTATAGAGTTTTCATATTACGGCATGCAACACGTGCAACTCAACGTACTAGGTGAGTATCAAGTGCGTAACGCAATTTTATCTATCGAGGCTACGCGGGCGCTACATATTCCGGAGTCAGTTATTCGTGAAGGGCTGCAACATACACAGCATTCAGCTCGCTTTGAAATCGTACAGCAAGATCCTTTAGTGATTATAGATGGTGCACATAATCCCGATAAAATGCGTGCCTTTATTTCTTCGCTAAAAAAAGTAGTGAACATTAAAAAATATGATTCCGTAGTGGCTCTTATTTCATTAAAGCAAGGTAAGGATCCGCAACGTACATTACGGCCGTTGCTAGCTATAACCGACACGGTAATAATTACTACGTTTGGTAAGTCCATGACATTAAAGGTGCTGAAGGCTGTGTGTAAAGAATTAAATCCTAAAGTAAAAATTATTACAAAGAAAGATTCTGAAGTTGCGCATGAAGCATTTCAAAAATCACTAAAAAAATCACCGAATAGCAATAGCCTAGGAATTATTACAGGATCACTCTATTTGATAGGGGATTTACGCCAACATCAGCGTATTTAGAAACGTAACCATACCGTATCTTTCGTAGTTCTGGTATAATGGTGCCACTATGAAATATATGGAAACACAAAAAATGTACTTTATCGGCATTGGTGGCGCTGGTATGTCTGGGCTTGCACGAATGGTCGCGCAGCAGGGCAAAACAGTAATGGGTTCCGATGGAGCAGGTAGCGCTGTAATTGATAAATTGCGTAATGAGGGTATTGTGGTAAATATTCCACAAACTAGCGATAGCATTCCATTGGATTACGATATGTATGTATATTCAGCAGCTGTACCGGAAGGTAACCCCGAACGAGCAGCCTTAGCTAAGCATAATCTTACAGAAAAGAGTTATAGCTATTTCGAAGCTGTTGGAGAATTTATGAAGGTGTACAATAATCGTGTAGCGGTCTCCGGTACGCATGGTAAAACTACCACTACAGCTATGTTGTCATTAGTGTTAGAGGAGGCAGAGATTGATCCAACAGCAATCGTTGGTAGTATCGTAAAACACTGGGATAGTAATGTGCGCGTGGGAGATACCAATGAGTATTTTGTTGTAGAGGCCTGCGAATATAAAGCCCACATGCTTAAATTGCATCCAACCGTAATTATTCTTACAAATATTGAAGAGGATCATTTGGATTATTATAAAGATCTTAACCACATCCAGGTGACATTTCAGAATTATATTGATTTATTACCAACCGACGGAGTATTAATTCGCAACGCTGATGATTCAGAGTCTGGGGATTTAGGATTTGATGGTACAACTATTTCGTATGGCATTACGGAGCAGGCAGATGTTATGGCAACGAATATTGAGAAAGAAGGCGAGTTACAAAGATTTACCGTTGATGGTACAAAATATTCATTACGCGTTCCAGGAGATTTTAATATCTACAATGCGTTAGCGGTGATTACCTACGCTAAACACCTTGGTATTCCAGCTAAGGTAATTAAAGAAGGTTTATTGAAATTCAATGGAACATGGCGCCGCTTTGAATTAGTGGGCGAATATAAAGGCGCTACTGTAGTTTCGGATTATGCGCATCATCCCACAGCAGTAGACGGTGTTATTCGTGCTACGAAAGAATGGTATCCAGATAGACGCATTATTATGGTATTTCAGCCACATCAACGTAATCGTACAAAAATGTTGTTTGATAGATTTACACATGCGTTTGACCATGCAGACTTAACTATCGTGCAAGAAATTTATGATGTATCTGGTCGTGAAGAAGATGTAGATAAAGATATTTCATCTACACAGTTAGTGGATGCCATTGCAGAGCGGTCTGGAAAGCTGGTACTGTATTCAGCCAACCATGAAAAGACTAAACAATTATTAGCCGAGCATGTAGAGCCAGGAGATGTTGTGCTGATTGCAGGGGCTGGTAATATCTACACCATTGCTGAAGATTTGGTAAGTAATCAATAATATAATGTTTGAACAGTTACCGGTAGAAACCGCTGTACAGCTTGCGCCATTTACCACATTTAAAATTGGTGGACCGGCTAAGTATTTTTTACGCGTGAACAGTAAGGAACAGTTGATAACCGCCGTACAAGAAGCAAAGGATAATGCTGTGCCTGTATTTTTTCTTGGAGGTGGTAGCGATATACTCATTCATGATAATGGCTTTCCTGGATTAGTAATAAAAATAGAAATGAACGCTATAGAAATTTCCAACACTACAGTACGAGCAGAAGCTGGTGCTCTTATCAATGCAGTAATCGGGCGAGCAATTCGTGAAGGATTATCCGGTTTAGAATTTGCTACTGGTGTACCAGCAACTATTGGTGGCGCAGTATGGGCAAATCTTGGATCACGTGGCTCAGAAATAAGTAAGGTACTTACAAGTGTAACTGTGCTAACTTCTGATCTGCAAGAGCGAGTTCTTACCAATGAGGAATGTGCCTTTGGGTATCGTGAAAGTATTTTTAAACATGAACCGTATACTATTATTGATGCTACATTTGAATTAGCGCCTGGTGATAAAGTTGAATTACGTAAGCGTATGGTTGAGCTCACAAAGCAAAAAAAAGCCGAACAAAATGTTGGGGAAGATACAGCAGGCTGCGCTTTTCGTAATCCATCTGATAGTGATATTACCTCAGCAAAACTCATTGATGATCTAGGATTAAAGGGGTATCAAATTGGTGGAGCACAGGTATCAAATCGTCATGCCAACTTCATCATTAACACTGGAAATGCCACAGCAGATGATGTTGTACAGCTTATTTCCTACATTAAACAGCAGGTTCGCGACAAGGCTGGCGTGCAATTAATGGAGGAGATTGAATATGTTGGCTTTTAATGGTATAGTACCGGCGAGTTAAATTCTGTGAATAACTATCAATAAACACATATGAATCTTCAAATATCAGGAAAAAATATGGATCTTACTCCAGCTATTAAGGAGTATGCCGAAGAAAAACTTGGAGCTATTGTACGTTTTAACGATACTATTATCGAAACGCGCGTTACTATCGAACGGGGTCATGAACATCACGATAACGTGTATACCGTAACAGCTCATACACATATTCCGCATGATGAATTACATTGTCATGTAACACATGCGGACGTGAATGCGGCAATTGATCTTGCTAAAGATGAATTAGAGCGGCAATTGCGTGACATAAAAGAAAAATACGCTTCAAAAAACCGCAAAGCGCAAGATACGCAACGAGAAATGAAATCTATCTTCAAAGCAGAAGAATTAGAAGAGCAGGACCAGGATTAGATCATAGTTGAATTATACAGAGTAATGGCATTGTTAGAAAAAATATTTGGTAATCAGAATGCAAAGGAACTAAAAAAAATCCAACCCATCGTTGATGAAATTAATGGATTGGAGGATTCTTTTCGCACACTATCTGATACCGAGCTTAAGAATAAAACAGCGGAATTTAAAAAACGCTTACAAAACGGTGAAACGGTAGATGATATTCTGCCGGAGGCTTTTGCTAATGTGCGTGAGGCTGCCCGCCGCGTGCTTGGTCAACGTCATTACGACGTGCAGTTAATGGGTGGTATCGTATTGCATAGAGGTATGATTGCGGAAATGCGCACTGGTGAGGGTAAAACCCTAACCTCCACATTACCAGTGTATTTAAATTCGCTTACCGGTGACGGTGTACATATAGTAACGGTGAATGATTATCTGGCGCGACGTGATGCCGATTGGATGGGAACGCTCTATCATTGGCTAGGCTTAACTATTGGTTGTATTCAAAATCAACGCATTTCTTACCTGTTCGATCCTGGATATCAAACGCGCATGCAAGAAGAAGAGGCTGCGAAAGGTATTACGGAAAATGAAGAAGATGCTGAAGCGAGCTGGAAAGTAGATATGGATAATTTGCGTTTAGTAGAACGCGCTGAATCGTATAAGGCAGACATTACCTACGGAACCAATAATGAATTTGGATTTGATTATCTGCGTGATAACATGGTGCAGGATGTTTCTGAAAAAACGCAGGGTAAATTGGCGTATGCCATTATTGATGAAGTTGATAGTATTTTAATTGATGAGGCTCGAACCCCGTTAATTATTTCTGGGCAAGCGGCTGCCGCTGCTGAGCAGTATTATCGTTTTGCACAACTTGTACGTGAGTTGGAAGAAAACACCGATTATAACATCGATGAAAAAATGCGCGTGGCTACCCTTACGCAAGATGGTATTACAAAAATGGAGAAACTGCTAGATATTGAAAATATCTATGAAGAAGGTGGCGTTACTATTGTGCATCATATCGAGCAAGCCTTAAAGGCACACACGCTATTTAAGAATGATAGAGATTATGTAGTTAAAGAAAATGAAGTGGTGATTGTAGATGAATTTACTGGTCGCATGATGCCTGGTCGCCGCTACAGTGAAGGTTTACATCAAGCCATTGAAGCAAAAGAAGGTTTAGAAATTAAACGTGAATCTCGCACATTAGCTACTATTACATTTCAAAATCTCTTTCGTTTGTACAATAAATTATCAGGTATGACTGGTACTGCAGAAACGGAAAAGGAAGAGTTCTATAAAATTTATCAATTAGATGTAGTGGTTATTCCAACGAATAAACCTATTGCTCGTAAAGATGTTACTGATGCAATTTATCGAACAGAGGATGGTAAAATTGAAGCCGTAATTGAAAAAATTAAGGACTTCAATGAAAAGGGTAATCCGGTACTCATTGGTACTATCTCCATTGAGAGTAATGAATTATTATCACAAGCGCTTACTAAGGCTGGCGTGAAGCATCAAATGTTGAATGCGAAGAATCACGAAAGTGAAGCCGAGGTTGTAGCACAAGCTGGTAAACGTGGCGCGGTAACATTAGCTACGAACATGGCTGGTCGTGGTGTAGATATCGTATTGGGTGGTAATCCTGTTAATTCTGAAGAAGCCGCAGCTATTAAAGAGCTTGGCGGTTTAGTGGTATTAGGCACCGAGCGTCATGATTCACGAAGAATTGATAATCAGTTACGTGGTAGAGCGGGGCGCCAAGGTGATCCGGGGTATAGCCAGTTCTTTGTTTCTATGGAAGATAACTTGATGCGTGTATTTGCTACCGATCGGGTTAAGAGCATGATGCAAACCCTAAAATGGCCAGAGAACATGCCGATTGAAAATAAAATTGTGAGTCGTTCAATTGAAACTGCTCAGAAGAAAGTTGAGGGTCGCAATTTTGATATTCGTGAGCACATTGTAAAGTACGACGATGTAATGAATAAGCATCGTGATGTAGTGTATAAAAAACGTGATGAAGTGCTTGAGGCTAATTCTGAAGAGATGCGAAAAATTATTCTCGAACTTATTGAAATAGAAATTGAAAACGTTGTATCATTTCACACAAATCTTGATAACGAAAACAAATGGGACATTAAAGAAATTTACGAAACGGTACATTCTATATTTCCAATTGAAGAATCAGAACGTAAGGCTTTAGATAATCTACAAAGTGAGGCAGGGGATAAATTGCAAGATGCGCATGCTCGCACAAGTATTGTGGAATATATCACAGAGCTAGCGCATAAGCGTTATGAAGACATGCTTGAGGGTATAGAGAATAAGGAATTAATATTTCGTGTTGAACGAGGATTTTATTTGCGAGCGATTGATAATTTATGGGTAGAGCATCTTGATCAAATGGCATATCTTCGGGAGCATATTGGTTTACGTGGGTATGGTCAGCGGGATCCACTTATCGAGTATAAGAAAGAAGCCTACGGTATGTTTACTGAATTACTGACTAATATTCAAAAGCAGGTAGTGTATAGTATTTATAAGTTAGCTGATGTTCAACAGTTAGCACCGGCGGCAGTGCAGTCTGCAAAGCAGCAGCTACAAGGTGCAGAAAAGAACATGCATGCATATAAACATAGTCACGATCATAAACCAGCGCCGGCTATTACCGCAAAGCGTAAAGATTCTGATGGAAAGAAAATTGGTCGCAATCAAGTAGTTACTATTCAGCGTGGTGAAGAAACACAAACCATGAAGTACAAGAAAGCTGAACCACTTATTGAGAGCGGGGAGTGGACCTTAACTAGCGTTCAATAGTGTGATATACTTATTTATATGAAACACATTATCTCCAACCTACGAACTAATCAATCTGGTATGGGGCTTTCTACAATGATTGCTCTTGGCTTTGCTGCTGCTGTGGTATTGGTCCTTGTGATTGGTTTGATCGTGTATCTTGTTAACTAGAATTACAGTTAACACCCAAGCAAAATGCACGCCAGCGTAAACGTTAGAGCGTGTATTTTGTTTATATATTTTTGACATTTACGAAATTTTATGATATAGTAATTTTGTTCTCAAAATAAAGAGGAGGAAAATAAAAATAAAAAACAACCTATATGCCACGCCAGATTTTTAGTCATAGGCAAAATATTTTGTACATAGCTATTCTTACAGCTATGTTTTTTCTTGCATTTATTATATTACCAGCAAGTGTTCAAGCGGCTAGTTATGAACGTTCGCCTGAAGTAAAGCAATGGACATTGGATAGTTCTAGTAACTATACAGTTGATCAACAGTTTTACGCCTACGACCAAGGATTTACTGGTGGTGGCTCAATCGCGGTAGATGATTTTGGTGTTGATGGCGTAGATGAAATTGTTACTGGTGCCGGCTACGGTGGTTCACCGCATGTACGGGTATTTCAACAAGACGGTTCTTTTATTAGTCAGTTCTTTGCCTATGATGAAACGATGCGGGCTGGTGTAAATGTTGCTGCTGGTGATATTGATAACGATGGCAAGGCGGAAATTGTTACAGCGCCAAAAGAAGGTGGCGCCCCACACGTACGCGTGTTTGATAGTTCAGGAAAAATAGAACATACAGTTGGATTTTATGCTTATGATGAAGGATATACTGGAGGTGTAAATGTAGCGGTGGGTGATGTGAATGGTGACGGCAAAGATGATATTATTACCGGTAATGGAGTGAATGGAGCATCTCATGTGCGCGTGTTTACTGCTGATGGTACACCTTACGGTAATGACATTCGACCATTCGCTGAAGATTTACGAGGTGGTGTATCGGTGGCAGTGGGTAACGTAGATGGGGGAGATGAAGAAGAAATTATTGTAGCCGTACAAGATGAAGATGAAGCCTATGTGAAGGTATATAAATTTAATGATGAGAAAACAATTATTGCAGAGTGGCGCGCGTATGATGAAGGCTTTAAGGGTGGTATCAATGTAGCGGCCGGGGATGTTGATGGTGATGGTATGGCGGAGATTGTTCTTACTCCACATGGCCGAGGTGGCCCACAGGTGCGAGTATTTGAAGCGTATGGTATGGAGATTAATCCCGGCTTCTTTGCTTACGAAGAAGATTTTCACGGCGGTGTAAATTTAGCTGTGGGTGCAAATGCTACGTCGGCACCTATTTATACAATACCAAGTAAAGCGCGGCCAGATGAGGAGCGGTATAAACATGAGGCTCGTTACGTGATTGTAGATATCTCAGATCAGGAGTTGGTGGCGTACGAAAACGGTTATGAAGTACGGCGCTTTTTAGTATCAACTGGCTTACCTGGTACACCAACGCCAATTGGTGAGTATCGAATTCAGCGAAAACTATATAGTCATTTATACGCGGGTGAAGGATTTTATTTTCCTAATACACTCTATAATTTACAGTTTTTCCCACACTATTATTTACATGGCGCATATTGGCATAATAACTTTGGTAATCCAATGAGCCATGGGTGTGTGAATATTGCTTATGAAGATGCCGAATGGTTGTATGGTTGGATGTTGGACGGCGATTTAACTGTAACACAATACTAAAAGCTCAATTGAGGTTATAGAGGCAGGATATATTCCCGCCTCTATTTGTATACTAAGTAACTTGCAAATACTCATTATTTTAGTAAGATGACTCCGCAAAATTGCATCCTCACATGCCGTGGGGATTAGGAGGTCCAGATGAAAGAAGTAATCAGTTCCGCAGCCGCCCGTGCCTGGCTGATCAGTCAGCTCGGTGAAGACGAGCGGGACGCCGCCTGCACCGCGGGTGGCGAGTCGATCTACCCGGGCGCCGTTCGCTACAACGACGGGCCTGATCTGATGGTCGGCGGCTGATGACTGAAGGAGTACGCTTTAATGGCCCACTCGGCTAGTGATGCGTAATCGTTCATTCATTAAGTTTTGTCCGCATCTGGAATGAGTGAGTGACTCTACATCTCTCGCCCGCACCCTTGTGTGTATTGGAGGATATATATAGAAGGGTCGTAACGAATAATTATGCATATTCGTTACGCGCTATGTTCATTAATGCAATTTAGGTTCGTTAGGAATTCAGTTATTGATACCGGTGCGCTCTGTGTGAGCGATGTATTTTTTATTTATTATTTATATGTGAAGTTCACGTATTTACATCGCTCACACCGAGCCGCTGCCATTCAGTAACCTGGCAGTTCACCAGACCCTCTGCGGCATCTCCGGCGGGCTCATCCTGGTGGAGAGCGACGTCGCTCGCAACCGGCATGGCGATGTGACCGGTAAGGGAACTGCCAAGCGGCTCGCCAAGCTCCTGGAAGACTCGGTCTTCCCCGGTACCACCGGCAAGGGCCTGGGCAACCAGATCTTCGCCAAGGCCGTGGGCTTCCGCCTCTCGCAGCAGCCCGAGTACGTGGCCTGGCTGGACCAGGTGCTGGCCAACAACCGGGTCGCCGCCGACACGCTCATCGAGGCCGGCATCCCCCTGCTCGGGCAGGATGCTTCCTGGCGCGGCACGCAGAATCACTGCATGCTGGTGAACGTGCACGCCATGGGGCTCGGCTCCAAGGAGGCAGAGGCCGCTCTGGCCCGCATGCACATCACCTGCAACACCAACACCGGACCGTCCGATAACCCGAAGCAGACCGCCAAGAACGGCGACTATCTCCGCTTCGGCTCCCCGGCGCTCACCTGCCGGGATGGCTGGGACGAGGAGTCCACGATCGCGCTGATGGAGCTGGTCGCCGACGGCCGACAATCCAACCACACCAACGACGGTGCCCGCCTGGACACCAACGGCCTCAGGGTCGTGGAGCTGATGCGGGTGCACCCGCTGTACGGCAGCTTCAATGAGCTGGGCATCACCACCGCCTGAGCGAGGAAACTGACGAACCCGCACCGCAGCCGCGGTGCAATAGGAGGATAAAACCGGGGGTGGGCGACCAAAAATCGTTCCACCCCCTCGTCCTTTTCATAAGATTAATGAAATGTTGTGAAAAGGACGTAAATATGGGTATAAAACCCCTTTTCATACCAGATACTACATGATATAGTACGTGTATGAAAAAATATCTTATTTCTTTGGTTGTATTCGCATTTTTACCAGTCGCAGCATTTGCTGTAGATTCTATGCCACCGGAAGTGCGAATCTTTGACCGCAGCCTAAATCAAACCAATTTATTTTTGGCGCTTGATCAACAATTTGAAGGTGGTTTAGATGTCGACACTGGCGATTTTGATGGTGACGGTGATGAAGAAATTGTCGTTGGAGCCGGTAAAAATGGCGGACCAATGGTTCAGATTTTGGAATCTGACGGCACAGTGATTAGCCAGTTTTTCGTATACGACGAACGTATTCATACGGGTATTAAGGTAGCCGCCGGCGATCTTGATAATGATGGTATCGATGAAATCGTTACTGGAGTAGAATATGGCGGCGGACCACATGTACGGGTATTTGATATGCAGGGTAACATTAAGCTTACACCTGGATTTTTTGCATTCGATTCTGGATTCCGCGGCGGCGTTGATGTAACCGTTGGAGATTATGATGGTGATGGAAAAAATGAAATCGCAGCAGCTGCTGGTCCATCCGGATCACCTCATGTGCGTATTTTTAACAAGACAGGAGATTATCTAGGAACAGATTTTCGACCCTTTGCCGATGATAATCGTGGAGGAGTTAGTATTGCCAGCGCACGAGCATTTAATGATTCCAAAGATGTATTAGTAACAGGTGTAAATGCAGCAGCTGAGGCTTGGGTAAAAGTATATGATAACGATGGTACTATATTAGGGGAGTGGAAAGCCTTTGATGGATTATATACAGGCGTATCTGTTGGTGTAGCTGACATTGATAATGATGGCGACGACGAAATTGGTGTGACACCACGTCATTCTGCTGGGCCACAAGTAATTTGGTACGAAATAGACGGAACGCCAATTGATAACTTCTTTGCATATAATGATGATTTTCGAGGTGGTTTACGTTTAGCCGGTGGAGACTTAAATGGTAATGGTAAAGATGTAATAATTACCGTTCCAAATAAAAATCGATCACAAGGTCGCTCGGATTTAATCCGTTATATTGAAACAGATGTTTCCGATCAGAAAACTCGTGTCTATGAATATGGAGAATTAATCAAAGAATTTACTGTTTCAACAGGAATCGATAAGTATCCTACACCACTCGGTGAGTTTGATATTGATCGAAAGATATACATCAAGGATTATAAATGGAGTTACGGAGAGAATCATCCCGATAACTATGAATTAAAAGATGTAAAATGGAATCTAAATTATAGTGGTCCATTTTATTTTCACTATGCATACTGGCACAATAATTTCGGTAACAAGATGAGTCATGGTTGCACGAATATGAAAGAAGCTGATGCAGAATGGTTATATAACTGGGCTGAGGTAGGAGATGTTGTTATCAACGTTCAATAAATATGCGCTATACCTGGTTTATTATTCTTAGTCTACTCATCGCACCTAGCATCGTTCAGGCAGCTAGCGTAGCGGAGGCTTCTGAGGTTGTGCTGTGGTACGAAAATGAATCTGAGAATACCCAATTACGATACAATTATATATTCACATTAGACGGTGATGACACGGTATATACATGTACAGCAAATCGTTGTAGCATGAACGATTTTAGCAACCTGGGAACAATTTCCATGAATCTCTATAAAATGCCGCAAGGGTTCCCGCGAGTTGCGAATGTTGTAGATCAGGAAATATTGCAAGAATATGTAACGTTGGCCGAGCAGAATTTTCGGATTGATAATATCGCTACAGACTGGACGTCAGTTGATAACGATCGACCCTACCAGCAAGTGCAGCTGTATGCTGATGGTTCAGTAGAAGTGTCTCGTGCAGTATATGAAAAGGCTGATCTTAATGGTACAGAAGCTGTAGGAACAGATGAGGGAAGCGTATTTGGATTGATCCTAAAAATCCTACTAGGAGTATGTATAGCCGCTATTGTAGTGGCTGGAGGAATTCTTGGATGGCGGTATTGGCAACAACACCGTAAACGCCAGTTGCAGCTGTAAGAAAATTAGCGTATACTATTCACTTGTATGACAGTACGACAACAGCTTTGGATATCAATGGCAGTTATTATTCTCCTAGCCGTAGGAGCATCGGTTGTTGATTTTCCACAAGGACCAGATATTACATGGAAAGGTGAGTTAACACGAGAACTCAAGATTCACCTTGGTTTAGATTTACAAGGCGGTACGTCGCTAGTGTATGAGGCTGATGTTTCAGAAATCCCTCAAGAAGAACAAACAGATGCCATGGCTGGTGTGCGCGATGTATTAGAGCGCCGTATTAACGCTTTTGGTGTTTCGGAGCCAGTTATTCAAACTAATCGAGCAGGAGAGTCCTGGCGCGTATTAGTTGAATTACCTGGTGTTACCGATATTAATGATGCGGTACAACAAATTGGTGAAACCCCACTTCTCGAATTTAAAACCGAAGTTGATGAGCTTCCCGAAGAACAGATTACAGCCATTAATGAGCTTAATGAGGCTACTCGGGTTGAGGCTCAAGAATTGTTAGATCGGGTATTAGCAGGTGAAGATTTTGCAGCGCTAGCTGCTGAACGCAGTGATGATACTGTTTCTGCGGAAGATGGTGGTGATCTCGGATATTTTGGTCGAGACATCATGGTTGAAGCATTTGAAGAGGCTGTATTTAATGCGGAAGCAGGAACAATTATCCCAGAATTAGTACAATCTGATTTTGGATATCATATTATTCAAGTTACAGATAAAACTACCGGCAATGCTGATGCACTTAACAACCCAGAGTTAGATGCTGGAGAAGATGCAGAGGAAGGCGTAGAAGAATTAGTACGAGCTTCGCATATATTATTACAAACTCTTTCAACTGAGCCCGATGCATTTGGTCCAACATACGGTGAAGTTGTATTAACCGGAAGTAACTTAACTGGATCCTCGGTACAGTTCGATGGTACAACAGGGGAGCCACTTGTAACATTAGATTTTGATAAAGAAGGCGCGGATATTTTTGAGCAAGTTACCACAGAGCATATCGGTGAAACTATTGCCATATTTCTTGATGGTGAGGTAATTAGCAATCCTGTAGTGAATGATGCTATTTCAAACGGTGAAGCGGTAATTTCTGGTGGATTTCAAATTGAAGAGGCTAATACATTAGCTCGTCGTTTGAATGCTGGTGCGCTACCTGTAAGCATTGAGCTTATTAACCAACGCAACGTTGGTCCTACACTTGGCGTAGAGGCTATTGAACGCAGTGTGGTAGCGGGTGCGTTAGGCATTATTTTGCTAGCAATATTCATGATTATCTATTACCGTTGGCCTGGATTTGTTGCTGTAATTGCACTGGGTATTTATGGATTACTATTGTTGGCAATTTTCAAGCTCTGGCCAATTACACTAACGCTATCTGGTGTGGCTGGATTTATTCTCTCACTTGGTATAGCGGTGGATGCGAATGTACTTATTTTTGAGCGCCTCAAAGAGGAATTGCGCAATGGTAAATCTCTCCAGAGCGCTATTGATGATGGCTTTAAACGAGCTTGGCTATCAATTCGTGATTCTAATGTATCGTCATTAATTACGTGCTTCATTCTCATTTGGTTTAGAACGTCAGTTATTAAGGGGTTTGCTATTACACTAGCTATTGGTATTGTTCTCAGTATGTTTTCTGCAATTACTATTACTCGCACCTTATTAAAGGTGATGCCGGTAAAAAATAAGTGGTTATATGGAATTAAACGAAAATGAAACTTTTTAATATTTTAGGAACCCGACGCATTTGGTATGTACTATCTAGCACCTTGGTGGTAGGAAGTATTGTTGCATACGGTTTGTATGGATTTAATTTAGGAATTGATTTTACCGGTGGGTCACTATTGCAAGTACGCTATGAACAACATCGTCCAGAAACATCAGAAATTATTGATTCAATAACGTCATTGGATCTTGGCGAGCCAGTTGTACAGCCATCCGATGATGATACGGTTATTATTAAAACGCAATTTCTAGATAATGGGCAGCGTCAACAAGTGCTCAGTGTCCTTGAAGAGGGGACAGAAGGTGCGGTAGTTGAAGAGAGTTTTGAATCAATCGGCCCAACTATTGGTAAAGAACTTCGAGATAAAGCATGGTCGGCAATTGTACTGGTACTTGTAGCAATTATCTTGTATGTATCATGGGCATTCAAAGGCGTGTCAAAGGGCCCTGTTCCATCTTGGGCGTATGGTGTATCTGCTATTGTGGCTCTGATACATGATATTGTGATTACCGTAGGTGTATATATAGTACTTGGGCAGTATATTGGTTTAGAAATCAATGTGATGTTTATCACGGCATTACTCACAATCTTAGGATTTTCGATTAATGATACCATTGTTATCTTTGATAGAATTCGTGAAGGGTTGCGTCGTAGTAAACAGAAATCATTTGAGGGTGTAATTAATGAAAGTATTAATCATAGTATGATGCGTTCATTAAATACCTCACTTACAACATTAATTGTATTAGGAGCGCTCTTGTTGTTCGGTGGTGAAAGTATTCGTTACTTCATTCTTGCTCTTATGATTGGTATCACCGCTGGTACATATTCTTCGATATTTGTTGCTAGCCCACTACTCCTCATGTGGCAGCGTTTTTTAAAAAAGTAGAATTTCACATATTATATAGTGTTTTTAGTCTATATTTTAGGTATTTTTATCTAACACCATATAATTGACTCAATGTAAAATTTGTGCTATACTATTGTTATAGGGTTAAACTTGCCTAACTGTTAAATGTTTCGGCACTATGTCAGACGAGTCAGAGGTTCATACCGGAAATAATTCAATATTAGACAAAATAATTGCCAGTAAAGACGATCAGGCGAAGCGTGAATTCGATCCTGAGGATGTTATTTCTGTACTGCTAAAAAAGCTATCATCTAAGGAGGCGGATGTATTGCAAAGGCGTTATGGTCTTGGAGATCATCCAAAGGAGACGCTTGAGGCAATTGGTAATTCTTACAAGGTTACTCGTGAGCGCATTCGTCAGATTGAGAATTTAGCCATTAAGAAAATTAAAGAAGATACTGAATTTAATAATCTGATCCGACCAGTTGAGCAGGTTATTATGAGTGTTTTGGAGGAGTATGGTGGAATTATGAGTGAACAGCATCTTGCTGAAGAACTTTTTACAGTGAGTCAGAGTCTAGCGGAGCAACAGGCACTAATATTTATTCTATCTGAATTGATTGATTTTCGATTCGATAAAGTTTCACCTAATCGTGAATTTGTAAAATCATGGAAGGTAAAAACAACGGATCTTGATTTTGTACGCTCTACTATTATGATGTTAAAAGATATTATAAAAGAGGCGGATCAACCATTGGATTTAATAACTCTGTATAGCAAAGCTCGCGAACACAGTTTTTTTAAGCAGAACGAAAACTGTTTGAATCAAGAAATAATAATGTCCTATCTTGAGATAAGTAAAGCGTTGGCTCGCAATCCTTTTGATGAGTATGGTTTGCAAAAATGGGGGAGTGTAGTACCGAAGCGTATGAATGATAAGATTTATCTGATCTTGAAAAAGATTGGTAAACCTATGCATTTCGTTGACATTGCTAAAAAAATTACAGAAATTTTTAAAAAAGAAGCCTATCCACCAACCGTACATAATGAATTGATTTTGAATAAACATTACGTATTAGTTGGTAGAGGTATTTATGCACTTAAAGAATGGGGATATAAGCGTGGTGTAGTATCTGATGTGATTGAGCAAATTTTAGAAGATCGCACCGAACCGCTTACGCGTAATCAAATCGTTCAAGCTGTTCTTAAGCAACGCATTGTAAAGAAAAATACCATCCATCTAGCACTTACCAATAAAAAGCGGTTCACTAAATTAGCTGACGGGCGCTATACATTAGCAACGCAGATTGAGCCAACACAATAATGCCACCACTATTAGAAGAAATCATACGTGAATACGGTAGTAATCCGTTTGAAGCCCTTTGGTTCATGTTTAGCCATGGCTTAGGGTTTCTTATTCTTACCCCAACGATGATCTATTATGGTTGGAAAGGGTATGTGCAGTATATTCAGGAGCGGTTTAAAATCCGTACGAAATATGTGATGTATCAAATTCAAGTTCCGCAGTTACATGAACAGAGCATGAAGGCCGTTGAGCAGATTTTTGTACATTTATACGGTTCACAAGATGATCCTAATTTTGAAGAAAAATATTGGCTGGGATTTGTGCAACCACCGTTTGCATTAGAAATAGTAAGTAGGGGAGGGTATATAGATTTTTATGTACGCGGTCCGGAAGCACATAAAGAAATGTTACTAGCGGCATTCTATGCGCAATATCCAGATGCGCTTCTTACGGAAGTAGAAGACTACTCTCATGATTATACGGTTGATCAGATCATGAATGATGAAGTATCTATATATGGAAGTGAGCTCAAATTAGCGAATGATGATATTATGCCAATTAAATCGTGGCCAGCTTGGGAACATAATTTAGCGGGTGTAGCAGTGGATCCGTTGGCTTCTATTTTAGAAATGATGAGTAGGCTCCAACCTGGAGAAGAGTGGTGGTTACAAATATTAGCGCAACCAATGAATGCTGACGCGTTTCGAGAGCGGGCCCAAAAAGCTATTGATGATATTGTAGAGCCAGGTGGAGCAGCTAAAACTCCTGATACGGTTTTGGATAAAGCCATTATTGCACCGGTTCAGGTACTTGGCGCGGTACATGACCAAATTTGGCCAGGGGATTATGGTACTGCAACCGTTAGTGATCGGCTTCCCGAGCGGCAGCGTTTAACTGATCCAGAGCGAGAATTTGTTCAAGAAGTTGATAGAAAAATGTCACGCTGGCCATATAATACAAAAATTCGATGGATGTATTTTGCAGAGCCAAATAAATTTAATTACACATTGGGGCGTCGTGGTATGTTAGGAGCATTACAGCAATTCCGATTTATTAACTGGTTTATAGAGGGCTCCCTGGTAAAAATAGATCCTGGTGCATTATTCTGGAGAAAAATTCGCCCTATTCCACGTACACGTAAGCGGGCGCGGCGCATGCTTTGGGCCTATCAATCTCGTGATATGTCGCGTGGTGAGCATGATGGATTTGTACTGAACACAGAAGAGTTGGCGAGTATATTTCACTTCCCACAAATGGAAGTACGTGCTCCATTTGTAAGTAAGGCTACTAGTCGTGGTGTTGAACCTCCTACGCAACTTAATTATGAAGGGCGTGGATTATTTCAGGATGGCGGAGTTAGTGGAGTGCAATTTCAAAATATTCCTTTTAACGAGACCGCTCCACCTTCAGTTAATGTAGTGCCAGAAGGCGTGGTGCAACCTAGTGTGCAACCGGGCGCACAGCCTATAGTTCAACCTGGAGCACCTATTCAACCACAGCAACCACAAGCCGCTCCACCAGTTGATGAATCTGAGCCAGCTCCACCATCTAATTTACCGTTCGCGTAACTATATATGCATCCACAAAAGCCAGATAATTCACCAGTAACGGTATTTGCTTCAACGAATTTTCGTAATCAGCAACGCCGTTTTGGCATTAAAGAAGATGATCGTCGTCGTCACATGTACCTCGTTGGAAAAACAGGTATGGGTAAATCGACAACTCTAGAAAACATGATCATTGAGGATATTCGTGCTGGGCGTGGCTTGGCTTTGGTAGATCCTCATGGAGATTTAGCCGAAAAAGTATTGAAATTTATACCGGCGAGTCGTACAAATGATGTTGTGTATTTTAATCCAGCAGATACTGCCTATCCGGTTGCGTTTAATATTCTTGAAAGTGTAGGTGAAGATTATAAGCCACTGGTGGCTTATGGATTGGTAGGTGTATTTAAGAAGATTTGGGCAGATTCTTGGGGACCGCGCATGGAGTATATTCTTACCAATACTATTCTTGGATTATTAGACTATCCGGGTAGTACACTACTTGGAGTGTTACGCATGTTGGTAGATAAATCCTATCGTAAAAAAGTTGTTGCAAAAATTGATGACCCAGTAGTAAAAACATTTTGGTCGGATGAATTTGCAAATTATTCTGAAAAATTTCGTACAGAAGCTATTGCTCCGATTCAAAATAAAGTAGGACAATTTTTAGCATCAGCTATTATTCGTAATATCGTTGGACAATCGAAGAGTACCATTGAGATGCGTGATATCATGGATAATGAAAAGATTCTGATTATGAATCTTGCTAAAGGACGTATTGGTGAAGAAAATTCTGCCTTACTTGGCGCTATGATGATTACAAAGCTGCAAATTGCGGCAATGAGCCGTGTAGATATTCCTGAAGAAGAGCGTAAGGATTTTTTCTTATATGTAGATGAGTTTCAGAATTTTGCAACAGATAGTTTTGCGGGTATATTATCTGAGGCGCGTAAATATCGCTTATGCTTAATAATGGCACATCAATATATTGAGCAATTAGGTGATGAGGTTAAAGCAGCAGTATTTGGTAATGTGGGAACGCTTATTGTATTTCGCGTAGGAGCAAATGATGCTTTGGAGTTAGAGCCAGAATTTGCACCTCAATTTACCGCACAAGATATATTGAATTTAAATAAATTTACATTTTGTCTTCGCCTCATGATTGATGGTATTGCTACTGAACCATTTTCTGCAATTGGATTACCACCATTAGATGTTGTTGAAGATAATGAGGAAAAAATAATTAAGGTATCACGGGAGCGGTATGCTCGACCACGTAAAGTTGTTGAAGATCGCATTCTTCGCTGGAGTGGAGTAGAAATAAAGAGGGAAGAGAAGGCTGAAGAAAAAGTTGAGGAGTCAACAGAAGATATGGACGAACTTGATAGTTATGAAGATACAGCAATGCCTGCTATGGAGCCTGAAAAGAAATTAGAGGATGAGGTTAAAGAAGAACCGCAGCCAAGGCCAGTTGAAATAGAGGATTCTAGAACCGCCTATTCAGGACCGGTTGGGCCGCAAAACTTTATTCCAGAAGCTGCTGCCCCTACTATTGAGCCACGGTTGGCGCAAGAGCAAGCCTTCCCTGTTGTAAGTGAGGCGCCTGCTGAACAGCAGCCTGATGAGACGCAAATAAAAGAACAAGCGAAGCCAAGGATAAATTTCGCTAAAATGGAATTACCAGATGAGCCTGAAGTTACACAAGAGCCTAAAATTGTACAAGAGAAAGAGCCTCAGGCAAAACAAGATCAGAAATTAGTTGAAGATAAACCAAAGAACAAGAAGCCTGAACAAAAGAAAACCGAGCCAGAGAAGCCTAAACAGCAAAAGCAATCACAACAAGAGGGTAGGCAGCCTAGAAAAAAAGAGCAGAAGCCCGAGCAAAAAAGACAAGAACAAAATCAGCGAGAAGATAAAAAGACAGGTAGTCAAAATAATCAGTCTAAACCAAAGAAATCGCAAGCCGATAAGCCGAAGGATCAGCGAGATAAAAGTAAGCAAGTAGATGGTAAGAGCTCTGTAGAAAAAGATCGTAGAGATGATCAAAAAAAAGTAGACCAGAAAGCGGGTGATAAACTAAATAAGCCGGAGGGACAATCAATTTCTTTGAGTGATTTAAAAGATGACAAGGTTGAAAAAGTACAGTTTAACGGTGGGTCTGTAAAGAAAGATGACGATAAAAAGTCCGAGCAAAAGAGTGACGTCACTTCTGTATCAGAGGGTGGTCAAAAGAAAAAGCGTAAGCGTAAACGAAAAAGAAAACGACAAGAAGGTGGTTTACGAACTGGTAAAATCAATGTATCTGGAGGGCAGCAGCAATCTTCCGCCACAGCTGTTGATATTTCTGGCGCAGATACCAGCTCTAATAATACACAGCAGAGAAATCGCAAATCTAAAGCTGATCCTAGCACTAAGGTAGATCTTGGTAGTTTATTGGGTGAGTAAATTATAGTACTATTATTTTATGAAACAATATATATTTTCTAGTCTAATACTAACGGTTGTAGTAATGACCGGTTGTGTTAATCAAGGTACCATAGAGCCAGATCTTAGCACTTTCGATGAGCGTGATCTTACGGGAGATGGTGTAAGTGAGATAGTGCAAGTGCAATACAGTGATGTTGCTATAGCGCCTGCCTATACTTCAGAGTATCCATATGTAGTGAATATGCTAGCAGTAATGACGCCAGGGGATGATGGAGATCGTATGATTTTAGCACTAGATGAAAGTGGTGTAACTGTAGAGAGTGGTGATACCGTTCCGGCGGTTGTAGCGAATAGCACAGCCTATGGTATGAATTATTTAGGGAATGATCTATTTGTATTTGTACAAATAGACGTTGATGGATTTCCTGTAAGTGAGCCACTAGCTGTAAATTGGAATGATGTTGATCAACGCTGGGTAATGGGGCCTGTAAACTAGCAGCGGTAGTATTATATGGCAGACCCAAGGCAAGATAGAGAGAAACGTGAATTACCAATAACACCTGAATGGCAAGCGGCTATTGAGGATCTTGGCCTTGAGTGGTCCACACAATTTGTGCGGAGAACGGATATTGAGACGTGTCAGATTATATCTGATCCAGTAGCGCAAGCTCATGAAATTCGATTACATCCTAATGCATTACGGAATCCAGAGTTATTTCGCGTAGATGTGTATCATGAATTATGTCATGGAAGTATTTCAGAACGAGTTGATCCGGCATTTTCCACGATGTATTTTCCACGAGAATATGGTGAGTCACAAGGTGATGCTGCGGAGCAGGCTCAGAGGAGAATGCAAATGGCATATTGGTCATGGGCGCATGTTGATATTTGGATAAATGAACTTCGTCATGAGCACTGGCCAGAATTAACAAAAGAAGATCAGGCTTCATATATAAGTTCTGTTGCCAGAGCAGCTAAGGCGGGAATGGTTGATGTATTGCGACGCCCAGATCAGATAGTGGCTTTATCTATGAATATGGCTGAGAAGCAGCGTTATGCAAAGCGATCCGCAACATCTGCCCGGAGTAGCCAGCGTGGAGGTAAAGGTAAGAAAAAAAATGGAGGAAGGCGTAGGGTGCAAAAGGGGTTAAGTATGCAGGAGCGAGAGATAGTGAACGCCATTGGGCGTGAATATTTGCCAACAATTAAGGAATTGAGAGATTTATTTACAGGGCTTCCAAGGTTAGAATATGATCGTGACACGGATTTAGCTGTGTTAGAACAATCTGTTCAGGATGTGGCTGGGATTTTACAATTACCAATTTCACCATCGCTAGAACAATTTGAAGATAGAATGATTTGGAGATTAGAATAATTAATTCTTTAACCAATCAAGCTTTAGGATAATTTTTCCTATGAGGTATTTTTTATGAATGCTACCAAAGGCTCTAGAATCGTAACTAGTATCTCTATTATCACCAAGTAAATAGTATCTATCATCACCTAGTATAATATCCGGTGGAATTAGCGTCTCGTAGACTGGCCTATCTTCTAAATAAGGTTCATCAAGTATTTCACCATTGATATATACATTGCCATCGTCATGTACGTATACTTCTTCTCCAGGTAGTCCTACAATACGCAATACTAATATTTTATTCACATTCTCAAACACAACTACATCACCACGTTCGTAGCCTGATAGCTTGTTAGCAAGTATATAATCTCCAGTTACATATGTGGGCTCCATAGATACACCATCAACATAATATGGCGCTATAATAAATATACGTATGCCTATTATAGTTAGAGGGGCGGATAGTAGTAGACCTAGAGTAAATACTAAGAGTACTTTATATCTTTTTTTCACAAATTATAGTATATCATAGTATAAATTCAGTTGACATTAGGCATTTCATATTTCGCTAATGTTAGATTAAAAATCAGGAAAAGTACTAAAAAATATAATACCGTTTGACTACGTTTTGGTGGTATATATACTAAGGCTACGCTATTCTAAGCTACTACATAGCACGATTATTAACTATATTCTCGCATGCCAGAAGTAATATCAGAGTGCAGACGCTGTAACAATACATTTACAATTACCGAGTATGATCAAAAATTTTATAGCAAAGTAAGTGCGCCGCATCCAACGCTGTGTCCAGTCTGCCGTATGCAAAATCGTATGGCCTATCGTAATGAGCGCGCTTTGTTTTCAACAGCGTGTGGTTTATGTAAAAAGCAAATACTTTCAATATATAATCCTAAGCATGATTTTGTTGTGTATTGTAATGATTGTTGGTGGAGAGATAACTGGGATCCAGCTGATTATGGCAAGGAGATAGATTGGAATCGTTCATTAATAGATCAGTGGAATGAATTACGTAGAACTGTTCCTCGATTAGCTCTTGTAAATTTGAATAGTGAGAACTCCGAGTATACAAATATGTCGGCAGATAATAAAGATTGCTACTTATTGTTTGCTGCAGAGAATAACGAAAATTGCTCATACGGAAAGTTAGTGCAGAACTGTAAGGATTGTTTTGATTGTAGTTATACATACGATTCCGAATTATGCTATGGATCAATTAATATTCGTAATTGCTATAGTAGTGTGTATTTAGAGGATTGTGAGAATGTTCGTGATTGCGGTTTTTCTACAGGATTACGTGGGTGTAATAATGTATTTTTGAGCTCTAATTTACATAATAAAGAATATTATATTTCTAACCAACCTGTTCCAAAAGAGGAGTACCATCAGCGCATGGCAGAATTAATGAAAGATGCTGCGTCAATTAAAGAATGCATTAAGCAGTGGCGTGACCTTGCAAAAGGCAGAGTAGTGAGGTATGCGAGCAATATTAAAAGCCCAGACTGTACCGGTGATGTATTAACGAATTGCAAGAGAGTGTATGAATCGTATGACGTTACTGGCGGGCAAGATAGTAGTTATGTTACCGATGCGCTCGATCCACGTGATACCTATGATGCATCGTTTGTATATTATCAACCAGAGTTGGTATACGACAGCTTGAGTATGCTGCAATGTTACAATGTGCAATATAGCGTGTTTGCATATTATACAAGCGATTCGCAGTACTGTGACCAAGTGCATAATTCTAAAAATCTCATGCTTTCTTCCTGTGTGCGTGGTAAAGAAAATATGATTTTGAATAAGCAATATTCTCCGGAAGAATATAAAGAGCTGCGCGAGAAAGTGATAGAAAAAATGAAAGCTGATGGAGAATATGGAGAGCTGCCAGATATGAAGCATTCATTATTTGCGTATAACGATACAGTTGCGCATGAATACTTTCCACTTACAAAAGTAGAGGCCACTGCACTGGGAGTAGAATGGAATGACGAAGCCGATGAGAAGCTTGCGAAGTCATTTAATCTCACGAAGCCTGAAAAAGTTTTTTATGAGGCACTGGGGCTTCCAGAACCAATTGAGCATCCAGAGAAGCGACATCAAACGCGTATGAGTTATCGTAATCCACGTCAATTATGGAATAGGCAATGTATGTGTAAGCAGACTGATCATGATCATTCCGCGCAGTGCTTGAATGAATTTGATACAACCTACGCAGAGTCCGCTCCTGAAAACGTGTATTGTGAAGAATGTTATAAGAAAAGTATGTATTAATATGAAGAAACGATGCAAACAATGTAGTAAAACATTTGAAATCACAGATGGTGACCAGGAGTTTTATAACAAAATATATGTACCGCAACCGGAGCTGTGCCCAACCTGCAGGGATCAGCGCAGGCTTGTGTGGCGTAACGAACGTACGTTATATTCACGAACATGTGATATGTGTGAGAAGGGAATTATTTCGTTATATCAAGCAGATTCGCCGTATACTATCTATTGTTACGAATGCTACTATTCGGATAAATGGAACGCACAGGATTATGTGCAGGAGATTGATTTTTCCAAACCATTTTTTGAACAGTTTAAAGAATTACAACTTAAAGTGCCACGCGTATATGCACTTGTAGTAAATAACGAAAACTCAGAATATACTAATGGTAGCCAAAGTAATAAAGATTGCTACATGATATTTGTGAGTGATCATAATGAAGATTCATTATATTCCTATGGCATTTACAATACTGTAAGTTCATTAGATTTGTTGAATTGTAATAAGAATGAGTTATGTTACGACAACATTGGTTGTAGTAATTGTTATGATGTAAAGCATTCGATAGATTCACATAACTGTAATTCCTCTATGTTTCTTATTGATTGCAAGGGTTCACGCGATTGTTTTATGTCGTACGGGTTGCGCAATCAAGAGTATGTATGGCGTAACAAGCAACTTTCGCAAGAAGAGTATAAGAAAAAATAGAAAAATTACGAACAAGTAGTTATTCAGCAATTCAAAAATTAAAAGAAGAATTTGCAGAGTTAAAAAAACGCCATACGTTTAAGTACTATCATGGATTAAATAATGAAAAGTTTTCAGGTGACTATATTGAGCGTTCCAGTAATTCGTATGATTGTTATGAAAGTTACGAGATAGAGGATTGTAAATTTATTACGCACGGTAATCAGGTAAAGGATTGTTATGATGGCTATGTAAATGTGGATCATTCAGAACTTGGCTATGAAATGGTGGGGGCACTAGAGGCGTATAACTCTCAGTTTGTAGTGGCCTTTTATGGTGGTAAGGATTCGCAGTACTGTGATTCTGTAAAACAAGTAGAAAACGTATTTGGTTGTATTGGTTTACAAAACGCCAAGCACTGTATTTTAAATACACAATATACTCCAGAGGAATACGCAGAATTAAAAGAAAAGCTTGTAGAGCATATGGAGGAAACAGGGGAGTATGGCGAGTTTTTTCCAGTGACGGTTTCACCATTTGCCTATAATGAAACTGCTGCCCAAGATAATTTTCCATTACAGAAAACCGATGTGGAATCTAATGATTGGCGTTGGCGAGATGTTGAGGATAAGGATATTAAGTATAGTCAGTATCGCATTCCGGATAACATTGAAACAGTGAAAGATGATGTGTTAGAAAACTTTCTTACTTGTGAACAGTGCAAGAAGAGTTACAAGATAGTAAAACGTGAATTAGAGTTGTATCGCCAAACTGGCGCACCATTACCACATGAGTGCTTTAATTGTAGGCACATGAATCGTTTAAAACAACATAATCCGCGCGCTTTATGGCATCGCCAGTGTATGTGCACACAGCCAAAACATGACCATAGCAGTGAGAGGTGCTCGCGTGAGTTTGAAACGAGTTATTCAGACAAAAATCCCGCGCTTGTATATTGCGAGGAGTGTTATCAAAAGGAATTGAACTAGTTTAATTGCTATATCGCTTGAGCCTCATCCACTCACTTAACGCTTCGCTAAGTCGTTCCTGGATGAAACCCAAGCTTGTGCTGCGCTAATAAACGCGTGTATGATGTTTTGAATTGAAAAATATCAGTTTTGTAGTATAATTAAAGTTGACATCTTCACTTTCAAAATTATACTAACATTAGTATAGTATTTAACTTATCCCGTGCGAAAATATAAAGCCGTTTGACCACGTTTAGACATAAGGTATGCTGAAATCAAAGTTTAAAAAAGATCTTTTACAACTCGGTCTTTCAGAGAACGAAATTAAATTCTATGTGGCTGGTCTGGAGCTAGGACTTGCTACAATACCGCAGATTGCAGAACGAGCGGGGTTATCGCGCATGAGTGGCTACAATATTTATAAGTCGCTTAACCGGCAAGGTATGGCGGATATGGATGTGCGGAGCTATGGCCAGAAATGCAAAGTGGCCAAGCCAGCAAAGCTACTCTCCTTATTCGAAGATAATCGCAAGGATATGGATAAGCTAGCTAGTAATTTACCAAACCTTATTGGTGAACTTAATGTGCTGTATGCAAGTGTGCCTGAAGATTTAGAAGTGCATTATTATCGGGCGCGTGAAGCGGTTACTAAAATTTGGGATCAAGCCCTTACCGCTACAAAAAAAGGTGATGATATTCTCACATTATCTGCTGTTGATCTTGCTCCAGCCATGGGAGAGCGCTATGTTGAGTATCTTGAAGAGGTAGCTCAGCGGTGTGAAGAAAAAGGCATTCATCACAAGATGATTTTAGAAAAAACAGGTTCGTACTCATTAGACCGCAAAATTATCCAAGATATTTTTCCAGAATCCGTGCAAATGAAGCTCGGTGCTACGATTGAGCAGATGGTGTATGCAGACACCACGGCATTCATTTTTCCTGGCAAGGAGCTATTTGCCATTACTGTTCGCAGTAAAGAACTTGCAAATCATCACTCCAGAATATTCTATACGCTTTGGAATAAGATGTACGACATACAATAGGATACTATCTCAAAGTTAACATGCTAAACAGCGCATGTAACTGCGCTGTTTTTAATTAACATATATAATCACCAAATATATGGACGAAAAGAAAATCACCTACAAAATCTATGGCACAATTGCAGCTCTTGCTACCCTTGGTATTGGGTTCTTTGCTCACGGTGTTGTAATACCATTTTTTAGCTAATGTATCGTATACTAAACATTCATGAATAAGCAATGTATCCAATGTAGTAAAAGCTTTCGAATTGAAGAGAGTGACAAAGCCTTTTACAAAAAGATGGAAGTACCAACCCCTACCTTGTGTCCGGATTGTCGGGCGCAGCGGCGGTATGTATTTCGTAATGAGCGAGTGTTTTATCAACGGAAATGCGATCTCACTGGAAAAGATCTGGTAACTATATACTCTGCAGATGGACCAATTAAACGAGTGTACAATACGCGTGATTGGTTTAGTGATAAGTGGTCAGCATTAGAGTATGGGCGAGACTTTGATTTCTCGCGATCATTTTTTGAACAATATGCTGAATTGATGTATGAAGTACCGCATCCAGCATTATGGTTGCTAGAATCTGAAAATTCAGATTATAATCACTGTTGCTATCGTTTGAAGGACTCTTACATGAATAGTGCTACAGATAAATCGGAGAATGCATTTTATTGCAATATATCTATTGGTTGTAGATCAATCGCAGATTGCATGGCGGTAGAGAATTCTGAACTTGCAATTGAATGTATAGATTCCGATAAAATGTATAGCAGCGCATATTGCCAACAATGTAGCAATTGCATGAATGCGTATTTATCCTATGATTGCTCTGGTAGTAAATATATTTTTGGCTGTTCAGGATTGCGTAACAAAGAATATTACATTTATAACAAATCCGTAACAAAAGAGGAATGGGAGAAACGAGTGCCAGAAATGTTGAGTTCGCATAATGAGTTAACGGAAGCAATAAAGAAGGCATATGAAACAAGTTTAAAGATACCTCGGTTATATAATGCAGTATATAATTCAGAAAACTCAACCGGAAATTATATTTGGAATAGTAATAATTGTAAGTTGAGCTTTGATGTACGGGAAAGTGAGGATTTAAAGTTTATTACCTACGCACCATTAAGAGCAAAGGATGGTATGGATGCCTATGCTGTAGGGTTGGGAGAGTTGTTTTATGAAGCAAATTTTGGACCCGTAGGATATAACAATAAATTTAGTATGTGGATAGAGGACGGGCCGAATAATTCAGAATATAATACCTATTGTGTAAAAGGGTGTGATAATATCTTCGGAAGTGTTGGCTTAAGTAAACAAAAACACGTGATTCTTAACAAACAGTACACTGCGCAAGAATATGAACAACTACGAGGTAAGATTATTGAACACATGAAAGAAACTGGTGAGTGGGGAGAATTTTTCCCTCATGAAATATCACCATTTGGCTATAATGAAACCATCGCCCCTGAATATTATCCATTAAGCAAAGATGATGTGAAGCGCAATGGATGGAACTGGCGAGAGGATACAGGCGGGAGCTACGGGAAGGAAACTGTTATACCAGAAAATGTGCCTGATGACATTCATGCTATTGATAATTCCATTACTAAAGAAGTATTTATTTGCGGAACGTGTGACAAGAATTTTCGAATAATTCCACAGGAAGTTCAATTATACAAACATGTTGGTATTGCGCTACCACGTAAGTGTCCAGATTGTCGGCATTTGAATCGAGTAAAGCTACGTAATCCTCGCCGCCTTTGGGAAAGGCAGTGTATGTGCACTCAGCCAGATCATAAAAAACACGATGGTAGATGCGCTAATAAATTTGAAACTAGTTATGATCCGGAACGCAAGGAGATAGTATACTGCAAGGATTGCTATAACAAAGAAATGTACTAATGAATACACAATGCACACAATGTAGTAAAACCTTTTCGGTGAGTGAGCAGCTTCAGCAGGCCGTAGATCAGTTTGTAATGCCGGTTGGGAAATGTTGTTTTGAATGTATGCAAAAACAACATTTGTTATTTAGTGGTGAATGGTCTCTACGAAAGCGGACCTGTGATAGTTCTGGCAAACAGATAGTATCTATCTATAGCGAGGATGCGCCATTTCCTGTATATGATCCAGCGGTTTGGAGTAGTGATGAATGGGATCCATTAGAATACGGAAGAGAGATAGATTTCGCTCGTCCGTTCTTCGAGCAGTATCGAGAACTACAGAGTGTTGTACCCCGCGCAGCGCTCATGAATATTAATGCTGAAAATAGTGATTATTGTCACTCTTCCTATGGGAATAAGAATTGCTACCTCATATTTGGCGGTGATTTAAATGAGAATGCCTTGTATGGACAGCTTTCTATGCGTAATCGTGATATTATGGATTGCGATTATACGAATGATTCTGAACTCTGCTACATGTCTTCTGATGTTAGTAATTGTTATGGATGCTGGTTTGCGTTTAATTCGCAGAATTGTCGAGATAGTTATTTTATCAACGATTGTTCGGGCGTATCGGAATGTATTTTGTCTGTTAATTTGCGAAATGTTTCACATTACATTTTAAATGAACCATATACTAAAGCCGAGTACGAGAAGAAGAAGGCGGAAATATTTAATGGTAGCTATGATAATTTACAGAAATATATTACAGAGTATAAAAAGTTGCTTAGCAAGCGAGTTGTGAAATATGCGCATAACGTAAATGCGCACGATAGTACTGGTGACTATATTACTAGTTCCAACAGATGTATAAATTGTTTTGATGTTTCGGATTGTGACCAATTAGAGAATATTATTTTTGGAACTAAGGCCAAAGATTGCTTCAATTCCACATTATTAGGTCATGGAGCAGAGCGGGTGTTCAATTCTATTTCAACATATCAATCTACAAATATTAGGTGCTCCTCATTTGTTATTGATTCATACAATGTAGATTATTCAGAAATCGTAATGAATTCACACGACATCTTTGGTTCTATTGGTTTACGTAAAGAGAGCTTTGTGATTCTGAATAAAAAATACAGTGAAGAAGAGTACAAAATACTTGTTCAACGAATTACAGAACATATGAAGAAGATGGGTGAGTGGGGAGATTTTTTTCGCGTTGATCTCGCACCATTTGCATATAATGAATCGGCTGCGCAATCGTATTTCCCACTTAGTAAAGAAGTTGCTGTGCAGGCTGGTTATGCTTGGAATGATGAGGTAGTGCAGTCTGTTAGCAATGCCGTTGTTAATGAGTTACCAGATATGTTAGAGGATATGAATGAGAATCATTGGTCACAACCAATTACATGTATAGATTGTAGTATTACATTCAAAATTATGTCCATAGAGCGCAGTATGTATGAAAAAATGAGCATGCCAGTGGCACGCAAATGTCCACGCTGTCGCTTTCAATGACGCTCCAGTTTGCGAAATCCACGTAACTTATGGCAACGCCAGTGTATGTGCACACAGCCAGAGCATGTACACGGAGCTAAGCAGTGCGACTCTGAATTTGAAACCACGTATGATCCGGAGCGTAAGGAGATGATATACTGTGGCGAATGTTATAAACAAGAAGCATATTAATATGAATAAGCAATGCCAACAATGTAGTAAAACATTCCAGATTACTAAAGATGATCAGGAATTTTACGATAAGATGAATGCGCCAGAACCAACATTGTGCGTACAGTGTAGGCGGCGGAATCGGTTGGGGTGGAGGAATGAAAGTACGCTGTATGCGCGAGCTTGTGATTTATGTAGCGGTGCAATTATTTCAATGTACCCAGAAGAGGCGCCGTTTTTGGTGTATTGCCAGAAGTGTTTTTGGAGTGACAAATGGGATCCATTAATGTACGGGCAAACGTATGATGAATCGCGTCCATTTTTTGAGCAATTCGCAGAACTACAAAACAACGTGCCGCGCTTGGCAATTTTAAATAAGCAATCCGAGAATAGTGATTACTGTAATTATTCGTTTGCGAATAAAAATTGCTACCTTACGTTTGGTAGCCATTATGAAGAAGGGTGTTTATATGGTAGGTATTCTACAAAGAATACCGATTGTCTAGACTATTTATGGCTGTATCAAAGTGAGTTATCGTATCAGTGCTTGTTTTCAAAAAATGTCTATAATTCTGTATATTTAGATCATTGCGATACGGTAAGAGATTCATATTTTTCTGTAGATCTTAAAGGCTGCAACAATTGTGTGTTTTCATCGAACTTACGTAATAAGCAGTATTATATTTTCAATAAACCCTATACAGAAGAGAAGTACTTCAAAGAGTTAGAAAAACTTGAGCTACATACCCGTACAGGATTCGCAAAAGCCCTTGATACGTATATGAACGAAGTGCGTAAGAAATTTCCGTTTCGCGCATATTATATTACCAAGTCTGAAGATTGTGAGGGAACCAATCATCAAAATTCACAACGGTTACGCTATTCATTCGATTGCTCGGATTCGGAAGATTGTGCTTATGGGTTTCAACTTGATAACACACATACCTCCATGGATATGAATTGCATGGGGTATGATACGTGCGAGTTATGTTATCAAACCATAGGCTGCACTGGTGTGTATGATTGCATTGCCTGTGATTCATGTTGGCATGGCAATAATCTACGCTACTGCAGTTTTGTATTTAACTCAAGCAACTGCTTCGGTAGCATTTCCCTACAAAAGAAAGAGTACTGTATTTTAAATACGCAATATACAAAAGATGAATATGAGAAGCTAGTAGGGAAGATACAAAAGAACATGCAGGAGGCTGGTGAGTGGGGAGATTTTTTTCCATTAGAAAATTCTCCATTTGCCTATAATGAAACGATTGCTCAAGAGCAGTTGCCATTAAGTGAATCGGAAGTGAAGAGTAGAGGATTGCAGTGGTACAATTCCGCAGATGCAAGTAGACAAAAGAGTGAATATATCATTCCTGATAGTATTGAAGATGTAGATGAGAAAATCACACAGCACGTATTAACGTGTGAGAATTGTAGCAAAGGATATAAAATCGTACCTCAAGAATTGGAGGTATATAAAAAAATTCACATTCCTATACCAGAGGAGTGCCCGGCTTGTCGTCATCAGGAACGATTCCGATTACGTAATCCACTAGAATTATGGCATGGCCAGTGCATGTGTACGCAGCCAGAGCATGATCACAAGGGAAGATGTTCAGAAGAGTTCGAAACTACGTATAGTCCAGATAGGGTAGAACTGGTGTATTGCGAGCAGTGTTATATGGAAGAATCGCTTTAACCTTTTAACTTGTAATATAAATAAAAGCAGCCTTGTGAATACCAAGGCTGCTTTTGAGCTTGCCCGAAATCCTCGAGACCGTTTCATTTTGGGCGCGTAAAAAGTCGTTTTCTCTGCTATGATTAGCTTCAAATACATTGTTTAACCTGTTAAGAAGCTAATTATGATAAAAAAAACGAAACAATCCTTATTGTCCAAAGTGCGCTAATCCAC
>JAJRVJ010000034.1 GCA_024277435.1 Patescibacteria group bacterium | reverse complement strand
TGATGGGTGAACCAGCAGCCTACCTCAACTTGCTCTTTGAACAAGGCGTCCGAGGTCTTGTGGTCAAGATGCACTTCGGTGGATCGCGAACATAGGACTGCCCCACATCTCTCTTCGGAGGGTGTGGGGTTGCTTTGTTTTTAGGGTGCTATGCAATGACTATTTGCCCAACCCTGTTATACAAGATAATATTGATATATGAAAAAATATATTATCAGTCTATTATTTATTACAGGATCAATTATTGCTACCGGTTGCCAATCAACAACACCAGCGAACAACAACACAGATCAAGCTACTAACACTGAAACTTCTAGCGAGGTAGATATAAACACGTGGGATGTGTATGAGAGTGAGAATTATCCTCTAGCGGTAACGCATCCAGCGGATTGGTTAGTACTCGATATTCCAGGATTTGAATGCATGGAGCTCATCAGCCCAGAACGGAATTTATACATGGATAGATGGGTGATTGAGAATGGAGATCCTACCTTATTTGGAGATGAAGCACCATCTACATGGGATATGGAAATTTGTGTGACAGATGATGACTATACCGTTAGCACCTCTGATACCGTAATTGATACAGAAGTGCTACAGGAGATAGAGGATAGCATCGAGTATTAATAATCTTTGAGTTTTTCTAGGATATCAAGTTCTTGCTGCATGTCTTCATCGCCAATCGCATTCATTTCGTTGCGGAAGTATTCGGCGAAAGTTGTAATTAATTCGTTATAGCCAGAGCTTACTACTAGCGCGTTAGACTGTCGTTCCCAGGTACCAAGTTGTGGATCTGGCGCTGGGATGATAATACCAATATCTTCAGTAATAGCTGGTTGTAGAATTCTATCTTCAATTGGAAGCTCATCTTTTAATAGAGAGCGTTCATCAATAATCCAGTTCTTCATGAGATCGGCATAGCGAGCCAATACAATACCTTTACGAATACCAGTGTTATCATAGTAATTAGATTCTTGCGCAGAAAGGTTGATACTAGATTCTTCACCATCGCTATTACCATATCTATCATTATAGCTAGTGCGCAATGTTAGGCTGGGGTTGTCTGAAGTTTTCTTTAATTTCAGCAATACTAATCCGCCACGAGTTTCCCCATCTTCGGATGCGGAAGGGAACAGAGTTTTTACATTCATGATTTCACCAGTGGATGCATCAGCTTGGGGTGAACCATACACCTGTTCAATATCGTACCCATCAGCTTCAAGCTGTAGTTGTAAATTGAACACTAACGGCGTAACCATGAAATTAAAGTTATCATCCATTTGCTCTTTAAACTCGGCTGCGGTATTTACTGTGAAATAGTTGGCACCAGTTGTATCGGTAATGCTTTCGATAAGTTCGGTATTAAAATCTACTCCTACGCCAATCATGGTTGAATAAATCTTGTTTTGCGCGTTAGTATCCACCATGCTTAGTAAGCTGGTATCGTCTGTTATCCCAGTGTTTGGCATAGCATCAGTTACAAAAATAATGCGATTTTCATATTCACCATAATCTACCTCACCTAACTCATCGTACAGCGTGGTAGCCATCTTCATGCCGGATTCCATATTAGTTCCACCATTATCTTGAATTTCTATAACGTGGCTTTTAATAGCTTCCATGTCGGTTTCTCCTACACTACGGAGTAACTTAGCAAGATAGGCTTCATCATCAAACAATACCATTCCAAATTTATCATCATCATTCAAATGGCCAAGTAGCTCCACTACGGATTCATTAGCTACCTGCATTTTGGTTTTACCTGCGTCAGGATCTTTCTCACTATCAATATTTCCATCAACCGCGCTAGGATCATCGTAGTAGTATGAACTAAATTCTGATCCCATAGATCCGGAAATATCCATCACTACAACAAGGTTTAGTTTTTTACGTTGAAAATCAGATTCTTTAATTCCAGAATTCAAACCAACAGAAAGATAGTAGTCATCATTATTAGAAATAGGATCCTGTGATATTGCGTAGCTGTATGAAGGGCAGAATAATTTATCACATTCATCTTGCAATCCAGTATCAAAGAAATAATCGAAGAATAATCCTTCATAAGTAATATCGCTATGAATTGGTAGGAAATCTTGTTCAATATCATCCCTGAAGGCGTTGATATCTTTCGATCCACCTACAGCAAAGCCAAGTTCATCATCTACTGCTGCTTCAAAAGCTACTGCTTGTGGTTGCATGCTTTTTGCCCTACCGGTTGCACTACCTGTAGGGCTACCAAGTGAGGTACTGGTAATACTTAAGCCGCTAGAACCGAATGATTCTTCATAGTTGGATGATGGGGTGTATTCCCAGTCATCAACGCCTTCATCTGTTGCAACGAAATTTTTGTTGTTATTTGATGAATTTACGTTAGCTGTATTTTTATTAGTATTGTTGTTTTGATTACCATTAGTATCTGGAGGTAGGCAGCCTGCTAATGTAGCGCTGGCTAGCAATAATCCAATAAGGAGAAGATAGTGTTTCATAGGTGAAAAGGGGATAATTGTTAGAAGCGCATTGCAATGCGTTTGTACATATATTAGTAGTATATCATGTATAATGCTGATCGAGCCCTAGATATTACAGACGATATTGTGTACTGTATAAAGGTGAGCATTATTGATTTCGCGTTATTTATTGTTACGGTGTGCGCAGTGTTATTAGCTGTGCTGGTATGGACACGTCGCAAACACCACTTAATTAACATTTCATTTAGTGTATTTACGCTATCGGTTGGATTGTGGTCTTTCACTATTGCGATGTTTCGGATGGCCCGTACAGTGGATGTGGCATTAAGTAGTTTGCAGATGGTGTATGTGATGTCTACGTTACTTGTATGTACATTTGTATATTTTGCGGAGGAGTTTCCATTTGTACGCAAACCATTTTATGCTTCGTTCCGTTATGCTATTCCGATTCCATTTTTCGTAAGCTTACTACTGATTTTTATTGGTACGTTATTTATTCAAGATGTTTCTGTTGCCGAAGCCGGTAATGTAGCTACGTTGGGGCCGGCCTATGTTGTATGGATTATTTGGGCGGTAGTATACATGGGTTGGGGGATGGTGGAATTAGTGCGTAAGTATCGCTTGGCCAGCAGCTTACATCGTTTACAATTGCGTTACATGTTGGTGGCTGTAGCATTACCACTTACCGTAAGTTTACCAATGTTTGGTATATTACCGGCGTTGGATACTTTTACATTTATATGGCTAGGGCCAGTGGCGGCCTTAGGTATGATTGCGCTAGTGAGTTATGCTATTAGCCGACATCGCTTAATGGACATTCGTTTATTCTTACGGCGCACTATTACATTTGTGTTGGCAACCACACTATTAATTAGTGTAGCTAGCGGTATGATTTTTGCATTGAATACTTACTTTGGATTGTTTGAAATAGATGACACTGCCTTGGTAACCGCTATTGTGGTGTTTAGCGTGGCTCTGGCTGGATTTAATCCTATTTTGAATATCATCCAGCGGTTTATTAATAGGTTTATGTTCCGAACGTATTATTCGCATGAAGAATCATTGCGCAGTTTAAGTAAAGAGATTACGAAGATTATTGATTATGATGAACTGATTTCCGCAATTGTAAATCGTATTATGAAAACGATTGGCTTGCACAAAGCATCCATTGTATTGCTAGATTCGCGAGTTGATAATCGCTTACAGTCAGTTACTATTATTGGATTTACTGATGCACTTAACCATGTGTTGGCTAAAGATGATTTTGTGGCCACTTGGCTTCGGCAGCGCAAGCAGGCATTGTTATTTGAAGAAATGGAGTATCAGGCACGCATTAGTAAGAACGACGATGAACGCCGACAACTACATTATTTGCAGCGGGCAATGTTGCGCCATAAGATTGGTGTGATATTACCAATGTTTTATCAAGAAAAATTGTATGGCATTATGGTGCTGGGTAATAAGCTATCTGGTGACGTATATACAACCGACGATTTAGAATTATTAGATACGGTAACCGATCAAGCTACCATTGCATTGGAGCATGCTAAGATGTATAAGGATATACAGAAAATCGTTGAGGAACAAACTTCGGAAATTAGAAAAAATAATGAAGACTTACAAGAGCTGTTACAAATCAAATCGGATTTTCTTACAATTGCTTCACATCAATTGCGCACACCGATGACAGCTATTCGTGGATTTCTTTCATTTCTTGTGGAAGAAGATATGCCAGCCGAGCAGAAGATTCAATTTGCTGAACAAGCCTACGAATCGGCCAATCGCATGGAATTAGTAATTAACGATATTCTTACCGCTTCCGAATTAGAAGGGCATGATGTGGCGATGGATTTAGAGCCTGCCGATATACAGAAAATATGTGAAGAGGCGATTTCCGCTACCAAGCCATTAATTGTTAAAAAGCAGTTGGATATCAAATTTGTTCATAAAAAAACTCAGCCGCACGTGCTTACCGATGCGCGTCGCGTGAAAGAGTGTTTGGATAATCTATTAGCCAATGCTGTGTATTACACGCCAGAGGGGAGTATTACTGTAAAGGTAGATTCATTTCGGCAGTATGTACGCATTAGCGTGAAAGATACCGGTGTAGGATTCACTAAGAAAGAGGCTAAAGAGTTTGGTGATAAGTTTTATCGAGCGGAACGGGTGCGTAAACAGGTGGCGGATGGCTCTGGTTTAGGCTTATTTATTACGAATACCTACATGAAGGCGCTTGGTGGAAAGCTGGTATTTAAGAGTAAGGGGCGTAATAAGGGTTCTGAATTTGCGTTATTGATACCAAAACAATATAAAAAATAGGGTTAATTAGGGCTTGACAAAATGGATTATATACATTATAGTGCTTAGTCTTTTTGTGTATTCACGGAAAGGCTTGTTCTTTACTAATAGTATTTAGCGCTATTGGATTATGCCATTAGGTATCGGATGTGCAGCGTGTATATGAATCAGCTTCGTATATAGTTTGCACATCCGGTAGCCAGCAATGGTTAATTGGCGGTTGAGGCTTGTTAGTCCTCATGGAGTTCATCATGTACGCATTCGCGTCCTGCCCTTGGGGCGGGCCCTTCGGGGTTTGCGGGCCTTAGGTTCATGCCTAGGCTTAGCACCGGAGCGGGGGAATGGTTTTGCTACCATCCCCGCTTTACCTTGCTTTGTTGATAATTATGATATTATCTTCAGAGCAATTCTCATAAAGCGAGATTATTATTTTCGTATTTGTGAGAATTAATATAACTGTATGTTCTTTACGATAATTATATCTACTTGCTACATGCACCGAAATATTCGCAGTGCCTAATATTTTTAGATAATTAATATTAGGTAGCGCGGATATTTCGGTTGTCCAACTCGTGCCAATAGGTATTTGCTAAACCGGACGGGGCAGAGAACTCGTAACTTCTCTAACATGTGCATGGAGCAGATGATTATGTTCGAGCAGAGCACCCTCGACCCCCACGCGGTCGCTCTCGCCCTCCTCATCAACCTTGAGGATTGGCAGATGTTCATCCCTGGTGGACTCAGCCTCAAGAAGGTGGAGTTCGTCGAGGGAGATTCCTTGATCCCCGGATCCGACGAGAGCGACGGCTGGCTGGTCGTCAACGATGTCGGCATCGCGGTCGTCACCAACTTCGCCGACGCTCTCGCCCTCCTCCAGGCCCTGAAGCAGGCCTGTAGCCCCGACACCTTCGCCTACCTGGAGGAGGGCATCTACGGCGCCTACTACCTCCAGGGGTGGTACATGGTGGAGCTCGACGAGGAGCCCGAGCTCACGGCGCCCGACTTCGTGTACACGGAGAAGACCTTCATCGATGGACTCAACCCTGTCACCGTTGTCACCGTCAAGCTCGAGGGCTTCGGCAACGCAACGGTGCGGTTCGTCACCGACATCCTCTGGGGTACCACCACGATCAGCGTGGAGGTGGACATCCCGGAGTTCGTCGTGGGCACCATCAAGGTCACGATCACGGAGGACTTCAGCATCCCCATGATGTCCGGCAGCATCGATTGCGTTCTGGGTGACGGTTCGCTGCTGCTGGGTGCGATCAGCACCGAGCCGGACATCGACACCATCGACCCATTGAGAGTTTTTTTATTTTTAACAAAGGCACTATTATAAAATTCACTACAAAATCTATTCATGTGGGGCAAGTTCCAGACCCCACTACCGGAGCAATTATCCCTCCTATTTATATGACGTCAACCTATCTGCAAGAAGCTCCTGATAAACATAAAGGGTATGATTATACTCGGGCTGGGAATCCAAACTTCACTAATCTGGAGCGTACGCATGGTGTGCTATCAGTGGTTGATAATACATTCACAACCCCATTTTACCAACAACCACTTATTCTAGGTGCAGATGTGGTGCTGCATAGCACAACAAAATATATTGGAGGCCACTCGGATGTAGTAGGGGGCGCTGTAATCATGAATAATCAAGAGTTAAAAGAGAAGATGGATTTTGCGCGCAAGGCCATGGGACTTTGCGCTGTTTGCATTAGCTGAAAGCCTGGGCGGGGTAGAATCGTTAGTGGATCACCCGGCCAGTATGACACACGCTTCGATATCACGGGAGGAGCGTGAGAAAAATGGACTCAGCGATGGATTGGTAAGATTTTCTGTTGGTATTGAAGATGTAGAAGATTTGCTTGAGGATTTACGAGTGGGCTTACTGCGAGTTAACAAAAAAAGATAGCGTTTTGAAGAAGACCCACTAGCGGCTCATGTGAGTCTACTTCAGTGGGTCTCTTTCCCCCTTATCGGAATCTGGGCGGGCTGCGAACAATCGCGATTTCCGTGGTGATGTCGTGATGCTTCAGGGGCAGCACGATTGCACGATGCCGACCGGAGACCGTTTCATTTTGGGCGCGTAAAAAGTCGTTTTCTCTGCTATGATTAGCTTCAAATACATTGTTTAACCTGTTAAGAAGCTAATTATGATAAAAAAAACGAAACAATCCTTATTGTCCAAAGTGCGCTAATCCAC
>JAJRVJ010000006.1 GCA_024277435.1 Patescibacteria group bacterium | reverse complement strand
TGAAGAGCCCCCATGGATGGGTTTACGGCGTGTCTCAGGCGGGCACCCAGAATTCATGTCCTCGGTGGCAAAAAGTAGTACACACCACTTACATAACAAGGGTTGTAGCCAGGAAGACACAAAGTTAACGGGACAGCAATGACACACATTGGCTATCCAATTCGTCACATGATAATGGGAGTTAATTTAAAGAGTTGTGTGAAATAAATACTCACATAGGATTTTGTAAGGGGCATTATGTTTACGTGCATATATTTTATATTAAATAAGGAGACAGCAATGTCTAATCTACACAATATATCCTTATACGCTCGAACAGTACTTGTTGTAATGATCATTATTAGCGTATCATCTTTATGGACAGGCAATTTGTGGGCAAGCCACACCCTGGGAGGAGGTGCTCCGCCAGTACTTTTCGGAAGCGGAGATTTTTCAGATAACATTCCCGATAGTGTAGAACACACGCCTACAGGAGCTTTAATTCAGTCAACCGCCGGTGACGGAGAGTGGGCCGTTACGGTTTATGAGCCACCGCCAAACTTTGTTTTTATTTCACTGGATGGCCTGTTGATCCCAATTGATTTGACCGAAGAACGGGTTATATCCGCCGAGAATGAAAGCGGTTCTTTTATCTTTGAAGGCGATACCTTTTCATCGGCAGTTGCCAATAGGGTAGACACCTACTCACTTCCTGAAGAGGTTACCTTTAGCTACAGACCGACTTTATTTGTCTCTTTATCAGGGTTTCAACCTGAAATCGAGAGTGTTGAACTTGATCCATCTACTGTTATCTCTGTAGAAGGCGCTAAAGATTCTGAATGGCAATATGAGCTAGATAAACAACTGGTGCAAGAGTTTGCTAACAATGGGAATTACCAATACCAACATTTTCTCGTCCGCTGGGAGAATCAAAAATCGGTTAGAAAACAAAGCGCTGTCTTGGCGTCAAAGATTAGGCGCTTCCTGGCAGATAGAAAAGCCAGTTGGGATGTGGTGTTAATCGGCCATAGCCGAGGCGGCATTATGGTTAACCGTGTATCACAATATCTTGCAGGAAATGGTAAAATTAAAAGGCTTCACAGTTATCTTTTAGACCCTACCGCTAGTCCAAACCTTGGCGATACCTACCCAACATCGTTACCAGAAGGAAAGTCTGTGCAGTCTTTCGGTACACTATATTATGATGAAAAAGGTACGATCGGTGGAGATAAGATAAACTTCAATACAGGCGCTATATTTAGTGACTTTGACATTAGAGGCTATCGAACTGTGAAAATGCTTGATAGTAAACACTCTACTATCCACATGGATTGGATTCAAGCACCTAGCGAGGGTTTGCAACAAGCTTTTGAGTTTGCTTTATCAAAGAAAACAACCGACTCACAAAACAGTTTTGCTGTGGATGGAAATATCGGTTTGACCATCATTGAGGTTCAAGCAGATCGCGGGTTCGCTTTTTATGGTGAGGCTGGCTGTGACTCAGATGGCTGTTATGTTGTTGGAGAGATAACAGCTGATGGGTTTTCGGTCGCCTATGCTGAAGGTCGAGTTGACGGAGAAGGTCTGGATTTTGCGTATGGTGCGCTTTCTATAACGACCGCGCGAGCCGTTATTAGAAATGACCAGCTAGTCTTAGCGCAGACTTTAAGCGTTCCAGGAAGTGATGTTTTGCAAATTGCAATGATTCAAACACTGGATTCAAGCGGATACGCTGGACAAATACAATTTGTAGGCGTGAGGGCAGGGGCTTCAGTGACTACGGAAGATATATCTGTTAATGTTAATATAGTAGGTGTCATTGCAGTTGAAGCCGAAGTCAGTACAGGCGGAACAATCGTTGGCGCCATAGGCGGCGGCTCGATAGGCAGCGTTATAGGAGGCGGTTGGTGGAGAAGTAGCAGCAGCAGTAAGAGTAAGAGTAACGCTCCATCTGTGACTACTAGAAATGTTTTGGGTAAGGCTCAAAAACCACTCACCTACCCTTGTCGTGAAGTAGGTTGTGTTATTAATACTTCTCGTTAATTAAATGACATACGTTACCGCGCCATAATGCGGTAACTGTAACCGCTTTCATCATTGCTTTTTGCCAGGATGAATACTCCACCGGCTAAAGCCGGTGGTTTCAGGTTACGGCTGAAAGCCGGGGGATTGCCCTGTCATAATTAGTCCACTTGATGCGCTAGGATTTCTTTACCAAGGATAGTCCATGCGGAAATTAATGGAGAGGGTCGAGCAATATGAATGCTTGAGTTAAAAATAGACTTCGGAATGCGCTGAGAAATTAAGCGTTCAAATAAAACTGGAATTGGTGTTCAAATTAACCGGAATAAGCAGGCCGAGCGTTCAATGAGTTTCACAAAGCGCCACCATCTTGTTACAAAGAAATAGATTGGTTTGACCGACGGTTGCTCTCCACATTATCCAATGTGAAATAGTGTTCTACAACTAATATCAAAAACTCTACAAATAGTCTCAAAGTGCTCCGCTAGCTTGACTAGGCTATGCTGAATGAAGGATATTATCTATAGTAAGATGTACGCTTAGTAGGCAGATGAAAGAGTCAGCATATCAATCTAAATTTTCTTAGGATTGGGCTTAGAGTGGAGAAATATTTTTATGATTGGTTTCAATTGTGCTATAAATAAACTGCCGTAATGTGATAATCGTAATGTGATTGATTCTTAGAGGAGAGTTTTATGAAAAAAATTGCACTAGTTATATTGCTTGTTTTTTGTTATTCAGAATTGCAGGCTGCGCCAATTTTTGCGGGTGACCTAAAGGTTAATAGGCTTTGGGTTGGGGCGACAGAAATTATTTTTGGTTTTAAGTCAACGCCTGCAGGTTGCATTGACCGTGAGGGGTATCATAACGCTCATGCTGTAATTAATGTTGCGAATAACCCACTTTATAAAGAGCAACTATCCATATTATTAACCGCCATGGCTACCGGAAAATCGGTTGATATATGGGCAGGCGATCTAGGTGACTGTAAGATTCGGGCTGAATTACTAACAGTGAATACTATCGGTCTTACTGCAGAAGAATGAATATGAGAAACTTGCTCCCGCTGTTGCTTAAACATCCTTAATGGGCGATTAACATCGGTTAGATACAAAATATCCACAGGACTGGTCGTTGATGAGCGGCTTAAAATTGTACAACGACTAAAAGGCCAGAGCTCTAACGAAACAGAAGAAAATCAAAATAGGAGTTATTCTCATGCTTGTAAATACAAGTGTAGCCAGAGGGGGTTGCTACGAGGTTGTAGAAAACGAAAAAGGAGGAAGGATTACTGG
>JAJRVJ010000005.1 GCA_024277435.1 Patescibacteria group bacterium | reverse complement strand
TGGATTAGCGCACTTTGGACAATAAGGATTGTTTCGTTTTTTTTATCATAATTAGCTTCTTAACAGGTTAAACAATGTATTTGAAGCTAATCATAGCAGAGAAAACGACTTTTTACGCGCCCAAAATGAAACGGTCTCGGAGAGTAGTGCTGAATATCATGCTGTTGCTAGTGGAAAAACTCAGCATCGTGAATCGATACAAATGGAATATGATCCGCAACAAGTTTCGTATAAACGTTTACTAGAGCTATTTTGGAAGCAAATTGACCCAACTGATCCAGAAGGACAGTTTGCCGATCGTGGTCATCAATATACTACTGCAGTATATTATCATACACCGGAACAGAGGGAGTTGGCAGAAGAATTTAAGAAAAATCTCGATGAATCTGGTAAGTTTGATAAACCAATCGCTACCGCCGTTGAAAAGTATATGAGCTTTTTTATTGCAGAGCCTGAACATCAAGCTTATTATAAGAAGAATCCTTTGCGGTATGCGATGTATAAGAAGGGTTCAGGGAGGGGAGATTTTATTAAGAACAATTGGAAATAATATATGGGGCTATTCACGAGTCTATTTCCTAACTTAGGGAAAAAAATGCAAGAAGAATCACGAGAATGGATCTATCATTGTAATGAGTGCGGTGCTGATTTTTCAGTAGCGGATATTGGAGGGGTTCGCTATAAAGCGGCTGGAAATCCGAAGCGCAAGCAGAAATGCATTAAGTGCGGACAGACTTCCTGGATGACGCTATCTAAGCGTAAGTAGCCAATGTCAGCTTTGAAATAAGTACTTCTATACAATACTTGGGAACCTTGAAGCTGCTGTGCCATACTTTGCAATATCTCAGGAAGCCTATTGGGTAGCGTTTGATGCTGGTGACGGAGCACTTGGCTTGCAGCAGGCAAAGATAGTTACTAACTATCATGAGTAAAATCCCTATACATAGACTGGCGGTTAAACCAGGATAGGATCAGCTTCGCCAGTTTCTGGGTCTTGCCATTCTACTACACCATCTTCAACTGTGAATCGAATATATATAGCAGTAGTATCTCCTTTGATTTCTTGAGCGTCGATGACAATTACTGGTATGCGATCTTCTGGATCCATGTCTGGAAAGGTGGCTTCTTGTTCACGCACCAAACCAATAGCGATAATATCTTTATTAGATTTAACATGCTTCTCTAATTTTTCTACAATGCGGTCTTCGAAATCAATATCACCTTCATCTTCACCCGGTTCTAGTGACACTATTTCTTTATCATCATCGGATGTAAGGTATGCGCCAAATGTTCCAACAATATTTGTTGCTGTGCGCCCTTCTTGAACGGTGTCGATAAGATCATTAATAAAATCTTCAATCAATTGTTCGTTACTCATAGTCGTGTGTCGTCGCATTATATTATTTATTATTAGTAGATTCTCATACCTTAAATAATTAGTCAATAACTTTCACTAACGCTATGCCCATTGTGCTAGTGGATCTCGTAATGCGTATGAGTTCATAGCCAATCGTTATTGGTCAATAATAATTATTCAAATAAAAAACCTACCAAGAAGGCAGGCGATAATTGTTGATGCCAGGATTCATCATTTCATCTAGTACCCGTGCTTCAGAAAACCTTGCACATGTAGTATAGCATAATAATTAATCTTGCCTATACAAAATGTCTAAGTAGTTATAGTATTGATCTATGAATATCAAAAAATACGCTATTTTACTAGCTATTACACTAGCTACCCTAGCAGTAGCTTCACCGCTTCACGCTGGAGACGTTGAACCAGAAGCTACTAAGAAACCACCTCAGGTAACAACGTTGAAGGTAAAGAAGATCCGCAAGTACGGAGCTACCTTGCAATGGAAAAAACCAGATCGGACAGATTATTTTAAAGTACAGTTACTTAAAAAGAATGGCCGCAACCTTAAGAAGTGGACTAATCACAGTAAGCGTAAGCGCCAAATTATTAAGTCAAATAAATTATTAAAACCCGGAAAAACCTATCGCTATCGAGTGAAGGCGTGTAATGAAATTGGATGTGCCAAGTGGTCGAAGAAAAAGAAATTTAACACATTACCTGATGAGGAAGATGTAATTGAAGATGACTCTGATGATAGCACAGATAATGGTATAGGTGAGCCAGATCCAAATGCTTCGGCGGAGATTCTTGCGTTAGAAACTGAGGTACATGATTTAATCAACGAGTATAGAGTTTCACAGGGGTTATCTGAGCTTACATATAGCAATAGCATCGCTACAATTGCCCGTGAACATAGTGCGAACATGGCTACTGGCGCGGTTGATTTTGGACATGATGGCTTTAGTGATCGGCTTACACAAATGGCTGAGGCATTTGGTAGTGTTGCGTATGCTGGAGCTGAGAACGTAGCTTGGATGACAGAGCGTGCTGATATGGCAGAGGTAGCTAAAGATGGTTGGGTGGCTAGTGAAGGGCATCGTATAAATATTGAGGGCAATTATACGTATACAGGGGTAGGCATTGCTGAGCAAGATGGAAGATATTATTTTACCCAATTATTTTTTCAGGAGTATTAAAAACCAACTAACCCTCGCTATCACCTGAAGTGACGCGAGGGCAAATTCCTCCTGTGAGCTAGTACACAGTCAACAAATGGATCATATTTGTAAAGTATGTATTTACACTACTAAATAAATCACCCTGAAATCATTGTATTATACAATATCTTCAATCGTTAAAATTCAATAATATTGCATTACTTTACAAAATACATCATCATGGAGGGGTATGAATTGCTTGCTATGTGGATCTCAGGCTGAAATATTCTTTTCGAAAACCAATAAACAGAATGAGCAGTTAGATTACTGGTTATGCCAAGGTGATTGTAAGTTGGCTTTTTTGGATCCCTCTAAGCATCTTAGTAATGCAGAGGAGAGAGCACGCTATGACGAGCATGATAATATAGCTGAAGCGGGTTACGTATTATTTTTGGAGCGCTTAACGAGTAATCTTGTATCATATCTTGAGTCTAGTGAAAAAGAGAATCTGATTGGTTTGGATTTCGGTTGCGGTCCTAATCCGGTATTAAGTACAATTATACAAAAGGCTGGATACAGCATGAATAATTACGATCCTTATTATTTTCCGGATAAATCAGTTTTGAAAATACAATATGATTTTATTACTTCTACTGAAGTACTTGAACATGTATATCGGCCCGCTGAAGTGATTGGTCAATTGCAGTCACTTTTAAAGCCAGGTGGTATATTAGCTATAATGACTGAAACCATGCTTAGTCCAGAGTGCTTTGCAGATTGGTGGTATCATCGAGATGTTACACATGTGTGTTTCTATAGCGAAGAAACGCTGCACTGGATTGCAGATAATCAGGGTTGGGATATTACTATCCCGCAAAAGAATGTTGTACTTTTCACATAAACAAAAAAGCCCATCGCTATGGGCTTTTTTGATAGCATAGTATTCAAGTATTGTTTATGCTTTACGTTTAACAGCTTTTGCAGCTAACATCTCTGCTTTAACAGCTAGGCGTTTTGCTGTTTTTCGAGATTTTGACTTCTTTGGCTTGCCACTGAGGGCTCCGCGTCGTTTTGCCATATGTTCTATTTGTGAGTAATTATTCTAGTTTATATGTGTAGTTTGCGAACGGCTTATAATGTACACTATATTAGATATCTAATCAATAGTAGGGAATCCGGGACCACATCTATGCTGATGGTTTAGGATTTGTTGAACTTGATATTGATAGTACGGTGAAGGGTGCTTCGGTTCATCTTTGTCTAACGGATTATTTTGATGCAAATGTAAAATCAAAGCTGGTGAATAAAATACAACGACTCATGAAGGATTGGGAAAGCTATAAAAATGATACGAGTATCTACGACCAGGTAGCGATGCAGTTGTATCAGGGGGGTGTTTAGATGATTCGATTGCAGAGTGATATAAACTAGGTCCTTATACCAAAAACCCCTGTCTTTCAACAGGGGTTTTGAATCAAATGCGGGAGCGACGAGACTCGAACTCGCGACCTCCTGCGTGACAGGCAGGCGCTCTAACCAACTGAGCTACGCCCCCCAATTTGGGGTTAATATGGCGCCGAAGCGCAGAAACTACTATATAGTATGCTGAAAAATTTGTCTAGAGGATTATTGCCTGTTTATGGAAACATATTCAAGTATTAATCACATTGTAGTATACTATATGTCATATGATGTCTAAAACGAGCTTTGAAATCGCCGGCGGCGCAATAGTATTATCACTTCTTCTAGTGATGGCTATTACTGGATATATTTTGGCTTCTATGAACAATACCGCATCAGATGGGGGTAACTTTAATGCACGGCACGAAGTAGGCGCTGGGCGCTAGTATTATTGAGGATTACCGTATTTGAAGCCATCAAGCTTCCAATCGGGATAATCGTAAGAGAAATATAATTCTAGTGAGAGTTGTCCAAATTCTTCAGTGTAGATTGTTCCATAAATATCAAGTGTTCCAGCAGCTTTGTTATATACAGGTTCAGTGATGGATATTTCACCAGATTGCAATGAAATCATTTGTTCTTTTGTGAAACCGGATTGTACGACATTTTTCATCTCATCAGTTGATGTAGTGGTGCGCCAAGCTGGTGAAATCCACTGGTACAACTTCTCATACTCTTCATTAATTGCGTATTCTAGAAATTGTGTGTTTGTTACAGTTGCTAATTCATGAAGCTCCTCTGCGTTTGGTTGATCTGGTATCACCGAGGTATTATCCGTGTTTACAACCTCTGTGGTAGTAACAGGAGTTGTTGTTTTTGTTACTAGCTTGTAGATTCCATATCCTCCTATAGCAATCAGTCCAGTAATAATAATTCCGCAAATGAATAAAATTAGTAGTATAGTTTTCGTAGATTTTTTCATGTATACAGTGTACCCAATCAATTTTGTTGTGGCAATTAAATACGCTATATTTTATTTATGAAATATATAAATAGAAAACGACTTATTTGGCTATTACGAAGCACTATTTTCATTGCATTCTTCTGGCTTGGGTTTATTAAATTATTTGGTATGAGCCCGGCTAACGTATTAGGTGACGGTTTTTTAGATAAGCGTGTCCCGTGAAGGATGCTAGTAGTATGGCTAGTAGCGGAAATGATAGTAGTGTAATAAAGGTATAGATAAATCCAGCGACAATAGGAGAGATACCCTGACCAAGTGCGTTTATAGAATCATCGATTCCCGTAGCGATGCCTTGTTCCGATTCGTGTGTATGTGTAGTAATAATTGTTTTGAATGTTGTAAGGCTGAGAGTTATTCCTAAATTCACAACATATATATTTACAAAGAATACTACCAAACTCATTCCAATGGTTGTAAAGATGCCGGCAACAGGAGGAATTGGGGCTAATGTAGCTAATCCCACACATAATATCACTAGACCAATATAGAAAGATTTTATGTCACCAATTTTTCTGGCCATTTTTGGAACAATCACTAGCTGATTAAAGATTGCCATTATTCCAATACTACTAAATACAGCACCGAGCCCTAGTGGTGAGAGCCCGTATTCTTCTTCTAGCATCAGCGTTACCAATGTAGTGAAAGAAGCAAAAATAATTGAAAATACAATCCGTGTTGATAATAGATTCTTCACAACGGGAGCTTTATCAAAAATATAGAATTTATTGAAAATATTAATGTCGCGCCACAAATGAATTTCTAAATTATGCTGACGCTTTTCTTTGGGTAGTGATTCTGGTAAATAGAATATGATCGCTAATAAGGTTATGACAGATATAATGAATGCCAATAGAACAGTTCCTAAATATCCATAGCTGGTGGCGGCGCTTAAGCCTCCTAAGACTGGCCCAATTAAAAAACCAATACCAAAGGCGCCTCCCATTAAACTAAAGGCCTTGGTTTTTTCTTTTGCGGTCGTCATATCCGATATCCAAGCGTTGGCAATAGATATGTTTCCACCAGTAAGTCCATCAACGATTCGAGAGAATGCAATAATAACTAGCGGGATGTTAAATATTCCAATACTCAGTTCTGGTTCAATAAAATAGGCAGCTGCAAATATAACCCAACTCGCAATAGTGCCAATTTGGCTTACTATCAATAATAGCCTGCGTCCATATTTATCACTAATGGTTCCTAATAGAGGGGCTGCTAGAAATTGACTAAACGCATAGGCTGAAAGTAAGCCGCCATACCACAGGCTTTGAAGATCACCTAAGCCATGATACTGAATAATTTCTGGTAATACAGGAATGAGGATGCTAAACCCTATAACGTTTACAAATGATAATAGAATAATGGGAAGGAGGCGTTTTGTCATAATTGTTCTCATGATAGCAAGCGCCCCGGGTTGATACAAATGATCAGCCCGGGGCGGTACTCTACTTCACCAGCGTCAGCTGAGGCGTGAGGTACTGGGTACGCAGCGCCACGATCCGCCGAGCGTGCTCTTTGGCCTGCTCTTGCGTACGGGGGAAGCGGCCGTGTGCCTGCAGGTAGTGGCAGGCGTGCAGCATCAGGCCGTAGTGGCGCTGGCTGGCCAGCGGGGAGTAGCGGTAGCCACGATCTGCCGATCGTTCCATCACCACATGCATGAACAGCGGGCGTTCAGTGTGGCGATGGATATCGCTGATGTGGTACTGGTCGAACCAGCCCGTTTCCCACAGGTAGAACACCTTGTGCCGACGCATGTCGATGATCATGATGCAGTTGTGATCGCTGAAGATCACATAGCGCTGGGGAACGCGCAGTGTCCACATCGTGGTATGATCGTCTCGCACTTCTTCATGGATGCCGGCCGCGCCGACAAGCTGGGTGCCATACATGGCAACCTCCTAGTGATGTTCTTCAGTAAAACTAAAGAACTGGTTGGGTAGAGCCCTCCTCGAAACTATCTCTAGCAATACGGGAAGGGCGGGGACTTCTCACTTTACAGTGAGAAAGCGAAATAATCGCAAAAAAGAAAAAACGCCTTCCCGTAGAGGGAGACGTTGTTTCTTTTTTGTACACAAGTCTCTAACCCCTACGCTTTGTAGAGGATGATGATACGATTGTTCGTTCAAAACTTATATACATGGCTAAAGTATAGTGGTTTTTTCAGGTTTGTCAAATTATCTACACTTGCCAGTTGCGATTGTATTTGGCAAGATGTGTTTTATGATCGAAGAAAAACAATACGTAATTATTCAGCGCGAGCGCCGACGTGGGCATGAAGGTGATATCCGTTTGGCGTTTCAAGCTTTACATATTAATGATAAGGCAATAGATGATTGTTTGTATGAACGCATCGCGCAACTTGATGCTAGAAGTGAAACAATGTCTGATGAACTCAGCGCTATTATGTATGAACAGCGATTTTTTCAGCACGCCAAAGATACAGAGTCGCCCCACTTGTTATCACCAGAACATCGGCACGATGTGCGATTAGCTACCTTACTTACGGATATCGGGAAGACTGGGCCGTCTGACTCAACGCACGATCAACGGGAGGTGATTACATCTATATTTGCTATAGATGGGAATATTGATGGCACAAAAGTAACTATTGAACAATACATTAGTAAGAATTTTCCCGAAGCTGATCATCAGCATATGCGAGCGTCATTAGATGTTATGGGTATTGATAGAGGTGTAACTATGCGTGAATTCTGGAATATGCACCTCGATTGGGGTTATGAGATTTTGCAGAACAGTACGACATCGCCCGATGTAATACTTATTGCTGGATCTCACCATTTATTAGAGGGTAATATACCAGATGATATTATTAATTTTGAAACCGGAAAATTTCAGGTTTTAGGGGTAGATCGTGAAATTGATACTAGAGACGTATTAGTTGCATTGTTTGATAAGTACGATGCTCAGCGACGACGGGCTGGAGTTAATCATGAAACGGCTATTGAATATTTGTATGGTAGAGTGGTTGAAAACGAAACACTTGATCGTTTACCAGATTTTGTTCGAGACTTATTTATGTCGGCAATTGTTGATGTAGATATTGCATTAGCCGAAGAGGTTATTGATAAGGGTTCTAGATCGTAGCGATTATTCTATAATTTTGAGTGATTAGTATTTTTTGCTATTATTACCATATATGCAGCTTAGTAAGAAGCAACGTAATGTAGGGGTAGCCATTGTAGTAGCTATTGTAGGTATTAGCATAGTATTTGGTTGGGGAGTGTACCGTAATACTCCTACAAATATAATTAAAACCACCGTAGAATGGACTGGTATGGGAAGCTTACCGGATTCAGCATCCGTTTTGGAAACTAGCGCTAGTGGAGCACCGTTTAGCCGTGATTTAACGGTGAAATTTACAGCGGAGGATCAAGTGCTGGAATTATGGTTACAGCAAAATAGCAATAGAATTTATGATGCTACAGAAGTTGATAATGTGGTAACGCGTTATTATATACACCCAATCGAAGGGGTTACCTATGCGGAAATGTTGGTAGATGATGTGAATGACGTAGTTATTGTTCATGTATATAAGGAGTAGCTATTTATCATGCCTGTTTTACAGCCAGCTACTCTTACATTTCTTAAGCAGTTAAAAAAGAATAATAATCGTCCTTGGTTTAATGAGCATAAAGATGATTTTATTGCTGCTAAGCAGAATATGGAAGAACTCGTAGCGGTAATGCTGGGAGAGGTTTCTAAGTTTGATGAACAGGTAGTAGGATTAACCCCGCCGGATACGATGTTTCGTATTTATCGTGATGTACGTTTTGCTAAAGATAGGCGTCCATATAAAATTGGTTTTGGAGCTGTTCTCGCGCGTGGCGGAAGAAAACATAAATATGCGGGATATTATTTACATGTAGAGCCTGACAATACGTTTTTGGCAGGGGGTATGTGGCAACCAGATTCCGAGAAACTTGATAGTTTGCGCAAGAGTATTTCTAGGGATAGTTTAAAGATGCGCAAAATTATTACTACACCAAATTTTAAAAAATATTTTAAAAAGTTAAGTGGCGCCGCATTAAAAACTGCGCCGCGCGGATACGCCAAAGATCACCCAGATATTGATTTGTTACGCCATAAATCATTTATGATGATGCATAGTGTGCCGGATAAAGATGTTGTAGTAAATAGCTTTCCAATGTATGCAGCTAAGGTATTTAAAGCCATGAAGCCACTAAATGATTATTTAAATATATCAATGGGAATGAAGGTATGAAAAAACAACATGATACATTAATTGTGCTAGATTTTGATCATACATTGTTTAATACAACGCTATTTGTTGAGCAATTAAAAAAAACATTAGCTTCGTATGGTATATTAGAAACGCAGGTGGATGCAGCTCGGCAGGCGATAAAAGATTGTTGCCGAGTTGTAGATATTGATAATTTTATAGATGCGTTGCAGCAAGAAAATTTTGATGAGTTGCATCACGTTGTACACGATATAATAAAAGAGTACGCTCCTAGCTTTATTTTTTCGGACGTACATAATTTTATTACAGCACATGTATCTACGCACGATATACTTATCCTTACACAAGGAGATACAGAGTTACAAGAACAGAAAATTAAACATAGTAATTTACCAGAAGGCGTTCAGCATATTATCACTACCGGCACCAAAGATGATGTGATGGCGGATGTAGTAGGTACGTATAGTGCGGTGTATTTATTTGAAGATAAAGCCAAGCACATTGATGAAGTAAAGCAGCGCTTTCCGAAGGTGATTACGTATTTTATTCAGCGACCAGAAGATAAGCCATATGCAAAATTTGCCTCTGTGTGTGAATGCGCGGATTATGTTATTGAGAACTTGGATATACGGTTATAATATATACAGTGATTATGAATATTCCATTTATTACAACAGAGCAAATGCGGGAAGTGGATCGGTTAATGATTGAAGAGTTTGGTATTGAATTGCTCATGATGATGGAGAATGCTGGTAGGGGATTAGCAGAGTTTTGCAGTAAGTATATGGGGTACGATCAGGATCGTTCGGTACTTATATTTATTGGCGGTGGCAATAATGGCGGCGGAGGGTTAGTGGCAGCTCGGTATTCACATCAATTTGGATATAGTGTGGAAGTGATGTTATTGCAGAGTGAAAGCTATATGAAAGAAGTTCCGCGTAAGCAGTTAGAAATATTACAAAAACTACATGGCATAGCTATCGTTGATGATATTGCACAGTTACATCAAGCAGATTTGGTAATTGATGCGATGATTGGTTATGGCATAGAAGGTGATCTGCGAGATCCATATGCTTCAACTGCTCTTAGTATGAACGTTTCGGGAGTACCTATTATTGCACTTGATGTTCCAAGTGGTTTAACACTCACAATAGCCACTGTCCAGGCTCCTGCTGTGCGTGCGACAGCTACGTATACCCTAGCCTTACCTAAGGATATATTGAAAGATAACGCGAGTTATACAGGTGATGTGTATGTAGGTAATATCGGTGTTCCTCAGGAGGTATATAAGCGTTTAAGTATTGATGTATTACCATTATTTCATAAATCATCAAGTGTTTTGGTAGATAGTGAAAGAAAATCATAATGTATTGCGTACTATGATAGTAAGAGTAACATCCTTTACTTATGACTGATTCCCCGTTTAGTGAGTTGAGTGATGTAGAGCTTGTCGAGCGTACGCTGGATAACAACATTACTTTTCTTCAACCATTAATTGAACGCTATCAAGATAAGCTACTGCGTTATATTATACGTATCTCTGGAGTCTCTCAGAGTGAGGCAGAAGATGTCCTGCAATAAGTGTTTATTAAAATGTATTATAATCTGCGTGATTATGATATGGATTTATCGTTTTCATCTTGGATATATCGTATTACTCGCAATGAGGCTATTTCACAATTTCGCAAACGCAAAGCACGGCCACATGGGAATAGCGTAGATGTAGAGGATTATGTTATTGAGGCATTCACTGCAGAATTTGATTTAAATAAAGAAGTTGATGAAGAATATCTGCGTGAGCATATTGGAACACTTATCGATAAGATGGATTTAAAGTATCGGGAAGTACTTGTATTAAAATACTGGCAGGATCGTAGTTATGAAGAGATGTCTGATATTCTGCAAAAGCCTCCAGGTACTGTAGCTACATTGCTAAGCCGAGCCAAACAACAATTTCGGAAATTATATAAAGAACTATGAGCGACAAAAAAGATTTTTCATCACAACTCATCGATCGTATTACCGAGGAAGATATTCGGCCAAAACCACAGTGGCAATTTTTTCTTAAACGTGGGGTGATATGGAGTGTTGCAAGTGCTGCAGTTGTGTTTGGCGCACTTTCAATGGCTGTGGTGATCTACATGGTTCGTGAGAATGATTGGGATTTATATTTACAAGCAGATAAGAATTTAGTGGCATTCTTCTTTTCAACCGTACCATATTTTTGGCTGGTGATTTTTATTGCATTAGTTAGCTTAGTATTGTATCAGATAAAACATACTAAGCGTGGCTATAAACATCATGGGTATATAATTGTACTTGGTAGCGTAGTGATAAGTGGTTTATTAGGAATGATGTTTTATGCATTTGGCTTAGGAAAAGCTATTGATGTTGTGTTTGAAGAAAATGTATCATTCTACAGCGAATATGTAGCACCTAGGCATGCTCTGTGGGCACGTCCTGAGGATGGTGTATTGGCTGGGCAAATAATAGCAATAGAATCAGATTCTGAATTTACTATCATTACGTTACATGATGAGGAGTGGACGGTATATACCGATGACGATGTTGTGATTCTCTCGATTGATTCTATTGGATTAGAGCGATTAGTTCGCATGACTGGTGAGCAAATAGGGGACTTTGAATTTCATGCTGAACATATTAAAGTGAAGCCGGAAGGCGTACCATTTGGACCACGTGGTAGGCATCGGCCGGGTAATGCGATGCCCATACCTTAGTAGATAGAAGAAAATTCTTATGATAAGATGTTAGTATGAAAATAACACAATATATACTAACGTCTCTTTTGTCAGTGGCAATACTTTTGTCAGCGCCTATTGTTGCTCAGGCATCGGCTTCGCCAAAAGCGCCAACTAATATAAAAACCACGTATCGCACTACACGATCTATATATGCTTCATGGAAAAATGTTCCATTTAGCAATAAATCACAGTTTAAGTATTATCGCGTTCAAATTCGCAAGGACTCTACTACAATTCAAAGCTTTACGGTTTCTAGTGATTTAGATGCCAAGCGTACTGGGAAAATTATTAATAAGCTCAAGCCGAACAAGTCCTATAAAATACGAGTACGTTCAGTAACGGATAAGGGTTACGGTAAATGGGTATCGAAGTCGTTTAGAACACAGTCAGGAGTTTCCGCTGAGAACAAGCCGGAAGTCGTAGATATGCATGCGCATGCTAATGTAAATAATGAGCAGGCTTCATTAGAGGCTATAGAAGAAGCCATGACAGCTTGGAATATTACACATCAGGTGTTAAAACCGGTACCAGCACCATTGGAGAATTCTCAGGATTCTGGTAAGGCATCTGATATAGTGGATTTTATAGGTGAGTCTGATAGAAACTATAGTTTTTTATATGGTGGCACCAAACTTAATGGAATAGCACATATATTAGGTGAAGAACAAGATATTACAGAAGGTACCGTATTTCCAAATGGGCCAGGTGAAAAGGATTACTCCAGTGAATTTGAAACCGCACAGGAAATATTGGAAAATCCTAATGCCTGGGAAACGCGGTTTAAGAATCGGGCTCGAGCTGCTGCAGAATCTGGTAACTATCTTGGGTTTGGTGAGTTAGCGCCACTGCATCTATCATATCGTGAAGGGCATCCATATATTACGTATCCAGCAGATCAGGAATTAATGTTATGGCTCAGTGATTTAGCTGCTGAGAATGATATGTTCCTCTATATTCATATGGAGCCCACTACTGCTAAGTTACAACAATTAGCCAATTTACTTGAACATAATCGTGATACAAAGATTATCTGGGGACACTTAGGTTGGTATGAAACAGATTTATCTCGGCCCTCTACATATGTAGATATGTTGGAGCAACATGATAATTTATATGTGGCTGTAAAAATGCGTAGTGAAGATGCTTACACACCACATCGGCCAATTAAACGCGATGGTACATTGCGATCTGCTTGGAAGAATATATTTACAACCTATAGTGATCGCGTTATGGTGGAAACTGACGAAAAATATTGGAGTGAGGATAATCATGATTTGAAGAAGTCTTTACGCAGTTCCGTGCAGCCACTGCAACAATTAAGTGATCAGCTTCCAGAAGATATAGCTCGTGCGATTATGTATGAGAATGCTCAAGCGTTATTGGGAATTGATGAAGGATAATATCCGAAGGCATCTTTATATCATAATTATTGTTCTTGGTTTTATTGGTGTAATTTCTGGCTGTAGCCGGTTAGAGGAAAGGTATAATGAGGTAAAAGATATCCCTTCGGTAAAGGAGGTGGTTACGCGTATTTATTGGCAAGATCGTTTGCAGTGGAATGAGTATCGTGATTGCAGTGAGGAATCTGGTTTTGGGCAAGAGGATGCGGGCATTGAAGTGCATGCACTTAATGATAATGAGTCGTTAGTATTAGTGGTGTGTAATGTGTATGCATATCAGGCTGATTATTTGGCATTTTATTATAATCATACAACCGGTGACGCAACACCACTTGAAGTGGTGCGTTATCAGGGTACTGATGGTGGTCCGTCGCCGTATAAGGATTATGACCTAGGTGGCTTCGCCTGGTATGAAGATGGTACTTTGCTTACTTATACAAAGTACGCTGGTCATGGTACTTGCGGTGAACGAGCATCTTACGCCTGGAATGACGCTACAAAAGAGTTTGATTTGATGCGCTTTGAAGCGGAATATGATTGCGTTGAATCTGATCAACTCGATGATTGGCCCGTTATTTATGATATACTATAGCTAGAGCATCACGAATGTCACGTATCTAAATAGTAATTATATTTAGTATATGAACATAACTATTATTTTACTACTCGCCGGGATTGGTATTTTGAATACTCTCTATTTAACGTATCATGCCATTAATAAAACTCATGTAAAGTGTATTGGTTTTCCACCAGAGTGGTGCAGAAAAGTACAGGCTAGTAAGTACAGTAAAACATTAGGCATCCCTAATCCATATTTAGGATTACTGATGTACGTTGCCATAGTAGTGTTAGCGATACTATTTTTAAATGGGATTGTGTCATTTTGGCCAATTACGGTAATTGTTCTATTTGGTTTTGCATTTTCATTGTACTTCATCATTATTCAGGCCTTTGTGATAAAGGCATTTTGTACATGGTGCGTTCTTTCGGCAATTGATTTTCTATTACTAGCTGCAGTGCTGTTGGTAGGTTGGCTATAATTCTATTAGATATCCGCCAAAAGGCCCTTGACAAAGAGGGTCTTTTTTGGTAGCACGATGCGTTGTTTTTTTATGAAAATAACATGTTTTGCTCTTTTATTAAAAACTCAGCCCTGAACCATTAGTATAATTATAACTTAATGCATAATTGTTCTAATGGTTCAATTTTGGGCTGTTTCATCAGCTCTTCCTACTTCATCTCTCAATAAGAGGTATCGACATGCTGCGCTTTCCACTCCTCACCGTCTGCGTCTACATTACCTTCAACCTGGCGATCTGGTTCGCTTTTTGCTGATCGACCCCGCTGTACTTGAGGAGTGCTTTCATGTGGTATACTTATCATATTGTGAAAGAACTCTTGAAGCGCAAATCATATATCATAGCCATAGCATTTTTTTGTAGTACAACAATATTTGTATTGTTTCCAACCATATTTCAGGGAAAAGTACCGTTACCAACAGATTTGGCGCACGATTATTTATTGGATGAACCTAAAGAAGGGGAGAATCCATTAATTAGAGATTCAGTTGTGCAGCTATATCCAAATGCTCACGTAATGTTTACTGCATATAAAGAGGGGGATAGCGTGGTAGTGAATCCATATATTTTTGCTGGGGATTCTCAAGGTTTAAATATGGCTGCTAGTGGTCAATCTACTCTATGGTCTCCACTTAATGTATTCATACCCTTATTTAATAGTTCGCTAGCGTTCTTTTCATTTATTATTGTTGTCTATTGCTTACTAAGTGGAGTAGGTATGTATGCATTTTTGCGTAGCATGAAATTGGATGTAGGCGTGGCTATATTTGGCGGAGTTGTTTTTCAACTCAGTGCGCCACTTCTGGGATGGATGGCTTGGGGAACAATATCTGGTGCCATCGCTATGCTTCCATTGATGTTGGCAGCTATTAGTTATTATCGACAAACGCATAATCCAATTTGGTTAGTAGTATTTACTATTGCGCAGTACATTAGCTTAACGGCTGGACACCTGCAATTTTATCTTTATGGTATGGGAGTAGTATTTCTCTATATCTTTTTCTTACCATTAATACATCCAGTGCTTGCTGATAAAATAAAGAATTCGTTGCGAAATTGGATGCTGGTTGGTATTACTGCTCTAGTAAATATGGTTGCGGTACTTTTTGTGATAACACCATTTGTACAAGCTATCTCACTTAGTCATCGTACAGGTTTAAGTGATACTAGTTATTTGCAACTTCAAAATTTATTACAGTTCATTTATCCAAATGCATGGGGTAGTTACCAGGACTATGCTGGGCCGCTTAATTATTTAGAAAGTGCTGGCTATATTGGCATACTACCATTAGTACTTATTGGTATTGGAGTAGTGCTGGCTATCAGGCGTGTAAAAGATATTAATTGGTCACCATATATATTTTGGTTGGCTGTAGCGGTCACTGGCTTAGGATACATGATGGTTCCTACTACATGGCCAATAGAATTTATAAATAGCTTCCCACCATTCAGGGCTATATTTATTGTTGATTTTGCATTAATCATATTGGCCGCATTAGTATTACAACACTTAATTACAACTCGATTATGGAAACCGTGGTATACGGCTGGTATTATAGCTATCGCATTTATGAATCAGTGGATGGTATTTGGCGGGTTTACGCCACAGCAAGATCCTGAGCCGCTACTTAATCCACCGGCGTATGTAACCTATTTGCGAGAACAAGATATTGAGCAACCTTTAGTGTATTCAGAAATATCGCCGCTTAATTTATACAGCCTTTATGGCATTCGTTCAATCTTTGGATACGATTCAATGTATTTCGAAAGTTATTATCAGAATATTAAGTTGCATGCCAAAAAAATGAAATCACATCGTAATATTCTTAACGCAAAAATAACCGACCGTAATTTTTTACGTGAACTGGGAGTAAACTATATTATAACGAAACGAGAGCTTCAGCAGATTGAACCAGTATTTCAAGATGATGACATACGGATATACGCACTTTAACTTATAGCGCAGTCTGGGCAATAATATAAATGCCCCCGGAAATAATAATGGTTCCTACTATTTTAAATACCAACGATTCACGTCGTAAATTTTCTTGAACTAGTTTAGGAAATTTAATTGATGCAATAACAGCCATTAGCATTAAGAATATATATTGTACTCCCTGCATAGCGTTTACAAGTGCTACCGAAGCTAGGGTGATAGAAAAATTTACAAGAATAAAACCAGCTCCACCAAATACCTGCGAGCTTAAAAAGAGAAAACCAACCTTGGTTTTTAATACCATAGCTGAATCGTACAAATGGGATCGGAATTTACGAGGGAGTAGTAGCGATGACGCGGCCATAAAGCCCCCAATACGCATCCACACAAAGGCACTTACAAACGGTTGTGTTTCGAAAGCGAGTTTTGTAAGAGCAAATGATAAGCCATATAAGCAACCAGCAGCAATGCCAAAAAGAATGTATTTGCGATGATTTTCTGGCTTACTAAATCCGGGCTTACGTGGTTCGTAGGTGATAACTATTGAACCGAGTACTAATATTCCAAAGGCAGCTAATTGCCACATGTTTAACTGAGCTCCTAGCAGTAGGCGCTCTAATAACAGGCTCACGATAGGGATTACGCCGCCAACTAATGGGACAATGCGTGAGGCTTCGCCCTTAATTAGGGCTTCAAATAATAGTAGTACCGCAAATGTAAATGCTGCGCCAGTTATAAAATTCAGTAGTAATTCTGTAGCGGATGGTATAACCACGCCAAAAGGAATGGCCGCAAGTGTAATGAGGCCAAATGCGCTTACCCAAAATGCAAATACTACTGGGTTATTCAGTTTGTCACTAAGCAGCGCTTTGCTTAAGATAAGCGAAACCGCACTTAGGAGATGTCCGATGGATACGATGACTAGCCAGTTCATAAATAATGGTACATATTGTATTATGAGTAGTATATCATGAAAATTACCTACTGTTTGGCTGGCTGGAATTCATAAAGTGCATCGAGTTCTGTGTGTACTTGTGTGTGTATTACATTCACTTCTTCAAGAGTAGCGCCTGCAACATTAATAATTGCATAACGATATGTATCATTATCTTGCTCATAATCTGAAAGGTACGCATTGGGTTTCTCTATAAGATTATGAATTTGTGCACTAGGATACCTGTGCTGCAATGCATCAATTTCTGTAGCTAATGGTATTTTAGTGATATATTTATTTTCAAACACACGCGATACAAATGAAGTACAGTAATTATATGGTGTACTAGACCAATCATCTTGAAAGCTTGGTTGTGCACCTACACTAATATCACAAATACTGGTAAGTGGATTTTGTCCAGTAACCGATTCTATGAGTACAGCAAATTGAGAACTCAATCGACTATTTATTTCAATGATGTGCGCGGTGTTATCATTAATATTTAATTTATACTCAATATTGAACAAGCTGTTATTTAAACCAATCCCAGTGATAAGATTGCGAGAGGATTGTTCAATAATTTTTTGCATGGCGATAGGGAGTTGGTACGGGTATTCAAATCGGTCAAAACTAATGGTATCTGGTATGAACACAGATTTTGTAATACCAAAAAATTGTACGTTACCATTATATACATAGCCATCAATCGTAATTTGTTCACCTTCTAATACTTGTTCGCAAATAAATTCATTAAAGCGATGTTGATTGGGCTGGTTCGTATATTGCAGGCCTTGTAGTTCAGAATATGCTACATTAGCTTCTTCAACGATAGGGGTTGATTCATGTATTTTTTTCGTAAATCGGCATCATTTTTAACGAGATACGAGCACAGTGATAGATGTGACTTAACTGGTTTGATAAATAATGGGAAAGCTGGCGCTTGTGATGAATCTTTGAAGTACTCTGAGCTCACAATAAAATCTGGTGTGTTATTTGGCACACATTCTTTTTGTATCATGCGGGAAATATATTTATTTTGGCAACGCAATACAGCCTCTGGGCTCGGGCCGATTAATCCTGTGCGTTTCGTAATAACTGCGGCGATAGCAGCTACTAGTGAATTGGTAGCAATAATACCTTGGTAGGGGGTTGTGTTATTCTGAATGCCGGTTATTGTTGCATCGATAAATTTTTCAATACCAATTTGTGTGATCTCTGAGCTTTTTACAACGGTAAGGTTATACGTTGTGCTATGCTTAAATTTATTATTCAGGTAGGTGTAGTACCAATCTGAGCACAGCGCAAGAATGTTTGAATGATTTATAGGCATAATGGATGGTATAAAAAATAACCCCAGGTATTAACTGGGGTTATTATACAGCATCTATGCGTTATGTAGGTGCTGGTTTATTTACCAAACTTATCTTTATATCCTTGAATGGATTCTAAGATAATTTCTTTGGCGGCTTTAGCGTCAAGCCAGTCAGTGATTTTTACTTCTTTTTTTTCGAGAATTTTGTATGTTTCAAAGAAGTTGGTAATTTCATCTATGATACGTTGAGGAACATCCTTTAAATCTTTCATGTGTTCAAAACGTACATCATTGATTGGTACGCATAGTAGTTTATCATCTTGTTCGCCATTATCAATCATTTTCATTACACCAAGTGCACGAGCCTCAATAAGTACGCCAGGCATCGTTGGGTTGGTAACAAGTACCAGAGCATCTAATGGATCGCCATCAGGAGCATAGGTTTGTGGAATCATTCCATAATCAGCTGGATAATGTACTGAAGAAAATAGTACGCGATCGAGCTTTACTAAACCACTAACTTTGTCGAATTCATATTTATTTTGTGAACCTTGTGGTACTTCAATAACCACATTTACTTCTTCTGGAGCATTGTTTCCAGGCTTTAAGTCGTGCCAAATATTAGTCATGAGTATTTAAAATTATATATTAATATCCTCCAAAGATGAGGTATACTGTACAGTTTTTTGGGTAATTTGTCCAGTAGTGTATTATAAATGAAAGCGAGCTATAAATTTCGGAATAAGGTACGTGTATACATGAGCGCACCCCGAGCCGACGTTGGTCGTGCTCGGGGTGGAAGTTCCTCCTGCTTCATTACTCCTCCAGATCTGCAGTGGGATTGGAGATGTTCATGGCCTCGGCGGCCATTTCCACGAAGCTGATCGATTTGACGCTGATGTAGCCGAAGTACGCCAGTACGCCGATCGCCAGTACCGCTACCAATATTTGAACGCGTGAGTCACGCATGTTTTTTCTCCTGAGGTGGTCCCAATGTGGGTGCACACAGCTTACTCTATTAGAGCGCTATGTCAATTGAGGGTATCATTGCTAAAATGGATGGTATTCTTGTAAGGTAGTAACTATGAGTAATTCTCATCGTAGTAACGATATTATGAGCGGCGTGTTACATGCTATTGGTATTGGGTTAGCTATTGCAGCTTTGATTATTATGATTGTCTACGCAGCTTTATATGAATCGGATCGTAAAGTAACTACGGTGTCTATTTTTGGATCTGGTTTAATATTACTGTATACCGCTAGTGCGATTTATCATTTAGTTTCACCACAGCTACATAGAGCTAAAGCATTTTTGCGTAAAATGGATTTTGCGATGATTTTTGTGTTGATCGCAGCAACCTATACACCTATTAGTCTAGTAGCTTTGCGTGGTACCTGGGGTTGGACAATATTTGGAATTAGTTGGGGATTGGCTTTCCTAGGGATGTACTTGAAAGTAAGTAGTATCCCAGTGCCAATTTGGGTATATTCTGTAATGTATGTAGTAATGGGTTGGATTGTGATGATTGCCTATATTCCATTACGAGCTACGTTGGAACCTGGAGCCATGACATGGTTGGCCTTAGGCGGTGTAATTTATACGGCCGGTGTTATTTTTTATGTATTCGAAAAAATCCTTCCGCCAATAAAAGTATTTGGGTACCATGAAATTTTTCACTTATTTGTGATTACTGGAAGCTTCTGTCACTTTTGGTTGATGCTGCATTATTTGTCGTAAGCATTACTTGCGATTTTCACCACGTACATAATAAATTTTTTTCCCAGCGGCTAAATGCTTATTTTCAAAGTTGGTTTTAATATCCAGTAGGGGATGAGCGAGCGTATCTTGCGCGTATATGTTTTCAGACATCTTACGAATTTTAAAATCAGCAGCCTGCATTGTTCCAATTGTATAATGATGTAAATGTCCGGCGTCGGTTTTTAAATGCAGTAAGCCCTTTGGCTTTAATATATTTGTATACATAGTCATGAAGCTTGGTGCTGTAAGCCGATGTTTCATTTGCTTCATCTTTGGAAATGGATCGGGGAAGGTAATCCAAATTTCTGACACTTCGTTTTTTTTGAAGTATTTAGCTAAATCTTCAATCTTTGTACGAAGAAATCTCACATTCATTAGGTTCTCTTCTAGCGCTTGTTTTGCGCCAATGTATATACGCTCTCCTTTTATATCTATACCAACAAAATTTTTATCAGGAAATCTGCGGGCCATCTCTACGGTATATTCACCTTTGCCGCATGCTAATTCAAGAATAATTGGGTTTGTATTATTGAACACCTTTTTATTCCACTTACCCTTTGTTGAAGCTCCAAAATGAAGAACATTAGAGAATTCTTGTATTTTTGCGAAGCGTTCAGTTTTACCTCGATTGCTAGGTTTCGTTTTGCTCATATAGATATGTTTACCATATATTATGGTTTTTTGTACATAAGGATTGACAAATGATCACTTATTAAGTATACTGTTCTGTCTTTAAGTGTGCACGTAGCCCTACGGGTCGTAAGACACACTCAAGACATACTGTTCATTCACCCCCGCCAACCTAATAGGCACAGTCGCTGAGTATGTGCCTGAAGGACCTGAGACCTATGGTTGATCCCATCAGCCTGACCATCTTCGCAAAGATCGTGATTATCCTTAAGCAGTACGCGATCTTGATCCCCATGACCCGCAAGGGTCTCTTCCAGCTCATCCGGGAGTCGCGAGAGGCCAAGGCCATCGAGGTGGCTCGGGTGCGCAGCCTGAAGGAGTACGTGCCGGCCGGAGCTTGGTACCTCTACACCATCCTCCGCTACCTAGTGGAGTTCGGCTTCTACGCCGTTCTGCTCCACAGCATCTTCGGTGTCCACACTCTGGGCGCCGCGTTATTGTTCTGCCTGGAGGACTGGCTGCTCTACTGGATTACGATCTTCGTGCCCTTCGCCTTCGCCAGTCACTGGGAGAAGCGGATCGGAGCCAGCTCTCGGCACCCGCGGTTCATCGACCTCATGGTGGACCCGGCTGTGGCCGTGGAGCGCGAGGTCGTACCTATCTTGCGCAATGATGAAACGTAGTAGACGAAGGTTCCTAGAAGGAGCTGCCGGCGTAAGCCAGCGGCGCCCCGAATCGACGAAAGTTGAGACGGGGCACCTACGCTGTAACTTTAATCTTCAATCCAGCTTGAAGTTAGAGAGTAGGTAGTACTAAAACGTGCTACAATGTATATATGAATGAAGAGAAATTGCCATTGGTACAGAGCGAACCGAAAGAATCACCAGAAAAAAAGTCTGTTACAGATAATGATTTTATTAAACAGTTTTTACCACCCTGGTGGGAGTTTTGGAAAACTCTACCAATTGCTTGGGCATACTTACGAAATACCGCAGTTCCAGGTAAAGCAAAAACCGCTTATGTATTAGCCGGAATTGCTATGCTGTTGTATATACTATTTCCAATTGATGTGGTGCCAGAATTATTTCTTCCAGTTATTGGATACGTAGATGACCTTGGAACCATCCCAGCTTTTCTAGCAATTACCAATATGTTTAACAATTGGTGTAATAAGCAGTTGCCTTCATCTTGAAATAGCTTCAAAAAAGTGCTATACTCAGTCCATCATGGTTATGGACTTACAAAAATTTCGGTGGACGCTTGGACAGCATCCTATTGCATACATGAGCGCCGAGTTTGGCTTAGACGATCGTTTACCAATTTATTCTGGTGGCTTAGGTATTTTAGCGGGTGATATTGTAAAGGCCGCTAACGATATGGAGTTGCCGTTTGTAGCGGTGGGTCTTTTATATAAAGAAGGATATTTTCAACAAATTATTGATGAAAAGGAAGGGCAGCAAGAAAAATATCCTCTTCTTAATGTTGCGGCGGCGCCAATTAATTTAGTAGTAGATAGTCATGGAGAGCCGATCAAAATCACTATTCCGGTAGATGAGCACTTGTTGCATTTTCAGATTTGGGAACATATTGAAGGGGATGTTTCATTGTATCTGCTTGATACTGATATCCCCGAAAATACATCCGAGCATCGTTTGATTACTCGTCGATTATATGGCGGTGATAAAGAAACTCGTATTTTGCAAGAAATGGTTCTTGGTATTGGTGGGGTACGAGCTCTGCGAACCTTACATATTCATCCATCATTATTTCACTTGAATGAGGGGCACTCCGCATTTGCGATTTTTGAAATTACTGCACATTATCAGGCAGAGTATGATATGACATTCGAGGAGGCCTATGAATATGCGCATAATAAAATTGTATTTACGAATCATACATTAGTACCAGCTGGCAATGAAGTGTTTCAGCGTGATTTGGTAATTCATTATCTTAAAACCTACGCAGAAGACCTTACGTTGTCGGTTGAATATATTTTAGATAAAGGAAAAGTAGATGGTAAACCAGAATTATTTAGCATGTCTGCCTTGGCATTAAATATGGCTGCTCGAATGAATGCGGTAAGTAAATTGCACGCCAAGATGGCGAAAGAAGTATGGCCAGATAAAACTATGGAGGGTATCACCAATGGTGTGCATATGCCTAGTTGGGTAAGCGCTGATCTTAAAGCTCAAGCGCCAAAGTTTAGTGTGAAGCAAATTGATGAGCTGCCTAATTATGCGTTATGGCGACTACATACCATGGCTAAATATCGTTTACGTGATGAAGTAAAATATCGAACTGGTAGAGAAATTAATCCAGATGCCATGATCGTTACATGGGCGCGTCGATTTGCGTCATACAAACGTCCGGAAACAATATTTGAAGATATTGCGCGTTTAAAGGATATTATTTTTCATGCACACAAACCTGTTAAATTTCTCATTGCTGGCAAAGCTCATCAAGCGGATACGTTAGGACATGAAATTATTAAGCGTATATTGAAAGCCATTAAAGACAATGGGCTTGAAAATGATTTTATTTTTATACCAGATTATAATATTAAATTAGCTGATGTATTAGTATCTGGTTCTGACGTGTGGTTAAACACTCCCATCTATGGCCGGGAGGCTAGTGGTACCAGCGGAATGAAAGCGGCAGCCAATGGCATTTTACAGTGTTCAGTAAGTGATGGTTGGGTTGCTGAAGTAAGTTTAGATGGTATGGGCTGGACATTAGATCCTGATAATCCAGCTGAGCATGTATACAAATTACTTGAAGGTGAAATGACAGATATATTTTATAAACGTGATGATAAGAATGTACCGAATGAGTGGGTTGAGCGTATGAAGAAGACAATTGGTTTAGTGTGGCAGGATTTTTCAGCTCAGCGCATGGTAGAAGATTATATCGATGTATTATACCGCCCAACCTTGGAAGAAGAAATAAAAGAAAAGCATTATCATAACTGGCGTCGTCGTTACTTAACGAAACATATTTCCGATTAATAGTATCGAGGCTATCAACTCACTACTCAGTAGTTGTGATATTTTTGATTGACACATGAATCTTGTTGTATAAACTATACGTGGTCATCCTGTGTAGGCTCTTATAAGCGAGACCATATACTATAATACTCAAACAGGGAATGGGTATGTTCGCATAATGATAAACAGTGTCATTAGTGCAACATATCTTTTTTATAATTCATAAATAATAGAAATAGTATGCATAAAAGATTTATTCGCATCGTCAGTTGGTTGATTGCTCCAGCCATGATGATTACATGGTTCGTCGTGCCAACAAGTGCTAGCGCTGTAAGTGCTTGCTCTTCAGTAGTTATTGATAATAATGCTTCCGAATGGACGCCTATTACATCGCTAGTTAGTGATGGAGCTGATGTTACAGAAAATTGGTGGTACTATAATAGCACTACTGATACTTGGGTAAATGAAGTAACTGAAGTAACTGGCGCCGCCGCTTTAGCGGCTGGTTATGATTGGCGCTTAGACGTTGATCGCATGATGGATATTGAAGATGTAAAAGTATGCAATGATGCGCAATGGTTTTATGTGTACTACAAATCATTTTTTCCGCTCGTTGGGATTGAGCCATTAGATGTGGTTACTGGTGATGGCGGTGGATCGTATTTTGAATTAGGTGACGTAGATTCTACGAATGGTCCTGGTGACACGATTGGTAGTCCAGTAGATTTTGATAAATGGCTGGTGTTTAGTATAAATAATCTTACGGCGCAAGATGACCTCTACTTTTATACGATTCATCTTACCATGGATGAATTTGATAGCAGCATTCCTGGTATGGAGCCTGGTATTGATAATCCGGTAGAGATTAAATTTTGGGAAGATACTGATAATTCAGGAACATTTCACTATAATGTTGATACAGAATTAATTGATTTTACAACTGCTCAGTTATCTAGTAATGCAAATAATAGCGGCAGTAAACTCTATACCGAAGGTGCGTTAGAGGTAGATATGGCATTAGTGGCCTCTGGCGATGATGTATTTAATGTTACGGGTTGGAATTATTATGATTATCTAGAGGTGTCGTTAAGTACTTTTGATGATAGTTATTTTGGAACAGTATTAGCCTCTACAGACGTCAACAAAGCTATTGATTCTACGGAGGTTGGTCGTTATAAATTAAAGAAGCTAAAAGGTAATCAACCGCGAGTGATTAAAAAATTCCGTAAAGCTCATAAACTAACTATAAAAACTAAAAAGATTAAAGGTGCTAGTAAGTATCGTTGGCAAATTAAAGGCTCGGATGGAAAATTAGTGCAACAAAAAACTATTAGAAAACGAAGAGCTACATTTCGTGGACTTGATCCAGAAACTACATATACAGTTCGGGTACGCGTGAGGGTTGATGACCAGTGGCTTCCTTACACAAAATATCGTGGCGTAAAAACGAAAGCGCTTAGCTCATAAATTGTAGAGAAGTAAATAAGCACCCCATGGATATCTATGGGGTGTTTTTGATTGACAAAACTGCTAGAATCGAGTTATTTGATAGAGAGTACTTTTATAATCACTGGACATCGGAGGGAGTAATGCATTGGTTTAACAAGGCGCCGCGCGATTCCTTCCGGTGGAAGGTGTCTGTGCAGTGGAGAAAAGCACGATTCGTTCTGCGGAAGTTGCGCCGCGTGCTGACGGATCGCGAGATCTTCGTCTTGGCCGTTACGCACATTCCAATTCTCTTGCTGGCAGCCATTACAATTCGGTATGTTCGGCTTCGGTACGGTAAGATGCCGCGCCAGTTCGAACCTCATGGCAAGCACTTGGCTACCGTGGTGGTATCTTTGGGCTTTCAGCAGCTCACAGAGGAAGCGTACTGGATTGCCCGAGCTCTGTCACGCTGGTGGGGCGTGCGCATCGTGATGATGGTAACGCCAACCAACGGCAACGTTCGGTCGGCTGCCCGCATTGCAGAGCTTCAGCTTCAGCCCGTGTACGAAGCCATCGTAGCGGACTACGTAGCAGACATTCCCGTGATCGGACTGGCCTTTAGCAAGGGTGGTAGAGACATCACTGTTCTGGCTGAGCGGCTCATTGAAGAGTATGGAATTGTGCTGGACAGCATCTTCACCATTTCCACGCCCTGGCGCGGATCTGGGTTATCGGTGCTGAGTAAGCACATGACCGCTGTGAGTATGAGCCTGAAGCATTCCACGGCTGTCCGTTGGAGAGATCGTGTGTTGCAGCTTCATAGTGAGTGGGGTGTACACATGCGGTTCTTCTGTGCCACCTGGGGCGATCGGGTGGTTCTGCGTAGCAATGCCAGAATCGTCCCACCGGATGAAGATGCCGGAATCACGCTGGAAGAGCTGCGGACGCGCTGGTACTATGCGCAGCCGCTGTGGCTGCAGCTGGGTCACACCGCTTTCTACAATCCACTGGTCTGGTATCAGATGGGCGTAGAAATTCATCGGTTGCTGCGGCAGCTGAAGAATGGCGGTGGAGCAGAGACTCTGCGTAACACCAGGCGCCAGCTCGCTTTCGAGCGGTGCGAACGTGATGATTAGTACGAGGAGGACAAACGCCTCATGGTTGCAAGATCATGGGGCGTTGTCTATTACAGGCTGTAGTAGATGTGGTATACTGTATATATGATTCAGAAGTTAGAAGGTGCTACATATCATCCAACCAATTTTGTAATTTTTGGTGGAACCGGTGATTTATCTCGGCGTAAGTTATTGCCGGCAATATATCATTTATATATCAATCATTTATTACCAGATGATATTAGTTTTATTGCCGTGGCACGTAGAGATATTTCTCAAGCTGAATATCGGCAGTTAGTAAAAGACAGTGTTAAAACCTATATTGATAATAATCGATCACTAGATCGACTTGATGAGTTTGTGCAGTTATTTGATTATGTATCAGGTGTGTTTGATGATACAGCTACATATGAACGCATCACCCAGGAGTTACGCGCGCGTGATGAACAATGTAAGATGCCGCATCAATCGGTGTTTTATTTAGCAACGGCTCCACAGTTTTTTATTCCTATCATTGAGCAACTTAAATCTGCTGATTTAGCGGGAGAATGTTCCGAGATTGGAGTGAAAGCTAAAATTGTTATAGAGAAACCATTTGGACATGATGTAGAAACAGCCAAGGCTTTAAATGAAACGGTATTGAATTATGCTGAAGAAGAGCAGATTTATCGGATGGATCATTATCTTGCTAAAGAAACCGTGCAGAACATTTTATTATTTCGATTTACCAATCCAGTGATTCGTGATTCATGGAATCCACAGGGGATTGATCATATTCAAATTACGGCCGCGGAAGATTTAGGTGTAGAACAGCGAGCGGCGTATTACGATGGAGCAGGTGCATTACGTGATATGGTGCAAAGTCATGTGTTAGCATTGCTTGCACTAGTAATGATGGATGAACCATTTAGTTTAGAATCAAAAGATATTCATCGCAGCAAGGAGGCTATTTTAGATTCTTTGCGCTTAGCGTCTCATGCAACTATTAGTGACATTGCTGTACGTGGACAGTATGAGGGTTATCAAGATATTCCTGGAGTAAAGGAAGATTCAAAAACGGATACATATGCGGCGCTGCGTTTACAATCTAATCATCCATCGTGGACTGATGTGCCAATTTTTATTCAAACTGGTAAACGTATGAAACGTAAGTCTACTACTATCTCTATTCATTTTTCACCATGCACTTCAAATATTTGTAGCACGCAAGGCATTCAAACAGCTCCCAATATTTTAAAAATTCGTGTACAACCAGAGGAGGGTGTTACGTTACGCCTTTATGCTAAGCAACCAGGTTTTGATATTGCTACGGATCAGGTTGATATGGATTTTTTCTATAAAAATGCATTTACTAAAGAACAGCCTTCTCCATATGAACGTTTAATTCATGACGTGATTGTAGGTGATCAATCATTATTTCCAACCACTAAAGAAGTAATGCGGCAGTGGGAGATTATTCAACCAGTATTAGATGCCTGGGCTAGTGACGCAGATATTTCAGTTGAAACATATGAACAAGCGTCATGGGGTCCGGCAGGCGCTGTGGATCTTATCGCTAAATACAATGGTATTCGTTGGCATACTTGACAATATGTAAATATTTATGTATAGTGATTCGTTAATAATTATAAAAACGTATTATTATTGTTATGAATAACAACACTCGAGAGCCTAATCATCCAGCGCGTCATTCATTATCGCCCGAACGAGAAAGCGGGCCAGAAGCATTTTTACAATCACTTCGTGAGGGATTGCGTTTTCGTTTAGGAATGGCAGCATCGTTAGTTGCGGCTTTTAATTTTGCTGTAATGCAGCCACGTGAGCATTCGATTGAAGCTAAGGCCGCTGAATCTCCTTCATCTGATATGGACTTTTCATCAGAGCAAGGTTTGCGTAAACTTTTGCAAAATCATGATGTGCAGGTTGATACCTCGTCTGATGTAGCGGTAATTGCTGTAGATGGCGCAACGGTTGATGCAGGAACTATTGTTGAATTACAACCCGCTCAAACTGTGGTATTCGAGCAAGAGGTACCATATCATTTTGCAGGACGTGATTTTAGCCGAGTTGAAACGGAAGCTGGTGAAGATGCTGAGCAAGTAGCTGCTGAAGCGGCTCTTGAAAGTGCTGTGCAACAGTCGTTTGGTGAGTTAGCACAAGTGTTGCAATCCAAGGATATGAGTATGGTTACAGGAGTTACGGTTACAGGTGAGGCATATCGTAGTCCGGAGGGTTCAGCGGAGGCGAATATGCAATTATCTTTGAATACTGCAGAGCATGCGCAGGTTTGGCTTACTACAAAATTACATGACATGGGTTTTGAAAACGCAATCGTTACAATAGAAGGTGTTGGCGAGCGTGGTAGTGAACAAGATATGATTAGTGATTTAGAGGCTGCTGGTTATACATTTAAAGCTGAAAGTGAAGCTGGTAAACTTCGAGAAGTTACTCGTTTAATTGATAAGGTAAATCATGGAAAAGATGTTCCAGCTGAAGCTGAGTCGGTACTTGAAGATGGTTTACAGCGTGGCGTTACATTACATACAATCGTTGATGTAAAGGGTGTGAATGCTTTGGTGCCGGCTGATATTCCAGCCGAGAATGTGCATTATAAAGAGTGGGCACGTGAAGAAGGACAAACTGAAACACAACGATTGATTAAACATATTCAAGAGACGGCTGGTGAATTACCTAGTGAAATGCAATCATTGTCCACCTGGATAGAGCGTCAGATTGAACATGGTAGGAATTCTGATGAAGTACAATCCGATCCAGGTGTAACAGTGTTAGGTTGGCAGTTAGAGAACTTACAGTATTGTGTAAATAATCCAGACGAAACGCCAAAGTGGCTACGTGGTGGTTTTACGAGTGAGCATTTGGAAACTTTAGCAAATATATTGACTAATACAGAATTGGTAGCGCATCCGCGCATTGAGTATTATTTAAACCAGTCTGCATTATTATTTCACCAACTTCTCTCTGGGAATAATGGTGATATGAGCGATAATGCGTTGCGTCGAGCTCGCCAGAAGCTGCGTAAAACGTACACACGTTTAGGTAAAATACAGCGCGAGGATGAACGGCGACGCTCTCGTAATGGGCAATCGCATGGTGAGCCAACATCATTAGGTGAATCTGATGGAGCGAGCAAAGGAGAGGGCGAGACTGGTAAGGGTAATCCACCACCAGGTGTGGATCCAGTTATGACAGGACAGATTTCGAAGCAGGAATGGACTGCGCCTCATTTTTATATTCGAAGTGGACCTAAACAGATGCAAATGGCCGTTGGTTCTCATGTTTCGTCGGGCGGTAAGGTGCGAGGTCGAAATCGTCGTTCGCAATTTAAATCAAGCGCTCGTAAGCACCATACCGGTAAATAATAGAAATGCAAGAACCAGGTATAGATAGAGTTCAATCACGATCGCCAGTCTTAGTTGACGGAGCTGCGCAGAGTGAGGGTATAGAGGACGCTCCAGCGGATGCAGTGGTTCGCGCTGAAGAGGCTTTAGGAGTTGAAGTGCCACATTATGAAAGCGATCGCCATACAGTTTTACAAGATCGTGTGGATGCTATTTTGCATGTAGTTGAACGTGAGCAGCGTTCGCTAGAATATAAGTTAGAAGGCTTAAGTGGATTAGTGGGATGGCTTGTAAAAACTGTTCAAGGGTTAGAAGGTAGGAAGCGTATACTTAATGGGCACAGAGAGAAGCTCCAATCTTGGCAGGAAGCTTCAATTTCTACCCAAGAAGATGTATTACATGCCATAGAGTCTGAGGTAGAAAAAATAGCGACGTTAGTTGAATCTACTCATGGTGAGGTTCGTGATTTACCCAAAGTTCATGAGATGCCGCACTTTCCAGACTTATCAGTTTCATCTGATATTGCCGAGCGGAAGTATATTCTAGTGAAATATTTGCATGATTTCGTTGTGAGTATTAACGTCCTAGCAAAGGAGGCTAGCGATTCGGATCAGGCTCATTTGTATGATTTATTAAGTCGTCTGCAAAGTTTAAATGCGGAAGTTAAAACCATGCAGAGTGATGATGATATCGATGTGTTTGCACAGCAGGCAGAGGCACTTACTGCAAGAGCATACTTAGAACATGAATTACCAGAGGTATTTGGAAGTACTGAAAAGCCTTTTGAATTTAGCCGAGAAATGTTACGTGAACAAATTACGTACTACGATTTTAATGCTAGAATTATTGCGCACGAAAAATATTATCAAGATAAAAAGAATACAGAAATTATTGAAGGGTCGGAGCAAGATATTTTGGATATTCGTAGTGAACTGCGTGATTTATATAATATGATGGCAGCGAATCGAGATGCGTATACCCCAGACTTTTTTAAAGGTGTAGTGAAGCGTATTAGAGAGACATATGTCTTAACTGGTAGAATTGAACAGCGTAGATCAACTGGTATCCCTGAAATTATTGAAGATATAGAAACTACTGTATCACGAATCGTTACGCTTGGAGTAAAGAAGAAAGATAAAGTTCCAAAGCGTCGTACATTTCACGCAGACTATGATATATGGCCAGAAAATATGGAGTATCATCTTAATGATCACGGTGAAGATTATGTATTAACGAATTCAAAAATTGGGGCCATGATAGTTGCAGATGGTAACACTACCTTTAGTAATTCTGCGGAAACAGCTCGCAGAATTACTCATGCATTAATGGATATATTTAATCATGCATCAGCAATGAATATAGATGAAGCTGAGGCATATATTTTAGAGCACCTATCTGATCTTCCAGCGTCACTAGAAGATTTAGAAGACGAAGGTGGTTCTACGATATTTGGTTCATTATACTTTCCAGAGGTAGGGCAAGTGCTAGTAGTAGATATAGGAGATTGTGAGGCGTATTTGGTACGCAATGGTGAAGCTCAATTATTGCCAGCCTCTATAAACGAAGAGAAAAAAACTCAGGGATTGCCATTAAATATTTCCAAAGACCGGCATGGTGGTGCGCAAATAGGTGATATTCGAAAAAATAAAGTCTCGTTAGTACGGCGCGTTGATGTACGGCCTAATGATATATTAGTAATTCAATCAGATGGACCACGTAATAACATTCCCAGAAAAGAACGTACCGATGAGCGAGTTGCGCAAATAGTGTATGAAGTAATAAGGCCTATGCTCTCTGGCGATCAACCAGCAAGAGATCAAATGCCAACAGCACAGGAAGTATACGGCGATGATGAAGTAGTGGCAATACAGCAGTTTAAAGCTGTGTAATATTTGCTATACCACACGCATTATACAGGTACGAGAAACGAAAACTACTCAGTATTTACGCGTAATTATGAGCCAATTTCCGGAAATCGCTCCAGCAGTGATAGAGTCCGCCAAGCATGAAGAAGAAGCTTTTGTAGAGCTTTACCGGTTTTATGTTCAGCGGGTGCATCGTTTTCTACTCGTTAAAACTAGTAATGTGCAGCTGGCAGAGGATCTTACGCAAGAAACCTTTGTGACGGTAATGAATAAGCTAGATACATATACCGTTACTGGTGCGAAGTTTTCTAGCTGGCTATTACAAATCGCGCTGAATCACGCTCGCATGTATTTTCGCAAGAAATCCAATGCCGCAACTGTAGATCTTGATGTGGTTGTTGAATTATCGAGCGGTGATGGTACTCAGCAACAACAGTGGACTGATTTCTTTATGGCCTTACATAAACTATCTAATGAAGAGCAGGAATTACTCACATTCAAGTACGTTGAGGATATGTCGAATCAAGATATTGCTGAAGTACTTGGAGTGTTACCAAATAGTTGCGGAGTAAAGATTCATCGTGCATTAAAACGTCTACAAGAATACCTATGAGCCATACTGAACAACAATTCAAACAATTGCGTAAACAACTCGATGAAGCGAATACTTCTGCTATGGAAACGCGAGTGGAAAATGGTTTGCGTTCAGCATGGACACAACGCACTAATTCACAACAATCAACTATTCCTATGAAAGAATCCCTAAATACTAAAAAAACACCTGTCTGGCTGATGTGGCTTGGATATATTGGAGGAGCATCTAGCTTAGCTGTATTAGCGCTCATTACCACCGTTACGATGAATGATGTAACTTCTCCAACTACAGTACTTGAAGGACGCATTGCCTATCAAGCAGAAGAAAAGAAAGATAAATTTACTTCAGGTAGCTCAACGGTATCGTTTGATTCTGCAGAATATTCTGATACTTCATCGGAGGCTACGGGTTTTGGATCTCCAGATTCTGATTTAGGAGATTCACTAACAGCTTCTGATGAAGCTACACCTAAACGTGTGTCTGGTTATGAGTTTGAAGAATATAAATTTGATGATATTAACTCGTATGGCAATGCAAATACTCAGGCAACGAGTTATGTTTCTAAAGATGGAGAAAAACTTCAACTATACGATGAGGCCGTTAGCTTAACTGTTGAAGTGAAGGATAATATGTTGGAATCCATACAAGGGATTCAGAATGAAGCTAAGAATCTAGGTGGGGCAGTAATTGCTACGGACTATAACAATACTATTGGTGAAATTAATGTGCGCATTCCTGCTGATCAACTGAATGCCTTTCAGGATTATTTACAGGGCATTGATGGTAATAAAGAGGTAGAAATTAACGCCTATTCAATTGATAATGTAAGTGTAGACGTGGTTGAGCTTGATGAGCAGATTGCAGTGTTAGAAGATGATGTTGCCGATTTAGAAAAAACACTTGAAGATGAGGAGCTTAGCGAAGAAGTAATTGAGAATACTAAATATGCCTTAGAGATTGCTCAGGATCGCTTAGAAGATACTCAACTAGAGCGTGAGGAAACAATTACCGAATTCAATATGGTAGATGTAGAAGTGATTGTTAAAGAGTATGAATCATTCTGGGATGGTAACTACTATCAATATGATCGTTCAACATTCTCAGGTATGGTGAAGTATGAAGTAGGTAAAGCGCTATCTTCATTAATCCATTCTACCGGAAAACTCACACGATTCTTTATCTGGTTAGCCGTGTATAGTGTAATATTTGTACCAATCTGGCTAGTAATTCGCGCTATCTATCGTAAGATTAGAAAGAATATGCAATTACGCAAATCGACGCAAGATACAACTCAGTAACATATATAGGGCGTGGTTAATTCCGCGCCCTATTGCATGGTTGAGTATGTTTGGTATACTACATCTACAAGCGCCTTAAGGCGCTTTTATTATATGGAAATACCATTAGAATCACGCGATAAAGTAAATCAGTATATCAGAGACACATTTATTGTTGTTCCTAATATTGTTAGTGAATTTGAAAAAAAGGCTCGCGCCCTTCCTATTCCGCCGCATCATATAAAACCTGACTTTGGTAAGTTATTACAAATTCTTGTAGCAGCTACTGCTAGTAAGAACATTTTGGAAATTGGAACAATGTGGGGATATTCAGCGTGGTGGATGCATCGGGGGCTTGTCAATAAGGGTTCAATCATCACTTTAGAAAAAGAGCTGAAGCATTATACTTTAGCGAAAGAATTTTTTTCAGCCATGCATATGAATTCAGCGCTCTTACATCATGTTGATGCGTTGGAGTATCTTACAGAATTTGATGGTGAGCCATTTGACTTTGTATTCATCGATGCAGATAAGCGTGAGTATCCACAATTTTTAGAACTTGTAACCCCTTTAATGAAATCGGGAGCAATGTTAGTTGTTGATAATATTATTTTTTCATCGAGCTGGAACAATACTACTGTGGCCGATGAAACCGATGATGAGCGTATTCAGCAAGCTCAAAAATTTAATGCACTATTAGCTTGCAGCGATGAATTTATTGCCGTACCAATACCGGTACATTCCGGCATTATGATTGCTACCAAAATATAATAATGAGCGATACATATGGACTCACTATTTCAAAATAATTTATCACAACATCAGCCACTAGCCGAGAAATTGCGACCAAGTAATTTATCTGAGTTTATTGGGCAAGAAAAAATTGTGGGTAAGGATGGCGCAATTCGTAGAATGATTGATAATGATCAATTGGTATCGATGATATTTTGGGGTCCACCAGGAACCGGTAAAACTACGTTGGCGAAAATTATTGCTGAATCTACCCAAGCTAAATTTGTCACCATATCAGCTGTGAGTTCCGGTGTACGAGAGTTGCGAACAATTGTTGAGACAGCGCGTAACGATAAAGAGCTGCATTCAAAAAAAACGATATTGTTTGTTGATGAAATTCATCGTTGGAATAAAAGTCAGCAGGATGCGTTATTGCCACATATAGAACAGGGTATTGTTACGCTCATTGGGGCTACTACAGAAAATCCATCATTTGAATTGAATAATGCGTTATTATCTCGTAGTCAGGTATTTGTATTCGAACGTCTTGATAAAGATAATATTCGTGAGATCATTTCTCGTGTAGGATCACGCCATGGCATGATCCTACACTCTGATGTTGTTGAATTAATTGTAAATGTAGCAGATGGAGATGCGCGCGTAGCATTAAATACTATTGAAATGCTGGAAAGTACCTACGATGATGTTTCGACGGTAACAGTGGATGATGTGCATGGGATATTAGAAAAAGTAGCTTTGCGTTATGACAAGCATGATGAACAGCACTACAATATTATTTCCGCTCTGCATAAAACTATGCGGGCAAGTGATGTGAATGGCGCATTGTACTGGTGTGGAAGAATGTTATTTGCTGGAGAGGATCCTTTGTATATCATGCGTCGAATAATTGTATTTGCATCTGAAGATATCGGGAATGCAGATCCGCAAGCATTGCAATTATGTATGGCGGCACAGCAAACCTGTCATTTTTTGGGGATGCCGGAGTGCCAGTATGCAGTGTTCCAGGCTGTAGCATACTGCGCTAATGCTCCAAAATCGCGAGCAGCATACAATGCCGCAAAGCAAGTAGCGCAAGATATTAAAGATTCACCTAACGATGCAGTGCCTATGCATTTACGTAATGCTCCTACACAGTTAATGAAGGATGTAGGATATGGTGCACAAAAAAAAGGGGAGTCTAATTTACCTAAACATCTAGAAGGCAGGGAATATTACCAGAGATAATGTAGTATGGTAGGAGATGTGTTTTTATCACAGTAGAGGCACATTGCAATGCGCCTCTACTGTGCACCGTGTAATTTAATTTATCTGGGCGTCGAACAGTGCATCCCAGCGTTGCCAAACTTGTTCCGCAATTTTGCTACGAATATTGGCTGTTTTTGCGAATTGATCTTGGTAGGTGTAGTTTATTGAAGTTGATCCAATAATATTGTTTGTATCGGCGATGGCATGAAAAGCTGCTTCATAGGCATCAGCTTGTTCTTGATAGTCGATTGGATGAGTGGAGTCATCTGCATACTCAGCGCCATAACCTTCACCAGCAGTATTGCTTGATTCTGGCCCGGCGGCACCATCCCAACCATGAACACCAAATTTGTGAATGAATACTGGCTTAGAGTAGGTAGTGCCAATGGTTTCTATCTCTGCTATATCAGTAAGTGCATCTGCATACATATTTGCCACGGAGTCATCATAATCATCTGATAGATCTGGATACCACTGCACACCCACCCAGTCAATGTATGTGGAGTTATAAAAATCTAACTTGGCGTCTTCTTCATAGGTACTAGTTGTTACGGTGCCTGAATAACCATCGGTAATGGTAGCTAAGAGTCCTTTGATATTTCCGTTTACCATGGCTTTTTGATCGTCATCGGTGTAAGTCATGTCATGCCATGGATTATCAAGTACAACAATTGGTACATTGTGCTCGATAGCTAAATCTACGCCATCATTCATTACTTCACGCCAGCGAGTAAGATAGGCTTCGTAGTAACTATCACTATGCGTGCCACTCATTTCAGATTCTATTTCATCCGCATTATCCGGATCAACCTTCATTTGCACTGAAAGAATTACTTGCAAGCCAGCGCTTTCAGCTGCAGCAATCATTGTAGCGAGTTGTTCATCGGTTTGCGTTCCTAATGGCTCATTGCTTAACTCAACAGGATCTCCATTAATAATAACGCGAGGGGAATTATTAATGGTAACGTAGTTGAATCCATTGTCGGCGATTTTTTGCATAGTAGATTCTACCAACGCATCGTATCCATCGTTATGATCCTCTGGTAGGCCAATACTTAATACATATTGATTTCTATCATCAATAACATAATTTGTATCATCTACTATTCCATTCGGTTCTGGGTTTTCTGCCCAGCGCCATTGTTCTACTGTGTCCATATCTCGTTCGTAGGGAACAGAATCTATGGTAAAGCTACGTAGTGCAGTAGGGTAATCTGGCGTGAATTGTTCAAAGAGAGTTGGTCCGCCACCATTACGGCTATAGGCAAACTTAATTGTGTCACCAGTAGAAATGTCATTTATATCCACGGTCCAAACATTATCACTTACCTTAGTCATCATGTATGAGCCGGATTCAATATCAGATGAGTCATCCACGAATACGTAGGGGATATCATTCGTAGGTAGAGAGTCATCGGTAGTGAGGTTGAATGTGGCGGTATAATCTTTAGTAGTAAAATTTTTCCAATTCGACCATTGCCCTAAGCGTTTACCACTGTAGACAGCCCGATAACGAATGCGGTAGTCACGATTGGCTTTGAGATTACCTCTTTTTAGTTTAAAATATTTTTTCTTTTTCTTCTTCTTGGGTTTTTTATAAAATGTTTTGTCTTTACCGTATTTTGATCGAGTAACGCCTTTGCTCCATAATTCAAATTTATAGCGTTTGGCGCTAGAAATCTTTTTATAGCGCATGGTTACTTTAGTAATTCGAAGATCACTATCATTGATTTTTTTAAATTGAGCAGCTTTTGCATGAGCCGGTGCTGCAACCGATACGCATAAGAGCGCACTAAGAATAATTGTTGGTAGAATATACCAGCGGGGCGTGTGTTTTTTCATATTACAACGAATTATAGCAGAAAAATGACCCCTTGTCCACCTATACCTGAACACTAATAATTTTGGCAGAGGCTAGTTTTTCGTTTATATGATACTCGCTTGGGAACTCATGAATGGTATATGGTTGCGTAATATGTTTGAGCTCTTCGGAAACATCGCCGCCTTTCAAGGCTTCAACCCATCCGCCGGGTTTGAGTAATGGCTTACTCCAGGTAATAAGCTTATCCATACTGGCTACTGCCCGGCTAGTACTACGATCAAACACACCTTTTAGCGCTGGGTCTTTCGCTAGCTCTTCAACTCGGCTCCAGCGTGTTTCCACATTGGATAGGCCAAGTGCAGTAATCATTTCTTGCATAGCCACAACTTTTTTCTTAGTAGAATCCACTAAAAGAAATTCACTATCGGGAAATAGTATAGCATTCACAATTCCAGGTAATCCACCACCACTACCTATATCTATGATGTATTCATTGGGTTCTATTCTATCTAATACCTCAAATGCAAGGCTAGGCGCGATATGGTGCTCCAGTACATTATCTACATCTTTTCGAGATATTAAATTTACAACGGCATTTTTTTCTTTTAATAGGTCTGCATAGTGCAGTATTTTCTGCCATTGTTCGGGTGTATAGTTGTGCTGTAGTAATTTCATAGTGTAATGGTAACATTATTGATATTGAGAATACAAGCATGTTGTGATATACTGTGTTAAATTAAGTGGTATAATTAACAAATATTAAATAAATATAAGTACACTATGAAGAGCGTATTTTCAATTCTTCTTACAACTACGCTGGCAACTATGTTGGCATTTGTAGGTAGCGCTCAGGCAGCATCTGACAGTAACATTTCTACCGTTACTGTTACGGCTGATGATACAACTATAAGTTCAGCTACAGATTATAATGTTACGTTAAATATGGCGAGTACAGATGTAGAGTATATTCATCTGTTTTTAGCAGAATCTCCAAATGGCTCGCCTACAGATTCAACCTACGGCTGGAGTTCTACTAACTTGGTTGTGGGCGAAGGGATTTCCGCAATTGGTGAAACCCTTCAACAGGGTGGACAAAGCATTGGGTATAGCTTAAGTGTATCCTCCATTAGTTCAGAAGCAAATTTTACTCTAAATAATATTGTAAATCCTACGGAAGCTGGTTGTTATGAATTACGTGCTACTACCGATAATCCACCAGGAGAGGATTCTGGTTATACTATGTCTGAGCCGTTTACCATCGGAGATGGTGATTGCTCAGGTGCCGACAGTGGTGCTCCTGCTCAAGTTGAAAATGCGGCAGCTGTGGTATTTGGTAATAATGTTGCCTTTACTTGGGATGCGTATGATAATGAAGCGTTGAACGGGTATTCTGTATTATATAGTACAGATGAATCGCAATTACAAGAAGGCGGTGAACCAACGTTTAGTGATTTAACAACAGATACTACAATTACCATCTCTGATTTAGAAGCTAATACTACGTATTATTATACTATTGAGGCAGAAGATCTTGAGACCAATCAAATAGCTGCCAGTGAAGTGACGTCGTTCACTACCGATAGCAATAGTATTGCTAAGCAACGATTTTCTAAACCAAAGATTAAAAAGAAGAACACAAAAAAGAAAACATTCGTTGTGAACTTTAAGAATTGGAAAAATTCTTTGGATAAAAATGAGATCGATTATGTAAGTAAAATTTACGTAACTGTTGGATCAAAGAAAAAAGTATCTAAAAAATACAAGCTCAATGCAAGTAAAAATAAAGTAACAATAAAAAAGAAGATCACTAAGAAACACTGGAAGAAGAATAAAAAGGTGTATGTACAAGCTTGGGCTAAGTACAGTACTGGTGAGAAAACAAAGAAGTCCAAAAAAGTGAAAGTGCAACTCTACTAATAGAGTTGCACACTGAAATAAAAAATAGCGGCTTAATCGCCGCTATTTTTTATTTGTATCTAATTGTATTACCGACTATCCTTTTACCTCATTGATTAATTTTTCCATTATTTCTGGATGATGTTCAGCGAGTTCACTGAGTACTTTTCGGTTTAGTACAATATCTTTCTTCTTCAGGTCGTTGATAAAACGGCTGTAAGAGTAATCATGTGGTCGAACAGCTGCATTAATCTTTGTATTCCATACAGCTCTACGGTTACGATTCTTTTGCTTACGTCCGCGGTATGCATTTGCACCAGCTTTTGTTACGGCAGTTTTAGCTAATTTTACCTTATTCTTACGACCCCATTTAAAACCCTTAGCTTGCTTTAATAGTTTACGTCGTTTTTTCAGGTGTTGAGTTCCTCGTTTTACTCGTGGCATATATAATCTTATTATCCGTTAATTGCGCGGCGAATGTTTCGAGTGTTAGCTTTTGCTACACCAGTGTGTCCGCGTTTATTACGCTTGGTTTTACCAGTTTGTCGTGCGTTGAAGTGTCCTTGTCCAGCTTTTATGACGGAGATGGTTTTCTTCTTACCTTTAGAAAGCTTTACGCGCTTACTAATGGTTTTCACTGTTTTCATTTTTGAATTAGCCATATTCATTCGTTGGAACATGCCGCGGCGTGTTCTTACATTAATTATTTTTTAGGGGTAATCATTGCTGTGAATTTTCCACCTTTTCTTTGTGTAGGTGTTTCTACACTTGATACTTCACTTAATCCTTCAATAAATTTATTCATTACATCAGCTCCGATTTCAGGATGAGCCTTTTGTCTACCACGGAGGCGTAGTTCCAGTTGAACCTTATGCCCTTTTTCTAAGAACTTTGTTGCTTGTTTTTGGCGAATACCTAAATCGTGTTCTCCAATTGTTGTGGAAAGGCGAATGCCTTTGATTTCTGTTTTCTTCTGTTTGCCTTTTTGTTGACGAGCCTTTTTCTTTTGCTCGTACTGTAACTGTCCATAATCAACAAATTTACATACAGGAGGTTTAGCTATTGGAGATACCTCCACTAGGTCTAGCCCTCGAGCTTTGGCTTGTTGTATAGCATCGGCGGTTTTTAATACGCCTAATTGTTCGCCATTTTCGTCAATTACACGTACTTCGGGTACGCGAATATGATCGTTGCGGCGGAATCGTTTCTTAGAAATTGTGGTAGTGTTAGTAATTAATTATGCAAGATACTGAAGTGTGATGGGGCAGTACATTACATGTAATTGTGGAGATGGCGGGGCTCACACCCGCGTCTAATACGCTATCGCATTACCGTCTACTAGCTAGGCAGTTTTTTCATTTAAAAGGTTAACCTGGAAAACAGCCAAAACGGCAACCTTCGATCTGAGAGCAATTTTCATCTACATAGTCCCAGAACTATATAGCATAGCCTTATAAAGTGACACCCGAGTGATCCTATGAGGCATCAGATCAGTGGATGGCTGTAGGTTTTAGGCTACAGCAGGAGCAAAAGCTAGTGGTTGAGCAAATAATGCTGCAACTTTCGCTTTAGCCTTTTGTACGATGTTTGCAATTGTACTTTTGAACAGATTAATGTGATATTCAGCACATCTAGCAAGCAATGAAAAGAACGATATCATCGAATATAAACATCCCCGTTATTACTGCTAACATTAGCACAAATAATAACGTGAACGTTTATTATTAGACTTTTTGTCGAAGGGCGCGTCCTACTCTGCGATCTAGCTCCCGTTTTTTAATGGTAGCTCGCTTGTCGGACTTCTTTTTACCTTTACCTAAAATGAGTTTTGCCTTGACAAAACCCCTCGTAGTATACAAGGATTCCGGAACCAATGTCAAGCCCTGCTGCTTCATTTTTCCAATTAGTTTACTAATCTCTTTACGATGCAATAATAAGCGGCGCGGTCGCATAGGATCGTACTCCCGTTGGTTATTCTGTTGATAGGGTGTAATCCGCATGTTTTTAAGCCAAAGTTGGTTATCGGTGATGCCTACATAGGCGCCTTCAAGGCTAACATGGCCGTTTTTCACAGACTTTACTTCCGCTCCAGTTAACACCAAACCAGCCTCAAAATCATCAACGACAGAGTAATCATATTTAGCTCGTTTGTTTCGTACTAACGTTGGCATAGAATACGTAGATTATACCAGATTTAGCACTTTAGCAAGCGTTGATGATCTCTCTGAAGATTATTAGAGAGAGTGGGTATTCGCCCGTATTGGCTGATGGTGGTAAAATTTCGTTATAATACGTATGGCTTTTTAAATTACTATACTTAAAGTATATGAACAAAACACATTTAACATTGGCGGTATTAATCGCAGGAGTGCTAGTTGCTGCGGGCTGCACACGATTTACAGAGTCAACTCCAGAAGATCTTCAAGAGCCAGATGTAACAAATACCTCAGAAGTGTTAGATGTACCTGAGACGTATGAAGATTTATCTGTTTCTCTAGGCGAGGAATTTACATTGCACGAAAATCAATCAGCTAAGATTGAGAGTGAAGGGTATGAAGTAACAATTACAAGTTTTGCAAATTCACCATGCCCAGAAGATGTAGTATGTGTGTGGGAGGGGGTTGGGATTGCGTTTGAATATACCTACGATGGTGAAATGAAAAAGGGGATGAATTTAACCAGGGCATTTGGTTATGAAACAACTATTGTTGATAGCGATTATGAAACGTTCGCAATAGTATCAATTACAAAAGAATAAATAGGCGTTATGGAAATACTGTACATTACCTTGCTTACGGTAGTAGCTAGTGGCGTTGGTACGCTTACAGGTTTTGGTACCTCAACCATTATGGTGCCTGTATTGTTATTGTTCTTGCCGCTTCCCGAAACGCTGTTGCTTGTTGGGGTTATTCATTGGTTTGGGGATATTTGGAAGATGATACTTTTCCGAAAAGGATTTCGTTGGAAATTGATACTGCTATTTGGAATCACAGGTATTATTGCAAGTTACGTAGGAGCAAACTTGGTATTCGCGGTTTCTGAAAGGTTGCTTTCACAAATCCTCGGAGGATTTTTAGTAGTGTATGTTGCGTTTCTCTTTATGAAGCCTGCGTTCAAAATTCCGAAAAGTTCTGTAGCGGCAGTAAGTGGCGGAGCGTTATCAGGATTTTTTGCCGGCATATTTGGTGTTGGTGGAGCTATTCGAGGAGTATTTCTAACTGCATTTGATTTACCAAAAGCTGTCTATATCGCAACAGCTGGAGCGATTGCATTATTTATTGATACAACGCGTATTGCAACCTATGTATCGAACGACGTTATATTAGAACAACGATTTCTGTGGGGCTTTCTGTTCTTTATCCCAGCATCATTACTTGGGGCAAGCGCGGCAAAAAAAATAGTGGATCGTATACCACAGAAAAAATTTCGGATAGTAATCGCAGTATTTCTTTTCGTAGTAGGATTGAAATTTTTACTATTTCCAATGTAACGCTAAAAGTACTAGACGTATTTAATATCATAATAAGGAGTGAATTATGAAGATGCAATTTGTACCAACAACAATCTTAGGTAAGTGGTCAGTTCGCTTAATTGGTTTTTTCGCAGTAATGTATGGAATGTTTATGGTGTTTGTATCTATTGGAGAGCGTGGTGGAGATGCTTTTTTTAGTAATCCTAAATTAGCCGTTCCAATGGTGCTGGCAGTTCTCTGCGCCATAGCAGCACTTATTATTGGAGTATTTGCTGTTATGTGGAAGCAGGAGCGATCACCAGTAGTGTTTCTTGTAATGGGAATTGGCTTATTGGTTTTGGTATTTGTCCTTGCTGAAATTCTATTTTCACATTAGTATTTAATTCTAAGTATACACAGATAGTTAATTGATAACATTCAATGGTATGGAACATTATGGCATTTCTAAAAAAACAAATTTAGCGTTTGAGGAAGCGATAGAGCGTGTAACAATATTACTCGCAGACGAAGGATTTGGAATCCTCACAAGAATTGATGTTCGAGAAAAAATGCAAGAGAAACTTGAAAAGGATATGGAGAATTATGTGATTTTAGGAGCCTGTCATCCACCATCTGCGTATGAAGCCATTCATAATGAAATTGAGATTGGATTATTACTGCCGTGCAATGTAATAGTGTATGAGAAAGCTGGAGAGGTATTTGTTTCTGCAATTCGGCCAAGTGTGGCGATGGGTTTCATAGATAATCCTAAGGTTGCAGATGTAGCAAAGCATGTTGAAGAGTCGTTGCAAAAAATAATTGCGGAGGTGTAGAAAACACGCTATACTGCAGCGGATGAAGCAAGTTATTAAAGATAAATTAGAACGAGTGGTAGACGAACTAAAAGCCAATCACGTATGGCCAGATGTTCAGTTACCAAAATTTGATATTACGTATCCAGTACATAAGGATCATGGAGATTATGCTACTAATCTTGCTATGGCATTAGCAAAGATTTTGAAGAAGAGTCCTATGGATATTGGTGAGGAGATAAAGGAGTATATTGATATGGAGGGTGTAGATACTGTGGAGGTTGTAAAGCCAGGCTTTATTAATTTCTTCGTGAATGAACGGTTTTTAGCTGGCGGAATGCGCCTAATATTAGAACAGGGCGCTGATTATGGAAAGAACACCCTTGGCGTGGTAAATGGTAAGCCACAAGAATACCTCGTTGAATTTTTATCGGCCAATCCCACTGGGCCAATTCATTTAGGGAATGGTCGTGGTGGTTTTACCGGTGACGTGATTGCGCGCGTATTAAAATCAAGTGGCTATAATGTAACTACAGAATATTATATTAATGATTATGGTGCTCAGGTGGATACGTTAGCTGAGTCCGTACTGCGTAGGTACTTGCAAGAACAAGGTATTAATATTGATTATCCTGAGGATTTATATAAGGGTGATTATATTAAAGATCTTGCTAAGAAGATTAAGCTTAAAGATGCCCCGCTTGGTAGCCAGGAAGCGATGCAAGAAATGCGCAATGAGGTAAAGGAATGGTCTCTTAACGAAATGATTAATGGTATCAAAGAGATTTGCGAACAAAAACTTGATATTCAGTATGATGTGTGGAAATCGGAAAAATCATTACATACGAAGAAAAATGTAGATCGTGCTGAAAAATTCTTACGTGATAATAATCTTGTATATGAACAAGATGGCGCATTGTTTTTTAACTCCTCACAGTTTGGCGATGATAAGGATCGTGTAATTGTAAAAAAGAACGGCGAGCACACCTATTTTTATTCAGACCTTTTATATCTTCTCGATAAATACGTCGATCGCAAGATTGATCATTGGGTGTGGTTATTAGGTGCCGATCATCATGGATATAAAGGGCGAATGGAGGCAGCTTCGAAGGCGATTGGTCATGAAGGAAAAATGGATATCATTTTCACGCAACTCGTACGCTTAATATTCAATGGTAAGGAATTAAAGATGTCTAAGCGTAAGGGTACGTTTGTTACGCTTGAGGAACTTATTGATGAAGTTGGTCTTGATGTAGTGCGGTGGTTTTTCTTGATGCATGATGCAAATACGCATATGGATTTTGATTTAAGTCTTGCACGAGAAGAATCGGATAAGAACCCAGTGTATTATGTGCAATATGCGCATGCGCGAATCGCGAGTGTTCTAGATAAGGCTGGAGATATTGAGAGTGCGCCAATTACGTATACAAATTCTGCAGAAGAGCATTTAACGAAGTTGTTATTTCAGTTACCAGAAGTTGTTGAGGATGTTAGTCAATCGTACGGGGTTCATAAGCTACCACAGTATGCACTAGAAGTTGCTAGAGCATTTCATAAGTTCTATGCGAGTAGCCGTATTATTGAAGATGATGCAGTAAATGCTTCGCGCGCCCAGATGGCACAGGCCGCTAAAATTGTACTAGCAAATACCTTGGCATTAATGGGTATTTCTGCGCCAGATAAAATGTAATAGAGTGTAGTTGGAGAGGGTAGTAAAATATAATTAAGAATAGAAACAAAAAATAAATGAGAATAGGTATTGATTGTAGAACTATTTTAAGTCCGGAGCATGGTGAAAAGGCTGGAGTGGGTCATTACACTTATTTCTTAGTGAAATATTTATTAAAGCATGATAAGAAAAATACCTATGTATTATTTTTCGATCATCGCGCACCTAATCTCAAGCAGTTTGAACGTAAGAATACAGAGGTAGTTAAATTTGCATTCTCGGAGTATAAGAAGTTTTTCCCCTACGTATATTCGCATTCATTTGTAAGTAGTGTATTAAATAAAGCGAAGCTTGATGTGTTTCATGCGCCAGCTAATGTAATACCACTGCAGTATAAAAAACCCTCAGTGGTTACTGTTCATGATTTGGCAATTTATAATCATCCGGAATGGTTTCCGCCAAAACAAGATTTTTCAGTAAATACATTAGTACCAAAAAGTGTAAAAAAAGCTGATCGTATTATTGCCGTGTCGGAATCTACAGCTAAAGACATTCGAAAATTATTTAAGGTCGATAAGAAAAAACTTGTCGTTGTTCATGAAGGCATTGAAAAAGAGAAGGCACCAAAGAAATTAACAATACGGCAGGTGGTAAAAAAACATAATTTACAAAGCCGCTACTTATTATATGTAGGAACGTTGGAGCCGCGTAAAAATATCGCCGGTATTATCGAGGCATTTGATACGGTTGCGGTAAAAAATCCAAAGAAATATAAGGATGTACAGTTAGTGATTGCTGGAGCTAAAGGATATCGTTTTGAGGAAAATTACAAAGCTATTCAAGAGGCAAAGTCTGGAAAGATTCGTTATTTGGGATATTTATCACAAAGCGATAAGGTTGCACTGATGCATGGAGCAGAGGCATTTCTATTTCCATCATTGTATGAAGGATTTGGTTTGCCCGTGTTAGAAGCAATGAGTTATGGCACACCAGTAATTACTTCAAATATTTCATCATTACCAGAGGTGGCTGGTAAGGCGGCCGAATTAGTAAAACCAAACTCACTAATTGCACTACGCAAAGCAATAAATAAGGTTGTTGCACGTAAAGCTACTCGAGATCGTTTGAGCAAGGCTGGAAAGGCACAAGCAAAGAATTTTTCTTGGGATAAGTGCGCTAAAGAAACCCTCAAGGTATATGAAAGTATTGGTAACGAAAAGTAAATGAGAAATAATGATCTTTTAACATTTTCGTTGTTCGAAGATTTTAATATTGATCATGGAATTTCTAATCGACATTCAGAGCATTTGCAACAATACGACGTTATTGCTGAGCAAGTGCATCACAATACATTTGCCTGGGTAGATAGCGCTACATTGGTACCGGTTTCTCAAACGGATGCATTACTTACAAAAGAGGTGGGCTTGCGATTGCGGGTTGGTGTATCGGATTGTACGCCAATTATTCTTTACGATCCATCTACGCATTCCGGAGGTGTTGTGCATGCGGGTTTTCAGGGTACAATTCGAGAAATACTTACCGTTGTACTTCAGGAGTTTAATTCAGAAACCGTGCGCGTTGCGATTGGTCCGGCGATTGGGGCGTGTTGTTATGAAGATATTGATATTAAACAAGAGAATTATGTGCAGGCTAGAGAATATGGGGTTACGGATGACCGTATAGCACTGGTTGATGTATGCACAAAATGTGATAATGGTACCTATTTTTCTCATCGAGGAGGGGATAGTGTAAATTTTGGAGCCTATTTTGAATTACGGTAATTGTATATGGGTTATATAGTATGCGACCCCTACAAAACATGATATACTTGCAATAACTATTGACAAAGTTGTCATCTTGTGTTATTGTCTTTCGTTAATCTTTATCGAAATTATATAATGTTTACTAATATATGGACCCACGTTTAGTAGAGCGCATACGCCAATTACTGCATAAAGCTCATGATGTGGAGCTTCCAGAGCAACTGGAAGAAAAAATGATTATGGATCTGTACATTCAGCTTGAACAGAAGTTTGATGCTGCAGTATTACAGGAATTATCAGCTGAAGATCGTGTACGATACGGTTCTTTACTAGAGCGCGGTGTAGAGCAGAAAGAACTAGAAGAATTTCTTGGTGATCAAGCCCCGGTAATACAAGGTAAGTTACTTGAGGTGTTAGAGCATTTTGAAGAAGAATACATAACGTTGTGTAAACAAGATAGTTAATTATGTTACCAGCTGAACAACAAGTTAAGCGGCAAACCCACAGACATGGTGCTCAACAGCGTGAACGTGATGTGCGAGTACGTAAAAGGGAGGTTGATTTACAGCGAAAAAGCCGTCGATCTCGTGAGGTACCTGAGGTACAAGTTGTAAAAACTGATGATATTCGTGAGGCGCTTGGTAAGAGATTTCGTGAGTCTGGAATATATCATGATGACTATGTATTAGAACGTTTAGCTGGTTTAGTGAATGAGCATGGTATTTCATCCGAAATACTACGTGATGCCGTACGTGATTTGGAAGTGCAAATTTCACTAGAAGCTAAAACAGAATCGGATTATGCTCATGCCGAAAACATGACGCAGTCTGGTTGGTTATATCGTTTTACTGCAGGTGCAATGAAAGAGTTGGGCAGAGATTTAGGAGTGAATGATATTTCGTTTTCGGCTTTTGGTAAAAGTAGGCACTTTGGTGATGTAGCGAAGAAAAAAGCGGAGATTCGTCAACGTACGAGTTATATGAATACCGCTTTGGAATCGGCAATTACCAGAGCAATTGATAGGAAGCGTCTCGAAGATTATATGGAGATGGGCGGTAAGAAGTTACGTCGAATTATTACTGAATTTCAAGCCGGTGAAATAAGTGTGGCTCAGGTATTAGCGCATACTGAATATACTAATGGTATCCAGCAGATTATTGGCCATATTAATATTCACGGCAATAATGAGTACGATTTAGGAGGTTCGTTTGGGATACTCGATTTCACTACTCCAGAAATGAAGTCTGGTAATAAGGCATTTAAAATTAAAAACGCTATTCATAAGCATTGGGCTGTATTATTGCGAGATCAACTAGTAAATTTAGCAGCCGAAACTGCGCAGGCCACAGTTACTTCAAAGGTAATTGAAAAGGAAGTTGATAGAGATTATCCAGCAGCGCTACAGTTAGTTATTGATGGGGGGAAACGCATTGTAACATCTGGTACCGCTTGGACAGTGGGAATAAGGGGAGGCGCAAAATTTACAATAGGTGTTACAGCGGGTGTAGGCGCGCTTACTGGCGGTACTGGCTTAATTATTGCTGCAGGCTTAGGTACGGTAGCTGGTTTTGCACGAGCAGTAATGAATTCACGAAAGCGGAAGCGTCGGAAGCGATTAGATGCAGCTATTGGTTCACGTGAATACACTGTAAAGGTTGGCAAGGAAGAATATGAAGTGGTACGCAGCGCTGAGCGTATTGTGCAAGTTCTTGATGCGCAGGTTATGGCTGTAAAAAAAGCAGAACAAGAAGTGAAGAATGCAGAGCAAAAATGGAGGGCAGCGCGTAGTCAAGAAGCTAAAGCGCGAAAAAAGGGGGAGGCACCTCCACTTGGAGTACACTCTGTAAATGATGAAATTGAGTTACGCGAACGAAAAAATGAATTACATGATACTGTATTAGTATTGTATGGAACAATTTCTGACGCGCATGGGCGCATGCGTCGTTCACGTAAAAGTGGGGAGCAGGATTACATTGGCTTTGGATATCAAAATCGTGACGCAGCTATCTTACAGTTCGCACAACAATTAGAGGGAGCGCTTTCTGAAGTGACTGCATTTATGGATACGCTTGAAGATGAATCGCGTAAACAATTACAAGATGCTATGATTCGTGAAGATCAGAAACGGAAGAAATTGATTGAGAAAGTTGAAAGCAAATTTAAGGGACAACTTCGTAAAGGTGAGCTTACACAAATTCTCAAGGGCACGTTACTTGGTGGAGCTGCAGCGTCAGCCGTATCGTTAGTATTGGATGCGGCATTCCCGCACACTGAACCAGTAAGTGCACCACCGGCTTGGCCTGAAGGAGCTGCGCCAGCCATGATTGATATTGGTGGTGATCGAATAGCTACATTGTCGGCGAGTGGTACAGAAATTATTATTAGTGACACCACTGATGGTATGGTGCAAGATGCTATCATTCCGGTTCCAGAGGGGGTAGATATTCGCACTGTAGGAATAGAAGCTACGCCAGATGGAAGTAGAATAGATTTTATAAGCGCTACTGGTGAAACAGTAAACCATATAGATATTACGGAATATGGTGTGCCACTTGGGGAGGCTCTTATTGAAACAACGAATACGGTAAGTGTTGTTGATGGAAGTGCACAACCATTTCAAATTGGTGAAGATACTTTTTCAATTACCATTGATGCAAATACAGGGATGGTAACAATACTGAATCCAGCAGACGGAACTCCTATATTTACGGCGAGTGAGTCGTTATTTTCTGAGTCGTTATTTGATTTACCACCAGGAGCATTGAATCATGCATCGCAATTAAGCGTGTATACGTATAATGATAGCATTGGTCTAAATTCAGCAATTAATAACGATCGTTTGGCAGAAATATTCTTTAGGGGCGGTGAAGTGACAATGCAGTTAGCTGACACACTTGCAGTAGAAGATATCATGCATAACGTAAGTGAATTAGCAGGTGAGGTTTCGGAGGGTACAAATACTGAATTGCGTCAGGCTGTAGTAAGTACATTTCTTGAGGAAGAGCTCACTCCATATAACATGGAAAATTTGCAAACGCGACGCACCCCACGTTCACCAGAAATGTATGTGCCAGATAGTATCAAGGGGCGTGATTTTTCACATCCTGAAGTAACTGCTGCTGAAGAGGAACACACAGGAGATCGTCCAGCTGGAATGTTGCTAGAATTACGACAACGTCATGCTCGTTTACATGCCGCAGAGCAGAGTGTAACGGAGCGTGTGAAAGATGTAATGACAACTGTAAATACGAATGGTGATATAGGTGTTGATTTCCTAGAGAGTGCAACTACATTACGCCGTGATCTTCGTACAATAGTTACGCAAGTTATAGAGGCGCGACAATGGTATGAGGGTGGTGAGGGAGATTTGTTTTACCAGGATATCGATGCTGATCAGTACGATGGTGCTTTCGAGCCATTTTTGAATGGCGTAGAATCCACGGTGGCACCGTATCCAGATCAATTAGATACAGCTGTGGTAACTGGTTTGCAGAATTATTTATCTACCGATGCTACTAGTCCTGGTCCGTTAGTAGATGTGGTTTCGCAATTAATGATTGATCGTGGCAATGATTTAAGTGTAAGTACGTTACAAAGTAATATCCGTGGATTACGTACCTCGTTAATTGATATGCAGCATGGGTTTAACGACTTTATTGCTGTGGAGCCAGGTAATGCAATTATTGATGGGGCGCGTGCAGATATTATGCAAAAATTTACAAACGTGACGGAGTTATTTCGTTTAGCAGAATTAGTGGTGCGATTTGATTTAGCGTTCCCAAATGTGAAAGTGCGTGAGTATATTATGGAACGATTGCGTCACCATGGCGCAGTTACTGATGCCTCAGTTGATTATCCATTACCATTCGCATTTACAAGTGATGCAGGATTAGCAGCTATGGAGCGGTTAGTGCGATCAATAGAAGTATTGCCGGGTGAAGATAAGCATGCTGCTGTATCTGGTCCGCCAGCCAGTTTTTTAACAACCGGGTTAGTGCCTCGTATTAACAACGCAAGGATTCGTCAAGTGGTTGCGAATGCTGTAGCAGGATATGATATTTTTGATACTACAACCTCGGTGCCAACCGCCGCTGTTTCAACACCAAAAACTCCAGCTAAGCCAGCCGCCCCTAAAGCACCAGCTCCGAAGGTTGTTATTAAACCTTCAGCATCATCTAGCGCAGTTGGTTTAAGTGGACTAGGAGGTGGTCCGGTTGCTCCACTTAGTTTTGGAACACCTGTTGCTTCACCAACGTTCGGTACGCCATCAGCGCCAACCTCACCTCCTGATTTTTCAGCGCCCCCTAGCGGACCTGCTTCTCCACCAGATTTTTCTACTCCTGCAACACCAGAACAAGTTTCAGCAGAGGCGCCGCCTGTAGTGCCAGAGGCTGATCCACGCCAAAGCCTTCCCGAAGGATATAGAGAAGCGTTTGATAGGATTGTTGACCAACTTGAGCGCGGAAGTATTATTATGTTTCCCTTTAATAACGAAGAAGATCGTGCAGTATGGCCGCAAGTACGCTTATGGGCAGAACAGAACGGTAAATTAGATGTATTACGAACTGGGGTTCAAAAAATGGTGAAAGATAATCTTTCTAACGGTATAAATACTACTCGAGCGTGGAGAGTTGTTGGTATGGGTGATTTTGTTGCTGATATTGTTGTTCCTGATAGCGATAAGCTGGAGCAGCGTCAGAAAGCTATTTTTGCAACTAATGTACGAGGTAGTTATGAGAGAGGTGGAATTTTATCACCAATTTCATCTAGAGAAGTGGCTGTCTTTTCGGAATTTTATCGAGAATTAGAATCTGCCGGTGAATTACCAGAATTACGCCGTCGTATTTGGGCTGCAATTTCTGATGATGCAGGAGAGGTTTTATATTTTAAACGCGTTCTAGAAATACCACATGAATGGTTTACTGAAGCGCCGCCAGCTGAAGACTTTCCTTTCGCTCAACCTGAGGAACTAGAATCTACAGGCGCTCCAGAGCTTACTGAGGAAGTTGCTCGACGCTTACAAGAGCTTCAAGAAGAATTTCTTACGAGCGAGGATACAGACGCATTATTGAAGGCGATACAAGTAGGAAATACGTATGATGCTTTTTTAGGCCCAGATTCTGAACAGGAAGAAGCTCTTACTGCATTTATAGATTGGGCGAAAGCAGAGGGGCATTATGATCGGTTACGTGATCGTGTTCGTCGTCGCATCGTGGGACAGCGTGACATAGGTATACGTGAAGATGTGGCATGGAGGCAATCTGAATTTTCAAGTGTACTTTCCGAATTAGGGCCTATTTCAATGGATCAGCTAGGTCAAAATCGTGAACGCTTCATGTTTGCGATGTGGGATCAAGAGATTGCTGATGGTGAGCAATTGTATCGTCCAGAGCACATTGATGATGTCGATCATTTTAGAACATATATTGAACAACGCGCTGCAGCTGATGATACCGCCGTACGTGATGCGTTGGCAATGGTATGGGCAGGATGGTCTGAGCATACACGCGGGGCTATTAAGTCAGCAATTCCTGATACCTGGTTACAAATTATTGATCCTGATCGTTTCCCGTCAGCCGCTCCTGAAACTGCGCCTGAAGAAATTGCTGAAGATGATCCACTTGCGGGAGCATGGGATCCAGATGATTTTACTTAATAAAAAAGCGTATAAGTACAATGGTACATATAAAAAATACTATGAATCAATCACATACATTATATACAGACGAAGACGAGCAAAAGCAGCCTAATGCTGTATCAAAAGAAGAAGAGGCGGCTTTGCGAGAAGCATGGAATCCTGCCGATTTCGACTTGACAGAGCAGTAATTTTCTGCTATCATACTAGGTAATTTTTAATATCAATTTGCGCTTATGCCAGAATCAAAACCAGGAGCTCGAAAACCCAATCCAGATCCAGTAGTGCAACCAGGGCAGGCTGGAGAACCCGTTGATCCAGATATGCTTGCAGCCTTTGCTGCTGATCTTGGCTCTGATGCTGCACCTACAACAGATGCCGCTACAGCGCAAAGCCCGCGTTCCGAAAGAGCTCCTCGTAAACGGAAGCGAGAGCAGCCAAAGCGTGAAGCAAAGGTAAATAGAGGTGCTGCAAGAGTATATGATAAAAAATTGCGTCCAGGATTAGTAGATGTTCTTGGAGATGCTCTTGAAGGTGACGAGCGTGAATATGAGGAGCGTACACTACCAGCACAGGTTGCATTGTTGCGAGAGGAATATTTTACTGAAGGTAGGCAAGGCGTTGAAACACATGAGGCTGCCAGAGGTGTTGCTAAAGTACTTTTAGGGCAATTTGTAGATCGTGGATATGCTGCTGTGGCAGCCGCTCGCGAACAGTTGGCTGCGATGGCTGCTGAACCAGGTAAGCAGTGGCTTACTGGAAGCGATACATTTGTTTCGGTTAAAAAAGAACGTGGTAGAGTTAAAAGTGCGCGCACAATTGAGGATATGATTCGATTAGCTGAAGGAACACTGCGCAATACCCAGTTGGATGCATATAATGGAGTGGCTGAGTGGGTGCGCGCGCGTAGCTCACGGTTGGAGGATGTAATGGATGATAGGAGTAGGATTGAAAAAATGGGAACCTGGAATAAGGCTGATAAGCGCTTTCCAACAGTTGATGTAACATCTGCAGTTGCGAAGGTATTAACTCCGGAAGGTAATCCGGTGCCTGAATTACAAAGTGAGATTGATCAGATGATTGAGGATTTGAAAGTGATGCGGGAAAGTGTTACTGATGAGCGCGTATCAGCTTACGATCGTAATGGTCCGAGTAGAGAACAAAAGCATCGCGAACGTGTGTTGCGAAAAGTGGCAGTTGCTGAACGAGCAGTTATTGGTAGCGTTGAACTTAAGGTAACAAATGCTGCTGGTGGTACCGAGCGCTTGAATCTTGATACAGAACGGGATATTGATGCTGCGCGTAGACGTATTCCAAACTTTGATACATTTCTTGAAGAAGCCCATAAAGCAGTCGGTATAGGTAGATCTGTAGAACCACTTGCTGATATGGATATTTTTCAAATTAAAGATATGTTAATGGAATGGGCCGACATGCCCAGTGTAGGAGAGCCACCAAAATATAAAAATGGTAGAACGATTGAATTTACACATGAGCGTGAAGTTGAGCTAGTAAAAGGTAGTAAGGCGATTGAAGCAGTGGAAGCTGCTGAGGGAGTAGAAGCGGTTGCAGCAGTTGCAGGTACCGAGGGTATTGTGTTGCGAAGACAGCCGGCAGGATATGTGCGTAAATTGGATCGCTTAGATAGAATGCGAGCTCATCGAAAAATTGAAGAAGACGGTGTGAATGTTGAATTGAACCAGATTGATCGATTATTATTTAAAACTCAGCAGGAACTATATCAAATTGTTCCTAATCAGGTAGTGGTTGCTATGAATGCTCGTGGCGGTGCTTCATTGAGTGATATTGAAAATACCTTATTAGGGTTATTGGATCGTGCAGAAGAGGCCGAGCCGTTAGGGCCAGAATTTGAAATGACTGATGATGAGAAAAAAATAAAACCCTATTCAAAGAAAATGGCTGTTTTTGCGCAGCGCCGAGCTGGATTATTTAAGGCCCGTATGATTAGGCTGGCCACGCATTTTGGATATGTAAAAAATAAACAGCCGGATGCCGCTGCATTACGATCGTTCGCTGAGCAGGCTATTGTTGACGCTCCATTTATCGGTAATTTCCGGGAAGCAGTTAAATTTACACGGCGCATGGTAGGAGCTGAATTTGTGTCGGCGTTTCGTGAGGCTACTGTTAGTGTTCCAGCTGCGCAACGAGCGGAAATGGCCAATGAGCTCTTGAGTGCGTTAGAAGCAAAGCGTAGAAAAATGGAATCACGTCGTGGTGGTAATACTGATTGGCGCAATGCACTTGGTAAGAGTGGTGGTAGATTACGACGCAGAAGTGAGGCGGTATCTGCAGTTGCACCGGAGGATCGGAAAGACTTGAATGAAAGGTTAGATAATATTTTCTTGTCAGCAATTGGCGCTGGTACGAAAGAAGAAATTAATACAGAACAAGTGGCTGTTGTTATTCGTAATTTACAAGCTGGGATAAAAGGTGTTGAAATTTTTAATCCTAATGCTAAGCCTCCAGTTGGGGCGGATGAACAACAGGCTGGCGAACAATTTGCCGAGGCTAATATTGATGTTGCAGAAGTTGATGCGGCGGCGCCAGAACAGGCTCTGGATTTACAAGGTAAAGTTGATACGCTTACTAGATATGTTGAATCTCTATTGGAGTATCCAGATCTTTCGAAGATTGTATTAGATGTAATTAGTAATACTACTGGCGGTGAAGCAGAGAAAACAGTTGAGGCACTTGCGCAAGTTGGTGGCTATTGTGAGAGGATAGAAGCTGTGTTTCGACAGTCTAGAGAAGCTGGTGCGGGGGCATGGCAAACCCAAGTTGGATTTTATGAATATCAAGACGGCGAAGGTGATGCGGATGGTGCTTGGAAATTAAATGAAGCACGAGTACAGGAGGCTGTTAAGAACATGTTGCCACCAAGTACATTGCGCGCGCGCGATGCATTCCGTTTTAACGAGTATGGCCTATATCAAGCTGTTGCTTCAAATAAAGCTCTGGTAGAAAGGTTAATGCGTCCAGGTTCATACAAGACAGAATTTGGTGATGTATTTGGCTTGGGATTAGATGCGAATGATGTTGAAGCGCTTATTGCATCACTACTTGATTCTGAGAAAGTAGTTGAGCCAGACTTTGACCTTGAAGCTACGTTAGCGCGTTTTGCAGATCTTGCGCAAATAACTGCAAAGATGCAGGGAGGCGGAAAAACTATGCTTGCGTCAATGCGCCTTACAAAAACACGAGGTGCACAGTTTAAATCTTACGATTATGGAGCTATGCGTAGCGCTCTTGAAGATCGTATGGAAGCATAAATGAGTTGGTATCGTAATAACGAAACAACTACTCAACTATTTATCAAAGTAGTTCCAGGGGCCCACACCACACAGGTGATGGGCTTACTTGGTAATCGCTTAAAGATTCGTATAGCAGCTCCACCCGAGAAAGGTAAGGCTAATAAAGAATTGGTAAGTTTTTTAGCAAGGCAGTTAGATGTAGCTAAGCAACATATTGCTATTACATTTGGTGATACCATACCAGAGAAAAATATTCTTATTACAGAATCTGTGAATACGGCAGTATTAGAGCGCCTAGCCTTTACAGAGTGAAGAATTAGTGATATTTTGTCTGTACAATATACACATGCGTTAGACCCTGGTTATCACTGGGGGAATCCATATATGGAACGTAGCCTGCAGAACATCATATACGATAAGTAGATCAGGTCGGCAGAGATCCGTAACCAGTCTCACAATGAAGTGATAAATTGAGGTGGTACCGCCCAGTAGTATGGGGCCCTCAGCAAGTGTCACTTTTTTATTTATTATTCTTACATTATTTATGGCCCGAATGAACTTTCCAGAAATGGAGCAACAACTCGTAGAGCATTGGAAGAAAGAGAAAATTTTTGAACGTTCTGTGAATGAGCGACCGGAGGATAATCGGTTCGTATTTTATGATGGACCACCATTTGCTACCGGCTTACCACATTATGGTCATATTATTGCTTCTACAATGAAGGATGTAATTCCGCGTTACGCTACGATGCGTGGTTTTCGTGTAGAACGGCGTTGGGGATGGGATTGTCATGGTTTGCCGCTAGAAAATTTAATTGAAAAAGAATTAGGCTTAGAAAGTAAGAAAGATATTGAAAAGCTTGGTGTAGATAAATTTAATGAGGCTTGCAAGGCAAGCGTTCTTAAGTATGCCGATGAATGGAAGGTAACCATCGAGCGCTTAGGTCGCTGGGTAGACATGGAAAATGACTACAAGACAATGGATTCTAGTTATACGGAATCAATATGGTGGGCATTTAAGAAATTATATGATGATAATTTAATTTATCTTGGTCGTAAGGCAATGCATGTGTGTCCACGTTGTGAAACAACATTATCCAATTTTGAAGTAACACTGGGGTATAAAGATGTGGCAGATTTGTCGGTGGTTTGGAAATTTAAAGTTGTAGATCAGGATGATACATATTTATTAGCCTGGACAACTACACCATGGAGTACGCCGGGTACAACTGGTTTATCGATTAGTCCCGAGCATACGTATGTAAAAGTAAAAATTGGTGATGAATATGTTGTATGCGCGAAGGCTCGTTTAGAGTTCGTAGTAGATAATATTACAGATTACGTTGTTGTTGAAGAAATGAAGGGTAGTGATTTAGTAGGAATGCACTATGAGCCGATTATTCAATCGTATAAAGATCTTCCTGAAGTACAAGCTAACGCGAATGCATACAAGGTATATGCAGGTGATTATGTTGAAGTTACCGACGGTACTGGTATTGTAACTATTAATGGAGCGTATGGTGAAATTGATATGACGGCTGCTGAAAAGAATGACTTGCCAGTATTGATAGATGTAGATATGAATGGTCATTATAATGGGATGGTGCCAGAGTATGCTAATGAGTACGTGAAAGATGTAGAACAGAAATTAGTTGATGATATGGAGGCAAAGAATTTGGTATGGCGCCAGGAGCAATATCTTCATAGCTACCCACATTGCTGGCGCTGTGATACGCCGTTATTAAATTACGCCACCTCTTCTTGGTTTGTACGTGTTACAGAGCTGAAAGATCGTATGATTAAACATAATGCTACAGTGAATTGGTTACCTGAACATATTAAGGATGGTCGCTTTGGTAAGTGGTTAGAAGGCGCTAAGGACTGGGCAATATCTCGAGATCGCTATTGGGGCGCACCATTGCCAGTATGGTTAGCGGAAGATGGTGATGCGATTGTGGTTGGTAGCGCGCAAGAATTGGAAGATCTTACAGGTGAAGCATTGGATGATCTCCATAAACAATTTGTAGATAAGGTGGTAATAGAAAAAGATGGTAAGAAATATACGCGTGTACCACAGGTATTAGATTGTTGGTTTGAATCCGGTTCCATGCCATACGCGCAGGAACATTATCCATTTGAGAATAAAGAAAAATTTGAGGCGGGTTTCCCTGCTCAATTTATTGCGGAAGGCGTAGATCAAACGCGTGGTTGGTTTTATACGCTTACCGTATTAAGTACGGCATTGTTTGATAAACCAGCTTTTGAGAATGTGATTGTGAACGGCATGGTATTAGCCGAGGATGGCAAGAAGATGAGTAAGCGTTTGAAGAATTATCCAGAACCAGGCAAGGTAATGGAGCAGTATGGCGCAGATGCACTGCGTATGTATTTGATGAGTTCATCTGTTGTGCGCTCAGAAGATTTACGTTTTTCTGAAAAAGGCGTTGATCAGGTGATGAAAAAATTAATTCTTACGCTATGGAACGTGCATACATTCTATGCAATGTTTGCTGATGGTGAAACTGTGCCAGAAATTCCACAATCGGATGATGTTATGGATAAGTGGGTATTGGCCTATACTTCAGAAATAGTTAAAGATGTTACAGAAGCTATGGAAGCCTACGAATTACAAACTGCCTCACGAAAATTAGAGGAGCTAGTGCATCAAGTATCTACATGGTACCTCCGTCGTAGTCGAGCGCGTTTTAAGGGTAGTACTGAAGAAAAGTTAGCTGCTCTTAGTACATTGCGTTACGTGTTACTTACTACAGTGAAGATGTTGGCCCCATTTACTCCATTTGTTACAGAGCGCATTTACCTAGATATGAATGGCCCTGAAGATTCAGTGCATTTAGATATGTGGCCGGAAGTAAATGATGCATACGTAAATGTAGATCTATTAACGCATATGGATACCTTACGTAGTATGGTAGAAAAATTACTTGCTTCACGAGAAGAGGCTGGCATAAAAGTGCGTCAGCCATTAGCGATGGCAACCGTTCCTCAACTAAGTACATTACCAGAGGAGTTGTATGAAGTATTAATGACGGAAGTAAATGTGAAGGCGTTGCAAGAGGGTTCTGAGTTAGGGCTAGATACAGAATTAACACCTGAATTAGCAGCTGAAGGAATGTATAGAGAATTAGTGCGTGGTATTAATGCACAACGTAAAAAGCAGGGCTTAACTATTAATGATCGTACAGGGCTTGTATATCAAACTGACGATGCATTAGTAAAGCAAGTGATGAATGATTTCGCTGAAGAATTACAAGGTGCTGTGCGAGCAGATTCGATTACCGAAGGTACTGGAGAGTTAGAATTAAAAGTGAATGGTATAGTTGTTCTCATTGCATTCACATAAACAAAGCAATATTGCATGGCAAATACAACAAATACGAAAGCTATCGTACTTGGATACATTCCATGGAAAGAGGCTGATCGGCTATACACTGTGTATACAGAGGGTTATGGGAAGCAGCGTTTACGTGCTCATGGAACGCAAAAAATTAAATCAAAGTTAGCTGGATCATTAGAGCCATTTGCGGAGATTGATATGTACCTAATTCAAGGTAAACAAATGAATAAAATTGGTGGAGCAGTTGTTACGCAACGCTTCGAGCGCATGCATACAGAGTTGGAGGCTCAGAATGGTGCTTGGTATTGCGCCGAGCTTGTTACGCAACTCACAGAAGAGGGGTCGAAAGATCAAGCGCTCTACACATTACTATATACAGCACTTACGTGGATTGATCATCACGGAGCACAGCGGATGGCATTATCAAGCTTTGCTATAAAGTTAGTGCGATTGTTAGGGTATGATTTAGCGGAAGAGATTATTAAGACAGATATAAGTAAGATCGCGCGTTGGTTAGAGCAAGAATCATTTGATGAAGTGCAGAAATTGCGGTTATCCTTACAACAATGGAGGCAGTTACAGGAAGCTATTAACAACTGGTACTATCAACAGCTATCTAGGCATATACAGACAGCTAAATTTTTAGTATAATTGGCGTATGCCAAATAAGACTACAACTAAAAATTCTGGAAAGTCCGCCAAAGGAGGATCCGTATCTAACGGAAAACCTAGTAGGAAATCTGCCAGTAAAGTTACAAAGAAAACAACTAGAAAAGCTACAAAAGCAAAGCCTAAAAAGAAATCTACTCGTAAACCAAAACAACCAGTTAAAGTAGAGGAAGAAGTTACAGAAGAAAAATTGGTTAGTGAGGAGATTTTGGGACAAGATGAGGGACTTGATCAAGAAATGACTACTGATGAATTTGATGAGGATTCTGAACCAGAAGGCGCCGATGAAGATGATGTAATTGAGGACGAAGAAGATACCGAGGAGGATGAAGACCAGGATGAGGGTGATGAAGAAGAATCCACCGAAGATATCCAGGATGATTTTTTTGACCTCTATAAGAATGAAGAGGGTGATGAAACAGTTGATATGACAACCTTGGAACGAAAAAATAATACTCGTACAATTTTAACGTCATTTACTGTTATTATTGTTGTGTTATCTTTTGTAGCTGCTGCGCTTGGGTATTTAGTATTTGGTCCTAATCGAGCAGAGGTTGGGAGCGGAGAAGTTACTCTTGAGCTTGAAACAGTTGAACGGCTTGCATCTGGTGATCAATTAGAGCTCACGGTTACATATACTAATAATACACAATCTACAATTGATTCTGGTGCACTTGAGTTGGTATTTACACAAGGTTTTTATTTTCGATCATCCGATCCGCAACCACGAGATGCTACCACTAATAAGTGGGATATAGCAGGTGTTCAACCAGGTACGTCAGGAACTATTGTTATTATAGGGCAGTTAGTAGGGCAGACTAATGACCAGAAGGAGATTACAGCATTACTTACGTATACTCCAGAGAATTTTAGTTCTGATTTTCAGGAATCAGCTCATACTAGCGTGGTGTTAGATGAGTCTATTATTGAGGTTGATACTAATGTTATAGAACAAGCTCGTTCCGGTGAAGAGATTCAGTATATCTATTCATTTACAAATAATTAAGAGTTATCACTAGTGAATGTTAAGGCATTTATTGATTATCCAGATGGATTTAACGCAACCTCAGCTGATCCAACAGCAGATAAAAGTGATCATACTTGGCTGTTTGATGAAATAGCTCCTGGAGCTAGTGAGAAGGTAAAGATAAAGGGTGAGGTAACAGCTGATGGAGGAACAACGTTAACAATGATTACACAGGTTGGTATTCAAGAACCGGATGGATTTTTTAACATCCAAGCCGAAGCTAGTGATGACATTCTTATTGTGAATCCAGAATTGCAACTTACTATAGAGGCTCCACAATTTGCTAGCGCTGGTGATGTGTTGCCACTTACATTAAGTATTGAGAATTCATCTGAAGTTGATATTGAACAAATTCAGTTGCAGTTACAGTTTTCTGGCAAAGCTGTTGATACTAGCGAGGTTGAGTTGGATACAATTGAAATTCTAGAAGCCGGTGAATCTATTGATATTGAATATATTACCACCGTGAAGGACGTATTACCAAATGATGTTTCTAAAATTACCTCTACATTTAGCGTGGCATCTGCTGAGGTGGGTGGATCGTCTATTGAGTTTGATACTTCCGTAGAAGCAGAAACTCAACTACAGGGTAATGTAAGTCTTGAGAGTGAAGCGCGATATTATGATGACGATCTTACAAAGCTAGGTGATGGGCCGTTACCGCCAAAAGTAGGTAGTACTACAACATATGTTATTCGTTGGACAGTTGCGTCAAGCGGTGGAAATATGGAGGACTTGCAAGTACAAACTACATTACTGGATAATGTTACGTATGAAGGCTCTAGTGATGATAGGGTTAGTTATTCTTCCTCGAATAATACAGTTGCGTTGAATTTACGATCGGTGAAAGATGGCGATAGCAAGTTTGCTGATTTTGAAGTTTCTGTAACGCCTACGAAGGAAGATAAAGGTAAATTACTTGTACTCCTAAGTGAATCTATTCTTACTGCAGTCGATACCTCGAGCGAAGAAACTGTGCAGGCGCAAACTGGTCAGGTAACTTCAAATCTTACTAATGATCCAGGCACAACAGACGATGGTGTTGTTGTGAAGAAAAACGCTAACTAGAGTAATACATAATTGTGAATAGTGCATTCAATGTTGTTGCAACGTTAGGCTCGGCTCGGTCTGGAGATTTAACGTTACCGCATGGTGTCGTGCAGACTCCTGTGTTCATGCCTATTGCCACTAAAGGTGCTGTAAAATACCTCTCACAGGAGGATCTTGATGCGTTGGGTCCGGAGATTATTCTATCAAATACGTATCATTTATATTTACGGCCAGGCGTTGATGTACTGAATGAATTTGGAGGACTGCATGCATTAATGAATTGGAAGAAACCTATTCTTACAGATTCAGGTGGATTTCAAGTATTTTCGTTAGCAAAGTTGCGAAAACTTACCGATGATGGAGTCACATTTAATTCCCATATCGATGGTAGGGAAATTCATTTTACGCCAGAGTTATCCATGGACATTCAGGCAGCGATTGGTTCTGATATTTGGATGGCGTTTGATTATTTTCCCGGATATCCTGCAACACGAGCTGATGCGCAACGTTCCATCGATCTAACAACGGCGTGGGCGGAACGATCCTTGAATCGACAGAAAGAAGTGAATGTTACTAATTCAAAGTTATTTGGTATTGTGCAGGGATCGAGTTTTAAAGATTTGCGCGCAGAAAGTGCACAGCAGTTAACCGAATTAGGTTTTGATGGTTATGCAATAGGTGGCCTAGCAGTTGGTGAGCCATCGGAAGTAATGTACGAAATGATTGAAGCTACCGAGCCGTATTTGCCTAGCGATCGCCCTAGATACTTAATGGGTGTAGGGCAGCCAGAGCAGCTACTTGAAGCTGCTAAACGTGGTATAGATATGTTTGATTGCGTGCTACCAACTCGCAATGCTCGTCATGGGCAAGTATATATTCATGCCTCAGATGAGCCATTGGTGCCGGCAGATTTATCCACTGTGAATTATAAAAAAATTACTATAAAAGCAGCTCAGTATAAAATTGATAAACAAGTGCTCGATCCATATTGTGATTGTTTAACATGCTCAGCTGGATATGCACGAGGCTATATTCGGCATTTATTTACAGTGAATGAAGCCTTAGCGCAACGTTTAACAACAATACATAATGTTTCGTTATATTTAAAAACAATGCGATTAATTCGTACACATATTAGAGCTCACAATGAATAAGGTATCGCGTGAAGAAATAATCAAGCAGGGGAGAGAGGCCGCCTTTCGTTTTTATGATGGAAAGAAATTTTGGGTCTCTTATGGAACGTACATACATGATGATAATTTGAATATCTATTTGCCAGTTGATGAAGGCACAAAGTTATTTCAAGGCATTCAAAAACAGGCTTTAAAATCAGTGCGCATTGAACTCCTTGATAATGATACAGGTGCGGTGGTAGCAGAAACGGAGCTTACTGGTAAGTTGGTGTTATTAACAGATAAGCGAGAAAGTGTTCTAGCAGACTTTCAAAAAAATACAGCGCTGCCATTAGTAAAGAGCTAGCAGAGTTACTATTACACAAAAATTGGTACGTATTTACACCAAATGAATCTTGAATATACTACGGTTGTTAATCCACGAGCTAAGCGATTATCGTTTACGGTTTCACCTATCGATGGTTTGCGCGTTGTAATGCCAAAAAAGCTATCGGATGCGTATGTACAGAGAATATTACGAAGGCATAGGCCATGGATAGAGGAGCAGTTAAACGCAATTGAATATGACCAGAAGCGATTTGCGCGTTATCAATTCCAGGATGGTGGCACAACGTTATGGAATGGTGAGCCCAGATCTATAGAGATTATATCTGGCCCAAGAAGGGTAATAATGCAAGGAGGTGTAATTCAATTAAGTAATCGAGATAGTGCAATTAGCGAAATTAAACGCATGTATGCTCAATGGGTCAAACGAAAGGCGCGTAAGCAATTTACATCTATACTAGATGAATATTCTCAATTGTCTGGCATTGCGTATCAACGCTTAAGTATTCGCGGTCAGAGTAGTCGGTGGGGAAGCTGTTCTAATAAGGGCTCTATTAGTATGAATTGGAAGCTTTTGTGCGCTCCTACGTATGTTCAGGGGTATGTTGCTATTCATGAATTGGTGCATATCTCCGAATTGAATCACTCGAAGGAATTTTGGAAATTAGTTGATACCTACAGTTCAAGCCGTAAAGCTTCGCAAGCATGGCTGCAAAGAAATGGAGATCTCATTCAGTTTGTATCTCGTCAGTTTTCGTGATATTGTAGGCTGTATGAACAAGCTATTGAGTTTTTGTATTTTATCTATTGTGGTCTTAGGTGCTGGTTGTACTGATGATTCTATTACCCTTGATTTCACAGCTCTAAATACGGGTGGTGATCCAATAATTGTTAATGAATCCGATTACCAATCTTGGACGCAGGTTGATGCAACTGACCCTGAGATGCATTTTAGGCAATATATTGTTGATTTAGATGCGAAACAAGAAAAAATATCCGTATTAAAATTTGCTCCTGATACGGTTTCATTGCAAGTGGCTGTAGATACCACTGCTCCAAAAACAGTAAATCAGTGGATGGAAGATTTATCCGCCACAGCGGTTATTAATGCATCGTATTTTACTGAAATATACGATCTTACAACGCGTACGGTTGTTAATGATGAATCTCATGGCCCAATACTAAGTGATTCTACAGGATTTGTTCGTAGTGTAGGTGGTGACTGGGAAATCATCACAAGTGATGACTCTCGCACAGGAGTGGCTGACTATTCCATTCAATCGTATCCTGTATTAATTGACGATGGTGAGGTTAATGTACAAACTAGCTCTGGCAAGGTAGCGCAACGAACTGTAATTGCAAACGATGCAGATGGATATTTCTATTTTATAGTTGCAGAATATGGAGTACTGACATTGAGTGAATTAAGTAGTGTACTTGTTAATAGCCTTGACCTAAATTTGGACATGGCCTTGAATTTAGACGGTGGTACCTCTACGGGTATAGCTATACAAGGAAGTGATGTAGAGTATAACAATGTTTCTGTACCAGTTCCATCAGTAGTATATGTTGTAAATTCTAATATTGATTAATGCTGTTCAAAAAGATATACTATATATATGAAAACATCAGCTCACAAAAGTAAGTATAAATTAGATCCAGTATTACCAGTAACGGTTGTAGTATTAGGCATTGCCTTAGTAAGCGTTATATTTGGCATGTTATTGTTTCCAGTACTTACACAAGTGTGTGCTACAGAGATATTGTATAGTGCGGCTCGGATGGGGTATTTGGGAGTGGGTTTAATTTTTGTTGGCCTAGTGTTAGAGGCGTATCATTTATATGAAATGCATAGGAAGCATATTTCTGTGTTGGTTATTGTAAGTATTGCTGTGGCAATAGCTACTAGTTGGATGATTTACTTTCTTTCAAACGTCTACAGTTGTTAGATGCGTTTAACGGTAGCCTCGATTGGAAAAACTAAAGTTGTTGAATTAGCTTCATTGGAAGCTGAGTTTGTGCGTCGCATCCAAGGAAAATTACAATTAGATCTTCAGTACTATAAAACCGAAGATAAATTACTTGCTGCTATACAGGCTCAATCTGCACACTATATATTACTAGATGAGCGAGGCGTGCAGAGTACTTCATTGGAGTTTGCATCTTGGTTACAATTGAACATGGATAAAGATATGGTATTTATAGTAGGTGATAGCGACGGTGTTTCGGATTCTATTCGTCAGTATGTGCACAACACACTCGCTCTATCACAGATGACATTTCCGCATGAATTTGCTAGAGTACTGTTGCTTGAGCAAATTTATCGTGCAACGACAATTTGGAGCGGGCATCCTTATCATAAGTAACGCTTTACATGGCAAAAAAAGATTCATTGATTGACCATAGAAATATGGGAACACTCTATACCGGCTGGATAATCTCATTGGTGCTTACAGTTTCCATGGGAGCATTAGCCTATGGCTTGCAATACACAACCCCATTCGCAGGAGACCGTTCATTCATGCCTATATATGTTCTATTGGGTGTAGCAGCTGTACTGATGATATTGGCGTTAATGTTTAAGTATATTTTTAAGCGAGAAATTATTGCCTGGATATTTTGCATAGGTATCGCCGCTATTGGATTGGCACTACTTTTATTTTTCGGTTGGAATTGGTTATTTTCAATTTTTATTATAGGGGCTTTAGTGTTACTTATGGCAATGGGTCCATATTTGCATTTTACATAATCATCGTATTTGTTTTTATGCCATAAAAATGGTATAATTCTGAAATGCAGACTGTGAAAAGTGCTCTTAAATTTTTGTTTATAGACATTCTTTGGAGCGTAGTCTATTTTCTTCCGTGGTGGTATTATCGCGGAACACTAAAAATTATTGGTCTTTTACGCTATCAAGCTAAAGATTTAGTGCGAACGCTGAATTTAAAGATTCTTGCGCGGTTTTTGTTTACTCCGATGTATGGTCTTAATGATATTGTGAGTAGATTAATTAGTTTTCCAGTGCGCGTAGTGCATTTTTCGCTATTAATGATCATTGCTGTCGCGTATATGACCGTATTGATATTAATATTGTTACTATGGCTGATTGTTCCGGTATTTGTGTTATATAATATTCTCTATCAAATTGGTTTAATGCCTGTGAATATATTTGAATTATGGACATAGGGAAGGATCAATATAACGCATCGTTTTTAGAATGCCCACAATGTCATGGGTTTGGCTATGCGCTTACCGCATCTGGTGAGCATGTGACATGTTCGATGTGTCACAACAAGCAGAGTGTGTATGGTTTTTTTCAAAATGACGTATTGTATTGGGGTCATGAAATTAGCCCAGCTGCTCTCTTAGAAAAAAAGATGGAGCGAGTAGTGAATTGGTTTATCAATTCAGTATTATTAATTATTGGTATCGGTGGCTTTGTGGCAATGGTACTTCAGGTAGTTGAATTAAATGAAGCTGGAGCCTCGTTTGTTGATTTCTTTACTCACCGATCGAGTGAATTATTGATATTTTGGCTATCAGTATTAGCGGATTTATTTGCGTATTATCGGATAGAACGTGTACTTGAGCAAATACCAGAGATTACGGAACCAAATCATTTTGCAGATGAAATCCTCACTGATGAAATGAACAGTTGGGAGTATTGGAGTGCTTATGATAATCATAAAAAAATTGATGTATCACACTATTTTAAAACCCGAGCGCTTAATGTATTGGATGACGCATATCAATTGGCAATTAAGTTGAAGCATGCTGAGGTGAGGGCTAGTCATTTGTTTTTAGCGTTGATGGAACAGGAAGCTGTGGCATCAATGTTCTATCGTGTGGAAATAAACTCGCAAGATCTCGTTGCAGCTATACAGAGGATTGCCGACCGTGAAAATCAACTAGATCAATTTACACATTCACCAGATTTTGGCGCAGAGGTGCGCAAGGCCCTTATGTATGCCTATGCTGAGGCCCGTTATCAAGAGCAACCGGCGGTAGATTTGGTTGAAGTAATGGTGGGATCAATTTTAGCAGATCAATATATTCAAGATGCTTTATTTGATAGAGATGTGGATATGCAGAAGATTCGTAATTTAGTACATTGGAGTAATTTGGTAACGGCTTTGATGGATAAAGAGCATCGTCGTAAGCGCTTATCACGTGGTAAGCCAAAAACGGTAATGAATCGGGCTATGACAGCTCGTCCTACTAAGAATCTTGACGCTGTTTCGCAAGATCTTACATTGATGGCAAAAAATAATGCATTTATGGCCCCAATTGGTAGAGAGAAAGAAATTAATGAAGCATTTCGTGTGTTGCAAGAGGGTCATAGTAGCGTTATGTTAGTTGGCCCTTCAGGCGTTGGTAAAACTACAATTTTGCAAGGCATTGCGAATTTAATGACCTCCGAGGATGTGCCGGCGCAGTTACAGGATAAGCGCTTAGTAGTTACCGATCCGGGTGCTATTATTGCTGGAGCATCAGGTATTGGAGGTTTAGAGCAACGCATGCAATTGATTATTCAAGATATTATTTTAGCCGGAAATGTTATTTGGGCTATTGAAGATATTCATACCTTATTAGGGGCTGGATCAACACAGTCTAGTATTGATATTGGTAAAATTTTGATGAACTATATTTCTCAGGGATACATAAAAGTATTAGGTACTACTACTACACCTGAATTTCAGAAGCACATCGAAAATCAAGAAACATTTTTGCGTCGTTTTCAAGTTGTGCAAGTTCCAGAACTCAATCATCAGGATTCTATCAAAGTGCTTGAGGGTCGCGCTCCTTATATTGAGGCAAAGAACCAAGTATTTTTTACATATGATGCACTTGAATCAGCTGTGGTATTGAGTGATCGCTATATACAAGATCGTCATCTTCCAGCTAAGGCGGTGGATATTATTGAGGAAGCTGCTATTTATACGCGTGAGCATTATGGTGTGAAGCAATTAGTACGTAAATCGGCGGTTGAGCAGATTATGTCCGAAAAAACCAATGTGGCAGTAGCGGCAATTTCTCAAAATGAGGCTGATAAGTTGTTGAACATGGAGGATTTATTGCATCGTAGAGTGATTGGTCAACATGAGGCTATTAATGCAATTGGTAAGGCGTTGCGTAGGGCGCGTGAAGATTTACGCGATGCAACTCGTCCAATTGCTTCGTTATTATTTCTGGGGCCTACTGGTGTAGGTAAAACAGAAACTGCTAAAGCTATCGCGGAAGCGTATTTTGGTAATGAGTCAAACATGATGCGCTTTGATATGAGTGAGTATCAAACACCGGCTTCATTATCGAAACTAATTGGAGCACCTGGTCAGCAAGGAAATTTAACTGAAGCTATTCGTAAAACTCCTTTTGGAATTGTATTACTAGATGAAATCGAAAAGGCCCATAGTGATGTTATTAATATCTTTTTACAGGTAATGGAGGATGGTCGTTTAACGGATGGTACTGGTAGAACGGTAGATTTTACTAACGCAATGATTGTAGCAACATCTAATGCAGGTACTGATGTGATTCAGCAACTGTATGCGAAGGGCGCTACTAGCGGTGGCATTAAAGATCAATTATTGAATGAGGGGTTACTCAATCAGAGTTTTCGTCCTGAGTTATTAAATCGGTTTGATCATGTGGTGGTATTCACGCCGTTAACAAAAGAAGAATTGCAACAGGTGTGTGAATTATTATTAGCTGGCTTAGCTAAGCAAATGGAAGTAAAGGGTATTACCTTACGTTGGACAGATGAGGCTGTGGTAGATTTTGCTGAGCGAGGATATGATCCAATATATGGGGCTCGACCATTACGGCGCTTGATACAAGATACCGCACAAGATGCGATTGCAAAATTATTATTACAGAGTCGTTTATCGCGCAGAGATGTTGTTGAATTGCAAGCTGGTGGCCAGGTGGAAGTTATTAAGGCCGAAAGAATTTAATGGTTCTCCAAGTTGTTGTTTTAATTGTTTTTTTATTCATATTGAGCTTTACGATTGCTGCATTATCAATGGCTCCATGGGTGCCAATGTGGAAAAAAGATTTAGATAGAGTGTTTGCGCTGGCTAATATACAGTCAGGTGAGCGTTTTTATGATCTTGGTTGTGGTAATGGAAAGGTAGTGTTAGCTGCTGCTCAACGGTATGATATTACCGCTGTTGGTGTGGAATTAGCGTTTCCACTATACATAGTATGTGTGGCTCGTAAATTATTCACTAGGACCAAGAATGCTACATTTGTATTTGGTAATCTATTTTCACAAGATTTATCTAGTGCTGATGTTATTTATGTATTTGGTATGCCAAAAAAGCTTGAAGGCAGATTAGTAAAAAAGTTGTATACTGAAGCAACGCCTGGTACAAGGGTGATTTCCTATACATTTCCTATACGAGGACTAGAGCCCCTTACTGTTGATAAACCCAGTGAGGATCGTATATCTATTTATCTTTATCAATTATAATATTATGACTTCACATTTACGTTTAATCACAGATCACGATCAACAATCAATTACTATTGATGATCTGGTTCAATTACAAACTGAGTGGAAAAAACTACCACTACCTGCATTTCAGGGGTATGCTGTAGATTTAGAGTATGTCCATTCAGTAGTAGTTGATTATCAGAAATACACGAACGTTATTATTATTGCTAATGGGGGGTCACGCACAAGTGCATTGGCGTACTGGCAGTCGTTGGCACATTTACGGAATGATACAACCATTGAATTTCTTAGCACGATGGAGCCAGATGTGATTCAGGCGTTACATAAAAAATATTCACCTGACACTACGTTGGTGCTACCGATTTCAAAATCAGGAACGAACATTGATGTATTAGAGCCATTATTTCAATTTCTTGATTATCCGATTGTGGCTGTAACATCACTAGAAAAAGGTGTGTTATATGAATTAGCAAAACAGTATAACTGGCCAATTGTGCCGCATCCTGAAGTGGGTGGGCGTTATTCTGGGCGCACGGAATGTGCTTTTGCGCCAGCTGAACTAATGGGCTTAGATGTTGCTGCTATTAATACAGCAGCTGTTCAGGCGTACGACACTTTTGGATATGCGGCGCCAGTTGAAGATAATATCGCACTGCAGGCAGCCTATAGTTGCTGGAAAAATGATCAGGCAGGCTATACAGAGATATTTATGCCAATCTATTCACAAGCGCTAGCAGGATTTTTACCGCTTATTGTGCAATTGATTCATGAGAGTACTGGTAAGGATGGTAAGGGACAGACTATTTTTGGTGACCAAGCTCCGGAATCGCAACATCATACGAATCAGCGGTTCTTTGGTGGACGCAAGAATGCCATTGGATTTTTTATGACATTGCGTAATCAACGCACGAAGAATTTATCTACAGTAATACCAGACGAAGTACAATCACTTGCATTGCGTGATGGTACGCTGGCGGATATTCACGGCATTCCTTTGCAGGATGGTTTACGATACGATTATGAAGGTGTAGCAGAAAATGCAACGGCATTAGAGATTCCTCATCTTACATTAGAAGTGAATGAAGTATCAGAAACGAGTATTGGTGAACTAATCTCATTTTGGCATTACTATACGGTATATTCAGCACTGTTGCGTGACCAGGATCCTTTTGATCAACCAGAGGTAGAGGATGCTAAGGCTGCGAGTTTTGCAAAGCGTCAAACTGCTAATAACTAACGTATGAATTATTATGCGTATACTACTATTAACAACAATAGCCGCACTGGCTTTATCTGGCTGCATAACGCAATCGGATAGTCTTACTAATTCTAATGATGGAGATATTAACGACCTGGCTGGGCAGGTGATTGTGCAGGATGTGAGTTTGCAGACAGATTTTGATGGCGCCAAAGTTGCAGCATCCGATTTAGAACAAGGCTGTTTTACGGGTCAGGATTGCATTCAATCTATTGATCACCCCTCATTTGAGGAGGGAGCTACCGTTGATTGGTTGGCTGATGATGATATGGTATTCGCGATTGATTTACTTGGTGTAAAGAGAGCGTACCCACAAAAAATTCTTAATCGTCACGAGATTGTTAACGATCAAGTAGGGGATGAGTATTTTGCAATGACGTTCTGCCCGTTATGTGGATCGGCTGTGGCGTTTACACGTGAAGTAAATGGGGTTATTACTGAATTTGGTGTATCTGGAAAACTACATAATAGTGATTTAGTGATGTACGATCGTTTTGAGGGTAATTTATGGCAGCAGATTACAGGAGAGGCTATTGTGGGGCCTGCAGCGCGTCGTGATGAGGTACTGGAGCCATTTGCTATCACTACTACAACTTGGATGGAGTGGTTTACAGAGCATCCAAATACCGAGGTATTATCACGTGATAATGGTGCGTTGATAGATTATGATTTATATCCATACGGTACATATGAGCAGGATGATGAGATATATTTTGGAGTAGAAAATTTAGACACATCGCTTCAAATCAAAACCGTAGTATATGGTATCGAGGTCGGAGGTGTAGCTAAAGCTTATACCGAGGATTCATTACTAGAACACGATAGTATTACTGATGATATTAATGGTGTTGCTATTATTATACAGCGCTTAGATTCAGGAGAGGTAATAGCTCAAAATATTGATACGGGTGAAGAAATTGTTACTTTACGATTATTTTGGTTCGCATGGGCATCGTTTCATCCGGAAACTGAACTCTACAAGTGATGTATTATCTCTTAATAATAAGGGTTGACGAAATTAAATTAGCACTCTATACTGTAGAGGGCTAATAGATATTTAGCATTGAATATTATGAATTTTTCAAAGTATACTACTAAATCTGCTGAGGCTATCCAAGCTACTATGCAATTAGCCGGAACCTTAGAACATCAAGCGGTGCAGCCTCAGCACTTGCTATTTTCATTGATTCAGCAGAAGGATGGAATTGTGCCGCGGTTGTTCGAACGGCTTGAAATTATTACGGAAGATATTCAGCAACAATTGCAGGATGAATTACAAAAACAACATCAGGTCAGCACTAGTGATTCTCCGTATGCTACTAATGAATTAAAGAATGTATTTACAGATGCAGAATCCGAAGCAGGTAAATTAGGTGATGAATACATTAGTACAGAACATTTGTTATTAGCATTACTCAAGCAGGAGTCTATTGCTAAGCTCTTAAATGTACAACGTGAAGATGTTATACAGGCATTGCAAGCGGTACGAGGTAGTCAACGCGTAACTGATCTAGATCCCGAAGGAAAATATGAGGCACTTGATAAATATACAACTGATTTTACTGAGCTGGCAAAAGCTGGAAAGATTGATCCAGTCATTGGGCGTGATGATGAAATTCGTCGTGTGATGCAAATTGTATCGCGCCGCACGAAAAATAATCCAGTATTAGTTGGAGAGCCAGGAGTTGGTAAAACTGCTATTGTGGAGGGCTTAGCCAAGAAAATAGTTGATGGGGATGTTCCGGATAGTTTACGTGATAAGTTGGTGTTAGCACTCGATTTAGGAGCTCTATTGGCTGGCAGCAAGTATCGTGGTGAATTTGAGGATCGCTTGAAAGCGGTATTGCAAGAAATTGAAACATCTGATGGTAGGGTTATTTTATTTATTGATGAGCTCCATACTATTGTTGGGGCTGGTGGAGTTGATGGTGCAGTGGATGCTGGTAATTTATTGAAACCAGCTTTGGCGCGTGGTACGTTACGAGCCATTGGGGCAACAACAATACGTGAGTATCGAACGTATATTGAAAAGGATGCTGCGCTGGAGCGTCGTTTTCAGCCAATCGTTATTGAGGAGCCGTCGGTTGAAGATGCTATTTCAATTTTGCGCGGCATTAAGGAGAAGTATGAAGTGCATCATGGCGTGAAGATACGTGATAATGCTTTAGTGGCTGCTGTAACGTTATCTGATCGTTATATTGCCGATCGTTTTTTACCAGATAAGGCAATTGATTTAATGGATGAGGCATGTTCGGTATTGCGCATTGAACGTGATAGTAAGCCTACAGTGATTGATCAATTTGATCGTCGTATTCGGCAATTAGAAATTGAGCGCGAAGCGTTACGTAAAGAAAAAGACAAAACATCGAAACAGCGATTACGTGATCTTGAAAAAGAGTTAGCAGAATTACGTGAGGAATATACACATATTGAGTTGCAATGGCAGAATGAAAAGAAGTATATTGATAAAATTAATGAATCGAGTAAAGAGATTGATTTACTCAAAGAAGAGGCAATACAGGCTGAGCGCGATGGTCATTTAGAGCGCGTGGCTGAAATTACGTATGGTCAAATACCTGAATTGGAGAAAACAATTATCAAGGCTCAGCAGGATTTGGCAAGCATTCAGCAGGATGAGACCCTCCTAAAGGAGGAAGTGACTGAAACTGATATTGCGCAAATTGTATCACGTTGGACACATATCCCAGTAGCAAAGATGTTAGTACAGGAGTTAGAGAAGTTGGCGCTATTAGAACAACTATTAGGTGAGCGAGTAATTGGTCAGGAGCCAGCATTGCATGCTGTGGCGAATGCTATACGGCGTAGTAAAGCTGGAATCCAAGAAGAATCACGCCCAATTGGATCATTTATGTTTCTAGGCCCCACCGGAGTTGGAAAAACCGAATTAGCAAAGGCCTTGGCAGAATTTTTATTTGATGATGAACAACGCTTGGTTCGTATCGATATGAGTGAGTACATGGAGAGGCACGCTGTTGCTCGACTCATCGGCTCACCTCCAGGATATGTAGGGCATGAAGAAGGTGGACAGCTTACCGAGGCTGTGCGGCGTTATCCATATACAGTAATTTTATTAGATGAAATTGAAAAAGCACATCCAGAAGTGTTGAATATATTATTGCAAGTATTAGATGATGGAAGATTAACTGATTCTAAGGGTCGTACGGTTGATTTTACAAATACAGTAATTATTATGACATCAAATCTTGGTAGTACACAAATTGCTCAGCATATTGGTGATACTGTTGCTCAGCGTGATGCGGTGAATACTGTATTGCAAGAAACGTTTCCGCCTGAGTTTTTAAATCGTATTGATGATTCTATTATTTTTCATCATCTTGAACCAGAACATATTGAGAGTATTATTGATTTACAAGTTGCTCGCGTGCAAAAACGATTAGCTAAAAGAGACATACACCTTACGCTAACTGATGCTGTTAAGCGCCATTTGGCAACAATTGGGTTTGATCAGCAATTTGGAGCACGACCATTGCAGAGAGTTATTCAAAAAGTTATTCTCGATAAATTATCGTTAGAAATTATTGAAGGTAGTATTCATGATGGAGATACTATGAAAGTTGATTTTGTCAATGATCAAGTTGTGTTTTCTAAATAAATCTTATGGTAGCGAGTGTTGAGTATTAAAGGGATTCGTCTTTACATTTGTATCAAGATTGTTTTCTTTGCGTTCAATAATTTGATCAGATATTTCTGTAATTTGTTTTTCAGGAATCTTAAATTTAGTTGAAGTAGATTGTGTTGAATCTTCTATAAATAATGGGCCGTATACATCATTGTATAAAGTAAGGCCGATATATGCACCGTATACAACAATACAGAGTGTAATAACGGGCGCGGAATATTTTTTTAATAGTTGTAGTGGCATAATTATTTCCAATACGTTACTGCTTCAATAGATGTTACAATCAGAATATCATCTCCGCTAGGTAGGCCAACATTGAGATGTAAGTTGTGAATTTCAAAATGCATAGGTAGTTGTTGTAGGTCATTAATAAACTCTAAACTATTTTCAAGATCACTTTGGTAGCGTAGCGTAATCGGAGCTTTTTGTATCTCATCATTTTTATCAGTTGCGCTCGGTTCAGATACTTTAATATCAACATCTAGTCCCTGGTCCTCGGCAATTTTTTCAATGGCTGTTACTAGCACTAAAGGATCATTAATTGGTACAAAAGCCTGTAAAAATAGCTCTTCGGTTTCTTCTAGTTCTCAAGGCGACGTTTTGCGATAATAAGATTTGTTGTACTTGATTCTTCGAGAGCAAGTGATTGTTGTAGTTCTTGAATTGAAATTTTCTTTTCCCGTACCGCGGCCTGACCAGGAATAATTATTGCACTAATGCTTACAATAATAACGAGGCTTGCAATACCCCCAAGTAGTATCATGCGATAGCGTATTCCTATATTATTTAGTCTCGGTAATTTCATAGGTAATATTTCCATTTAGGGTAAATTCAATATCTTCTTTAGCTGATAGATCGTCAACTGATATGTTTATGTCTTCTAGGTATGTAAATTCATTAAGTACGGCTTGTAATTCGGCTAACGCATCTCTATTACTCACGACACCTTTAGCCCCGAGTGTATTTTCCTCAAAATTTATACTTACATCTTCAAGGGTGGTTTCAGGAGGTAGTATCTTTAGAAAAGGAGTAGTTATCGTTAGGGGGGGGTTGTAGGTAGCATATAGGCTTTGCAGGGCTGTAATAGATGTAGATAATGATACTAGTGCTTCTTTCACTTCCTGTTCCACGGAGGGATCTATTATTGTATCAGTTGCTGTTTCGGTAATTTTATTTTCCCAGTAATTAAGCAATGCCCGACTACCAATAATGATGCCGTCAAGTATTAAAAAACTAATAACAACAATAATTGTTATGCGACGCAAACTATTATAGATCGTTTCATTTTCTATTTGGCGCTTTTTATTTTCCGGTAGTATGTTTAATAACATAGTCGTATACAGATCTATTCTAAAGCTAGCCCAATAGCAGTAGAATAGGCAAGTGGGTATTTAATTTTTTTAGCTAATCGATTTATCTTGAGATTGCTAAATGGATCTCCTAATTGAGTACGTACATCTGAAAATTTCGTTATCATTTCTGTAATGCCTGCCGTGTAGGCTCCGCTGCCACATAGGATGATATTTTCTATTTGTGCATATTCAGCATAATGTGATTGATAGAAATAGATAATTTGCTGAACTACCGCAGTAAGGTTTTTTTGGTTGATTCCGGTGACTTCAATAATGGATGGGTAGCTGGTTGTGAAATATACTTCGCCTCGAATATAAAAAATAACCGTTGTTCGTGCATAGCCGATATCCATAATAATATGGCCTACACCATTCGTATTATGACCTTTGAAAAGAGCATGGCTAATAGCGTCAGTTTCACTAGTAAGACCTGTAAGGTGTAGGCCAGCTTGTTCGAGTACTTCAATATATTGATCAACGAATTCTTTTTTACCAGCCGCAATAGTAATAGTTTTTTTATTTTTTGATAATTTGGTATCAAAATACATCTCATCACGTTTAAAAGGGATGTTTTTAATAGCTTCACGCTCAATATCTTCTCTCTCAATACTTGTAGTAGGTACTGTTACAAAGAATGATTGCTGTTCTGGTAATCCGGCTCGTACGGCGTGCTGAGTGATGCGGCCACCCTTAATGCTTTTTAATAACGATTTTAACGCTTCAACCATTTGTTCTGGTTGTTGAATGACGCCGTTTACCATAATGCCACTTGGTAAATCTACTTCATTAAATGATACTAGATTTAAGCGTCGATAACTGCTGCGCAGCGCAACTAAGCGTAAGCGATAATCACTAATATCAATTCCAATGTTTAATCCTGCAGCCATAATTATTCTTCATTTGGTGATATTTCTTCCCACGAGATGAATTCAAAGTCATCGCGAGTTGGAAAGAATGGAGGGGGTGAATACAATAAATTAGGATCATATACCGTGTTGGTATTTTCATAGCCGGATAGTATATCGCCTTCACCATTTACCCACGACCATGTCCAAAGTGTATTTGTGATAATTGTACCATAGGTTTCAATATTCGTTTTAATTGTGTCACTCGGATAATATGGCGGATAGTAATAGTATCGAAAAACGTGCCCATTTTGTGCTATTAAGGCTGCATCGATTGTTAGATCTGTTGGTGAATACAGTGGTACAAGTATATCTTCTTGAGCGATTAAGCCAAGTACATTATCGCTATTGCGATCTGGATAGTATTCAATATCATCATGAATAATGATGTCATAGTTTGTTCCACTTCCTTCAGGTAAATTAGCAGCGGCCACTGTAACCCGACCATTTATTTCGCCAGAAACCCAGGTTTGATCTTCAACAAAAATTATTCCATTATCAGGAATGGCTACATTCTGGTACTCACTAACAGCACTTTCTGTATTAATGGTATTTGATTCGTATACCCAATTTGTTCCGTCATGTCCCCATACATTATTTCCTAATGAGGTTACGGTATACACATCAAATGTTCCGTCATTCTGAAATACGAGATGATAGCCATATGTTCCAGAATTTTCAAGTAGTATCCCAGCTTCTGTTGCGGCAGTGTTCATTTCTTCAAGATCAAGTGTAATGATATCAAAATCAACGGCATCTGCTATAGGAAAGTCCCAGAGAGCTGGATCTTCACCGGCACCCCATACACCTGGCTGCTCCTCATCTGCACAACCATGTTCAGGGCCACAAATATATGTTTCACGAATAGTTGTTGTAAGTGAGTCGACCGTGCCATCCATCCGAATTCCTCCATTGGAATGTAGTCGACCATTTACTTCTTCCGTGTCACCGAACCATACATTACTATTCGTAAGGAAGGCAAATTCCGCATAAGATGGATTTCCATAGCGCACTCTGATAATACGTTGTGTATTAGGATAATCATATGTGTATCCAGTTGAAGTGATTGTTATCACACTGGATCCACTTTCCGGTTCATCAACTACCACTGTATAGTGACCAATCAGCTCTCCTGAATTGTTGTAGTAATCGTCGTCTGCGCCTGTGTAATCATCGGGATTATGGGCGAGTACCCAGCGATAATAGTTTACGCCAGATTCTGCAACTTGAAATGCCTGTTCGGATGCTACGCGTCGCTGAACGATTCGTTGTTCAGAAATGAGTAATGAAATTATAGCGCCTAATCCTAATAACAGTATTCCAGTGAATACAATGACAATGATAAGGGTGGATCCTCGCTTGTTCATAAATTTGTTTTTAGGTTGCGGATTTGGGTAAAAGTTTCTACGATACTTGTATCTGGTATGCGATTAGGATTAATATTTATATCAAGATGAATTTGTACTAGCGAAATTTCAGTGATATCCACCGGTTCTGTAAGTGGGTTGTTTGTTGTATCAGCTGGATAGTCACTATTATAATAGGTAAAGATATTATTACTGTATACAGTTTGATTAATAACATGTGTTGAGAGAATGGATTCCTCGGCATTTTCTTCTAAGTATGTTAGAGGATCTCCAGTGGGTTCAATGACGCTTTCAATTAAGTTTGTACCGTTAAGATAATAGCTGATTAACTCTGTATTGTTATCGGCATCGATATCGGAATAAAATGAGAATGTTGTTCCGTTTGATTCAACGATAGCATATTCACCATTATCTCCATCGGCCGATTCTCTGAGATATTTTGTAATATTCGTTAGCGATTTATTTGCTTCCGCAACAGCATCCGATTGCTGGCTGATAAAATCCTGAACTCGTGTACCTTCAATAATAAGCGCTGAAGCCATGGAAACAATAATAGCCATAATAGCGGTTGCTACTACAACTTCAACCAATGAAATGCCTTGTTGATTAAAGTGCATCTGAAAGTGTAAATGCTTGATCTTCATTTCCATTTATCGTAATTGTATCTGAATAGGTTCCATAGCCATCAGCAGTAATTTCGATATTGTATGTCCGTGGCGATAAGTCATCAAAAAACACTTGGCCATATTGATAGCTGACAATTGTTTCGTCAAAGGATGGTGTGCCATCGTAGGATAGCCGAACACTTGCTTCTGTAAGGCGATTTTCATTTGAGTCTGTAATAGTAAATAAGCCGGTGTATTCTTCATAGTTAGCTAGGTCAAACGTAATATATTGGCTGGATCCGGGTAGGGCAATGTGTGGTAGCGGTTCAGAATATCCGGCTATCACATAGCCTTCATTTTCTTCGTCGTAGATAATGCTATAGGTGTCTGCCTCAATATTTTCGGCTGCATATTCACCGTCATTCCCGGTTTGATGAGCTTCATTGTATTTATATATAGGTAGACCTTCTCCATCGGTACCGATAGTTTTTTCTCCATGCATGGTAAAAGTTGTATCTACTGGATCACCAGTATTGTCGTACGTATCTCCGCATGCACCTAGAGTATCTCCGTGAGTATCGAGATGAGTATCGAGAGCACTTAAGTCTACACGAATGGTTGATGAGGTATTATGGCATAGTGTTACCTTGTCAGAATCAGTTTGCATGCGAATGGTAAGATTGTTGACGAGTTGTGATATTTGAAAATATTCCGTAGTAACATCACCTTCGATAATATTCAAGTGTGCTGGATCGGGATTAGGATTTGTAAGCATGTCTCTGTCGTATGTTTGGGCGGTGCTATATCCATCCTTTGTAATAATTACTTGATAGGCTTCAATTCCTTCTGGAACTCCGGCTAATATATAACGTCCATTTTCATCGGTTGTACCAATTTCTGAAACGGCTGGAGTGACATCAGGGGCTTCAACTGAGACGCTAGCATCGGCTATATCAAGAATGGGGTCGGTAGTTGGATCGTAGACCTCAATCCATAATGTGCCGCCACCAGATTCAGATTCTAATCCATCTGGAACAATGATAGTGCTGATCGTAACGGGGTCACCTATGTAATTTGGCCAAGAAACACTAATGGCAATTTTTTTATAATCTCCGTTAAGTGTGTCGGTGGGTGATACATCATCATAATCGTCGTCTACTAAATCAACATCTGTTTCAATTGTAAAGGGAATGTTATTGAGTTCTTGCTCTTGAGTTCGTTCTATCGCTCCACTTGGATAGCCGCTAACCGTTCCAATATCATCATAGGGAAGATTTTTAATAATCTCCATATGTTCAATTGCTAATCCATTAGCGGTAACGCGTTTTTGATTATCGGACACTAATCGTAGACCACTTGAAAATAATCCAAATAACGATACCGAGATCATCGAAAAGATGCTCACGGTGACTAGTATTTCAATTAACGTATTACCCCCTGGTTGTTGCATACTAAATTTCGTTAACCAGTCCATAAATTGGCATAATTACGGCGACGGCCAAAAAGCCAACTCCTAAACCCATTGCAAGCATCATGAGTGGTTCAATGATTACAGTTAAATTAGACATCGTAGAATCTACTTCCTCTTCATAAAAGGTAGCTATCTCGCTAGTAATTTCTTCAATTGTACCGGTATCTTCACCAACTTTCATCATTTGTGCAATAACTGGTTCGAATAAATCTGGTCGTGCGGCGATGGTGCTATAAATACTATCACCTTTAGTTAACGCTTCACTAGATTCCATTAGATGTTTACGATACACATGATTTCCAACCGTGCGTGAAATAATTTGAAAGCTATGAACAATTGGAATGTCTGTAGTAATTAAGGAGTGTAGTACGCGAGTCATTCGGGCGATGTTAATTTTCTTGATGACGCTTCCAAGCACGGGCGTTTTTAGATACATTTTATGAAATGTGTATTTACCGGGTCCAGTCCGCCAAATTAATCCAATAACTGTAGTAATGCTAGTTAAGACGATGCTCATTACAAGGACATTTTCACGTACAAATGTGCTGGCGATAACAATAATTTTCGTAGGAAGCGGTAGATCAAATCCGCCTCCAGAGTAGAGATCCAATAATTTTGGCATTACAAATAAGAAAATCGCAACACCCATTATAATCATTAAGAAAAAAATCAATACTGGATACATCATCGCATTTTTGATTTTTTTCTTTAAGGCGTAACTCTTTTTTGTTTGCACTACAATTTGCTGAAGTGAGCCTTCTAAGTTACCGCTAGCCTCACCTACATTAACCATGCTCACAAATAGTTCATCAAAAACATGTGGGTGTTTTTGTAAGGCGGTAGCAAAATTTTTACCTTCTACAACATCATTGTGAATTTCTTCAATAATTTTTTGAAACATTTTGTTTTTTGTTTGTTTTTGCAATACAGCAAGTGCATCACCAATGGAAAATCCAGTGCGTATCATTAGCGCCAAATTCTGTACGAAGAAGATCTTTTCAACTATCGGTACCGAGCCAAGCCTAAATTGTATTTTTTGTTTTGCCATTGTACTTATTCTTTGGTAACGCGGAGGATTTCTTCTACAGTTGTTGATCCACGTTTTACTTTTAAAAATCCATCTTGTGCTAAGTTTATCATACCATTTTTTGTGGCGATGTCGCGTAGCTCATCTTCAGTGGCTTGTCGTAGAATGGCTTTACTAGCATCTTCGGTCATTTCAAATACTTCATAAATACCCACACGGCCACGATATCCAGTATCACCACATTTCGCACAACCGGCACCTCTAAAGAAATTGATATCTTCAAGCTTAGTATTTTTATCTAAGAATTCACCAAGATTATGCAATCCTTTCATCACTTCTTCAAGGTTGTATTGTTTTGAAATGTCTTCAATATTCTTTTTTGTGAGATGGTAACTTTGAATACAGTCCTTACATATTTTTCTTACCAACCGTTGGGCAATAATTAAATTTACTGTGGATGCTATTAAGAAGTGCGGAATTCCCATTTCTGATAATCGAAATACGGTTCCAACGGCATCATTAGTATGAAGAGTTGAGAGTACGAGATGACCGGTCATGGCGGCATGTGAAGCAATTTCAGCGGTTTCATTATCGCGAATTTCTCCTACCATGATAATGTTTGGATCTTGGCGTAGCAGTGACCGTAATCCACCAGCAAATGTAAAGCCTATTTTAGGATTAATCTGGCTTTGATTCACGCGCGGCATACGATATTCAATCGGATCTTCTACAGTGGAAATATTAACATCAGGTGTATTCATGATGTTAATGATCGTATACAGTGTTGTTGTTTTACCAGATCCAGTAGGGCCGGTTGCAAGGATCATACCATGAGGTTTATGAATGTGGCGCTTAACAGTTTCAAGGGCGCGTTCATTAAAGCCAAGTTGTTCGAGTGTAAGAATATTCTTAGATTCATCCAAGATACGCAGCACAACCTTTTCACCATCGTAGACATGTAATATAGATACGCGTAGCGCAACATTCGCTTGATCGGTACTTAGTTTAATGCGACCGTCTTGCGGTAAACGATGCTCATCGAGTTTTAAGTTTGCAAGAATTTTTATACGCGCTAGTAAGCCTGATTGTACAGATTTTGGAAGTGTCATCACATCCTTTAATACACCATCAACTCTAAAGCGCACAATAATATTTTTCTCAGTAGGTTCAATATGGATATCTGACGCATTTTGAAATACAGCATAATCCATTAGTGTATCTACGATTTTGATGATTGGAATGTCTTTAGCTACTTCTGTTGCTGATAATTGTCCGCTACTTTCGAGTGGTTGTTTAAATTCAGCAAATTCCTGAGCCATATGCTGGCGATATTGTTTGGAAATAATATTAATACTTTCCGGAGTAGTGAGATATACCTCAATATTTTTACCAGTTTTTTTTCTGATAAAATCGACAGTTTGCAAGTCGTCAGGGTCGGTTGTGGCTATTTTGATAACATTTTTTTCGGCGTCACTGTCAAAAATTACAACTTGATGAGTATGCACTATTGATTCTGGTAATAAATCCAATAACTCTTGAGTTATCGTAGTATTTTTTAAATCAATAAATGGAACCCCAAAATCTTTAGCCATTAAACTAAAGAGTTTTTGTTCTTGTACAATTTTTTGATTTACGAGATTTAGCAATAAGTTGCCGCCGCGTTGCTTTGTAGCTTGAATAATTTCATCAATCGTTTTTTGAGTAACAATGTTGTTTTCTAGTAGAACTCGTTTAATGCGATCATGGTGAAGCATGCCCAAATTATACCATTTTTCCAGCTTCTGGTAAAGGTAAAATACCTATGCTACAATAGCGGGATATGGCAGGTGCATTGCGTAACCCACGGTTCATCTTTAGTGCGATTTTTTCACTACTTATCAACGCTGTCATTTGGGCTGCGTTGTATTGGTATATCCCTCAACCGGATCCTGAAGTTACCTACGGATTTGTACTACATTATAATATCTATTTTGGAGTTGATCTTATAGGTGAGTGGTATAAGATTTTTTATATCCCCTTATCAGGATTGCTAGTTCTCGTGTTTAATATGGTGTTAGGTATTATCATTTATAAAAAAGAGCCATTTTTATCTTCTGTACTAGAATTATCTACCGTTGGAATTCATTTAATATTGCTAGTCGCAGCAGTTACAACAATTATTAGTAACCAATCATAAATTTTGTAATGGAAAATACTGATCAATTGATACGGATTATTTTTTTAGCCACAACGTCGTTTATTGTGGCCATTATGTTTACGCCTGTACTCACACATTTTTTATATAAGTATAAAATCGGAAAACAGATACGTGACGCCAAAGAGGCGCCGGTGTATGCAAAGATGCATCAAGCGAAATCCGGTACCCCAACTATGGGTGGAATACTTATTTGGGGAACGGTACTATTTCTTGCTGTAGTACTTGCAATCTTAGGAAGGTATAGCGAGTTATTTGCAAGTTTTGATTTTTTGTCACGCCAGGAAACATTATTGCCACTAGGAGCGCTGGTGGCTTCGGCTCTTGTAGGATTAGTTGATGATATATTCAACGTAAAGCGAATGGGTTCGCATGGTGGTGGCTTGAGAATGCGTCATCGTTTACTTATTTATACGGCTATCGCTATCGTTGGAGCTTGGTGGTTTTATTATAAGTTGCAATGGGATGTATTGCATGTTCCATTTTTGGGTAATTTTGAAGTAGGCTGGTGGTATATTCCATTCTTCATCGTGGTTATCGTGGCTACAAGTTTTTCCGTGAATGAAACTGATGGGCTTGATGGTTTGGCTGGCGGGGGATTACTTTCTGCATTTGCGGTGTATGCAGTAATTGCTTTTTCATTGGGTCGCTATGATTTAGCTGTTTTTTGCGCAGTAATCATTGGGGCTACATTGGCATTTTTGTGGTTCAATATTTATCCAGCTCGTTTTTTTATGGGAGATACTGGGGCAATGTCACTCGGTGTGACATTAGGTATTATTGCTATGTTAACCAATTATGCCTTATTATTACCGATCATAGGCTTAGTATTTGTAATAGAAACGGCTTCCGCTGGAATACAAATAGCATCCAAGCGATTAGTTGGTAAAAAGATATTTATATCAGCACCCGTCCATCATCATTTGGAAGCCATTGGTTGGCCTGAGCCAAAAATTGTGATGCGGTTTTGGATCATCGCAGTAGTAATGGCTGCGCTAGGGTTAATGCTATTTTTACTAGATCAAGGACTCGCTCTATAGCAATGTCTTAGAATACAGTTGCTGAACTACCACCTAAACCTGGTAGAATAGTAAATAGGAGCATCGCTATAATCATGATGCTACCAACGATCAGCCAAAATATACGAATGTGTTTTTTCTTCATAACCTATGTTTTCACGAATATTATTAAACCAACTTAAACCCGGAGAGCAGGTTATTATTGTTGTTCGTGAATATCTTATCACAAAATTAGGTGTCTTTACCATACTTGCTGCTGTGTATTTTGGATTATTGTTTTTTATGTACAGCTTACTCAGCGGAGGATTTGCTACATCAATAGTGTTTATTGTTGGCCTTTTTGGTATTGCGCTATATATATTTCGCACGTTCATGATTTGGTATTTGGATGTTATGATTGTTTCTCATCAGAGATTATTAGACATTGATCAGCGGGGTATGTTTAATAAAACTGTGCAAGAAATTCAATGGAAGGTTGTCGAAGATGTTGTATATCAACAGCGCGGTGTATTTCAATCTGTATTTAATTACGGCACAGTTATTGTTAAGACAAATAATGCTGATATTAGTGTAGAATTGCATCATGTGTATAATCCAAAACGAATTCGTGATATAATCTCGGAATATGCCCAAAACCCGGAAACGTAAATCACGAAGTACACAGAAGAAGATCTCAGTGAAGGCGCTATTGCGGTCACGAGCTGTGTTAGTGTTTGTTGTATTTGGTATAATTGTTATTGGAATTTCATTAACCAAGCAAATAATTCGTAAGGTTGAAATCAATCAACAAATTACTGGCTTAGAAGAAGAGATTGCATTACTTGATGAGCAGAATGCAGATTTGAATGGCTTGCTTGATTATTTTAACTCATCAAGTTTTCAAGAAAAAGAAGCTCGTAAAAAGTTAGGACTTAAAGATGAGAGTGAAACAGTTGTGATGTTACCAGATACTTCTATCGTTCCTGATGCCGGAGGGATAGAGGTTGTTGCAGAGCAACCGGAAGAAGTGGTGAGTAATCCTAAAAAATGGCATCGATATTTCTTTAATTAATGATTTGTAAGTAGTATTTATGTCGAAAAAAAAGTCTCCTTCAATTGAACAAAAAGCACACAAGGCCGTTAGTCGATTACGTATATATATTATTATTGGTGCTATTGCATTGGTAGCACTATTACTTAGTCCATTTGTGTATACCGCTTTAGCACTGTATACATTTGATACAGAAAATGCATTTATCGATTCAATGGTAGAACGTTTTTCATATCCCATTGCAATAGTAAATGGAACGAGTATTTCTTATCAAGAATACAAAGATGCGGTTGCGCGAGCTGAATCGGTAACCGATTATTTTAATACCGATCCAGCATTTATTAGTGAAATTGGTGCTTTACCAGATCGACAACAAATTCGTGAAGATGAGATGGATCGAATGATTGAGTTGGTGTTATTAGAGCAAATTTCTGAAGAATTTGAACTCACTGTTTCTCCTGAAGAAATAGAAGCGGCATATCAAACCTTTATTCAAGGGGAGGTAGATAGCTCTGACGAGGAAATTAATGAGTTTCTTTTAGAGGTGTACGGGTTAACATTAGATGAATTTAAACAGACTATTGTTCGAGAAGTTGTGTTGCGTGAAAAAGTTACTGCATATCTTGTTGAAAATGAAAAAAGTGCTATTACTGAAACGGCATTTACTACGATCACTGATATTCAAGCGCACTTAATTGATAATCCTGATGGATTTTCAGATTCAGCTCAACAATACAGCCAAGATGGTACCGCACAACTAGGTGGTGAGATGGATTACTTTACTCGTGGAGTGATGGTTGAAGAATTTGAGGAAGCAGCATTTGCACTTAAAGAAATAGGTGAGATTTCTGATATTGTCGAGACAGATTTTGGTTATCATTTGATTCAACTTATCGATCGAAAAGATGGCGATGATCCAGAGGTAGAAAGCATCAAAGTGCGTCATATTCTTATCCGATATTCGGTAGATGATTATCTTCAAACGCGTTTAGACGAAAGTGTCATTCGTCAGCTCATTGATGTTACGCAGTAATAGTGTAGTAACTATTGTCATTTAGGCCAGCTTTATTAGCCTTAAATAGAGGGTTGACTGATAGGAGTATCCATAGTATTATGACCGCCGTATGTCAAGAGATACTAAAGTAAAAACGGCCTCAAAGGGGTCTTTACAGAAGGCTCAAGACGGTTTACATATCCTTCTTATTGAGGATGAGATCACGTTGATTAATCTTTATCAGTTAGCATTAGAGCGCTTTGCAAGTGTTACTGTTGCCAGCAATACTGAAGATGCATTAACAATACTACAATCAAAGGATGTCTTTGATATTATTTTATTGGATCTCATTATTCCTCCATCACGGCTGGAAGTAGTTGGCTTTCGTGATCGAGAAGGATTTAAAATCTTAGATTTTATTCGTGGAGATAAAGGACTTGGTATGATTCCTGTGATTGTGATGACTAATCTTGATAGTGCTGAAGATAGAGAGTACGCCAGGAAGCAGAATGTAGCTAAATACATAGTAAAATCTAATGTAGTACCGAGAGATATTATTCAGTTTGTTAAAGAATTTGTTGGTTAATTTGATTTATACATATGCATAAAATATTATACACATGTAAGAGTATTATAGTAAGCATTATTGTAGTGGGTGTGTTATCAGCATATCCAGCATTTGCTGGTACAAATTCCATTGTATTAAAGAAAGCTACGCTACAATCTGGATATACAGTTATCAATGATGATGGCACTATGCAAATTGGATTGCCACCTAAGAGTATTGTAAAAACAAAGAGAGTAAAAGTTTCTGCTCGCAAGGCAAATAAACCAGAGCGCTACCCAGTGGGTGATAATGAGCTATTAAGTGATATTCATATTTATTCAGTGAAGAGTTATAAAAAATTTAAGTTAAAAAGGAAGTTGTGGGTGAAGTTATCATATCCTGATCAGTACAAAAATACTGATAAAGTGGTGATGTATTGGAATGCTAAAAAAGGTAAGTGGAAAAAATTAAAAACGAGTGATAATAGTAGGGCGTTACAAGTGTCTGCGGGGTTAAAGCGTAAACACGCTGTACTTGGAGTATTCGCAAGACCAAAAGAAACCACAGGAGATGTTGTCGAAGGGATAGCAAGCTGGTATGATGGTAATGGTACTGCATCGAACGATTTTCCGATTGGTAGCACAGTACGAACTACCAATGTTTCAACTGGTGTATACGTTGATAGTGTCGTAACTGGCACTGGTCCGTTTGTACCTGGTCGTGTGATCGATTTATCACGAGATGATTTTGCAGCAATTGCAAGTATATCAAGTGGAGTTGTAAATGTTCGGGTACAGGCTGTTGAATAGTTTACATTAAGACAATCCATGATTCGCTTTGAACGCGTTACAAAAATTTATGATGACAATACTCATGGTGCGCGTGAGCTTTCTTTGCAAGTGCGTCCAGGAGAATTTGTTTCTATAGTAGGGCAGTCGGGGACTGGTAAAACTACACTTGCGAAACTTATTATTGCTGAGGAAAAACCTACTAAAGGTAAGATAGTTATTGGTGGTTGGGATATTACAAATATCAAGCAATCGGAAATTCCCGTGTTGCGTAGGCAGGTTGGTATGATTTTTCAGGATTATAAATTACTGCCTAAAAAAACCGTATATGAAAACATAGCCTATGCGTTGGAAGTGTGTGGGGTGCAGCAGTCTAAAATTGATTCGATTGTTCCACAGGTGTTGCGTGTAGTGAGCTTGGAAGACAAGCGTGATAATTTTCCAGATCAATTATCTGGTGGGCAGAAACAGCGCGTTGCTATTGGGAGGTCATTAGTGCATCGTCCAAAGATATTGTTAGCAGATGAGCCAACCGGTAATTTAGATACAATTAATGCTCAAGAAATTATTGATCTACTGTTAAAGATTAATCAATTAGGTACAACGGTATTATTAGTTACACATAATAAAGAAGTGGTTAATCGTTTACGTAAGCGTGTTATTACCATTGATGACGGCGTTATTGTATCAGATCAACTAGCCGGCAAGTACGTTTTGTAAGTAGTTTATGATTATTTCACTTGTTCGAACAACTAAATACTCATTCCAGAATTTTTGGAGAAATTTATGGCTATCGATTATTACGGTATTCATTCTTATGCTTACATTATTCGCTGTAAGTATGGTTGCTTCTTTGAATTTACTAGCCGATCAGGCAATTCAAGCCATTGAGGATAAAATTGATATTGATATCTTTTTTAAAGATACGGCAACTGAAGATGATATTATTTCTGCTCAGATTTACTTGGAAGAAATAGCTGAGGTAAAGCAAGTGCGCTATGTATCCAAAGATGAGGCACTAGCTTCATTTCGAGAATCTCATGAAGATGATTCCGATATTACAGAGGCATTGGATGAATTATCTGATAATCCACTGCCAGCGAGTTTGGTTGTGCAGGCTGAGGCATTAACGGATTATGCTTTTATTGTTCAGCAATTTGAAACCTCTGAGTATGATGCCTTAGTGGAAGATAAGGATTTTTCTGATCACCAGGTAGTGATTAATCGCTTATCAGGACTACTAACACGAGTGTATCAGGGAGGCTTGGCTGTGAGCGCGGTATTTGTAGTTATTTCTATTATTATGATGTTTAACACAATTCGTGTTGGTATCTATTCGCATCGTGAAGAGTTAGCCATTATGAAGCTGGTAGGTGCTACTAATTTGTTTATTCGTGGCCCATTTGTGTTAGAAGGAATATTGTATGCAATGGTCGCTAGTGTTTGTGCTATGGCTTTGTTATGGGTGGTAGTGATTAGTTCAGCGCCGTATGTAAATGATTTCTTCCAGGGGTATAACTTTAGTCTTGATTTCTTTTTCTATAGCAATCTCTGGTTTATTTTTGCAATTCAATTTTTATTCTCATTAGTGTTAGCGGTTGGAAGTAGCATGATTTCAATTGGACGCTATTTGAAGGTATAACACGTATCAATGTCGTATCATCAAACTAACGAATACGGTCACTCACGTCGTGATGTGTTGAAAGTGCAGGAGCGTTGGCGTATCTCAGAGCGTAAGCAGTTGCTACAGCGTTTGGATCCACAATCTGATGATAGAATTTTCGATATTGGTTGCAGTTCTGGTCATTTATTAAATATCTTGCAGCGGAAATATAATATTCACGTAGCGGTGGGGTGTGATAATGATCTGGAAGTAGCTGATCCAAAAAAAGGCATCTTCCATTTGGCAGCCGAAAATTTAGAGGGGATTCCCGATGATAGATTTACAAAGGTGGTTGTTAGTCATGCGCTTGAACACGTAGAGGATATTGATGCTGTACTGCAAGAGGCCAGGCGGATATTAGTGGATGGAGGAGAATTGCACATAGCAGTATTTTTACATAATAATGAAACTATCCAACATCCAACTGTGCGTACTGGTTCGCTAAAACCACCAACTCAATTTACAGTAGATTCATTAGTAACACAGTTGGAGCAAAATGGCTTTGTTGTTGATAGTGATATTCATGCACTAGACAAGCAAACAACTTTACCGGCTGAATTTCAAATCCCATCCGTGCTTATTAAGGCGTATAAAGTGACAGGCGAATAATTATTGACTGCTCTGGCTGAATACGATACAATCTATCCCGCAGTTCATATTGGGGCGTAGCCAAGCGGTAAGGCACATGGTTTTGGTCCATGCATGCGTAGGTTCGAATCCTACCGCCCCAGCCAACAAGGACGGATCGTGCCAAGCGACCCGCCAACCCTAAACCCTCAAAACCCCTCCAAATTAGCGAGGGGTTTTGAATTATGAGCACAACCCTCAGCGCGGCATAAGACCTCACACAATCGATCTGGTTGCGAATGGGTGCGACTGTAGGTAACTCGATCATATCCCGCTTTATTTTTAGGGTGTTTATGCTACTATGTAAGTACAATTTAATGCGAAAGCAAACAGCCTAAACCTTTTCGAAGGCATGGTTGTCAGTATCCCTAACTACAATAGACACGGTCTTCCGACCAGTATTCTGTAGTTAGGGTACCCATTCGAAAGGATGGGTGACAGTTCCGCAAGGGCTGTTGCTGGTTCGGGAGGCCCTTTGTGTTTTTTGAGCCAGATCTAATTAATCCCTAACTACACCCAAATATGACTCAAAAAGTCTTTTTATCTCGATAAATATGAGAAGTTCGATGTAAAATGTACAAAATTGTGCATTCAGTATAATAAATTAATAATCTATATTTATGTCAGAGTCCATTTCTCAAAAAAAATGTCCAAAATGTTCTGAATTAATTCAACCAGACGCAAAGCTTTGTAAGCATTGCAAAGCCGATTTACGTAATTGGTTTGTGAAACATAAAATAATAAGCGGTATACTAGCATTAATTGTTCTCGGTATGATTGTTACAGCTCTTGATGGGGATAATAGCTCATCTTCACAATTTTCTGAGAATACATCTCAGGAAAGGGATATTCAACCCACAGTTCAAGAAGAAGTAGTCAGTACATCTTTTGATGATTTCTCAATATTGTGTGACACCAATGCAACGAATCTTCAAAAACAAGATGCCTTTACTTCAAAATTTAAAGACAAGCATGTTCAATGGAGCGGTACAGTATCTTCAATTTCACAATCAGGTGGAAGTTATAGGTTACAAATTAAACACTGCCCAGATACTTTTGTTAGTGATATTGTAATCACAATGAAGGATGATCAAAAGGACAATCTACTACCCTTAAAAGAAGGTGACAAGATTACATATAAAGCAAAGCTGACTCGTTTAGGTGATATTCTTGGACTATCAGCTCAGAATGGTGAGGTTGTACAGTAAATAAGTATAATGGGATTACAAAGGATGAGCTCTATTTAGCTTTATAGCTAAATTTAACATAAAAGGGGTCTATTTTAGGCCTCTTTTATGTGGTATAGTTTCTATATGACTACAGATAATAGAAAACAACTCCACGAGAAGCTTTGGGCGGCCGCAGAGCAACTTCGGGCAAATTCAAGCTTAAAATTGAATGAAATATCTGAACCTATATTAGGTTTGATTTTCTTGAAGTTTGCCGATGTTCGATTTATGCAAGCAAAAGAGGCTTTAGAAGCTGAGCGTAAAATTTCCAAAGGCCGGCAAGTCTCCATTTCATCAGATCACTATAAAGCAAAGGGTGTTATCTACCTTCCAGAAACTGCTACATACACATATTTAATGAATTTATCGGAAAGTGAAAATATTGGCAAAGCGATAAATAATGCAATGAAAGAGATTGAAGAATACAATACTGATCTCGCAGGTGTACTGCCACAGGATTATACAGGTCTTCATAAAAAACCAGGTGAAAATAGTAAAATTTTAATCACATTACTAAAAAACTTTAATCAGATACCTGATGATATCAAAGGTGATGCGTTTGGTGAGATCTATGAATATTTCCTTGGTGAATTTGCGCGTTCCGAAGGCGCAAAAGGGGGAGAATTTTTTACTCCTCAATCGATTGTTAAATTATTAGTCGAAATTATTGAGCCATATCACGGAAAAATTCTAGATCCTGCCTGCGGAAGCGGGGGAATGTTTGTTCAATCTGCAAATTTTGTAAAAGCTCATTCAAACAATAAAAGCATTATGAATGAAATTGCGATTTATGGACAAGAAAAGGGTAGTAGTAATATCCGAACAGCAAAGATGAATCTTGCAATTCATGGTTTGTCTGGAAAAATATCTGAAGTCAATTCTTTTTATACGGATGATCATAATAGTATTGGGCAATTTGATTTTGTATTAGCAAATCCGCCCTTTAACGTAAAAGGTGTTGATAAAAATAAGCAAGTTGTAATAGATGCTGAAAAAATAAAAGGGGATCCACGATATTATCTAGGTTTACCAGTTACTGGCAAAGGAGTAATTTCAAATGCAAATTATCTTTGGATGCAAATGTTTGCTAGTGCACTTAATAAAAATGGTCGCGCAGGTTTTGTAATGGCTAATTCGGCTAGTGATGCCGGAAATAAAGAAAAGGAAATTCGGAAAAAGATGATTAATGAAGGCATGGTAGATGTGATTATTTCTGTTGGTACAAATATGTTTATGAATGCAGCGTTATCTTGTACTCTTTGGTTTTTTGATAACGGTAAGAAAAATACGAAAAGAAAAGATCAAATACTATTTATCAATGCACAAGATATTTTCACCCCAATTGATCGGGCGCATAGTGAATGGTCAGATGAGCAAATTAAAGAAATCGCTTCTATTGTTCAAAGATATCGTGAAGAGAAGGGGAGAAAGAAATATGAGGATATTAAAGGCCGATCTAAAGTTGCTACTCTAAAAGAAGTAGAAGAAAATGATTATTCACTCAATCCGGGTCGTTATGTAGAAATAATCGAAAAAGTAATGAGTGATGTTGATTTTGATGCACGTATGAAAGAATTGATGGGTGAATTTACAGATTTGACCATCGAATCTCATAAGCTAGAGAAGAAAATCCAAGAGGATTGGAAAAATATTTTATAAAATTACTATGGCAACCTGGAGTACAAAAAAATTAAAAAATATAACCACTAAGATCGGTAGTGGCGCTACACCCCGCGGTGGAAAAGAGTCGTACGGCGAAACAGGAATGCCATTGATTCGAAGTTTGAATATATATGATTTGAAATTTGATTATAATAAGCTAGCTCTTATCAATGAATCACAAGCTACAAAATTAAATAATGCAACGGTTGAAAAAGATGATGTCTTATTAAATATTACAGGTGCATCAGTTTGTAGGTGCACTTCCGTGCCTGATCAACTTGTACCCGCAAGAGTGAACCAGCATGTTTTGATAATTCGAGCGGATAAAAAAGAATTATCAGGTAAATTCTTGAAATATCTTTTGGTAAGTTCACTATACAAAAGAGAGTTACTTGGTTTAGCAAGAACTGGGGCTACACGCGAGGCGCTGACGAAATCTGATATTGAGAATTTTCAACTTAAATTACCTGATCTCCCAACCCAAACCCGCATCTCCTCTGTCCTCTCCGCTTACGACGACCTTATTAAAAACAACGAAGAGCGTATCAAGATATTGGAAGAAATGGCGCAACTGCTTTATACCGAATGGTTTGTGAAGTTTAAATTTCCAGGGCATGAGAAGGTGAAGATGGTTGAGAGTGGTACTGTACATGGCAAAATACCCAAGGGGTGGGAGGTGGAACCATTAAGATCGCATGCAAAATACATTAGTAGGGGGTTAACACCTACATATGATAGTCTGAATAAATCTAAAGTATTAAATCAGAAATGCATTAGAAATTATCGGATAAATTTTGAAAAATCTCGTAGTCAAAACAAGGCTATTTCAGATGAAAAACTACTATATTTTGGCGATATCCTTATAAACTCAACTGGTGTTGGAACTCTCGGCAGAGTTGCACAAGTATACGAAGAACTTGAAAACCACACTGTTGATACACACATCACTATTGTCCGTCCTATAACAGAGGGGTTTATTGATTATCTTGGATTAGCAATGTTTCATAATCAAAGTAACTTTGAATTACTAGGTGTCGGGGCTACAGGACAGACAGAATTAAGTCGCGATTCTATTGGTAATCTTACATTAGTCATTCCGCCATTAAAACAAGTGACAAAATTTAGTGCAATAGTTCGCACAGCACGTTTAGAGATCATAGAACTACAGGATGAAAACGAAATATTGAGCCAAACCCGTGACCTTTTAATACCTCAGTTGGTTACTGGGAGAAGGGAAGTATAATAATATGCTAAAACGAATACAGAAAATATTAAATATTGGACGCTTTGCAGATTGTCAGCCGGCAGGGTGTGAATTCTCAAAAGAAACCATAATCTTTGGATTAAACACTCAGGGTAAGAGTACACTAACAGCAATTTTACGCTCTATTCAAACTGGCAATAATAATATTCTTATTGGGCGAAAAACTTTTGGTGCTACTGGAAATAAAAATATAGAAATTGACTTTGACGAAGCTGGTACAAATGATAAATACGTTTTTACGAACCGTGCATGGAATAAAGCAAACTCAAACATCCTGATTTTTGACTCTAAATTTATTGCTGAAAATATTTTTGACGGTGAGAATATAAACTTTAATCAACAGCAAAATCTTAATACTGTCATAATTGGTAAAAAGGGGCAGGAATTAAATAACGAAATTATTGCATTACAAAAACAAAGCGATGATTTTGCAAATCAGAAAAGTGAAAAAACGCGAGAATTTACCCGCCATTATTCTACTTTAGACTTCGCCAAGTTTAAGTCATTACAGGAAGATAAAAAAATTGATGACAAAATAAAAGATAAGGAAAAAGCAATAAAATTTGAAAAGGAAAAAGAGGATATTAAAAAAGCAATAAAATCTCATATACAGAATATTTCCAGTTTTCGCTTTTCAATTCGAGATACGCTGGAAAAAACACTTGATGTAAAACAGAACGAAATCGAGGAGCATATAAAATCACATTTTTCTACTGATGAGAACGCAAGAAATTTTCTTAGTGATGGTTTAGATTTTCTCAAGGAAGCGTTTGCTGATGGCTCAACTAGAGCCTGTGTGTTTTGTGGCCAAGAGTTGGGTAAAAAGGCAGAATCTTTAGTCGGCCTCTATTCCGCCTTTTTTAAAGGTGGTTATGAACAGCTACAGAATGAGATTATTTTAGTTACGGATTACTTCAAAGGTTTAAACATAGAAGCGATACTCGAAAAAATCTCTGCTGATTTGAAAGCAAAAGATTTAGATGTTGGTTTGGGTGATAATAAAATTTTGGAAATCGTAGGACTAAAGAAACAATTTGAGAAGGAACTTGATAAAAAACGAGATTTAAACTATTCAATAAACTTTGACACTTTTGATAGTTTGAAAAGTGGAATATAACAAATAAAAAATAATTTGGAAGAATTGGAGCAAAAGAAATTAAATATCCCATCGACAAAATCTATTTTAGACCTAGAGAAAGATAAAAAGTCACTTGAAATTACAAAAAAACGCCATGAATCAGCATGGGTCAAATTTTGTAAGGACTTAGATACTATTGAAACTGAAGCGGAAAAAGTCAGAGCTACACGAGAATTAAAACGAAAGGAATTAGACACTTATTCCTCGGCTATTTTTGATATTCATAAAGGGTCAATCAATAAGTTTTGTAAAGATATGTGTGCTGATTTTGAAATTGATGATTTCAAACCTCTCAAAAAAATAGTTGGTAGAGATGAAAGGATTTTTGCTATCAAATTTTTCGGTAGTCATAAAGTAGGTATTGACAATAAAGATGAGAAAACACCCAATTTCAGAAATACTCTTAGTGAAAGCGACAAACGACTTCTTGCTTTTTCATTTTTCGTTTCGCTTCTATCACATGACCGAGAGTTAGAAAAAAAGATTGTGGTTTTCGATGATCCAATGTCTAGCTTTGATAGCGAGCGTCGCCGTAAAACTGTGCACCTTATTACAGATATTGCTTGTAAATATAAAGAAACTAATGGAACAGAAAAAAGTTTATTGCCAAAACAGAAAATTATTTTGACTCACGAAGATCGTTTTGCCAAAGAATTGAAACGCTTGATACCAAGTGCAACAACCCTGAAGATTGAAGAATATATTGTCCAAGGACAAAAACAAAGTAAGATTTCCCATGCTGATTTTGAACAAGAATTTCCTGATGACGATATTTCTAACCGCATTGATAAAATTAAAGGAATACTTGATGCACGAACGTTTACAACCTCATTTGAGGCAGATTGTCGTGAAATTTTAGAGCATATTTTCAAGCGTAAATATTATCTCCAATTAAAAAATGAAATTGCAAGCAAAAAAAGTGTTCGGACTTTCACAACGAAACTGAACGAAGAAAAGGTTAATGGGTTTGATGATGCTAGTAAGTTTCAAAAATTTACTAGGCTTTGTGATGATCTAAATATAGAATTGCATGACAATGGGTCCACCATTTCCAATGGTGATAAGGAGTCAGTTTTGAAAGATTTTTTTGATTGTTTAATATTAATATAATTATGAACCCATTTTCTGAAGACAATTTAGTTGAACAAACCGTCATCAAGCTCATCAAAGAAATATGGGAAGATTCGGATTGCCATATCAATGCTTACACAGACCAAGAGGATGCGAAGCTTGAGCGGGAGCATCGTGGTGAAGTTGTCTTGAAGAAATATTTATTACCAGCCTTAGAAAAAATTAATCCAACCTTGCCGAAGACTGCGCTTGATGAAGCCGTTGATCACATAACGCGAGATCGATCCAACTTAAGTTTAACAAAAGCTAATCAAGAAATTTACCAATTATTACAGAATGGAGTAAATGTAGATGTTGAAGCAGATAATGGTGATACCAGTAGAGAACAAGTCCGTTTTATTGATTTTGACAATATTGAAAATAATAATTATTTAATTGTTTCACAACTTTGGATTGTTGGTGAAATGTATACACGAAGGCCAGACGTGATTGTATATATAAATGGTATACCGATTGTGTTATTTGAGCTAAAAGCTGCGCATATAAATTTAGTAGATGCCCACCGTGATAACATTCGGGATTATAAAGATACTATTCCAAAACTTTTTTGGTACAACATGGGAATTATTATCAGTAATGGAATTGAAAGTAAATTTGGTTCGCTAACAGCTGAATATGAATTCTTTAATGAGTGGAAAAAAATAAAGGATGAGGAAGAACAACCCAAAACGGATTTAGGAACTATATTGAATGGTATTTGTAATAAAAACAGATTATTGGATATCTTTGAAAATTACATTTTATTTGATGAATCAAAGAGCAAGGTAAAAAAGATTGTTCCAAGATATTTTCAATATTTAGGGGTAAACAGAGCTTTTGCAAATATCACAGAGCGAAAAAAACTTGATGGGAAGCTAGGAGTTTTCTGGCATACGCAAGGTTCCGGTAAATCATATTCAATGGTTTGGCTTTCTCAAAAAGCATTACGTAAATTATCCGGTAATTTTACATTTGTTATTGTGACAGATAGAACACAACTTGATACGCAGGCGTATAAAAACTTTGTTGATGTTGGTGTGATTACTGAGGCGGAAGTACACGCTGATAGCATTGAACATTTAAAAGAATTATTACAACAAGATCATCGACAGGTCTTTACCACAATTCAAAAATTTCAGGATATAAGCAAGGCAATATCTGAGCGTGAGGATATTATTGTGATGACGGATGAGGCACATCGTACACAATATGATCGCATGGCTTTGAATATGAGAAAATCATTGCCCAAGGCCTCGTTTATTGGTTTTACAGGCACCCCATTGATGACTGACGGTGAAGCAGAAACAGAAAAAACCTTTGGTAAATATGTTTCTGTATATAATTTTGGTCAATCTGTGGCTGATGGTGCAACTGTACCGCTCTATTATGAAAATCGCGTTCCAAGATTGAAGAATGTGAATGAAAATTTGGAAGAGCAAATGGGCCAGTTAATGAATAGCTACGAGCTAGATGAAGATGAGGAAGAAAAGCTTGAACGGGAATATTCAAGTTTTTATGAAATAGCTACGCGTGAAGATCGATTAAATACGATTGCACGAGACATTGTAGAGCATTATGTGGGTAGAGGATATGATGGTAAGGCAATGATGGTATCTCTTGATAAAAAAACAACGTTCAGAATGTATGACAAAGTGTCAAAAGAATGGGACAAGTATATTACTAAATTACGAATGAGCCTTTCTCGAACTAATGATGAGTATGAGAAGGCAAAAATAGAAGCTAAATTGGAACAACATGAAAATGTAGAAATGGCCGCGATGGTGAGTTTGAGCGGGAATCAGAATGAAGTTGCTGATATGCAGGAATTTGGAATAGACATAAATCCTATTCGAGAACGTATTCAACAAAAAACATCCAAAGATGGAAAAATGTTGTCATTGGAAGATGAATTCAAAGATGCGGATAGTAATCTACGTATTATATTTGTATGTGCGATGTGGTTAACTGGGTTTGATGTACCAAATCTTTCAACATTGTATTTAGACAAACCTTTAAAAAACCATACACTAATGCAAACGATCGCACGAGCAAATCGCGTTGCTGATGAAGGAAAGAAGAATGGATTAATCGTTGACTATATTGGAGTCTTTAAGAACATAGAACGCGCTCTAGCCTTATATGCATCTAATGGTCTTGATGAAGATGACATTATTAAAAGTAAGCTGGAGTTATTAGTAGCATTGAAAGATGCGTTGCATACTGTAAGGGGGTTTTTAAAAAATCAACAGATAGATCTCGATGTGTTGATTGAAGCACCAAATGAGCAAAAGTTGTTGCTTATTGATAAATACGCAAATAAAATAATCGGGCAACAAGCGATTAAAAAAGAGTATTTAAATCTTGCAACAGAGTTAAATAGTGCATATCGTTCATTACTTCCTGATCCTGAAGCAGAAAATTATTACAAGGAAGTAGTCGCGGTGCGTGTGATTGCTTCTCGTATTCGTGATGTTGGTGAAAATAGTATTGATGTTTCTCAGATTAGAAAAGATTTGGAAGACTTACTTGATAAATCAATACAGACCGGTGAGTATGTTATTTCCCAGCATAAGAAAATTAGGGATTTAAGTGCGCTAGACGCAGACGCCTTGCACCAATTCTTCAAAAAACTTGATAATAAAAATTTACAAGTTGAAGCAATGGCTGATGATCTAGAAAAGAAAATTTCTGAGATGGTACAACAAAATACTAAACGTACCAAATTCATGGAACGTCTTATGACACTTCTACAAGAATATAATAGTGGCGCACATGATGTAGAGCAGTTGTTCAACGACCTTATTGATCTAGCTAAGGATTTAACAGAAGAGGAGCAACGGGCTGTACGAGAAAAATTAAGTGAAGAAGAATTAGCTATTTTTGATTTATTAGTTAAAGAAAGTTTAAATCCTGATGAAATAAATACAATTAAAAGTACTTCTCATGAACTGTTAAATAATCTACAGCCACTGTTAGTGCCACATTGGAGAGATTTTGAAGCTAATCGTTCAGGTGTGAAGATTGCTATTTCAGATTTACTATTTACTCAATTACCAGAACCAACATATTCAGAGGAGGATTGCAAGATGAAAGGATTGGAGGTGTATAATTTTGTTTACGAGCATTATCACGATGTGCGTAATTTGATTCCTGCATAATTAATTTGTAGTAACAGTTATTGTCTTATTAATGAGTTGTAATTTGCTGTCTAAACACCGAAGTATATCCTGCTTTTCCTCTCGAGTGCCTTCCTGTAGTACATACTTAGCATACATCTGTATATCAATGTCTTTACTACTCGTGTCACTGTTGGTTACTTGGCCAAGGACGCCGTGTGCAAACTTTCTGAAACGTTCTAGCTCTTGTTGAAACTTTCGTTTCGTTGCGATGGCTTTTAAGTCAATCGTATCAAATATCTTAAGCAGCTGTTTTACTAATTCTTCTTCCCGCAGGTACTTTTCGCTGCAGTCGAAGTTTTTCTTTTTAGAGCAGCGATAATACACATATCTATTTTGCCCACCATCTTTCAGCTTTTTGAACTTTTCTTCGGCGGTGATACCAGAACCACAACCACCGCAGGTCATAAGCCGGGTGAAATGGAATCCCTTTGAACCCCACTTTGCTCTATTCTTATGAGGAGATTTTAATTGTTCCTGGGTTGTAGTGAATAAATCCTTGCTGATGAGCGGATCATGCTTACCTTTATACCAGCTACTGCTTCCTGTTGGGTATTCAAATTCACCGTAATAAAAAGTATTTTTCAACATGTTATATATTCCACTCAAGGCAAGAAGTTTTCCACTGCGCGTAGTAAATGTCGTTTCATCTTTAAGCCACGTATATGCCATGCGTCCACTGTATCCATAAAAGCCTACTTTTTTGAACAACTCCTGAATTATTTCAGCACGCTCTGGATCAATTACAATCTTTTTATCATTTGGTCCAATTGCTTTCATGATGTTGTAGCCTAACGGTGGCATACCGGGTCGCCATCCTGTTGTTGCTTTAGCTCGGAGGCCGCGTTTTACATTCACGCCTCGATGGTCATTCTCTAGTTTGGCTTGGGAACCGAGAATCATTAGTAGAAACTTTTCGTTTGGTGAGTTTGTAAATGTTTGACCATGAGTGCGAATTTCTTTGAGGTGTCCTTGGTCCATGAGGTCGACGATTGTTCCTAGATCACCAGCGTTACGAGATAGTCTGTCTGGTGCCCACGTTAGTACTGCATTGAATTTATCTGCTGCAATATCGGTGAGTAGTGAATTAAACACAGGCCGCATATTCGATGCTTTTGCTGAATGCGCTTCACGACGAATTTCGACAATATTGAGATCCTGGTTCTCCGCGAGCTGCAGCATTTCATTAATTTGCGAATCAATCGACATGGCTTGTCGCTCCTCTTCTTCCGATGATTTTCTCGCATATAGGCAGTAGCGTAGAGGTGTATTAGTGGTAGAAACTGTCGTTTGTTCAGGTGTATCTATCTGCATAAGGTGATGTGATTACTGTTATTTTATGACCCATCTGCCCGGGTACACTTCACAGTAATGCCACACTGACCCGTATACATCCAGCGCGGGCAGTAGGTAAGCTGTTGGTAACTACACAATACGCCATTTTTATGCTCCAGGCTTGTAGTCTCCATACGGATTTGACTTGGTATAGATGATGTCTTCATTATGTCGACTTGGCATATCGCCTATGTGCTGTTGTGGCGGTTTATTCATCATTTGCATCATGACAAGAGTGAAAGCATCCATAAG
>JAJRVJ010000033.1 GCA_024277435.1 Patescibacteria group bacterium | reverse complement strand
CTTTTACCGATTGCAGTGATCCATTCAGGCATCTGAATGGAAAATGTTCCATGGAACTGAGTATGAAAAAACAGGCTACATGGTCTGAGGTATTAGATTTAATCTATTAAAAAACGCGCCAGATATGGAACGGTGACCAGAGGCAGAGCCCAGGCGTTGTACCTGGATCTTCTTCATGTTTCCTCCGTGGTTTTCAGGAACGTAAAATCTATCATAAATAGGTAGGAAAATCAAGGGTGTAGAGAGGTTTTGCTGGTTGACAATTTACATTTTTTTTGGCACAATAGTGTTTCATTAATTAACATACCCATTTTTATGGCATCGAATGAATCGCAACCAGGAGGTGAACAAGAAGATGTTGTTGAACAGCTTCATCAGGAGGCTAAAACGCAAATTAAATGGCAAGAGCGCCCAACCTGGCTTAACGATGAAGTATCAGAGCTAAGTTATTTTATTGCGGACGAAAAATTGCGAGCGGATATTTTGGCGGCAGGACCAGATGCGTTTAATAAAGGTGTTGAGGATGAGGTTGTAACAGAGCAGGATTTGGAAGAGTATAAACTTGAGGCCATGAAGGCGGCGGAACAGTATGTGTTGCAGCCAGATCAAATTCGAGAAAATATAAATGCCTACCATAATTACGAGCATACTAGGCAAGTGATTGAGCGAACTGTTGCTTTGATATTAAATAGTGAGCCACGCGTAACAGCGCAAGAGGCGCGCGCTATGGTTGTGGCTGCTGCATTTCATGATTGTGATCATCCTGGAATAGATAATTATGTGCATGAAGATGGTACAAGTAACGAGCAAAATTCTGTAAACACCATGTTGCAATATGCGCGTGATAATAATTTTACGTTACGACAACAGGTAGAGATGTATAATGTGATTATTGGTACCTCATTTTGGGACAAGGATAGCATAAGTCCACTTACTCGCATGGAGCGCTTATTTAGGTTAGCCGACCTCGCTGGTTTTATGGAGAAGGAATATAACGGCACAATACTTGTTGATGCAGATATGTCTGATTGGTCGTCACGGATGCAAGCATTAGCTGAGTGGATGGAGCAAAGTGTGGCTGTGGCTGATGAGCATGCACGAAAGGATGTGCCGCCAGATTTTATTCGTGACTGGCTTGATGAGGAAGACTCTGATCTTGCTGTGAAGAAATGGTTGAATGGCCAGTTCTTTTTTATTAAATTTGGAATTGAAGGTTTATTAAAAAAAATGCACGAAGATGGCGACCTAGTAGATATTTCTGAGTATGAGACTAACTTAGATGAGAAGCGGCGCTTAGTATTTAAAATTAAGGGCGAGGAGCAAGATTTATTCAGGCAGGATGCAAGTATCGATTTAGCAGATGGAGAAGCTGAGCAGTTAGATATTATTATGCAAAAAATCGTGTTACCAAAATTACAGCAACTTAGAGAAGAGCTTGGTAACCCGCAGCGGTTAGTGTTGGAGGCTTAATGTAGTAGGTAAATTATTGTTCTATCATACGTAAGAGTAGATTGAACTGCGTGTAACCAGATTCAGCATTGATGTGACCGGCATTATCCATCGTAACTAACATAGTCTCAAGTTGATTTGCAATATGTTGTCCCTGCGCTAGCGGCACGTAGGGATCGTCAGAGGAGTTAATTATTGTGAAGTGACCACAATTTTTTTTGATCACATCCCAATTAAAATCATTCTCTATAAAAGTGTTATTGAGTTAGTCGAAGGTTGGATTATTTAATAAACCTGTGAAGCCTGAAATCAAATAGGCGGATTGTATTTTAGCATTCGCTTGTTCAAGTATTCGCAATATAAATGCTGGTCCTAAGCTATGGCCTACGAATATTGTGTCTTCATTAATATACTGTTCATATTCTGCGAATGCTTCTAGCCAAGTAGCAAGCGATTGATTTTTTGGTGTAGGAAATTTTGGTGTAAATACACGCCAGCCGATTTTTTTTAGCTCCACCTTTAACCATGGAAACCAATTTTCATTTGGCGATCCATATGTGCCATGAATAATAATACATGTTTTCATTACGTAGTTGGACCACCAACGTATGTTGCTGTAAAGCCAATACTATATCCGCAACCATTGCTGCCGGTGATAGTTGCTGTACCCTCAATGTCTCCTTCGCCAATTCCGTAAAATTCATAGTCCGTATCAAATGTGTCGCCTTCGTAATCTAGCATTATATTTCCGTCTACATCACTAGGGGTTCCAGCGTCTATAGAGCCACCATCTTGCTGGTAAACATTTACATCATCGCCTGGTGTAAAAAAGACGTCATCATCACCAAATTCTGCAAGAATATCACCACTTGGTTCGCCTGTATCTAGATCGGAAACGTCACTTATATTCATATCAGTTGGAAGGTCTGAAAAAGAAGCCACGCCGTCTTCACAGTCGGATTCTGGTTCATGATATTCAATATCCCATTCTCCATAATTCAGGGTGAACCATTCGTTATCCGGTAGTTCTGCATCAATCAGCTCCATGTGAAATGGTCGTTGGCCAGCGTACGATTGTAGGCTATTAGCGTATACATCGTGGTAAACAATTCCGTCAATAACATCTGAATCAACAGCGGTGAATTCATAGTAAGCCTTTCCAGTAACCGGATTATCTTCATTATCGCGAAGTTCAAATGATCGAGGATTGCTACGATAGGTGTATGGAGGGGTGCTTGAGGTGGTGTTCATGAAGATTGTTTGACCGTCTGCGTTTAGCACTACGAAGCTTCCATTGGCGGCGGAAGTTACCGTAGCTGTTCCAAGATTTCCTATATCTAATTTAAAGGACCATGTTCCAGATGTTGGAACGCCGGTTAGTGGATCAATATCACTTACGATATCACCCTCTTCAATATCAGGAACGATTGTTGTTACATAGTATGCATACGCTGAGGTTGCTAGTAGCAGAATAATTAGTAGGATGCCTATCACGTATTTTGCAGCTGTGTTTTCTGCTGCATCAGCTTTATTTTTCATAACTATCTAAATCAATGGTTATATATGTAATCCTAGCAGTTATATGCTTCTGTGCAAATGTATTATATGAAACGTCAAGTGTGATTTGTCTGCCATAATAATGCGGTGTTTTCTGGACGATGTTCGAACATTTTTTGAGCAAAATCCAAATTCTGAATTCTGAAGCTCGGGCGGGCAAAAAGGAAGGGGGTTGGGGGGAAGGAATTTTTGCCCGCCCTCGCTTTTCCGCCGCCGCCGAATTTCGT
>JAJRVJ010000032.1 GCA_024277435.1 Patescibacteria group bacterium | reverse complement strand
TGTGGATTAGCGCACTTTGGACAATAAGGATTGTTTCGTTTTTTTTATCATAATTAGCTTCTTAACAGGTTAAACAATGTATTTGAAGCTAATCATAGCAGAGAAAACGACTTTTTACGCGCCCAAAATGAAACGGTCTCGCGAATAACTTGGCGCAGGCGGTGGTCGTCCGAGCGTCGACCACCGCCTGCAGGAATATTAACTTACTCGCAAACCACTACGAATAAAGACACTGTTTATGCGTAGCGGTTCGACAAAAAACACCCTACTGAATTGATAGGGTGTTTTTTATATTTATACTATTGTTATACAAATTTACTGCTGCGCGTTTTTCCAAAAGAAATCAAACATCTTTTGATAATTTTTTACAATTTCAGGATGAATAATAACAATTCCTACTGCCGATGTTTTCTGAAACGTTGTAAGCACTACTTTATTCTTTGTTACATTGATATCCATTGTGAACGCCAATTCTTCAGGATCTAAATATCGCACAGTACGTAAACGATCAATATCTGTATCACGCTCTTTACGTGAGGCAGCGGTTAAAATATTTATATCAATTTTATTTTTAACACGTCGATCACCAAATAAACGTAAGTACTCTGGGAAAAGAGACCACATCTGTTTTGTATTTTCAATTCTATAAATAGTAGAACGATCTTCCAGTAATTCATCAAATGCTTTCTGTACACCATCTTTACCTTCAAAGGTATATACGCCTGGCTTATGAATTGTAAGATTATATGAGGAAACTAAATCTGGCATGATATCACCAACTTGATCAGAAATACGATCGAGATCCTTCTTTTGATTCTTTAAAAATAACTTTACATTTTTTGGATGTGTAGTAACAAACATTGTTTTACTACCCCGTTTCTCACTAATAACTAATCCTGCTTCTTCCAGATTGCCTAGAATATGATACATGTTACTACGCTTTACACCAGTAGCTTCGGCAATTTGGCTAGCACCATGAGGACCATTATGTAATAAAAATAAGTACGCATTTACCTCGTGCTTTGCTAAACCAGCTTTTGTAAGTAATAGCTCAATCATATATTCTACTTAAAATTAGAGAGTAAATTACAATACTATAATTAATATAAATTTGTCAAAAGGATATTAACGTGTATCTAAGATGATGTCAATAGATACTGTAAAACATAGATAATATACAAAATACTGTGTGGATATAGAATTGACAACGTAATATATATATTTCGAACCTTACAATTGAGCACGCTAACAACTTGAGGCTGCAACCAAACCATTTTCCATAAGCGTTTATTGAAAGTGGGTTGACGCAATAAATACCATAGTCTATTATTCACCTACGCACATTTAACAACATATATACTATCAAGAGCAGACTTAGGGAATTGGCCCATTGAAGTCTCGCCAACCTGCCAAATCGGTAAGGTGGTACCTCCAACCCTGCATGGGAAAGATATGCAATTAATTAATGGAACAGCTATAGCTTTTTATCTACATGCGTGGGTAGAGAGTTTTTTTGTTTGTAGAACTACCGTGATGAAATGCTGTGCGTTAACAACGCTTAATCTCGGTAATTCTACACCGATGGCAAAAACCACGAGGAAACACCATGCATACCGATCGCACCTACGCGCTAGCCGACCTGCTACCCCCTCACATCGTCGATGGCCTCGGCGAATACAGCCTGCACGTTCCGGAATGGGCATTCCTGCCCGACGCCTGGAACTTCACCCTGTACCAGGGGTTGCGCAACGCACGGCTAGAAAATTCTGATGTATTGGAAGTCGGCTGCGGCACAGGGATCACTCTCCTACTGTTGCACGCCTACTTCGCTGGAATCCGGCTCACCTACGCCGACATCGTGCCGCAGTGCACAGAGCTGGCGCAGGCGAACCTACAGGAGAACCGTCAGGAGAACGGACACCGTGCCTTGCACGGATCCTGGAACCTGCTGCGCTTCCTGGGTAACGGCATTGCGCCCGAGATCGGGCCGCAAGATGCCGTGGTGGCCTGCATCCCGCAGGTGGCTGTCACCGAAGCCCAGCTCCAAGAATGGGGTCGCTGGATCCCGGACTGGCGGGCTCACTACTACGATCCCGGTGACTTTCCGGACGCCAGCTTCAACAACCGAGGCCTCGGACTCAACGAGGAACTGCTTCGGCAGGCTCGCGAAATCCTGCCGCGCGGAGGAAGGATCATCCTCAACCTGGCACACCGTCCAGGCCCGGAACACATCATCGCAATGTTCCGCACCTACGGCTTCACCGCCGTGCAGGCACTGAGCACCAGCATGATCCGACAGCACGCCAGCACCAGCCTCCGGCCCTTCATGGCGCTGGAGGATGCCGGTGCTCCGGACTTCGTCTTCTACGAAGACGAGACGGGTCACCGCCCAATCTCGGCACATGCGGCAGAGCGGCGAAGGCTGGCAAAAGAGCCGATCTACCACAAGCTCTCTGCCTTCCAGGCAAAGCTCAGCTAAACTAAGGGTCTATAGAAAACGGCCTAGGAGGAAAAGGTGCGCGGTGCGATGCTCAAACATCCACCGCCGCCTGATCCAATTATAATAAACTACCAAATATTGCATCATATGAAATTAGACCCTAACAAAACATATATTATAGATGGCGCCCTTGGCACCGAACTACAAAGACGTAATTATGAAACCGCCTTACCATTGTGGTCCGCTAAGGCGTTATTTGATAATCCCGAATTAGTTAAGAATATTCACAAAGATTATATTCTTGCTGGCGCAGATATTATTACTACAAACACTTTTCGTACTCAATACAGAACCTTAAAAAAAGTTGGGTTAAGTAATGAAGTAGAGCGCATTAATCAACTTGCTACACAAATTGCTGTTTGGGCGAGAAATGAAGCGGCCGTAGATAGAGAAATTCTCATCGCCGGATCACTCACAACCCTTGAAGATTGTTATGAGGTAGGCTTAGTTCCGCCCGACAAAGATCTAGAACGTGAGCATGGGGAGCAGGCAGAAATATTGGCACGAACACCAATAGATTTTTTTCTATTAGAAACATTCAATACCATTCGAGAATCGAAAGCAGCCGCCGCAGCCGCTCACGCAACCGGTAAACCACTTGCCATTAGTTTTGTTGCAAATAGTGATGGGGATTTATTAAGTGGGGAATCTATCCAAGATGCGGTGGATGAACTAGAGCAATTTGATCCAATGGCATATATGATAAATTGTATACCGCTATCTCATACAGCAGTGTCACTTAGCAAATTGCAATCTGCAACAAATCGTCCAGTTGGTATATATGCAAATGGTGATGGAGAATCGGGCAGTGATGAAGGTTGGGTATTTGAGAATGCAAAAAATGAATTGGAAGAGTACACCGCACACTGTAATATATGGAAAGATTTAGGGGTGCAGCTTATTGGTGGATGCTGTGGGACAAATCCTGAGTTCACTCAAGCATATAGCGTCACATTACAAAGCTAGTGAACTATCTATCGTAATAATACAAGTTCTGCCCATGCTATACTCTGAGAGAGCCATATGAAACAATACGCAACACTACCAAACCTCCTTTCTGTATCACGCTTTGTAGCTATTCCATTTATATTAGAAAGTTATTGGATGGGCCAATTATGGCTAGCGCTTATTATATACATCGTAGCAAGCTACACCGATGTACTTGATGGAAGAATTGCCAGAAAATCCCGGCAAACATCCGTGCTTGGACAAAAGTTAGACTCAATAGCCGATGCCTCATTGGAACTAACGGCTGTCGCCATGATATATTGGAATCAACCAGAAAGCATTCAAGCTCTCTTCACTCCGCTTGCGCTACTAGCAGGAGCGTTCACCTGCATGGCCATTGTTTCACTTATCCGATTCCATAAAATACATCTACTCCATACCATATTATTTAAGGTGGGCTCACTCGGTATTTTTTTCATTACCGTTTGGAGCTTTTTCTTCAACCCTACAATTCCTATCCTGCTAGTAAGTAGCATCCTTATGCTTGCATTTATTGAGGCGATCATTCTATTTATTAAGTATGGGGAAGTTGATATGGACACCCCATCCATTCTGAGTCTCAATAGATGACAAAGCCACATAAATTTTGTAGGATAAGATTCCTGGAGAGGTGGCAGAGCTCGGTTGAATGCGCTGCACTCGAAATGCAGTAGGCCAGTAATGGTCTCGGGGGTTCGAATCCCTTCCTCTCCGCCAATTTTCACTTTTTGCGAAATCGTAAGAGGTTGCCTCGGCGCTTCGCGCCTCGGCATGGTATTTTTCCGCTATAATCCAAACTTTTTTGTAGTCGCACGCCAGCGTGCGGTCGGCAATGCGGAAGTTCGAACCAATCTTTTTTAGAAAATCCCGAATCCTTTCGGGATTTTCTTGTTGAGCGTATTTTTCGGCTTGGTTGGCGTCTTTCAGAAAGGCAATTGTAAGTTCGAACCGATTATTGCTCTTTCGCCCAAAAGCCGAGATTTTTTCTTCCAAATCCTTTTTGGCAAGAATGAGCTTTTGCTTTTTGGTGGTATATTCTGTTTGAGATAAGTTTCCGTCTAATTGTAAATCAAGCAAGCGATCAAGTTTTGTTTCTATCTTTACAAACTCATCTTGCAACTTTTTGGTGAAAGAGCTTTCTGCTTGGGTAATTTCCGATTTTTCTTTTTCAAATTGATTTATTGAAGTATTTACCCAAGCAGAAGACAAAGAAACTTTTTTGATTTTTTCTTTAATTTGAGAAGTGATGACTTCCTCTCTCGTGTATCTTTGCGAGCATGGGTTTTTCCGCTTCGTACATCGTAAATAGTTATGCCCTTTTTGCGTTTCGGTAGTAATGAAACAACCGCACTCACCGCAACGGAAAAATCCTCTGTACACATACGGCTTTAATTTTCGCCCTTTGGGTTTGGATTT
>JAJRVJ010000031.1 GCA_024277435.1 Patescibacteria group bacterium | reverse complement strand
TGTGGATTAGCGCACTTTGGACAATAAGGATTGTTTCGTTTTTTTTATCATAATTAGCTTCTTAACAGGTTAAACAATGTATTTGAAGCTAATCATAGCAGAGAAAACGACTTTTTACGCGCCCAAAATGAAACGGTCTCGTGGTCTGTCGGTGATCAACTCGATGGCTGCCTACGAGGCTGGAGCTGATCGCTTGCATGGTGCCGGCATCGGCATCGGCGAGAGAACCGGCAACACGCCCATGGACACCCTGTTGGTGAACATGCGGCTGGCTGGCTACATCGATCAGGATCTCACCGGCCTGATGCACTACGCGCAGACGGTTTCCGATGCCACTGGCGTGCCCATTCCCACCAACTACCCGGTGGTGGGCAGCGATGCCTTCGAGACGGCTACCGGCGTACACGCCGCGGCCATCGCCAAGGCTATCCGCCTGGGTGATGACGCGCTGGTGGACGACATCTACAGTGGTGTGCCGGCGCACTGGTTCGGCCTGAAGCAGGTGATTCGGGTTGGTCCCATGAGTGGCAAGTGGAACGCTCACTTCTGGCTGCGGCAGCACGGTCATGAGCCCACCGAGGATCGGATGCAGGCCCTGTTCGATCTCGGCAAGGCGGCGGACCACACCCTCACGGATGATGAGATCATCATCGGGCTGGGGGATCTGTTGTAGTGTAGGCTCTACACATGTTTGTACGGAAGCGTGTGTAGAGTGAGAGATATATTCTGGAGGAGGTCCAACAGCCGTACATGTTGGACGCTCTTTAGAGAATAGAGTATTCGCATACCTGCGTAGGTGTATTCTCTAAAGAGATTATTAGTACACGTAATGTCATATAGATTACTTTGACTTAGGCAGTAAAATGCACTAAGTTAGTACTCCCTTTAGTTATAACTAATCGCATGGAATAAGTTTGCATGTAATTAGCTGCAACTAAAGGCAATGATGCCCAGGTGTAGCCAAGGAGGCGCTATGGCGCACGATAACAGACCGGACGTTCAGCGGCCGAAGCACTTCTACGACAACGGCGATCCCGACGGTGAGGGCTTCATGCACTCGTCGTACGCGCGGATGGTGCGGATGATGGCCGAATACGCCGGACCGCAGCGACTGTTCGAGAAGTACGGCGTCACCGACACCATCCTGGTGTGGGGATCGGCCCGTAGTGTTCCGCTGGACGTTGCGCAGGCCAGGCTGGATGTGGCCAACCGTGCGCTGCACGACGCCGGCACCAACCCCAACCCGGAGCTGCACGACGCGGTGGAGCACGCCGAGCGCTTGCTGCTGCTGGCGCCCTACTACGAGGACTGCGTGGAGATCGCCCGTCTGCTCACCGAGTGGTCCGTGAATCGTGAGCGGCAGTATCTCATCTGCACTGGCGGTGGGCCTGGCTTCATGGAAGCCGGCAACCGCGGTGCGGCGCAGGTGGAAGGTGGTCGCAGTGTCGGCATGGGCATCTCGTTGCCCTTCGAGCCTGGCATCAACGGCTACGTCTCGCCGGAGCTGGCCATGGAGTTCAAGTACTTCATGTTCAGAAAGTTCTGGATGCTGTACATGATGAAGTCGCTCATCGCCATGCCCGGCGGCTTCGGCACCTTCGACGAGCTGTTCGAGCTCATCACGCTGCGGCAGACGGGCAAGGTGCGCAAGCCCGTTCCTACCGTGCTGTACGGCGCGGAGTTCTGGAACGAGGTGGTGAACTTCGACGCCTTGGTCCGCTGGGGCACCATCGCCCGCAATGATCTGGCGCTCTTCAAGATCATCGACGGACCTGTGGCCGCGGCCACATACATCATCCGTCAGCTGGAGGCCATCGAGGCCATCGAGGCCACCGGCGACACCGATCACATCATCTAACTAGGAGGAGGCCCAATACATGGAGAATATTGGGCACTCACTACAGAGCAGAGGAGTACTATGCTCTGTAGTGAGCTATATCGCACTACTAATCACAGCGCTTGATAAGCAGAAGAAATCAACAATATAGTAGTTAGGCTTCAGTATTGGTTGCAATAATACCAAGCTAGTTTTATACTATTAATAACACTATAGTTTTTTAACTATTACATCGTTAATTAATAATAAACATAAACATAAACATTATGTATTCAACATTACGAACACATGTAAACCTAGCTAGTAAGTTAGCATTAGCCCTCATGATGGTTTCTGTATTATTTGTGGCAACTGCTATTGCAGTAGATGCAAAATCTGACAGCGGTAAAGATACCGATAAGGATGGTACGCCAGATACAGAAGATGATTATCCAAATGATCATGACAATGACGGAATTGATGATAGTGATGATATAGATGATGACGGTGATGGATACGCTGATTGTGTAGAGAAAAGTAAGTATAGATTAGATGCTGATAACGATGGTGAAAAAGATGCGGATGAGGAAGGTGTAATAAAGCACACTGAAAAGAAAAATCAAAAAATCAAAAAATCTGAAGATAAAGATAAAGATGGTATCCCTGATAAAATTGAAAGAGGAAAGTATCGTAACAATCATGACAACGATCGTAAAAAAGATAGAAAAGACAACGATGACGACAACGATGGATTGAAAGATTCTAATGAGAAGTCAAAAGATAAATTGAATCATGATAATGATCGTAAAAAAGATAAAAGAGATTATGACGACGACAATGATGGCATAAAAGATTGGAATGAAGCTTCGTGCGGAGAATACTATGATCATGATAATGACGGTAAAAAAGATCATAAGGATGCTGATGATGACAATGACGGTATAGATGATGACGATGAAAATGAGGGCGAAGAATGGGATCATGACAACGATGGTAAAAAAGACAAGCATGATGCTGATGATGATAATGACGGCATAGACGATGTAGATGAGGATGAAGGTAAAGAATATGATCACGATAACGATGGTATTGATGATAACGATGATGCTGATGATGATAACGATGGTATTGATGATGTAGATGAAGAAGAAGGTAAAGAGCATGACAAGGATAATGACGGGGAAGAGGATAAGGATGATCAAGATGATGTTAAGTAAAGTGTAGATAGTATCTACTAACCACAAACACCGCAACTCACTAGGGTTGCGGTGTTTTGTTATATGTGATAATATCCCCCTATGGGGGGATATAGAATATTGATATTAGTTTATGAAAAACACTACATTGAAGAAAAAGCTTATTAATCGTATGAGTCGATTAATTGGTCATGCGCAATCAAATAAAAAGCTTATTGAAGATGATGCATATTGCTTTGATGTTATTAATCAAAATTTAGCTGTGATTTCAGCCTTACATAAGGTAAATCAAGAATTATTACATAATCATCTTCATGCCTGTGTAAAGAGTGCGATGCAAAGTGATAATAAGAAAAAGCAAGAAGAGGTGATAGATGAAATTATGCAAATCTATAAAAAAACTAAAAAATAAATACTTAATCAAATCTAATTAACCATTTATTATACATATATGAAACATACACTTAACGCTCTAGCCCTAGGGTACGCAGCAGCAATTATGTCAGCACTTGTGATGTTGACCCTTGGAATTCTAGCTAACCTTGGAATTTATGAGGAGGCCGCTGCCACCATGGCACAGCACCACCTCATTTTTTCACTATCCTTTTTAGGAATTATCGGTGGAATGGTTGAGGCGGCAATTATCAGCTTTATTACAGGGTACATATTTGGTTGGCTGTATAATAGATTGGCAGGCAAAGAAAATAAATAATACCACGTAAATTTGTATGAACACACAAAAATATGTGAAAAATACTTCTAAGCATTCTCATGAAAAAGTATAGCACTATCGATGTATGAAACATGGTAAATTAGTTATTATCCGTCATGGCGAATCACGCATGAATGAATTGAACCTCTTTACGGGTTGGATTGATATTTCGCTCAGTAAAGCTGGAATTGACGAGGCTCATAGCGTAGCGGATCATTGTCAGCAGTTCGATTATGACGCGGCCTTTACATCTCATTTAGAACGGGCTCATGAAACATTATTAATAATACTTTCTCATCAACGTAGAATTGGTATGTTTCAACACGATGACAACCCTCGCTATACTAGGATGAAAAACGCTCCGCAGGAATTTACACAAAACACCATTCCGATATTTATGGATCAAAATTTAAACGAGCGTTATTATGGTGATTTGCAGGGGTTAAATAAACATCTAGCTGAAAAAACATTCGGAAAAGATTTGATAACACAATGGCGCCGCGGATATAGTGATCGTCCACCTAATGGAGAGAGCTTGCAAGATGTGTATAATAGAGTGGTGCCCTATTTTCAAAAAAATATCCATCCGAGAATACGAGCTGGAAAAGCTGTGTTAATAGTTGCGCATGGAAATACGCTACGGGCAATTATAAAATTTTTGGAAAGAATACCCGACGCTCAAATACCATATGTCAATTTACCCACAGCTCAGCCACTAGTATATTCCTGCATAAACGATATATTTAATAGAACCGAAGGTGAGTATCAGTTCAATCGTACGCTACGCTAATAAATTAGTACTAAGAACAAGTTATTATGGATCACAATCATCATCCTGCAACAGAATCGCATAAAGAACCATTAACTAGTGGTACAGTATACTCCTGCCCAATGCATCCAAATGTAAAGCAGGCGCATGCTGGTATGTGTCCTGATTGCGGAATGCAGCTTGTGCCTGTAAAAACTAAGACAAAAAATACGGATGAAGGCGATGCGATGTACTCTTGCCCGATGCATCCAGAAGTTATACAGAAACACGCAGGTATGTGCCCGGAATGTGGCATGCAATTAGTACCTGTGCAAAAAAAATCTGGTCAGCATGAAGCTGCAGCTCATGATAAGCATGAAGGGCATTCAACAAATATTTTTAAGGTCAAATTTTGGGTGAGTTTAATACTATCAGTGCCAGTGGTGGCGTATTCACCGATAGTTCAAGATTTGTTGGAGTATACTGCCCCGCAGTTTCCAGGATCGGAGTATCTCCCACTTATACTATCTTCAATTATTTTCTTCTATGGAGGATGGGTATTTTTAGCCTCGGCTTATAGGGAGTTGCGAGCAAAATTACCTGGCATGATGACATTGATTGCTTTGGCAGTTACTACGGCCTATACTTATAGTGTTTATATTGTATTTACTGGTGGAGAAAAAACCTTATTCTGGGAGCTGGCAACGTTAATTACGGTGATGTTACTAGGGCATTGGATGGAGATGCGTGCTGTATCGGGAGCGCAGAGTGCTCTAAAAGAATTATCAAAATTACTTCCCGATAGTGCTGAAGTGATTCGTGATGGAAAAACCATCACTATCCCGCTTGAGGAATTGATTACCGGTGATATCGCCCTTGTAAAGCCTGGTGGAAAAATACCAGCTGATGGTACAATTGCTGAAGGGCAATCGGATATTAATGAAGCTGTAGCTACTGGAGAATCCAATCCTGTATCCAAGCAATCAGGTGATGAAGTAATTGCCGGTACAACTAACGGTGATGGCTCACTGCAAATTACGGTTACAAAAATTGGTGATGATACATTTCTAGCAGGCGTGATGCGGTTGGTGGTGGAAGCACAGAGTTCTAAATCCCGTTTACAAATGCTATCCGATCGCGCGGCATATTATTTAACTATTATAGCGGTAGTTATTGGTGGTATCACATTAGCTAGTTGGCTAGCAGTAGCCGAACCGGCCTTTGCTGTAGAGCGTATGGTGGCAGTATTAGTAATTACCTGTCCACACGCATTAGGATTAGCAATTCCGTTAGTGGCATCAATTTCAACCACTAAAGCCGCCCGCAATGGGTTTTTAGTAAAGCAACGCTTAGCTCTGGAAGCTGCTCGTAACATTGATGTTATTCTATTTGATAAAACCGGTACACTCACGAAAGGGGAGTTTGGAATCGATGCTATTGTTCCGTTGAATAATCATTCAGAAGAAGAGGTTTTACAATTAGCAGCTATCGTTAATGCTCATTCCGAGCATCCTATTGCTCATGCCATTGTTGAAGAAGCTCGTCAGCAGGGGGTTGAATTATCTAGCATTGATAATTTTATCCGACTACCTGGTAAGGGTGCACAAGCAATGGTTGGTGATCGATTAGTGGTTGTAGGGAGCCCCCAATTATTAGAAGATCATGGAGTAACTCCGCCAGATGCATTTGTAAAAAGCACCACAGAATTAGCTGGTCAGGGTAAAACGGTTATTTATGTATTTGTTGATAATGTACTATATGGGGCTATTGCTTTGGCCGATATTATTCGTGAAGAATCCCGTGAGGCAATACAAGCCTTGCATGCCATGGGTATTAAAACTGCTATGATTACCGGAGATACCAATGAAGTTGCCGAATGGGTTGCACAAGAGCTTGATATTGATGAGTATTTTGCACGGGTGCTTCCTGATAAAAAATCAGAAAAAGTGAAGCTACTTCAAGGGAAGGGTATGAAAGTTGCTATGGTAGGAGATGGTGTAAATGATGCCCCGGCTCTTACGCAGGCAGATCTTGGTATTGCTATCGGTGCTGGAACAAATGTTGCTCTAGAATCGGCTGGTATTATTCTTGTAAAAAACGATCCACGTGATATTCCTAAAATTGTTCGGTTATCACAATTGACGTATAAAAAAATGCTACAAAATTTGTTTTGGGCTACTGGCTATAATATTATTGCTATTCCGTTAGCAGCTGGCGTTTTAGCATTTCAAGGTATTTTCCTACAACCAGCGGTTGCAGCAGTATTAATGTCTCTCAGTACGGTAATTGTATCAGCTAACGCTGTATTATTAAGGAATAAATCACTTGAGTAAATGAAAATTTCCATTGCCCGCAAAAATTTATTCAACATCATTGTTTCCGAATCAGATAGATGAAATTATGCAAATCTATAAAAAAACCGAAAGATAATATATATTTAATCTAATTCAGATAATAATCATATCCTATGAAACATACATTGAACGCGCTAGCCCTAGGCTATGCAGCAGCAATTATGTCAGCACTCACAATGCTGGTTCTTGGCATTCTTGCCAATATTGGCATATATGAAGAGGCGGTCGCAACTATGGCGGAATGGCACGTATTATTCTCACCATCTTTTCTAGGAATTATCGGCGTAATGGTTGAGGCGGCAATTATCAGCTTTATTAGTGGATACCTATTCGGTTCAATCTATAATCGTTTAAATAGAGGCGAGAATAAATAATTACAACACACATGGTAAATATTCAAAAAGAGCAATTTACAGTTCATGGGATGCATTGTGCTTCCTGCGCCGCTAAGATCGAGAAGCGCCTAACCGAGCAGTCAGGCGTAGAATCGGTAGCGGTTAATGTTGCGTTAGATCAGGTATCGATTTCCTACGATCCGCAGCAAATATCACTTAAGCAAATGAATGCGGCCTTAGCGGATTATGAATACACGCTAACTGCTAACAAAAAAGAGCCGGCACATGATATGAAAATGTCTCATGATGATATGCAGGGGCACGATATGGGTGATTCAGGTGATAGCTCAGATGATGGCGAAATGGACCATATGAATCATGCTATGCCGGTAGAAGATATTAAGCCAAAGTTATGGCTAGCCTTACCGGTAGCAGTCATCATTTTTGTTATTGTTATTGCTGAAATTATCGCGAAACAAGTGTTTGGTATGGAATTAATTATGCACTTGCGGTGGTTTCAATTTTTACAACTAGTAATTGCTACACCAATTGTATTTTGGAGTGGCCAACAATTCTTACGAGGAGCTTGGCGCTTTATTCGCCATGGTAATGCCGATATGGATACCCTGGTTGCTATTGGTACAGTAGTAGCCTACACCTATAGTGCAATTATATTTATTCTTCCTGAGTTACGAGAGAGCCTTGGTTTACCCAATGAATATTATTTTGATGCCAGCATTATTGTGGTTGGTTTTGTACTATTTGGAAAATACCTTGAGAGTGCCAGTAAGAAAAAAACCGGCGCTGCTATTCGAGCGCTTATTGAATTACAGCCAGCCATCGCTCATATTAAGCGCGATAGAGAGCTTGTAGATGTTCCTGTAGCAGAGTTACAAGTAGGCGATATGTGTGTAGTGAAGTCTGGAGAAAAAATTCCCGTTGATGGAATACTTATTGAAGGAGCTACCCATATCGATGAATCCATGATTACAGGTGAAAGTTTACCGGTTGCGAAAGATGTAGATGATACAGTAATTGGTGCCACAGTAAATAAAGAGGGGGTTATTACTATTAAGGCCACTTCCGTTGGCGAGGGTACTGTACTGGCGCAAATAGTAACAATGGTGCAGGAGGCGCAAAGCTCGAAGGCGCCAATTCAACGATTGGCTGATACGATTGCAGCATACTTTGTACCGTTTGTATTAGTGTTATCAGTTATTGTATTCGCATTGTGGTTTCTTATCGGTGGGCAATCTATGGAAATTTCCGAGGTGGTACCATTAGCAATACGATCGTTAGTAGGAATATTAGTAATTGCGTGCCCCTGTGCGATGGGGCTGGCTACACCAACGGCTGTAGTGGTTGGAACGGGTACAGCCGCGCGCAATGGAATACTTATTAAAGATGCCGAGAGTTTAGAAATCGCCTATTCTGTAGATACAATTATGTTCGATAAAACTGGAACCTTAACACAAGGTAAGCCGGTAGTTACCGATATGCAGGTGGTAGATGGAGTAGATCTTTCCCAGCAACAATTATTGCAGTATGCAGCAAGTTTAGAAAATCTTTCCGAACATCCCCTGGGCATTGCTATTGTGAATAAAGCCACTAAAGAGAATTGCCCCATTGCTGATGTGCAAAATGTACAAGTGTCTGCTGGGAAGGGAATTACGGGAGATATTCAAGGAAGTACCTGGCGGGTTGGTACGCGAGCATTCTTCGAAGAACAATCAATAGCATCTAATACTGATCTTGATGCGAACGTGCAGCGCTTAAAATCTAAAGGAAAAACTGTAGTGTACATTGCGCAGGATAAACGCGAGGTTGGAATTATTGCACTGGCCGATACTATTAAGGAAAATGTAGCTGATGCTATTACGGGTTTACAAAATAAAGGCATGCGGCTTGTTATGGTAACAGGCGACAACATGGAAACCGCTCAGGCCATTGCTGCACAACTTGGTATCACAGAGGTATTAGCAGAAGTGCAACCAGGGGATAAGGCCGCTAAGGTAAAAGAGTTGCAAGCCGAAGGTAGGATAGTGGCGATGGTAGGAGATGGTGTAAATGATGCCCCGGCCTTGGCGCAGGCGAATATTGGAATCGCCATGAGCACGGGCACAGACGTAGCAATAGAATCGGCTGGAATTACCTTACTTAAAGGTGATATTCATAAAGTAGCCGATGCGTTACAACTTTCTAAACGGACATTACGTGTAATAAAACAAAATTTATTTTGGGCATTTTTCTATAATATTATCGGTATACCACTGGCGGCTGGTGTACTGTATCCGGTATTTGGAATATTGCTCAACCCAGCCTTTGCTGGAATGGCCATGGCCTTTAGCTCCGTTTCAGTGATAGCGAATTCTTTACGATTAAAACGATAGATATATGAAAAAAATACTTATATTAATACTCTTCTCCATGTGGTTACCAATAAGTGCTTTGGCGCATGGCGGTGAAATAGAGGTAGTAGATACTGCTAGTGAGTCTCAAAGCGAGGAGTGGGATCATATGCAAGATATGCATGCAGTACTGCATCAAGCTAATTTTGAGACCACGGACATATCCGATGGAATAATTACGAGTATTACTAGCACGGATGCAGAGTTGGTTGAGGCGATTACCTCTGAGCTCATCCAGCACGAAGATGATATTCAGGAACACTTTTCTGATATGACAGTGCTTGTAGAGCAGATCGCTACTGGAGCGGAATTTACATTCACATCAACCGATTCTGATGTAGTGAAGAATGTACAAAGTGAAGGTAACTTCCTTTTAGGAGGATATCTTATGGAGGAGATGATGGAACTAATGCATGAGAGCGAAGGAATGATGGGTGGTACAATGATGCACGATTACGGAGCGGTACTAGATGATTCTATGATGGGGTATTCCACAAACATGATGGGATGGTCTGGATTGGGTTCATTACTAAATTGGCTATTTGGTATCGGTATTGTTGTGGTGCTTATTATTGTAATTATGCAAGTATCTAGGAAATCCGGAGGTGATACCGCGCAAGATGTGCTAAAGAAGCGGTATGCTAATGGCGAAATAGATAAGAAGGAGTTTGAAGAAAAGAGTAAAGAACTACAGTGATGTTGCCAATAGAATATATTGAAATTGGCCCACTAAGTATTTCTACACACAGCTTATTGATTGCTATTGGTATACTTATTGCCTATCTATTATGGTACAAACAGGTTGAAAAGAATAATTTATCAAAGAACATCGCAGAAAATGTGGTGCTCGTTGGTGTATTGGGTGGAATATTGGGAGCACGCTTACTATACGTTCTACTAAACTTACAGTTGTATGCGAATATAATTGATATTGCGAAAATTTGGGAAGGTGGATTAGTTTCATTTGGTGGAATGATAGGCGGTGTATTAGCAGCCATTGGATATATCCTATACAAAAAACAATCAGTAATGCCTTGGTTAAATAATGTGATGCCATATTTGCTATTAGGCTGGGGAATTGGTCGGCTTGGTGATTTTTTATCATGGAGTGAAATTGGTACGCCAACTAGTGTGCCTTGGGCCATTACTGCTCAAGGTGATATTCCACGGCATCCGGCTCAACTATATAGCACGATAATATTGATATCCGTTTTTTTTCTATTACGGTGGCTTGCAACAAAGCCAGCCTGGAAGCAAAGAATATGGAGCGTGGGTTTAATTATGTACGGCACATTTCGATTCTTAATCGAGATCATACGTGATTACCCAGATTCTGAGTACATATTTTCATATCGCAGTTTTGCACAGTTGATTAGCCTATTCTTAGTAGGATTGGGTGTAGCCATGTATGTATGGTATAAAACACATAAATCTACTATCGGCGGTAGTATAAAAAAGTAATTACTGCTATACTGTTCGTATGATCAAAATATTTTTTATCGCAACGTTAGTATTTGGAATGATATTTGGTGCGCTATTTATGAATAGTTCATTTAATCATCAAATGGCGAGTGGAGATATATCGCCAGTAAGTTGTGATAGTGCATATTGTGTTGCGAGCATGCATTGTGTTCAGCATTGTATTACATCTATAGTAATGCGACATAAGGATAGTAGTATGTTAGCGATAACAGCCCTTATCGCCATTATGAGCGTTGTCATTGTACGGTTTAGTTGGCTGAATGTACATGTAAAGAAATATACTTCAGAGATTTTTTATCCTCCTAAATATCTTTTTGCTACGGTACAACTTTTAGAATAAATTCGCATGTGAAATTTATACATTATTAAAAAAAATAGGTATTCTATGAGCAAAAAGAGTAAAGAGCAGCGCGAACAAGAAAAAGCTAAGCAGCGCTTAGATAATAAGAAGTCAAAACAAAAAAAGAGCCCCATCGCATTAATTATTGTAGGACTTGTTGTTATTGCAGTTGTCGCATTAATTGTGATGGGCGTAAGGAGGTCAGCACAGGAAATTCCTGGAGAGCAGCTTGAAGATTTAGGTAGAGAACATATCGAACTTGGGAAGGAGCATGATGAATACAATTCTAATCCACCTACCTCTGGACCGCATAGTGGACCAGCTAATTGGGGAGTATACGCAGAACCAGTAGCGTATGAAAGGCAAGTGCATAATCTTGAGCATGGTGGTGTGATCATTCACTATCATCCAGATGCTATTACAAATCTAGAAGAACTTAAAACCTTATTTCAGGATTTAAGTTCTCGTAAAACTAAGCTTATGCTAGTGCCAAATGATACATTGGACACTACATATGCTATAACAGCGTGGACGCGTTTAGATGCGTTTGATGAATATGATGAAGATCGTATTGAAACATTTGTAAACAAATACTACAATCGTGCACCTGAACGAACTAACGAATAACTATGTATAAAAATATGGAAAGTAAGAACACAAAATCGATGCTAGATCAATTACCACCTCGAACGGCGTTTTGGGGAGGTATTGTAATTGGAGGGGGAGTATTATTTGCTCTGGGCTTTATTGTGATGCTTGTAATGCTGTTCAAGGGTGTATCTGTAGTGGGTTCCGCAACAGATACAGCTACCACAGTTACAGCAAATACAAATTCTGGTACCACTACAAAAACCAAGACTCAACCAACGCCTACTCAGCCATCCGCAGCTGGTAGTGTTGATATGGCATCGCTAACTAATGTACTCGGCGAGGGTGATATTACCATTGTTGAATATTCAGATACTGAGTGTCCATTTTGCAAGCGGTTCCATCCGACAATGCAGCAGGTAGTAGAGGAATATGCCGGACAAGTTCGTTGGGCGTACAAGCATTTTCCGCTCGCGTCATTGCATCGGAAGGCAAAAAAGGAAGCTATGGCTACTGAATGCGCTGCGGAACAAGGTAAGTTTTGGGAGTATATAAATTTACTCTTTGAAACCACGCCATCCAACGATGGTTTAGCTGATGAAGAATTATACAATATGGCTGCTACTGTAGGATTGGACGAGGGGCAGTTCACAGAGTGTCTAGATTCTGAAAAATACAGCAATAAAGTTGAGGCGGAGCTAGCCGAAGCTCAAGCGCTAGGTGGAACTGGAACTCCATTTTCTGTAATTGTTGATGGTGAAGGGAATGTACTAGAAACTATTCCCGGAGCTCTTCCATTCGAGCAACTAGCACCAGCCATTGATCAAATTCTTGAATAGCCATGATATTTGAGTTATGGACTAATTTTGGTCTATTTATTGGAGGCGACGTCGGGTTCGGCGTCGCTTTCCTGGCTGGCATTATTGCCTTTCTATCCCCGTGTATACTTCCAATTGTTCCGGCATATCTAGGATACTTTACAGGAATTGAGTTGAGCGATGTTGAAAAGCAGGGCGAAAAGAAAAAACATGCACTGCGGAGAAAAACATTTATCCAGGCCGTATTGTTTGTAACCGGATTTATTATTGTATTCATGTTACTGGGATTAGCGAGCGGTACATTGGGTTCATTGCTCAGTGTAAATAAAGAGTTGTTACAGCGCCTAGGAGGTATACTCATGATATTGCTTGGTCTCTATGTATTAGAGGTATTCAAGATACCGTGGTTATATAAGCAATTTAAAATTGATTTTCATAAGGGATTTACAAAGTGGCAATCCTTGAATTCATTTTTAACAGGGTTAACATTCGGCTTTGCGTGGACACCGTGTATTGGGCCTATTTTGGCATCGGTATTATTCTTAGCAACATTTTCAGGAGGATCAATTCGAGGAGTACTCTTACTGTTGGCCTTTGCTTTGGGCTTAGCTGTACCATTTCTCTTACTAGCCCTTAGTATACAATCTGTAGCCCCGCTATTGAAGAAGTTTAATCGGTATACTATTATTGCTCAAAAGATAGCAGGTGTTATGTTGTTGATTATGGGGGTGCTGTTAATACTTAATAAATTTGCCTATCTTGTTGGATATTTTACGCGTTTATCAAGTCCGGTGATTTGATAAATATAGAAAATACCGTAATAATGAAGATATGAAATTATTAGCAATAGTAATCATTAGTGCATTAAGTATATTTTCGCTAGCTCCAGCAGCTATAGCAGGAGATATGCAGGGCGCAATGGATCATGCAATGGAGGGTGCGTGTGATGATACGTGTCAGGCGAGCAATCAATGTTCAGACCACTGCTTGTCTTCTGCGGGAGTACTTGCAGATAATGACATGGCGATAGCTGGTTTAATTGTTGCTATTGTTATTATTAGCCAGAGTATTGTATTCGCTGTTACTATTATTCGGCAGAAAGAAATATACGTGCCAGAATTTTGGCATCCACCTCGTTATTTGTTTGAAACAGTCATATTGTTGGAATAGTATTTAGCGTAATTTCGTTTAATTACCTAAATTATTGTTATCTATGAAAAAAATTGTCATTGGCGCAATAATTGCTGCTATTGTAGCAATTATTGCCTGGGCGGTATTACAAAGTTCTCCTAATCCTGAGATTACTTGGCCGAGTGGAGTTATTTCTACAGATGTAGAGCTTATACATGATTGGGGAGACATAAATATCCAGGGCGGAGATGTAGAACATACGTTTACGTTAACGAATGATTCTAGTGATCCGCTAGTGATTAAAACAGCCGAGACTTCATGTATGTGTACAACCGCATATATTTCCGTTCCTGAGAAATCAAGCAGTGGGCGATTTGGTATGCACAATAATGCATTAAACTGGAATGGTATTGTGCAGCCAGGTGAATCGTTCGAAGTAAATGTAGTATTTGATCCTCTAGCACATGGCCCTACAGCTACCGGCGAAATTCAGCGTTCAGTATACATTACCACTAGCGCGGTACCAGATGGAGATATCACTGAAGCGGACAAGTCTGTTAAGGATGGTTCAATCCTTGAAATAAAGGCATCGGGCATGGTTCTTTCAGAAGAGGATTATGAAAAAAAACAAGCAGAAACCAACGCATCTAGCAGCACATCGATACAGGAATCGGAATCAGAAGAGGTATTTAGTGTTTCGGAGCTAGAATATGATTTTGGGGTGGTAAAGCAAAGCCAAGGTATTATCACACATGATTTTGAACTGACGTATCTAGGATCTGAGCCCATCACCATCACTGGAGTACCTGGTAGCTGCGCGTGTACAACTGCTTCCGTTAGTAATGAATATCTTGAAACTGGAGATACGACAACTCTAACAGTTGAATTTGATCCAAATTTACATGACGAACCGGATGGTAAATTCTTCAAAACTATAGCTGTAATAACTGATCCAGAAATTGATGATGCTCCAGAATTCAAGATTTGGGCGGAAATTGATCTGGATTTAGGACCCGAGGCATATAAATTACAAGAACCACATGAAGACTAAATAATTATGAAACATGCGAATACTATTACCCCTTCTTCCATTATCAGCTCATTACTCGTAGTGGTTATCGGACTTACTTCTATCATGAATGGATTATTAGTGTATACAATGCCAGCTCATGCCGAGATGATGCCTAGCGGAGAGAATATGGAAGCGCTTAGTCAGTTAGCACAATTACCAATGACGGAGGAAAATATTGGAAAGGCTTGGTCGCTGCTAAGACCTACCGGGGTACCACCTATGTATGGTGGCGCCCTTGGCATCACATACGATGAGACTGAGGCGGCCATGAATGTGATGCGACAATATGATCCATATCAAAATCCACAAATTCTCGCTCCTGATGTATTATCGCGATATATAAACATCGGATTAATGATTAGTTGTGAGTATTGTTGCGGCGCACAAACGCTGGTATATGATAATGGCGTTGCCGCTTGTGGTTGCGCACATTCAAAAGCGATGCGTGGCCTTACACGTTATCTATTAGAAGCTTATCCGGATATGTCTAATGATGAGATATTAGCTGAATTAGTTACGTGGAAGTCACTGTATTTTCCAAATGACGCTTCGGCAAAAGCCTTAAAACAAATAAAAAACAATACGTTCAATGAGAAAACGTATTTGATAAATAACGTAAAATAATAAAAATAACTATTCTATTATGAGCTCAACACAAGATATCGAAGAAATAATCACTAAAAAAACTGGTACTCAAACCCCAGTAAAAAAACAGAAAAAATTTAGTGTATTCGAATACGTTCAATTCTCAGTACTGGGATTAGTTGTAGTATCTAATACGTATTTTGGATATATGCTTACAACAAATCGGGCCTCAGCAGCAACGGTGAGTACAGTAAGTTCAGCTACAACTGCAACCGATGTAACTAGTCAATTAGAACCAGCTTCCGTACCAAAGATGGTAGGCGGCTGTTAACAATATCACTTATGAAAAAATCAAATAGTCAATTCATTATCTTAGTCGCCTTGTTACTCATTGGGTTTGCGCTACTCGCATTAATTGCGTATACAGGCCTAGGCTCTTCTACGGATGAAGTAGATGTAGTGGATTCAACCGAGTCTATTGTAAAAACAGCTACACTATTATCTCCACAGGAGTTTAATAGCTATATTTCCACAACTGAAGATGTTGTAGTGATTGATGTGCATACGCCGCAGCAGGAACATATTTCCGACACAGATCTCTTAATTCCAGAAAATCAAATATCTACCAGTACGTTATTGCCTAAAGATAAAACAACGCCAATCGCTGTATATTGTCGATCCGGTAGCATGAGCGGACGATCGGCGCAAGAGCTTGTTGATATGGGCTATACAAATGTGGTTGATCTAGAAGGCGGTAAGAATGCCTGGGATAGTTATTATAACCAATAATACTATGAAAAAACGCTTAATCACTTTACTTGGTGTTGTTGGCGTAAGTTTGATTTGGCCACTGCAGAGCGCTTATGCGTGCGGTGGCCAAACTGCTTCTATTGGTAACACTGAATCGGGTTTAGTAGCATGGACTCATAATGACGGCAGTCCGCTAGCAATGGATTTTGAGTCTGATGTTGAAGCCGAAATCATAACTATTTAAGCAGAATTAGCTCAAGCGATCGCTGATCGATACATTAGTATAAACTATCCTAATGCTAATCATATAGACTTTCACGCGTTCGCATACGAGCATGGCCGCTACGTCTACATGTATGACATTACTGACGAATCAATCAAAAGCAGCCCGGGCGTTACCGCCTGTGGTAACAATCCGCAAAAATATGAATCGAACTCATTAGATATCCATATCGATGCAGTTACGGGAGATATTTGGGATGGTGAAGGTTGTGGTGGAGGGCCATCAAAAATATTAGAGACATATAATCCTAGTAATTATCCTGAAGAATTACTGAACAATAAAGTTGATCTATCACAATTTCACTCAGAATTCGTTATCAATCAGGGTGATGCGCCAGTAATTGATGGAGTAATAAATAATAATGAATGGAGTGATGCTGGCTACACTAAAATTGATCAATACGGTAGAACAGTGGAGTTGTGGTCCACTATATCAAATAATACAATGTATTGGGCTGTAAAAACTGATACAAAGCAATGGATAGCATTACTACAAAAAGCTTCGCCCCATCATGGAATGGCTAGTGAATTTAAGGATGTAAAATTATTGTCGGTGAACGGTGTGGAAGATTATCATATCAAATCTCTGGGCGGCATGATGCGGGGTATTACACTAGAGAGTGATCAGGTAATATCAAATCTATTGCAAGCATCTCGCGACAGTAGCAATGGGAGGGTATATGAGTTTGCCATGCCCCTACAGGGTGGTGAGGGAAATGTTGATCTAGAAATTGGTGAGTACAGCAGTATTGCTTTATACTTTGGTGCAAATGAAATATATAGCGGCAGCTTATCAGCTAATGATGCATTTAGTAAGCAATTAGTTGCACATATAGGTGGTGATGTAATGAATAGCGTAATAACAACTGATGTACCTGCGGCTATCATAGCCACCTATGGAGAGGCTGCTCCTGCACCAGGTGATCGCACCGGTAATATAGCTTTCTACATAATAATTGCTGTTACGGGAATTATGGGTTTTGTCCTATATAGAAAAGTGTATCATACACGCAAAACCTAATATGAAGATACATCTATTATTAGCTAGCATTGTACTATTGAGTACAGTGCTAGCCTTACCTTTAGCAAGTTCTGCTCACGGAGGAGATGATGCGAGTTCCACGAGTCAACCGATGTTGCATGCTCCCGTAGAAATTGGGACCAATTTCTCATCATCCTCTCAGACGAATATTGGTGGTGGAAAAATCCTGGAGGAAGTTAAAATGAACAATCATGCGATAGTTGATGCAGAAAATCAGCGATCGATTATTACCGTGATTATACTTGGTATATTAGTATTGCTTATAGTTGCATTGGTGTGGTTAAATCCTGGAGAACAGAATAAGATTGTACGCATAATACAGCGGCTGAATTATCTCACTGGTGCAATGGTCGTAAGCTTATTAGCGCTAATAACTATTACTGGTGCCATTATATCGTTATGGTACATTCCATTTCCGGGATTAGCCTACGAAAGTATTCAAGCTATGGCCGATAGTCCAATAGTTGGATACATTCGCAACCTGCATTATTGGGCATCTGATATGCTATTAGTGCTATTGGTGGTGCATATGACGCGAGTTGTGCTTACGAAGATTTCAGATAAGAAAAAGTTGTTTGCTTACTGGACTGGGTTAGTTATGTTTGCGCTTGTGCTTACGGCAATGCTATTAGGAACCTTTATGCGTTCGGACCAGGAGAGCTATGAAGCGTATGCCCATTTTTGGGTAGGAGCAACCAACTATCTACCTAATATAATAGCAAATGTCGCCCTATTTATTGGTGTAGGGGATACTGCTTTGTTACGCTTTTTTATCCTTCATACTATTGCCATTCCGATTGCTATTCTTATCCTTATTGGCGTACATGCGATATATGCTATGTCATTCCGGAGATTACTCTCGCAAACTGGGAGGTATTTACAGCAACGGTCGGTGAGCGCTAAGCGTAAATTTCCTCAACTAAAACAGATTGCGATATCCTCGGGAGTATTATGGGGGGTGGCGTTTCTTCTTGCTACAATCCCTGCCCCAATATTTAGTGAGGCATATAATGGCTTGGAAATTACCAAGCCCCCGTGGTATCTACTGTGGATCTATGGTACGGAAAATCTGTGGGGCATGAAAGCCATTCTCTTTGCGCCACTCATTGTTGTAATTACGCTATTCTTTCTGCCTTTTCTAAGCAGAAAATCAAAGCGGGTTGATGCGACTATGTTGATCTATGGTATACTCGGCCTAATTATTACAGGGCTAAGTATATACGTGTTAATGGGTGAAACGACAGCACATCTAACAATGTAATACTTGAAGAGCAATGATAAATGAGATATTAATCTTGAATTGGACGAACGTATGAATACTAAGAAAAAACGCATAATCATATTAATCGTAGCGGCTATACTGTGGCTAGTACTTAGCTATCTCTACAGCGTAGAGAAGGAAAAGAAAAATTATGAAAGTGATAATGGGTATTCTGTAAATTACTCGGAAGCGAGTAATGCCACGGGAGTAGTAAAAGAATTCGATATCACAGCATCACAAACTACGTACGCATTAGCGGAGGGTATAGAAATTGATGGATTTACCTATAATGGTGAAGTGCCAGGACCAGAGCTGCGAGTGGAGCTTGGTGATACTGTGCGTGTGAATTTTACAAATGATCTTCCGCAAGAAACCACCATTCATTGGCATGGAGTACGCGTTCCTAATGCAATGGATGGTGTTCCTGGGGTTACGCAGGATCCAATTCAGCCAGGAGAATCATTTGTGTATGAATTTACACCAAAAGACGCTGGTACATTTTGGTATCATCCACATGTACGTACAAGTGAACAGGTAGAACGGGGATTGTACGGAACGTTAATTGTAGAAGATCCAGCTGATCCAGAATATTCACAAGACGTTACTTGGGTAGTGGATGATTGGCGCATTACAGAGACGGGCGAGCTCAATGAGGCGTTTAATACCAACCATGATTTGATGCACGATGGCCGTTGGGGAAATGTAATTACTGTAAATGGAAGTAGTGATGAACAATTATCTGTAAAACCTGGTGAACGCATTAGGTTACGCTTGGTAAATGTTTCCAATGGGCGAGTGTACACTCCGGATTTTAGTAGGCTTGACGCTGCGTTAATAGCGGTAGATGGAATGAAGGTAGCGGGGGTAATGTCTGCAAACGGGTTTGAGCTAGCTCCGGGTAATCGGATAGATGTGGATATTAGTATTCCACAAACGTATGCTGGAAAAACTATTGTCATAACCGATACTTATACCCGTAATATAAATACACTTGGAAAAATTGTTGTTGGTGATATGGGTGATACTGTAGCTACTCCGGATTTTGAGTATCCTATTGCTACAGATGTATCAAGCTGGGTTAATGCCACTAATGAGCCAGTTGATTACGAATACGTATTAGATGCCGAACGCACAGATACGGGTATAGTGTGGACAATGAATGGAGAGGTGTATCCTAATGGAGAGATAGCAGAATTTGAGAAAGGTGAGTTTGTAAAAATTCGCTTCACGAACAATTCAGGTCGGCTTCATCCAATGCATCTTCATGGACAATTCTTTAAAGTACTCGCTAAAGATGGGGCACTAGTAAATGAGGGGTATTTGCGGGATACTGTGCTTGTAAACGGAAAAGAAACGGTGGATGTTGGTATGGTGCCATTAGATGAAGGGACATGGGCAAATCATTGTCACATTCTAGAACACGCAGAGTCAGGAATGGTAACGGCTATCACTGTAAAATAGATTTGCAATTGTACGCAATGTAGTGTAGATTCCGTATTGGCTCATATGGCCAATATATATGAAGAACACTAAATATACAGCTCTAGTTATTGGATTTGCTATTACTATTCTTACAGTAGGAGTAACTACGTACGTAGTAAATTCAGTGGCCTATGCAAAAACTCAACTATTCCAACCAAGTATACTAAGTAGTGCCACACCGCGGGTAGCGCTACAGATTGGTCATTGGAAAAATAATGAACTACCCGATGAATTGGATTCACTACGTGGCAGTAGCTTAGGTTCACACGGTGGTGGAGTAACCGAACCTGAAGCTATGCTGGTTATTGCTGAGAAGACCGCAGAATTACTTGAGCCATATGATGTGGAAATAGAGTTATTACCAGCTACTATTCCACCTAACTATACAGCTGATGCATTTGTTGCACTCCATGCCGATGGTAGCGAGAATCGGGCTGCTCATGGTTTTTCTGTATCACGGTCTGGCTATTCATTAACTCCAGCCAGCCAGGAATTATCGGGTGTTATTAATGCTGAATATCAGGCAGCTACCGGCTTAGTACGGTCTGGAAGAATTACACGAGCCATGCGCTATTATTATGGGTTTAACTGGTTGAAATATGAACATTCAATTCATCCACAAACACCAGCGGCAATATTAGAAACCGCTTTTCTTACAAATGCGGCTGATCAAGATTTTCTTATTAATCAAGCCGATATTGTCGCCGAGGGCGTGGCGAATAGTATAATTACGTTTTTAGAGCTCGATCTAGAGTAAGCATAAATACGCTTGATGTGCATCGGATACATATGGTTCTGAACCGGGGCAGAGCACCACTTCGCCTTCGGGCGGAGCTGGTCGCGCGCAGCGTGTGTTTTCGGATTCACGCTGCCGCCCTGCCCAATGCTATGCAATTTCTCTTGTAGTACTTGCATGACATTGATATAGGGTGTGTGCTACACTAGCTTTTCATGAAAGAATTATGGCCATATATTAAACCGTATCGCATTTGGATCGTACTCCTATTTCTTTTAGGTATTGTGAGTAGTGGAGCCGCGCTAGTTATTCCAGGTACAATTGGTAAATCCATTGATCAGTTTGTGGTAGAAGGATTTTCTCCAAATAGCACACTGATATTTCTATCAGTAATTGTTGTTATTGGTTTAGCGGCCAGTGTTATTCAACTTATTGTTGGCACAACCGTTACCGAGCATTTAGCAGTAGATTTACGATCGGCTTTAGCAAAATCATTAGCCAGGCAACCATACGCATTTGTTCAGAAACATTCGTCTGCTAAATTACTTACAAATTTCACCTCCGATATAGATGAGGTAAAGGTAGTAATTTCTCAGGGATTTGTAACTATTCTTTCAGCAATATTTATGATTGTTGGTAGTGCTATTATGCTATTTACTATTGATGTAAAATTAGCACTATCAGCATTAGCCACCATGCCAATATTGATTATTGTGTTTCAAGTGGTTATGCGAAGGATTCGTAAGTTATTTCAAGAATTACGCAGCAATACCGATCGGCTGAATAAAGTGATTTCAGAATCAATTATTGGATCAACTATTGTACGAGTATTATTCGCACAGAAACATCTTGATGCTAATTTTGATGGTGCCAATAGAGAAGCTCGTGATATTGGTTATCGTTTATTAGCAACCTTTGGAAGTTTTTTTCCATTATTAAATGTACTATCCAGCATCAGCATAGTAGTTGTTATATGGTACGGTGGTTGGAAAGTGCTGCATGATCAGCTCACTATTGGGCAGTTTACAGCGTTTTATACATATTTAGCTGGCTTGATTACTCCTATTTTTATATTAGGTTTCGTGAGTAATATATTTATACGTGCTGGCGTAGCATTTTCTAGAATGAAAACCGTATTAACCGCAGTACCGGTTATTGAGGGTGGAACGGTAGTGCCATCAATGCGTGATACTATTTCCTTCACAGATGTATCGTTTATGATTGATAAGAAGCCAATATTGCGTAACGTATCATTTGATATTCCATTCGGTAAATATACAGCCATTATTGGGCCCACGGCCGCTGGTAAAACGCACGTGTTGTATATGCTACTTGGTTTGATTCAGCCAGATGAAGGTGAGTTACGTATCGATGATATTCAATTTAATGATATCGATCGGGCACAGTGGCGCTTGCATACTGGTATGGTATTTCAAGGCCATGTTATTTTTCAGGGATCGTTGCGAGATAATATTGCACTCGGACATTCTATTCCGGATGAGGATATTTGGCAGGCACTACACGTAGCCGACCTGGAGGAATTTGCTAAAGGCTTAGAGAATGGACTAGATTCTATTGTAAGTGAGCGTGGTACAAATTTATCAGGTGGTCAGAAGCAACGGGTAAGTTTAGCTCGTGCGTTAGTGCATAAGCCAGACATATTATTACTAGATGATTTTATAGCCCGGGTAGACATGGCAACAAATAAGCGTATTCGTGATCGATTCACAGAAGCGTTTCCCCATCAAACCCGAATTGTGGTAAGCCAAACTATAGAATCTATCGTTGATGCCGATCATATTATTGTATTAATGGAAGGAGAAGTGTTAGCTACTGGTACGCATGACGAGTTAATGAAGCACTCATTTGAATATCAGCAAATTGCAGAATCACAGCAAAATACTGAAAATGGATTATCATCATGAATTATCGTTTAGACAACAACACAGAGGCAATTTCATTTTGGGAGGCATTCAAAGGGTTTAGGCCATTTATGAAGCCGGAGTGGAGGCGTGTAGGAATTGCCGGGGTTACTATACTACTAAACGCTTCTGCTGAAGTGCTGGCACCATATTTATTGGGTCAAGCAGTAGATGTGGCTATTATGGAAAATAACTATGAGTTACTTGTACAAATCTCAATAGGATTAATTGGCGTATATATGATTATTGGATTAACGCGCTATGCCAATATTCAGTTAATGGGCCGCATCGGGCGGCGGGTATTATATCGATTGCGCCAGAAATTATTTTCAAAGATCCAGTTTTTACCAATTGCATTTTTTAATAGTAATAAAACGGGAGATTTAGTAGCGCGTATTACTACCGATGCAAATACTATTAATTCATTATTCGCAGAAACACTGGTTCGTTTATTAAGTAGTTTTTTCATCGTATTTGGCATTGGTGTATTTATGGTTATTCTTAACCCGCGTTTAGGAATAGCCACATTAAGTGTAGCGGTTGGATTATTTATCATCACACGGGTAAGTAACGCAATTCTGCAGCGTTTAAATAAAAAGAGTTTAGATACGGCCGGTGAGTTTTCGGCGGACGTACAAGAGCAGATAGAAAATATGAAAGCCGTAATAGCTTTTGGGCGGCGCGACTACTTTGTTTTTACATTAGAGGAGCAAAGCCAAGTGGTATACAAAGCAACTCGTATGGCCGGAATCGCTAATAGTATTATTGCTCCACTATATAGATTTGCCGGACAGATTACGCAAATTGTTGTTCTTATATATGGTTTGTATTTATTGGGGCAAGATGCTATTACCATTGGATTGTTAGTAAGTTATTTTGCCTATGCGCGAAGATTTTTTGAACCATTGCGCATCATTGCATCGTTATGGGCTAATGTACAAAAATCTATCGCCGCTTGGAAGCGCTTAGTGATTCTATTGTCGCTAAAAAATAATTTACCAGTACTGGAGCCAGAAAAAATAGTGGCCACCGAGCAGTGCGATGAGCCAATCATGCAGTTTCATAATGTGTCATTTGGATATGATTCAGAAAAATATGTATTACATAATGCAACCATTTGTATTCAGCCCGGCACTACAGTTGCCGTGGTGGGACCAACCGGCGGTGGTAAATCTACTACCGCTGCATTAATGATGCGCTTATACGATGTACAGGAAGGAAGTATTCTATTAAACGGGAAGGATATTCGTGGTTACACACCAGAGGAAATAGCCAAGGAGGTAGGATTTATTCTGCAAGATCCCGTATTATTTTCTGGAAGTGTTGGCATGAACATTGCGATGGGTCATCCAGAATTTACCAATGGGTATAACGAGAAGAAGTTAAGCGCAATTATTGACGAAATGCAGCTAGGCACTATTCTTGAAAAATTTCCTGAAGGCTTGGCTACTGAGGTAAATTTAGATAGTGATTCATTAAGCTTGGGGCAGCAGCAGTTGGTAGCGTTTATGCGAGCGGTAATTCGTAAGCCAAAGCTACTTATTCTTGATGAAGCTACAGCAAATGTAGATACGGTAACCGAGAAGCAATTGAATCATATTTTAGAACAGTTACGTAATGATATAGCTATGGTGGTAATTGCGCATCGCCTTAATACTATTGAATCAGCTGATGAAATTATTTTCATTCAAGGTGGGCGTGTAAAGAAAGCAATGTCATTTCAGGATGCCCTTACACTTATAGATTCAGCACAATCATCAAGTTAAATAAGGCTAATAGTTATATAGTGAAAGAAAATACGTATAGCCTGCGTAGTACTTAGTGACAGGCCTGTTATAAAAAGCAACTAATATATAACTAAGCATTACATTAATGCTATACGCATATGAATAAAAAACGTTTACTAACACTTACGGCAACTGGTTTAGGAATTGCATTAGCAGCTGGAGCTACCTCTGCCTCTGCTCAAGAAGGCTCCGCCACAGACACAACCTCAGATACAGTAGTAGAAGATACAGTAAAACGTGGATTTGGTCTTCGCCACATGCAGAAACCGCAGATCACCGATGAGCAAAAACAAACCATCATCGATGCCATCGCAGCTAACGACTATGATTCTTGGGTAACGGCAATTGAAGAAGCTCGGCCATCTGCGCTGTTAGAAAATGCACCAGAGCATATGGTAGAAAAAATGGAGGAGCGGATTGCTGAAAGTACTTCCGAAGAACACTTTAACGAAATCGTAGCAGTATATGAAGAATCTGGTGAAGATGGATTGCAAGAATTACGAGAAGAGGAGCGTGAAGAGCATATGGGAGAAAGAGGAAGAATTGGTAAGGGTTCACATGGAATGAAAGGTGAGCATAGAGAAGAGATGGTAGAGTACTTTGAGAATGATGATTACGAAGGTTGGTCTACATTTATGGCTGAAGAACTAGAGGAAAAGGGAATTGATCAAGAAAAAATTGATGATATTACATCAGAAGAAAGCTTTGAATCACATAGTGAAGCGCATGAACTCATGGAATCAGGAGATAGAGCGGCTGCACATGAGCTTATGCAGGAGTTGCATCCAGATCGTCCAGATTTTAAAGGACATGGTGGTCAACAGCATCAAAAATAATAACCTAGAGGGGGTAAGAATTCATAGAGGGCCGCATCAAGCGGCTCTCTTGTATTTATATGATACACTAATCAGCATGAAACAACAGCAAATTAAAGATAGTTATAATCAAGAATCCAAGTTATGGGACGACCTAATGGTTCTTGGCGATGATTTGCTACAGATTAATAAACCATTTTTTGATTTACTAAAAGAGCATTCCGTAAAAACTATTCTTGATCTTGGTTGTGGTAGTGGTATGCATAGTATTCAGTTCGCCAAGATGGGATATGCTGTTACTGGCGTGGATCTATCTCCGGGAATGATAGAGCGGGCCCGTAGTAGCGCTGATAACATGAAGAATGTACAGTTTGTGTGCTCAGCAATGGATGAGTACTCTCCTGAAGAGCCCTTTGATGCAATTTGGGCATGTAGCTCTTTGCACAATATGGATAAAGGGGCACTTATTAAATCTCTACACCATGTTATTGAGTTATTAAAGGATAATAATGGTGTACTGGCTATAACTATGCGCCACGGTGATTTTGAGGGGGAGATTGAGCGTAATAATATTAAACGATACTATAGGTATTCTAGCCCCGAAGAGATTCAAAAGCTTCTTGCGAACTATCCATTAGAACGTAGGGCAATTACAAAAAAAGTATGGAACGAGGTTCCGTACTTCACACTGTACTACACAAAAAAGAGTGCTTAAAAAAGCTTTAGTTGTTGTAGATAGTGGGTGTGGGATAACATAATAGATGTATACTATCATGCGTTTCACTCGATCACTAAGCAATAATTTGCTATACTGCATTGAAGTCAATTTATAATTAACTATACTATATAGTATGCGTAAAAAACAGTTAGTACTCGCTGGCGCTTTCTTAGTTGCTAGCTTCACCCTTATTGGGGCAGGATGTACATCGTCTGAAACAACAACATCCAATACAAATGCTTCAGAATCAACAACGAATGATTCTACAGACACTACTAACGCTAACACTAACGATAGCGAAGGAGATGGTGATGCAGTAACAGTAGTGGCTGAGCCAGGTGAGGTGCCATTTGATTTTCCAGCTACAGCAACAACAGCTAAGGTTGGTGAGTATGTATTAGCTCCCCCGGCTGAATGGGTAGAGGAAGCATTTGTTGAAGGTGCCGATAATTCCACATTCATTTATTACAGCGCAACAGTAGAAGAAGTTGGCGCTGTAGAATCCACACTTACAGAAGTAATTGATTCTGCACAAATGCCTAATGCAATGATGGTTGCATTGCCTGCAGGTGAAACGGCTGCAGTAGGTGATGTGGTGCTTACATGGTGGCAATCTGGTTCTGGGATGCAGCGTGGTTACGTTGTTGATGCAACAAATCCAGCCACTCCAGAAGTATTATATTTAGACATTGCATTGGATAATCCTGCTACAACTTCAGATGGAACTCCAATAGCGGAGGTTAGTGAAGAATTGGAAGCTGATTCATTTATCACACTAGACACCCCATATCAACCAGGCACAGCTGTAGCTGTAGATAATAATGGCGTTTGGAATCATTATCAAGTTATCAATGAGGCTGATGGCAAGTTACTTGTAATTGGCTTTGCAGGAGTAATGGATGTAGTTGAAAAGGCAGATGCCGTGGCACTACCAATTATTCCAGATGTGCAGGTTGGTGACGCAGTAATGTTTCCACTATTTGGCGCTATGGACGAGGCAACTGTATCTAGTATTGATACTGATGCCGGACGGGTATATGTTGAATATGAATTCGCTGGAAGTACTGAAGAAGAAGCTGTCCCATATGGTGATATTATAGCGGCCTCTGCACTATAAGCAGAAGTCATTAACAGGTACAAATACCGCTCGAAATAATCGAGCGGTATTTTGTTTTATAATTGACTATTTGTTCATTATTTACTAACGTTATTATCGTTAAGGCTTTTTATCTGCGCTGGTAGTTATATTTAGGATAGCTAGCGGAGGTTGAGAGCAGACCATCCCTTTGCCGATTTGGTAAAGTATACCCCGGAGAAGCCATGGAAGAGCTGAAGCGTGCCCTAGTGGGCCTCATCGACGACGCGAAGTACGACATCGAGAGCGAGGCTCCGCCGATTCCCAGCGACTGGGAAGAGGTGGGTAACTGGACCATCACCGACGAAGAGGGCGATGAGTGGCAGGTTGTGGCGTACTGCGCCGACAACTCGGCCGACCTCACTGAGCTCGACGTGCCGGATGAACTGACTGTGGACTCGCTCTACGATCTGGGAGGAACCGACGACGACATCGTGGTGGTTATCCTGCCGGAGTACGATCTGGCTCTGGAGTTCACTCTCCAGCCGGGCGACGTTGAAGCGTACTAGGGTGCGCTGGCGCAAGCCAGCATCTCGCGGTGACAGCTGGTCTGCTCACCGTACTAGTTATCAGTATTACTTAGTGATAACTAGTACGGGTTAACACATTAGAAGAGAGGCGCTATGAGTGTTGCATTAATGGAATATATCTGTATACTAAGCTGCGATGACAGAAGAACTACCAATCTCTAAAGCTTTGTATAAACGCGTAATGTCCGCTGGTATTGTAGCGGGTATTATCGCTGCAGGTGTTAATGCTATTGTGCAGTGGTTGATTGTAAATGTATTGGATATCACTTTACTTATTCCTCAAGGCGGACCGAATGGAGCTTTGTATGAAGTGCCGTATTTGGCAACTATATCCGCAACGCTTATACCAGCAGTAGCTGCAGTCATTATTTATGTAGAATTATTAAAATGGACCACACGTCCGCAACGGTGGTTTCTGATTATTGCTGTAGTGACTGCATTAGGTTCATATATTGGCCCTATTCAGTTTTATGCTGCCAATACGCCTGTATATGGAAAACTTGCCTTGATAGTGATGCAAACAATTGCGGCTGTGATTATTACCGGTTCGTTACTACGTATTCAAAAAAAGGATTAGTATTGCTATACTATAGGTATGAATAGAGTGGAACAATACGGGGGTATCAAAATGATTATCATGATCGTTGTAGCGATTCTTATAATTGGTGGTCTTATGGGTTGGCTTATCCTTTCGCAAACTACTACCAATGAAGATGTGCCATGCTGTCCAACCGACGAAGATTTTCAATGGATTTCATAAATAATTAATACAATGTCATGTTTGATTTAACAGGATATACAAAAATTACCGAAGGTTTACATCATCTTAATGAGAGTGCAGGTAAAGGTGATCTCGCTGTTCCAGGTAACGAAGTTACCGTGCATTATACAGGATATTTAGAGGATGGTACCGTTTTTGATAGCTCAGTAGAGCGTAAGCAACCGTTTATTTTTAATCTAGGAGCTGGACAAGTAATTGAAGGATGGGATCGTGGAGTGGCTGGAATGCAGGTAGGAACAAAGCGTACATTAATTATTGCTCCCGATTTAGCTTATGGCGATCGAGGAGTAGGACCGATTCCACCAAATGCAACGTTGAAATTTGAAGTTGAATTACTTAAAATTAATTAATATTTTTATTTATGCGTAAACACATATACATAGCAAGTACTATCGCACTAATGGCCCCAATTATTGTCAATGCTGATGCTGGTCATGGGGTTGTTGATCAAGAGGCTGAGTCCTTCATTCACTATCTAATTAATCTGGAGCATGCCGTTCCTATTATTAGTCTAGTATTTGCGTTTACAGTTATATATGTAGCGATTAAGCGACGCAGGAAAGTTACAATGCACACAGATTAATTACATATATTTACAACTATTATGAAGCAGTTATTAAGAATGTTGAATACAATCGCTCCTGCACCACAAGTGCACGCCCATTGTGATGGTCCGTGTGGAGTATACGATCCAGCTCAAGCTCGGGTGGCTGCCGAAGCGGTGTTGGCTATGACGAAGAAAATCGTAGAGCTAGAAATGCCAGATTCCTCTGATAAAGAAGCGATGCTGCATTACCAGAACACGCTCACTCGCTATATTCTTATCAAAGAAGATGAGGCCTATAAAACTAAGGAACATCTCTTGGTATTATGGACAGACTTTTTTAAACCAGAGCACTTAGAAAAATTTCCAGACTTACATGATGTATTTTGGAAAGCAGCCAAGCTTACATCAGCCTGTAAACATGAAGTAAGTGTGCAGCATGCTGAAGAACTCATGCAGGCTGTTGAAAAGGTGCATACAATGTTTTGGAAGGCTAAGGGTAAAAATGTTGATTGGGTAGTTGCCAGTGCATAGTTCTATTACGAGAAATCGATACAAGATTACAGCCAGAGAATTTTTACTCTGGCTGTTTCGTAAACGCAAACGCTATCAAGTTTCGGGGCATTCAATGGAGCCTGTATTCAAGGCAGGGGATTTTGTATTAGTAGAGCATATTAGTAATTGCACTATTCAAAAATGGAATGTTGTATTAGTGCAACACCCCCTTCAGGTAGATAGGGTTTTAGTTAAGTATGTACACGCGATTCATGATAATCAAGTGGAAGTGCGCGGACTCAATGCAGATCATAGTAACGACAGTCGTGCTTTTGGAGTATTGCCAGTGACTAGTATATTGGGTCAAGTAACGGCTATCGTAGAATAATTATTTCTTACCCTTAGTTTTGAATTTTTTATACTTACCCCAGGTTGTTTTATCACCGGTGCTGTAATAGGATTTGGCTCGTACTTTATATTTCCTACCTTTTTTCAAATACTTTTTTGAAATCGTAAGATTTTCTTTCCCCATATACAGTTGATTTTGATTAATAGTAAAGTTTTTTACAAGTTTACCATTGCGTTTTCGTAATTGTATTTTAATTTTATCAGCGTTGCCCCAGTAGTTAGAATATTGCCAATCAATAGTAGCTTTCCGTTTTTTTACTTTCTTAACAACAAGCTTACCAAATTTATCAGCCCAATCATCATTTTGTAATAAGAAGGGTGCACTCATTGTACATAAGAATTCATCATTGGCTCTATCATATTGATTTCCACAATAATCATCTGTCCCTAGGAATCCAAAAATTGCTGCGCCAATTTGATGAGATTGAAAACCATTATTAATGGTTTGCGAATTTACTCCCGTAAGCGTAATGGTATAGGTGCCAGCTGGTAGTGTATCGCCGCTATTCATTTCTAATACAAAGCTATCATCTTGGAAGGTCATACCCAATACATAGGTACTCAAAACGTCATCTACATTCCCAATCGCATTACTAAAATTGATATTACTGCCAGCATTATCGTTACCTTCAAATGTGGCAAAAAATGTGATTTGTGGAGTGGTAATAGTTCCAGTCTTTTCAAAGTCTGCCGGGTCTAAATCTTCATCAAGTGTAAATTCAACGGTGTAGGTTGAATTAGTTTCGGTAACTAAGAAGGTGGCGTCTATTGTGACATCACTAATTGGATTGGTGTCTACGCCGGCTACAGCGTGAACAGATTGTACTCCGATAGATAGACCTAAAAACAATGTAGAGGCCAATATACTCATTCGTTTAATCATGATAAAAAGATTTAATGATAGAAAGACTGTTAATAGCAGTATAACATATATCACTTGTATTAAAACAATAACTTGACCAAATTTTCTAAAATGGTATAGTACTTTGGCACAAATTGATCTTGGGTAGGTGGCAGAGTGGTCAATTGCACCTGGCTGTAAACCAGGCGACTTCGGTCTACGGGGGTTCGAATCCCTCCCTGCCCACCCTCCTGCGCTCCTTCGGAGCTTCGGAGGGCAGGCCCTCAAAACTGGGCTTGAATCATAGGCGTCCGATCCTTAACAATTAATCCATGAATATGCATATATTTATGTGTATGTATTACGGTGTCAGCGCGATGGATATTTGTACGTCGGATTTACTAACAATCTTCAAAGACGCTTAAGTGAGTATCGCAGCGGCATGGTATCAAATACAGCAAAGCGTGGTAAAATAGAGCTTGAAGCTTATTTTGCTGTAAAGAATAAAGTAGCTGCTGTAGATTTAGAAAAATACTTTAAAAAAGGATCGGGAAAAAGTTTTCTCTATAAACGAATTTTATCCTCCGAAGTCACTGGTAGGTGACGTAGGCGGACCCTCCCTGCCCACCCTCCTGCGTTCCTTCGGAGGGCAAGCAATGATATATGGAATACGGAAAGTTATTACGACAATCCTTTGAAACCACCAAAAAACACAAATCTATGTGGTGGCTTGGCATGATGATTCTTGCTGGCGGCGGAGGTAGTTTCAATATTCCAAGCGGTGATATTTCAACCGAAGAGTTTGATTCTTCAGTAAATGAAGTATTCGGTTCTGGATTTGATGTAGCAGATTTTTTCTTCCAGTTTTGGTGGTCATTTCTAATTCTGGGTGTACTTGTATTTTTGCTTATCGTTATAACAGCTGTTCTGCATTACATCGCAATTGGTGGATTATATTATGGTGCCGATCAAGCTCGGCAAGGCAAAGAAAAAGTGCGTTTTGGTGACATGATGAAGGGTGGCTGGAAAAAGTTCTGGCCGGTACTTGGATTGCACGTATTGGTATCTATTGCGTTAGGAATTGTTGGCCTCATCATTGCGATTCCACTTATATTGCTAGCGATTACGATTATAGGATTAATTATCGTAATTCCTGTAGTGATTATCTTATTGATACTAGCCCTACCAACTGGAGGTATTATTCGTACCGTGATGGCATATGCTACTCAATATGTTGTATTTCATGACGAGAAAATAATTGATAGTCTAAAAAAAGGTTGGCAACTATTCAAAAATAACCTCAGTGATAGTATTGTTGTATTCCTGCTCGAATTACTCGTTCGTATTGTTGTTGGGTTTGTGACCTTCGGCATTATACTACTTATTGCGTTACCACTTGCCATTTTAGGGTTTATTTTATATACTTCGACAGGTTGGGTTGGAGCAGGAATAGTCATTGCTCTCGCTCTACTAGTTCTTTTCACTGTTGGCCTGGTTATTAGAGGTATTAAAAATACGTTTCTCTATAACATGTGGCATCTGGCCTTTGCTGAATTAACAGCAAAAACGTAATAAATACGCCACCTTAGCTCAGTTGGTAGAGCAGTAGTTTTGTAAACTATTGGTCCGGGGTTCGAGTCCCCGAGGTGGCTCCACTTGATTTTATTCAACAATTACGATACTATAGTTCAAGTCAATTAACCGAATATATATAGAATATGTCACAAGATAGATTAACGAAGATGCAGTGTGAGGAGTGTAAGAGCATCAATTACTATACGCAGAAGAATAAGAAAAAACTTCAACAAGCTGGTAAGCTTGAATTGAAGAAACATTGTCCTAAATGTGGTAAACATATGCCACATAAGGAGATTAAATAATTTTTTTAGCAAGTAGTGTGCATGAAGAAATTTTTATTACTTCTTTGTAGTATATTATTGCTAGCATTAGCTGGTTGTGCTCGAACAACAGATACTACTACCAACACGAATGCTAACGAGAATGTAAATACTTCATCTGATTCAATAACGGATGTGGTTATCGAGAGTGAATTCACTGAAGCTTAAGTTGCTAAGCATGTCACTGCGGATGACTGTTGGATGATTATTGATGATCAGGTGTATGATGTAACTGATTATGTAGATATACATCCAGGAAAAAAATCTATACTGAATGGTTGTGGCGTAGATGCAACAGAGATGTTTAATAGTCGGGGTGGTGAAGGTACTCACTCTCCAGTTGCAAAGGCCTTAAAAGAAAACTATCTCATTGGTAGTATAGTGCAGTAGGCATAGACAATCATAATAATTACTAAAATACCCAGGGGTTGATCATGAAGGTCTCACCCTATCCAGGGCTCAGGGCGTTAGACATCGTACATCTGAAGTCGTTTCCTGAGGAAATTCATTACTATCTTCACTTTACTTTTTGTGTAGAATTGATATAGTAATCATCGCGCTATAGCAGTGCAAATTAGGGGTATAGCTCAGCTGGCCAGAGCGCTGGTCTCCAAAACCAGGCGTCGCGGGTTCGAATCCTGCTACCCCTGCACATGAAAATACTTCAGCCATTAGGCTGAGGTATTTTTATTTGGGGTACAGGATGAGAAGGGTTAGAAGCGAGATGTAATCGAGCGATCGGGCGGGTGCCAGCGGCACGCGACCGCTAACCCCGGGCACCGAATCCTGCTACCCCTACACCTCCTAAGCCGCTATTGTTAACGGCTTCTATGTTCGAAAAATCCAATGTCAATGAAGTCTTGTTAAAAACGTGATTTATTATTCTTTCGCCATATGGTAGGATATTTTCATGATGAGAACAGAACGATTCTACAAAAAGCCAGAACAATCAACCTCCGTAGAGATACTGAATGAGCAACGAATTAGCGGCGGACTTTATGGAGATATTTTTGATGTCACAGCTAGTATTAATGGAAAAGAAAGGCGTTTTATTCAGAAGAAGTTTAATGAAAGACCTCTTTCTGGGGGTGGTAAACGTAGTCCTGAAGAAAAGGCTGTTTCTGCGTTTAATAATCATACACGAGCCAAGGAGCTTGGTGCAAAAGTATTACCTACGTATAGAATAAGTGAGGACAAAAAGAGTGTATTAATGACGTTTGCACATAGTGATGATATAACATGTATTGGAACGAACACGGAAGGTTCCAGATTGTCTGATTTTAACAAACCAAAGATAATAGCATTACCAGGTTTTGAAGATTTTGTAAGGACATATTTAGAGCATGCACGTGAGACAGGAGAAAAGAGGATGCTTATTGATTCAGATGCATACTTTATTCTAGTTGATGATTCAGAAGATGATGTTAAGTTAGATTTTGTAGTTGGCGATATGGATAACATTGAATTTGATGTATCTGAAAAACATATTGGTACTAATATTGCGAAGGCTAAGCGTACCTTGGATATTTTTTTGTATAAAAACGTTGAAGATCCATCTGGTTTTTTTAAGGATGAATTAAAGAGAATATATGATGAATTTATGGCGCCATATCGAAAGAAGTAGTTCGAAATTCCTCCCAATAACACCGCATCATTGATTTTTAAGCCGTTTTACGCTATACTGTTTTCGAATGCATATTGTGCTCTATGTTTGCAGATAGTCATTGTTCTGCATAAGTACAATTTAAGAGTTACCATATTGGTAGATCACATTTAGCTCATGGTGTTTTTTGTTGTAAACAGTATAGGGCTGCTAGTATTTTTATTTGTAACGGAATGCGTATGGAAGAGGTCGAAGAATTTGATGCAGTAATCGTGTATGATGGATTTATTGCTGAGGGGGCTAGTGATACAGAATATACTGAGCAGTCACCATTTTCAAAAAATGGTGGACATTATTCATATAATGAATGTTATGAATATTTCTTAGGCTATTGTAAAACTATTGGTCTACGCGCTGCATTTGTCAGTACGTATGATATCACTGATAGTGGGAAATTTTCCGCAGTATGGGTGTATAACAAAAAATGGCAGCTAATAAATAAAACAGCGAGTACGAAAATAATTTTTGATAAGTTTTCAAATCTAGAAACATATAATGCGAAATTTAATACAAAATTACGCTCGAATAATAATGAATATATATTCTTTCATAATCAGCGTATTCGTGAGGTGTTCGACAATAAATTAAAAACATATAAAACGTTTACTGAATTTGCAATACCCACCGTAAAAATATCCGTTGAATCTGGCGTTGGCATTATAGCTGCTAAAGAGAAATTGCATAATAAAATGATAGTTCATGAGTATCCAGGAGACTTTACAGATTCATATGTATTAAAAGATCAATATGGAGCAGGCGGTGCTAATGTGTTTAAAGTTACAAATGATACTAAATTACAGAGTATTGGTAACCGCGACATATCAATATTGTATATACTTCAACCTCTAATTACTGCATCTGGTTTTAAATTTTCAAAGCTTCGCGGTAATATAGATTTACGGGTAATTGTCTGCTCAGGAAAAATAACTCAGTGTTATATAAGAATTCCCAAGCCTGGGGAATTTAAAGCAAATGCAAGTAGTGGAAGCACGGTTGTATATGTACCGTTGACCAATATTCCTAAAGGTGTATTACGTATGGCCAAGAACATTAATGATCAGTTACCAGTTAACGACGGTTTTTATGCTTTAGATTTTATCAAGAGCAGCACCGGACATATATATTTTATTAAGGGCAATATCACGCCAGGCCTCATTTGGTTTAATGATGAAGATGAAGTGTATGCAAAAGAATTAATGCGTTTAATTATTGATAATCTAGCACTACGCATTTCAAACATAGCTAAAAGTTCAAAAATCGTCCCATAACCTCTACCAACTAGTACAAAGTTTAAAAACGTGTCTCCCGCGCCGCCCACTATCGTTTCCTTCGTTCCTTTTCTCAACACCCCCTAATTTATTTACAGTGACGAAAATCTTGATATACTACAGAAGGATATATCATACAATCAACATATTATAATGCAATTAGAACGAAGACAGTTTAATCCACCTAAAGCACTAATGGATTTTAGATCATTTAATTGGACTGAACGTGACACTCCATTTAGAGATGCTGAAAAAGCGGGGGAATATGGAGAATTTTCTTTTGAAGCCAGCGGACATGAATTTTTTATTGAGGCTTCTCGCGAACACCATAATGCTCAAGGGGAAGAGCTCATTCGTTTTTACGTATCCTGGAATAGCCAGATTGCGTATAAAGGATACATACATATTTATGAAGAGGAAGGTTTAAAGTCTGATATGGGTGTGGCTAAGCTGTTACGAAATACAGATGATTTGAAAGGGGTGGCTGTTGGCCGTAAGCTATATGCCAGTATGCGCGCATACTTACAGCATAGAGCCAATGCGTTAAACAAGTCTATTTGCGACATAGCCGAGCGTTCTGAAGATTATCCTGAAGCAGATGGAGGACTCAACTCCACACAATGGAATAATGTATTTCAACCCATTTTAGAAGCAGCTGGATATACTAAGCTTGACGAGGGTGTGTGGCAAAAAGATTATCATCCGCAAAAAAACAAATAGTTAACCACTATACATCTTTCCGGTAGGTTCTGGTCGCTTTAGGTTTTATAACTCTTCCATTAAATCAGTATATTTATTGATCGAATGTATACAAACTAGTATATTTTGTATACATCTGAACGTGATGGCATCTAAGGAGCAGCGTGATCGTATTACCTATATATCAAATATTCTGACCCAGAAAAAATATTTCGTAATGGAACACACGATTATACAACATTGCAGACTACGAATATTCAATTTTTGGATGGCCCAAACGTACTTAACCCACGTATGGAATGCATAAACGGAGATGATAGCGTAGAGAAAGTTGAGCTATTTACTAACATAGCTGATCAGTTGGTTGTAGGTGGTGGATTTTCTCGTACAGCATATTTCTGCGGAGAAGAATATGTGGTTGAGCAGTTTTATGATCCGTTAGGTGTATACTGGGTAGGTCCATTTACACTTTGATAGACGAATTAGATTCAGAAATTCCTCAGCTAGCTGATATTTTAGAGCATAATTTATCAACATTACCTATGGATGAAATCGCGCTGGAATATGCAGGATTGGCATTTTATACAGCGTCAAACCGTGCCTTATTTTCCGCCATCCATTTTTGCTTTTCTTCCTCACCATGGCTCGGATCCTTCATTACATCAGCATGCGCTTCCATGTAATGTGGCATAAGTGCCTGCATCCATCCTTCGAATGTTTCACCGTCCGCTGTTACTCCGCATAAGTCGCATTTTAGAGTTTTCATAATATGTATGAGTCTTAATTAGTAATAATCAAAGTGTATCGCAAGCTCTAGCTTCTGTGAAGAGTAGGTAAATGAGCTGCTAATATTGCAAATAATTAAGTCTTTATGCTATAATCTTTTTTCATGTCAAAAAGTCAGGGTATAGTACAATTTTATCATGAACGCATTCGCAGTATTGGAAAGTACTCACTAAGTTCTCTCCAGGCAGATTTGTTATCTGGCGTTATTGTGGCTCTTGTGGCACTGCCACTTGCTATGTCTTTTTCTATTAGTGCGGGATTAGATCCACAGCTTGGTTTATACGCAGCGATTGCTGCGGGGTTGATTGCTGGTATAGTAGGTGGATCCAACTTTACTATTGCGGGTCCAGCTGGCGCGTTTATTGCTATATTATTTAGCGTCGTGCTGAAATTTGGATATGAAAAAATGTTAGTTACTACAATAATGGCAGGAGTTATTATGATAATAGTAGCTATTTTCCGTTTAGGAAGCCTGGTGCGGTATATTCCATACCCAGTAATTGTAGGGTTTACGAGTGGTATTGCTGTAGTTATTTTAAGTACGCAACTTACCAGTATATTTGGGCTTTCTGATATAGAGAAGCATGAATATTTTCATCAGAATATTATGGAAGTGGCATCGCATTTAGGATCCACATATTGGCCAGCTGTAATGGTTACTGTAATAACTGCTGTTGCAATGGTTGCAATGCAGCGTTGGAAACCAAAGTTACCAGCTGCTTTGATAGGGATTGTTGCAGCCACTATTATAGCTATTGTATTTCAATTCCAAGTTTCTACAATCGAGAGTGTCTATGGAGTAATTTCTGCTACGCTACCGGCGGTACACGTGCCTCAGTTTTATTTTAGTATGGTGCCAGAGTTAATCGGGCCAGCGCTGGCTATTGCTGGATTAGCTATGGTTGAAACACTACTCACAAGTGTAGTGGCCGATGGTATGACTAAAACCAAACATCATTCAAATGCTCAATTAGTGGGTGTTGGTATGGCTAATGTAGGATCAGCCTTAGTTGGAGGGATTCCGGTTAGTGGGGTAATTGCTCGTACCGGATTAAATATTAGAGCTGGTGGTAAAACCCGAATGGCCAACATTTTTCATGGATTAATTTTATTGGCAATCATGTTATTATTTGCTCCACTCGTAAGTAAAATTCCATTAGCTGCGTTAGCCGGAGTGTTACTAATTGTAGCTGGTCGTATGCTTGAGCCTCGTCAGATCATTGATATGATACGGTTTGGTGGTAAATCAGATGCAGGAGTTCTGCTTGTTACGCTATTACTTACCGTATTCTTAGATCTTACCATTAGTATACCCATTGGATTGGTATTGGCAGCGTTATTATTTTTGCGTGACGTGAGTAAGTTAGAAGTTAGTCATGCCATACTTGATCGTGATAAAGGGGAGGTATTTGTGCCTTCAGTAAAACCAGTGGATTGCCCTCATATCAGTGTATTTAATATAGATGGACCTCTGTTTTTTGGAGCTGTGCATAGTGCCATTGATGCACTTGATAGAGAGATGCACACGCAGGGGATCATTCTACGTTTACACGATACTTCATTAATTGATGTAACTGGTATAAACGCACTGCGTAGTATTTTACATATTCATAAACCACAACGATCCGTGTACTTATGTGGATTACAACCACAAGTAAAAGATGCGATCAATAAATCTTCACTACTAAAAGAGTTTGGAGAGAATCGTATATTTGATCGCACAAAGGATGCCATTAATCAGGCGTTGAAGGATCAGGACGCTACCAAGAGCTGTGAATATTACGAATATAGAGAGGAGTAGACTGGTTGGTGGTTGTCCATATTACGTAGTGTGGACAACCTTGACATTAAGTATATAATCCGCTATCCTTATTTCGTTCTCGTGGCGTAAGCTACGGTAGCAGGTTTACTCAGACGACCTATTTCAATAAAGAATAAATAGTCTAGAAGCGTACTCGCTCTCCCATTAGTGGGGTTTTAGGCGAGTTTTTATTTAACTAAGATAAATTTTTAACTTCAATGGCTATGAATATATATAGATATATTAGTATCATTACCGTAACAGCAGTATTTGCATTTACTGGGGCGTCATCTGTTTCTGCGGCAAATATTCCTGTAGAAATCACCTTCGAGGAAATTACAGCAGCAAGTGGCGGGTTATTTGGTAGTCCAGAACTCACCGTAAAAACGTATTATGGATCATTTCTTACAGATACTGTAACCACGTCAGGATCGTTTGATGGGGGTGATGTTGTAATAACATATCCAAGTATCTCGCCATTATGTGGTAGTGGTGGTCACCGTTTACTGTGTAGAGTTGAAGTGTCGTTCACAGCGAGCTCCTGGTCAGAACTTACATCACTAGGGTTTTGGTGGATGTACACGGGTACACTTGATATTAATGATACTGTTCATAACGTGATAGCAACCGACACTGTTCAATGTGAATTGCTATCAAGCCCAAATCGCATAGAGTGCACAAAGTAATAGAGTGCAAGTAAAAACTCCAAAAAACAAGAAAGTAAAAAAGAAATATGTGAGATCAAACCGAGCTTACATATTTTGCGCGATGTCCTGCATCGATCGGTTAGTATGGAGGAATCATATTTTATTCTTGATATATTAAGTGATCAATACTTTAGAGTACAAAAAGTACGATAGTAACTTATGAGTGCTTCTTAACTATTTTTAGTACTGCGCTGCCGTATTTTTCAAGTTTCACCGGACCAATTCCATCTACGGCTAATAATTCACCATCATTTTTTGGTAAAGTGCTAGCAACCTGCAATAGAGTTTTATCGTTGAAAATAACAAAGGCTGGAACGCCCTGTTCTTTAGCGAGTTCTTTGCGCCAAACTTTTAGGCTATCTAATAAATCATCATTTACATTTTCCTCAGTTATCTTAATGCGTTTAGCCTGAGTCTTCTTCTGTTCTTCTTCTGATACAAATTTTGCTAATTTCACTTTAGATTTACCTGTAAGCACAGCTTCAGATAGAGGTGTAAGTTTTAAACGAGAGGAATCTGTAAAATCTACCCGTATAAGGCCTAGGTTGAGGAGTTGATGAATATAATGCTGCCAGTGTTCAAACGATGTTTCTTTGCCGGCACCAAAGGTTTTTATTTCATGATAGTTATGGTGTCGAATATCAGCCTGGTTGGATCCACGTAATATTCCAATAAGCGTATTTAGGCCAACTTGTTCTTGCGTGCGCACCAGGGCAGATAATGCCATTTGTGTGTGTACTGTTCCATCAATAATGGCAGGAGGAGTAATGCAATTATCACAATGCTTGCAATCATCAGCTCGGTATTCACCAAAGTAATTTAATACAAGGTTTGTGCGGCAGTTCATGGCTGTAGCAAATTGCCACATACGTTGGAGTTTGGCAGTTTGTAGTTGTTTGAAATGCTCTTCGGATTCACTATCATCAATAAACGATTGTAGTTGCAAGAAATCTCGCCAGCTATAGAAGAGAAGTGTTTCCGCAGGATTGCCATCACGACCAGACCGTCCAATTTCTTGGTAGTAGCCTTCAATATTTTTTGGGAGATTATAATGAATTACCCAAGCTATATTTGGTTTATCAATTCCCATGCCAAAGGCAATGGTGGCGCAGATAATTTGGATATTGTCATTTTGAAAGTCTGTTTGAATACGTCTACGATCTTCGGCATTAACGCCTGCATGATAAAACTCGGCATCAAAACCGCGAGCTACTAAATCTGCCGCAACTTTTTCTGTGCTCCGGCGGCTTAAGCAATACACAATTCCTGGTTTATCTTTATTAGTACTATTTGAAATAAACTGCACTATTTGATCGATGCGTTTTTGTCCAGGTTTGGCGTGTGATGTAATATTGGCTCGTTCAAAGCTACTAAGGAATGTGCGCCCATCATCTAAATCTAGTTGATGAAGAATATCAGCTCGCGTTGCATGATCAGCCGTAGCAGTAAGCGCTAATACAGGTGCATCCGGAAAGTGTTTTTTTATCGCAGAGAGTTTTACATACTCTGGCCGAAAATCGTTACCCCATACCGATACACAATGGGCTTCATCAATAGCGAATAGGGATACTTCTTGATTTGTAAGAAAATTCAAGAAGCTTTCCGATAATAGGCGTTCAGGAGATACGTATAATAAATCCAGGGTACGGCTGCGAATATCGCTATATATACTGCGGGCTTCTTGTTCGGTAGCATTACTATGGAGTGCGCCCGCCGAGATATTCAACTGTTGTAGGGCAGATACCTGATCGTCCATTAATGCTATTAATGGTGAAACCACTACGGTAAGCCCATTTAAGTGCAGGGCTGGCAGTTGATAGCAGAGAGATTTCCCTCCACCAGTAGGCATAATAACGAGAGCATCGTTGCCGTTTAATACATGTTCAATAATTTCTGCTTGATTATCACGAAAGGTGGTAAATCCAAATGTGTCTTCGAGAATGTTTTGAATATCTGTAGCCATTCACGCATCTTAGCATAAGTACTCATGCGATAGCCAGTGCCGTGTGCTTTTTTAGTCGGATAGAGTACACTACATATATAAGTGTTTAATTATTATAGTTCATACATATGAAAACTATACAAGAACTTTTTAATTTAGAAGGTAAAGTAGCTGTTATTACTGGTGCCGCAATGGGTATTGGGTACGGTATTGCGCAGCGTTTTCATGAGGCTGGCGCGCATGTTATTATTGCTGATATTGATGAAGAAGTTGGTTCTCAAAAAGCTGAGGCACTTACTACTTCTGAGACGCGGTGTGTATTTGTAAAAACCGATGTTAGTGATGAGCAAGAGGTGAAGAATTTGGACAGTTAGATATATGTGTAAATAACGCCGGTATTTTCCCAACAGCATCCGTACAAGATATGACAGTTGAATTTTGGGACAAGGTGCAAGCAGTGAATATGCGCAGTGTGTTTCTGTGTACGCAAAATGCAACACAAATGATGAAAAGTAATGGAGCTGGCAATATTATCAATATTGCTTCAATAGATGCATTCCATCCAAGCATGGTTGGCTTAGGTGCCTACGATGCATCAAAACATGGTGTATGGGGCTTTACGAAAAACGTCGCCTTGGAATTTGGCACACTCGGTATTCGAGTAAATGCTATCGCTCCCGGAGGCATTGCAACAGAAGGTGTAGAAAAAATGAGTGGTGGGACTAGTCAGTCTGCTGAAGAAATGAAAAAAACCATGGAAGCATTTCTTGCGAAAATTCCATTGGGAAGAATGGGTCAGCCAGATGACATTGCTACCGCTGCACTGTTTCTTGCCAGTGATGCCTCGTCCTATATGACAGGATCAATAATGACTATTGATGGCGGTGTATTGCTATCATAAACATCACGTAATTAAAGATGGAGAACCATTAATAATATGTCAGTTTTAAGACTTACCACTCTATTCCTAGTAAGTGCACTGGTAGTATTGCCGCTGTCTTCGGTGAATGCAGAGGTGGACTATAGTATTGAGATAGTTGATAATATTCGAATCACAAAGCGCACTACTAAGCGCGTACAATTAAAGTGGAAACGAATAGAAGGTGTAGAATTTTATCAGATTAAAACTCTACGAGAGAAATCTAATGGTAAATTTAGATTTATCAAACGAAATCGCACTAAAAGAAATAGCAAGAAGTTTTTGGTTAAAAAGCTAAGGTCTGGACTTGCATATTATTTCAAAATCCGGGCCTGTACAAGTAAAATGAACTGCGGCCCATGGTCCGATACCTATAGAGCGGTTACTAAGGCTCCCGATCCGGTCATTAAGAATTTGTTAGTAGATTTTGAGGATTGGGATCAGGATACAGGGCGAGCTGGCGCATTTGATTTTAACGCCTCGTACAGCGAAGATAAAGTTTTCTTGGAGTTTGGCGCTGAAGTAGAAGATGCGCAGGGAGGTGCAAAGTTATTACCAACGTTTGAGTATCGAGTGAGTCCTGAGGCTAATGTGTACAGCCCAATCAATGGATATATTGTCAGTAGAAAATATCAAGACTCAACTGCCGATTACGAGATTGGAATTGGTACAGTAAAAAATTATCCAAGCATTACTGTAGGAATAGATCATATTAAGGACTTAACCGTAAAGAAGGGAGATTACGTAAAGGCTGGTGATATACTTGGCGCACCGGGAACATGGTCAAGTACGCACGGACGTGTAGAGCTGGACATTTACGGATCAAAGGGGCACTATTGTCCATTTACATTTTTTGGGAAGAAATTACGATCTGAGTACGAACAAAAAATAGAACAGCATATGCAGGATTGGGAGGCATTTAAGTTGGACACTTCCATATATGATGAAGAGGGTATGACATACGCAGCTGGTTGTTCATACAAAACCTTAACCGAGGATGAGTTATGAGTATAGTAGAGTTGAGCAAGCTAAATTAATTGGCTCAACTAATTGGGATCATTCAGAGGGTCTACACTGCTATAAGCGAGAATTATACATTCAATCATAAATAAGTTCATCATACACGACACTTCATGGTATACTGTAATGAGTATTTACTATTATTAATTAAGCACAACTATGGATTCTCGTAATCGCGCCATCAGTCAAAGTCGCTCTAAAACAGGGACTAACCCATCACCAAAAAGTAAGGATCTCGCTTCAGCTCAAGAGGATCATGCATTTATTCATGAAAGCACTGTGAATTTTTTGAATGTAAGTAGCATTGCAAATATTGATGATCTTAATAATACTATCAAGAATCATATAAAGCAGCATGGTAACACTTCAGATGATATAAATATCACACAAATTGATGCTAATCATATTCAGTGCACAATGCAGGAGAAGAACTTAGCGTTATCCTTAGCTAAGGCCGTACAAGCTGCGTTTAAAGTGGGCGAACCGGACATGCAAATGCGCAACCCGGATAATAATGAATTCTATAGAATCGACGTTACGTTTAAATAGTAATGCACACTATAGTGCAATCCTCGTAAGACTTAATAATTGATCTAATACCACGGAAGCCGACGACAGTGACGACGGTGATGTAGTGGTAAAAGAAGCTGAGTCAACAGGAACAAGCATAGACACAACAGAAGTAGAGGACTTGATGGATCAACTAAATCAAGCAATTAATTCCGCAGAAGACACAACTGATGCTGTATCTTCCGGTGATAATATTGTTGGGTATGAACTCGGCGACGATATTGAAGATGTTTAATAATATTAATGAGAAATAATAGTATATATATGAAACGTACAATTACAACCATTTATAAGAGAATGTTGATGAAGAAACATTAGAAGCTATTAACGATAAGGTTGAAGAAGTGCAAGATGCTACTTTTGATACAGCAACGCGATCTTCCGTGGATACTGTTAAAGATGTAGCATAAATGTATGCAGAGTATGAAGAAGCTGTATACGGAAATTAATAGGCAGATGGTAAAGCTCTTCATTATAGAAAGCATAAAAGCGGTCCAATCGGGCTGCTTTTAGTTTGGTAATTTACTGCTATACTATATGTAAAGTGAAAAATATTGGAAAAAAAATAATAACGTTACCAAATTTAGTTTCCGCATCTCGCTTACCGTTAGCAGTGCTGTTGATGATGACGCCTAATGTGTATGTGCGCTTGGCTATTTTTATCGTAGCAATGCTTAGTGATATGTTTGATGGGTTCTTAGCTAGAAAACTAGGGCAGGAGAGTAAGATAGGGGCTGTGATTGATCCAATATTTGATAGGTTATTTGTAGTAATGGTATTTGGGTTCTTTTTTATTCGTATGGACATTTCCGCCATATTTCTTGTGATGTTTTTTATGAGAGATGTAGCGACGTTAGTGTTTGCCGCTTTACAACTTATTGTAGTATCTTTCAGAAAAGTTGAGTTAAAAGCTCGGCGTTTAAGTAAGTTTACAACGGTATTTCAATTCTTGGCACTGTTTTTTCTACTCATTGAATATCAGTCATTTTTTGAAGTAGCATCATATATAGTATTTGGAGTTTCTTTACTGGCAATAGCTGACTATACAGTGTATGTATATCGCCGGACTATTGCATAGATATTCTAACTCACCTATAGTTAGAGAGATATTAGTAATACTATTACAGTGGTTGGGCAATCATATATTTCATTTAAAAAACAACAAGAGCAAGATCGATCGGCGTTTGATGCTATTGTTATTGGCTCAGGTACCGGAGGGTTAAGTGTGGCTGCCTTGCTCGCGAAAGAAGGTAAGCGCGTACTGGTTCTTGAGCAGCATTACGTCATTGGCGGATATACTCATGCGTTTACACGAAAAGGATATATCTGGGACGTGGGTTTGCACTACGTTGGTCAAGTGCATATTCCAGGCACGCTACTAAATAAAGTGTTTCGTTATATCACGAATGATAATCTTAAATGGGAGCCGTTAGATGACGTGTATGATCGGGCGGTATTTGGAGATACAGAATATGAATTTCCACGCGGCAGGAAAAATTTAATAGCCAAACTTAAAGAATATTTCCCAGCTGAAGAGGATGGTCATTCCATCGATATGTATTTCACATTACTTGATTCTGTGAATAATCTAGGCATTGGGTATTATATTGAAAAAGTGTTGCCAGCATTTCTTGCGAAGATGCTTGGTAATTTTTTACGGAAAGATGTATTACGCGTTTCCGACCAAACAACGCTAGAAGTATTGCAGAGTATTACCGATAATGAAAAACTCATTGGCGTGCTTACTGCACAGTACGGTGATTACGGCTTACAACCATCGGAAAGTAGTTTTTATATGCATGCCACCCTAGCAAATCATTATATGGACGGTGCCGGATATCCAGTTGGTGGAGGGCAGCGGCTAGCTGAAACAATTGTACCGGTTATTGAAGAGGCTGGTGGTACAGCGGTCTATCGAGCTGCGGTAAAAAACATCATCGTAGAAAAAAATAAAGCCGTAGGAGTAGAAATGGCCGATGGAAAATCCATTCATGCTAAAATAATTATTAGTGACGCTGGCATTGTAAATACATTTTCTACATTACTTCCTGAAGAAGTAATAGAACAACACTCTCTTAAAGAGCAACTCAAGGAGCTTACACCTTCACTAGCACACATGGGATTATATGTTGGTATTAAAGAATCAACGAAAAACCTTAATCTTCCAAAATGTAATTATTGGATTTTTCCTGATGAGTATAATCATGTAGTAAATCAAGCGGGTTATACAGATGTACATGCGCAGCTACCAGTTGCATTCGCATCGTTTCCATCGGCTAAAGATCCTGAATCCGAAGAAACACATCCTGGTCGCACTACGGCTGAAGTTATTATTCTTTTACCGTACGAGTGGTTCAAAAAATGGGAGGGCACAGAATGGAATAAGCGGTCTGATGAATATGAAGAGCTCAAAAGCAAAATTGGAGAGCAGATGTTCGAGCAACTATATCGTGTTGCGCCACAATTAAAAGGAAAAATTGATTATTACGAAATTTCATCACCACTCTCTACCAGGCATTTTTCTGGACATCCAAAAGGAGAAATTTACGGTGCTGGGCATACCCCTAAACGGTTCCGTCAAAAATTCTTGAAAACACATACTCCAGTAAAAAATTTATATCTCACCGGGCAAGATGCCATGATTGCTAGTATTTCAGGAGGGGTTATGGGGGGTGTATTATGCGCTTCAGCTATATTGAAAAAGAATATGTTATGGAAGATCAAGCGATCAATCAAAGGGTAGTAATTATTGGAGCTGGTGCCGCTGGGCTTACAGCTGCAGAAGCGCTAAAGCATAAAGGTTACCAACATGTCACCATTCTTGAAAAAGCAGATCGGGCTGGAGGGAAATGTTCTTCTGTTGAGATAGAAGGGTGTATCTATGAGTTGGGAGCGGGGATTATTGCAAAAAATAATAAATCAGTATTTCGATTAGCAAAGAAATACAATGTGCGTATCAAGCCTGTTGAATTTGGTAGAACGGTATTAATTGATCCAGCCGACGGAAAGCCATTCCCCAAACAACGCTTAGAAGAAAAACGCAGTTTGTTAAAACAGGTTCTTTTAACGTACAGAACGTTAGTGCGTCAACATAAGGATATAGCAAAACCGGGTTTAGTACACGTAGATCCAGAGCTCTGTATTCCATTTTCGGATTGGGCAAAGCAACATAACATCGAATTACTAGCGAATGAGCTAGCGGCATTTTTTACAGGATTTGGCTACGGATACTTTAATGACATTCCTGCAGCTTATGTATTAAAATATTATTCTTGGGATACAATAAAATCTTTTATTAAACGGCAGTTGTATACATTCCCTGATGGCATTCAACATTTATGGACGGCCGTTGCTAAAGAGCACGATATTCGATATAACGTTACCATTAACAGCATTAAGAGAGATGAAGGTGTTACGATAACAACAGATACAGAACAATTGCAGTTTGATAAATTAATTATCACCTCACCGTTAGATGAAGCTATTGAATTCATGAATGCAACTGCGCAAGAACGAGAGTTATTTTCAAAAATTCTTTATATAGATTACCGAACAATCGCGTGCTCAGTACAGGGGTTACCAGAAACAAGTGGCTATGTTCCTGCGAATTATTCTTCAGATCGCGCTGGACATCCAGTGTTTTGGTATCATCGCCATAGTGGCACAGGTGTATATACATTTTACGTATTAGGTGATTGGAAAATGTCTGATGATGAAGTAGTGGATAACGTAACAGATCTTGTAGAAAAAATGGGTGGTACACTTACAAGAGTACATACTATCGAGCACTGGAAGTATTTTCCTCACGTTACTCCAGATACTATGAAAGAAGGATATTTTGATACTCTCGAATCCATGCAAGGAGCACAGCATACGTATTATGCCGGTGAATTGCTCAATTTCAGTACCGTAGGATTAACTTCGGAATACGCTGAACAGGTTGTAAAAAAGCATTTTTAAGAGTTGTACTAACCGACTCTTGACCAAGTGTTCGTTATTGCGTATACTACTGTCGTTGCCTGGCGTGTGCCGGGTTTTTATATCATTAGAGTAAGTAGAGATACGTATGAATCATGGAGATGTAATTATCAGTTTTAAAGATGTGTCATTTGAATACAGTAAGAAAAAACCTATTTTGAAAGAGGCAAATTTTACTGTGCGCGAAAATGCCAAAATTACCATCATGGGGCAAAATGGCGCTGGAAAATCTACCATTTTTCAAATGATCACCGGTGATATCAAGCCCGACAAAGGTTCGGTAAATATTCCTAAGGATGCAACAATTGGAATTGCCTTACAGGTGATGCCACAGAAGTATCAGGACTTAACAGTAAAGGCATTTTTTGAAACAGCTTTTGCAGAAAAGAAATACGATGTTGATAGAGATATTAAACGTGTACTTGAAGTAGTGAATTTATCTGTGCCAACAGAGTGGATTGTGAAAGATTTATCTGGTGGCCAACAAGCGCGTTTGTTATTAGCCTACGCCATTATTAATGAACCAGATATTTTGTTGCTTGATGAGCCAACCAATAATCTCGATACGCAAGGAATTGATCATTTAATTACCTTCTTATTAGGGTACGAAAAAACGGTTATTGTTATTTCACATGATGCGGCATTCCTAAATATCTTCACGCATGGCGTATTGCATCTTGATGTATTCACAAAGCAAGTGCAACAATACGTGGGAGATTACTACTCTGTGGTAGAAGAAATAAAAGCCCAAATTGAACGTGAACAACGCCAGAATGCTCAGTTGAAAAAGAATATCATCGATCGTAAAGCTAAAGTTAATCAATTTTCACACAAAGGTGGAAAAATGCGTCGTTTAGCCAGTAAGTTAAAAGATGAAATTGCAGATGACGAAGAAAATATGGTTGATATACGCAGAGAGGATAAAACCATTCGCTCGTTCACTATTCCTGTTCAAGAATTCAGCGGATCAGTTGCGCATTTAAATGAGCTTACTGTAATGAAAGATGGAGCGCCTGTAAGTAAGGAAGTGGATATTGAAATACGTAAAGGAGAAATATTGCGTATTACCGGGCCTAATGGAATTGGTAAAACTACTATGTTAGAAGCCTTGGCTTCCGCAGCGTATACCGGTATGACTATTAAAGATGGTGTGCGCGTAGGGTATTATCGGCAGGACTTTTCTGGATTGGATTTTGAACAAACTGCATTTCAAGCGTTAGAAGATATTAAGTTTGAAGGTGATCGTGAGCTTATTTTTGAAACAGCTGCTCAATTCTTGTTAACTGGTGATTTATTACAAAATCCTATTGGTTCATTATCAGAGGGTCAGAAAGGATTGTTATCCTATGCACGATTTGTATTGCAGCAACCAGCGCTACTTATTCTAGATGAGCCAACCAACCACATAAACTTCCGGCATTTACCAGTAATTGCTGAGGCGCTCAATAATTATGAGGGAGCGGTAATTGTGGTGAGCCATGATGAAGAATTTGTAGACCAATTACAGATAAGCCAAACACTCGATTTAGAGAAGCGGTTTAGCTAAATTAGTACGCAAAATCATCAACGATGAGTTTGAACTTCTTCTTGGAGAAACTCCACCCTTTAGTTTTGTCTCCAAAGTTCATGCCGGTGTAAAAGAATTTATCTCCACCTGCCGCCTTGCCTTTTTTTGTACTTTTATACACTTGCGCGTAGGTTGCTTTTCGCGTATCACCAATAAATGCATCCGCTTCCGTAACCCATATCGGTTTGCGCATGCCATGTTTTTTTAATAGCCGGTTGTATGCAGCAACATTAAAATTGTTGTAATAATCATTTTGAATACAGTGTACATTGCCGATATCAAAATATCCCCTGGCTTTCGGGTGCTTTGTGAATAGTTCGTCGTAAAAATCGAGAAATTGATCACTGCCTCCAGCTGCGCCGGCAATAAGGACCTTAGCATCTTTATCTGCCTTCCGAATTGCCTTGGATGTCTTTTTTAGTAGTGTGAAATATGCATCGGGCCCTTGTTCATAAAAGTCTAAGGTATTGGAATTACTGTCATCTCCATCCTTTTTTTCTGTTGTTACGGAATCAGTTTGGGTGAGATCGGGTTCGTTCATTACTTCCCAATGCTTAACCCCATACCGTAAACCTTTCATGTCTTTTTTCCCCATCACCATCATAACGTTCAACCATAGCTATTACCCAGGCGCGGTATTCTTTCCAGTCATTAGGATTACAGCGATACAGTGATAGCTCGCCCGCAAATACATCTTGCTCTGAAACTTTACAGGTTTCTGCGTTCTTTCGTTTTTTTTGATCCCAGGTTGCATACGGCCAAATAGTAATAAGGAGATTAGCACCCTTTTTTTGATGCTTTTTCACAACTCTGTCCATTGCTTTCCAATTATACCTACCATTTTTTTTCGTTTGAATTTTACCCCACCGAGCTGGGCCGAGATGTGGCCGTACCCAGCCTGCTCCAGAATACGTAAACACTTCCCAATTTTGCTTATTGTAATTTCCACCTAAAAAACCAATGGCATTATTAGGGTCAACTTGATTTCTGGCATGAACTTGATGTCCTATCATTAGGCCAAGAGTAATGACGAGAGTAATGATAGATAGAGATATTTTGTACATTTTATAAATATGCATAGATATATTTATACTAACATACAATTAAACGTAGAGTCTAAAATCGGTTATCATTATCAAATAACTAATAAAAATGTGCATAACTTTTTTGGTTACATATTTTTTGTTAACGATCACTAGAATATTTTCAGAAAATACTTGCATTTTTTTATGAACTCTATCATGCTGTGAACCTACCAGAATAGAAATGATTATGGTATATTTCCTATAGTGAAGCTTGAGAGGCTCTTAGTTCAATTTATTGATTATATTCACATATGACTATTCGAGATCTCATTCTAGTGATGCATATTATAAGTATAGCTATAGGAGCTGGCGCTGCACTTATTGCGGATGTCACACTAGCACATCATCTTCGTAATCAATCGGTAACTAAAAAAGTTATTGATCAGTTAAAGCACTTATCTATATTTGTGCGCGTTGGTCTTGTGTGCGCTGTTGTGGCGGGAATAGGTTTGATTTTATTAAATACAGCGCTGTTAGAATCTGAAACGTATTTAGCGAAAATGACACTGCTGGCTATATTAATTATAAATGGAGTGGTATTACATGTGTATGTATTTCCGGAGATAAAAGCCCGATATATAGAAAAAAGGAATAGTCGCATAAAGCCTAAGCTGTATCTTTTATTTTCAAGCACGGTAGTTTCTTCTATAACCTGGCTATCTATTATTTATTTAGGCGTTCTTTTGCCAGCAACGTATAATTACTGGTTAATTATTGGTTATTATTTTGGAGTATTAGCAACTGGAGCTGTATTAGCGTTCGTGATGATGCGACGCTACATGGAGAGGGAGGATCGAATGAGCTTAGGGGTGTTATTAGTGGCGTCACTTGCGTTCGTATTAGTGGGAATGATTCGTTATCAACAGTATATAGGAGAGCAACTAGAGGTTTCGCAGCTGGCAGAGCGTGGACAGGTGTACACATGGGAAGAGGTTAATGCTCATAATATAAATGAAGATTGCTGGGTAATTGTTGATGATTTAGTATTTGATGTTACAGAACCAGCCATAATACATCCGGCTTTATTTCACTGCGCGGAAGATGTGAGTAAAAACTATCACGCTAATCATGGGCCAGTGATTCGCGATAAAATGATGCAGTATCATATTGGTCAGTTAGAAGATACTACAGAAGAGGGTGATCAGTCTGGTGAGCAGGTGAGTAAGCAAGTTGATGGTAGTCATGAGATGCTGAATCCATGGGCAGAGCTCTATGTAGAACCTGGCTCATGGAGTGCGCAAGAGTTAATGATTATTGTAGAAAAAAGCGCAGAATCTCTTTTGTTTATAGATGGTTCTACAAATGAAGTAATTGGACGGGTGCAACAAGTTGGATATCAACCTCATACCTCGGTATTCTCATCAGATGCGGTATTTATGTATATTATTTCACGCGACGGATGGCTTACTAAAATTGATCTCACATCATTAGATGTTGTTAATACGGTTCGAGTGGGTATAAATTCACGAGGAACGGCCATTACAGTAAATGATCGCATTGTAGCCGTTGGTAACTATGAGCCGGGTAATGTAGTGTTGCTTGATGCGGATTCATTGGATACGCTAGCAACTATTGATCTTGTTGGTGAAATAAATGGCGTAGAGACGGTGTCACGAGCTGGTGCGTTGGTTGATTATGGAAATAGTATTATCGTTGCATTAAAAGATATTAATAGTGTATGGACTATCGATACGGAACAGGTAGGCTACCCGGTAACTAATACATTTGCGAATATAGGAGATAATAAAACTACCTTGCATGATGGTTACCTTACTCCAGATGCAAAATATTTTTTAGTGGCATCTCAGGGGTCGAACACAGTCTGGGTGTTAGATATGGAAACACTTGAGCCAGTGAAAGAAATACAAACTGGCGATACACCCCATACCGGACCAGGCGCCACTTGGGGTGAGTATACTTTTATTCCGGCATTAGGAGAGGGCTTGATTACCGTAGTAAATATAGAAACATGGGAAATTGAGAGTACCATTACTACAGGTGGGCCAGGCTTGTTCATACGTCATTATGATGGTAATCCAGATTATCCATATGTTTGGGCGGATACTGCGTTTGGAGAGCGGGCTGATGAAATTTACGTAATTGATGCTGCAAAGCAAGAGATTGTAGAAACACTTATTCCAGTGGAAGGCGCTACATCATTTCATCCTGAATTTACACTGAATGGCGAGTATGTGTACGTGGTAGTGCAAGGAGCGGATCAGGTATTTGTGTATGATGCGCAAACCTTTGAGGTGGTAGCAACTATTCCAGCAGTAATGCCATCAGCGGTTTCCAATGTAGGCCTACGTATAACTGAGCCTGGCCTATAAAGCTAGGGTAAATGGCTGTAGTTTTGTAATTCATACAATGCTGCTATACTAAGATTCATGCTTGGTAATCATATTCCATTAGAAGTATTCAAGGTGATCGTTGAGACATCTCCTATAGGTGCATATATTTGGTCAATAGAAAATAAGGTTAACGTTCTTGATTGCATTAATGTATTTGCTAATAAAGCTGCTAGTGAAGCAGTGGGTGTTGATTTGAGTTCAATAGTAGGGGGGGCGGTTAAAGATACCTTCCCTAACATATCTGAAACATCGCTGCCAGATACATTTACTGCAGCAGTTGCAACGGGAGAATCAAAGCGAATTTTAAATTTTTCATATGGTGATGAAAAAATTAAAGATAGTAATTTTATTGTTGATGTACTTCCTTTGAATGAGAAATATATTGCAATTCTTTTTACAAATATTACCCCTCAAATTAAGGCTGAGAAAGAGTTGAAGACAAAGGTTAAAGAGTTAGAAAGAATGAATGAAGCCATGGTTGATCGAGAATTAAAGATGATCGAGCTAAAAAAAGAAATTAATAAATTACAATCAACTAAAAGTAAGTAACATATGCTTACTTTACTTTGGAGGGTACCATTAGCTGTATTATTGGTCGTAGAGATCTTATCAGCTACCATTATTACTGATGTTCAGCCATCCTTCACAATATTTGGATTAATCTTGCAGAGTACAGTTACGTGGCTAGCATTTGAAATTATGTATTGGTATATCCGTAAACATAAAAAGAAGTTATTTTGGTGGATTCCTGTATCCATCGTTATTCCCGTGTATTTAGATGCAATAGGTGATTATCTATTTTGGTACGATCAATTTAGATATTATGATGCCGTATTACACTTTATTGTCCCAGCGGTTATTACAAGTGTGTTAGCTAATATCATTCCTCAATTTAGGCCAAATATACTAAAGCAATCTTTGTGGCCATTTATGATTGCAAGCTTAGTGATTGTTATTGGCGTTGTATATGAAATCGAAGAGTATTTAGAAGATCTCATTTTTGGCTCAAATCGTTTAGGTGATGGCTTTGATACCGCCAATGATTTACTTATGGACGTTCTTGGCGCTCTTCTGCCAGCGGTTATTATTTATATCTATACTAGGATAAAGCGTGCCAAGCGCTAATTTACAGGACGAAAGGTGAGTGTGCTATGATTAGCTCTAGTATGCGAAAAATAGCTCAAATTATCTATACACTATTTGCTATCGTGTTACCCTTGGTAGCGCTGTGTTTTTTTAGTGAGCAGTATATTCATGGCATGGAACGAATGTGGGGGTACTATTATCTAGGCCTTATTGTATTTTTCATTCCTATTTTTGCTGTATACGCTAGTATTCTTGTACGCGAATATTTTCCAAAAACGGTACGTACTATTGGTACGCTATTCATTCCAGTAATTATTTCAATTGCAGGATTATGGCCACATATATTTGGAAGTAGTGAAGTATCAATTCAAACAGTGCTATTTGCAACAACCGCCCCATACATTGTGGGGTTGGCAGCAATTATGGGCGGCGGAGTAACGTACCTTGCATTTAAAATGATTAACACCCTTGGAGGGGTAGGAGCAAAAGAATTTTTATTACGGATGTTTGTACTTACACTTATCGTGGGACCATGGGGATATTATATCTATGTAATTTCTGTTGGAGGATATAGTGCCTGGCAAGATATGGATATACCGCAGTGGACTACGCCATTATTCTGGTACTTTATGCAAATAGGTATAATTATCGCGAGTGTGTATCCGAAACTTATAGAGCAGTATCATAAAGGAAATTTATAGCTATGAAGATAGGAATTATCGGAGCTGGAGCAGCTGGAATGATGGCTGCGGCCACAATTGTAGAGCAGTATCCAGGGCATAAAGTTGTATTAATTGAAAAGAATGCACTCTTAGGACGTAAGGTAATTATTTCTGGTGGGGGACGTTGCAATGTAACAACTGGAGTGCAAGATGTGCGCACGGTACTTACCAAGTATATGCGTGGCAGTAAGTTTTTAACATCGGCTATGTATAACTTTCCCCCGGAACAGGTGTATCAGTGGTTTAAAAATCATGGCGTGCCATTAAAAACAGAAGATGATATGCGTGTATTTCCACAATCCAATAACGGTAAGGATGTAGTAGGTGTATTTGATAATATATTTGAAGAGCATAATGTTGATGTACGTAAAGGAGAATCTGTAACTAGTGTTAACAAGATGGCTAAGAAATTTCAACTCACATTAAAAGATGGTAAGTCCATAGATGTTGATGCATTAATTCTTACTACTGGCGGACAAGCCTATCGCTATACCGGTTCTACCGGTGATGGCTATCAATTTGCGGAAGCACTTGGTCATTCAATAACCGATTTAGCTGCAAGCTTGAATTCTTTTCTGCTACAAGAGCAGTGGCCAAAAGAACTCAGCGGCGTATCATTCGATCATATCAAGATGAGTATTCCAAGTAACAAGAAGTATGTTGCAACGGGCCCTATTGTATTTACCCATAAAGGCATAAGCGGTCCGGCGGTATTTGCATTATCAGCACAAATAGCATTTGAGCAATACTCGAAAGATACGCCTCTTGAAATGCATATTGATTTCGTACCAGATAGTTCTATTCAAGATGTACGAAAAATACTTGATGATAAAATCCGTAACCAACCCAAGCAATTACTGTTTAATTTACTGCGCATCTGGTTACCAAAGTCTGTATTGAGTGAATTGCTAAAGGAGTGTGCTATATCAAGTGATATTGTAAATGCTTCAGTAAGTAATGATATGCGAAAAGCTATTACATCATGGCTCAAGGAATGTTCCGTACGTATTATTGGCAGGGGATCGGGTAGTGAATTCGTTACAGCCGGAGGGGTAGATACGAATGAAATTGATTCTGGAACCATGGGTTCAAAAATCTGTCCAGGATTATATTTTGCAGGAGAGATTATGAATATCGACGGTGTTACTGGTGGATTTAATTTACAAGCCGCCTGGGCAACCGGAAATTTAGCTGGCGCCTCTGCTGCTGAAGGAAGTAGGTAATTATGTATTACGTATATATATTATTATGCAACGATAATACTCTGTATACTGGAATTGCAAGGGATGTTGATCGAAGATTCCAAGAACACAAAGAAGGTATTGGAAGTAAGTATGCAAGAGCACACGGAGCAAAGAAAATATTGTATACAGAACGAAAACGCAACAGAAGTTACGCATTAAAGCGTGAGGCGGAAATTAAAAAGTTATCACGCCAACAAAAATTAGCACTTTGCCAATAGCTGCTTGAAAGTTACGCCAATCTCTTCTGTAGTGGAGGATATAGCAATCACAAAACAAGTATAGGGTGGTAGTGATGTACTGGTAGCTGTAAATAAAAGCCGTATTCGATCGTTTAATGCATACACAGGTAGTACTGTCACAAGCGAATAGTTCAAAACAGAAGCGTTTAAAACTACGTAGCTTTACATTAGCTAGAAATGGCAATCTCAAGAAGAGAAATTTTAAGACTATTGTGCTGTCTAAGAAGATCAAAAACTTTAAGAACATTTCTGTATACAAAACCCCTAAAAAAGGTAGTAAAGCTAAAATTATCTTGAAAAAAGGATCTCGCAAAACAGATCATCAATATAGGCTTACAAAGCAAGGTATGCTACGTAACGTGTGCACACAATAGGCTGTATATAGTTGTGCTATACTACGGAACATGACTCAAGACAACGCACTTAAGATATTGCAAGATGGCCATCACGCATTTCTTACTGGTCCGGCTGGATCTGGAAAAACCTACGTATTTAATAAGTTTATCAACTGGGCACATACAGAAAAGCTTAAGGTTGCTATTACCGCGTCAACCGGAATTGCCGCTACTCATTTAGGGGGTAGTACAATTCACTCCTGGTCTGGCATTGGTATTAAAGATGAATTATCAGCCTATGAAATTGATGGATTAGCTCAACGAGAGTACTTGTACAAACGCTTTGGTAATACCGATATCCTTATTATTGATGAAGTATCAATGCTAGATGAGAAGCGGGTTAATTTGATAGATGAGGTGTTACGCGCTGTTAGTGGTATCAATGAACCATATGGTGGAATTCAGGTGGTATTTGCGGGAGATTTTTTTCAATTACCTCCAATTTCACGAGGTGGTAATACGGTGCAATTTGCGTTTCAAGCAGATGCTTGGAACGAAATGGATTTAGAAGTATGTTATTTAGATAAAGTACATCGGCAGAGTGATGATCCATTATTAGATATTCTTACAGAAATTCGCAGTGGAACTGTTTCTCAGAAAAGCCTTAATGCGCTTGAGTCAAGGGTTGATCTTGCTGACGATGATAATGAGCATACAAAAATATATACTCACAATATTGATGTTAATGCTTTGAACGATGCAGAATTAGCAAAAATTTCTGAAAAGCCACATTCGTATTACATGCAAACCAGTGGTAAGAAGAATCAAATAGTAACACTAAAAAAATATTGCCTAGCACCAGAAGAGCTTGAATTAAAAATTGGCGCACGGGTGATGTTCTTAAAAAATAATCCAGCAGCTGGATATATTAATGGAACCTTAGGTACGGTTACCGAGTGTAATTCGGAATATCCTACAGTAGAAACAGATTCTGGCAAGGAAATAATTGTGAAGCCAGAGCTATGGGTAATGGAGCAGGGGAATGTTATACAGGCGGAGCTTACACAATTGCCATTGCGTTTAGCTTGGGCTATCACCGTGCATAAGAGTCAGGGGATGACGCTCGATTCTGCGCAAATTGATTTATCAAAATCATTTGCTCCTGGCATGGGATATGTTGCATTATCTCGAGTAACATCCCTTGATGGTCTATTTATTAAAGGCATTAATAAACGGGCGCTATCCATCTCGGATACAGTGCGAGAGTTTGATCAGGCATTGCCGCGCTGATGAAAAAATATGCTATACTGTTGGACAAATGGAACTCACTTTACAAGATCACTATAATGCAAGTTATTTAGCAGCCAATACAGCGGCTTTTTTTAGTAAATTTGAAATATTAAAATTACTTGAAGTTGATGATATCGAGCCAGTACAGAGAGTACATAATACTGTTACTCAGCAACTGCAATTACGTAAGGAATTTTATGATAGTTATTTAGTGATTGCAAAGGAATTTGCGAATAGCGCTGGAATTACGCTGCCAGATCTTCCAGAAAAGTCACGTGATTACTCCATTTGGTTAGATACATTTCATCGTACAGTAATGGGTTCGCTTCCTAATGAGAGCTTGGAAGAATATGTGTTTATGTTTGGTTATGATTACGGTGATATTGTTGCGAATTGTGACTTATTGCGTTTTGTTACAGAGCTTGAAGTGCAGCTACCCATGCAATTGAGTTATCGCAAACAAACCGATCATTTAGTGCGCGATGTCATCAATACTCAGCATCGTTTAGAAACGTTAGCTAAGGTTGTGGCCTTACGTAAAGAAGCTGCTGTATTGTGGGAGCAGTGGAATTATATTAATGCGTTGATTGAGAAGGTGAAAAAATTATCATACGGAAACGTTGAACATGATGTATTAGTACAACAAGATAGTGCGCTCGGGGGTGTTGTAAAGCAACTACAAACTATTCATGCTGAGATTATTTCTAAGTTGGCCTAATTACGGCTTGTCATATCAACATTAACAATTACGTATAATTTTGCTATACTATTTCTAGTTAATTATTCATAGAATATTCATGCGTAAATACATTATCGCCATCATTGTGGCTCTGAGCTTGCCATCACTTACTTTAGCAGCTGATTCCAATATTAGTTCATTACGCGTAACTCCATCCTCAACTGTTGCTGGCGCAACTACCTCATATACATTTAGCGTAGGTTTAGCTACAGATCATACTATGGGTACCGATAATAAGGATATGACATTCTTTTTCGCTACCAAAGATGCTGGGGTTCCAGATGATACAGGGTATAGTTTTGAAAATTCAACAATGAGTCCAGTGCTAAATTTCACTGCCGAAAGTTCAGAAGCCATTCAAAATAACGAAGCTTGGACTATGGATGTTGATTTTACTAGTTCATATTCAACAAGTTGGCAAATTGGCATGAATAATGTAAAGAATCCCACCGATGGATGCTATAAATTAATGGCTACCACTGAAGATCCTGGTCCATCTGCTAATTATACAGAATCTAGTACATTCACTATTGGTGATGGATCATGTGCTGATAATAGTAGCGAAGAGGTAACTAAACCAAAGAAACCAAAGAAAGTGAAGATCACTAAGAAAACCAAGAAAAAAGTAAATTATCGTGTGGTGTTAAAAGATGCATCAGATCGTCCAACAAAAGTTATTCGTGAAATTCGCTGGAAGAAAAAAGGTACAACTGGTAAATGGACAAAATGGAAGAAAAAGAATAAAAAAGCTGTGAGTACAAGTAGTACAAACACCAAGTGGAATTTCACCTACAAGAAATTAAAACCGGGAACTACCTATCAAGTTCGCGCCTGGTTTAAGAACGAAGCTGGAAAGTCAAAGAAACTAAAGAAGAAATTCACCACGAATGGTACATTTGAAGGTTAAGAGCATAAGTTCAAAAAAACAGTCCCCAACAAGGGGACTGTTTTGTATAGTTATTTCGTATGAATAGAAATAAAACTGTACTCATTATCGGCAGTATAGCGTGCCTTGTATTTGTTGCTACCATAATTTTATGGAGTACTGCTAATGACCAAAATTCAGCAGAATCACTATTGTCATCACTTCAAGATGAGGACGAGGGGATTCGCACTGCTGCTGCACGTGCATTACTAGCTCAGGGTAGAGTGGAGGCCATACCTGTGCTTATAGCGGCATTGAGTGAGGTGTCGGTATCGGTTACTGCTCGCAATGCATTGAATCAATATATTGAGTATCCATTAGATATTACAGATCAAGAATATGATAACAATCCAGCTGGTGCGCAAGCTCAGTGGCAATTGTGGTGGGATGGATTTGGGGATCAACTTATTTGGGATTCTGGAATAACTATGTTTACTATATAGTAACTATAGTTTTCATAAATACCTTGCAAAAGCAAATGATTTGCAATATAATATATACATGAAATATATACTAGCATCTATAATCGTTTTTGGTAGCCTAACAGTATTATCTGGTTGCACCTTATTATCCGAAGAACCATCTAGTGACTCAGACGCAATAACGGTTGCTACAACCTTTTATGTATTAGAGCATTTCGTTGATCAAGTAGGTGGAGATGCTGTTGAGTTGATTACGCCGCCACAAGGATCTGGTAGCCATAGTTATGCACCAACTCCTCAAGTGGTAGCCGATATTTACTCTGCAGACGTATTAGTGTATCAAGGAGGGAATTTTGATCCCTGGGTTAAAGATTTAATCCCAGACCTTGAGGCACAAGGAACTACTGTTATTCAGATCATGGATTCTTTGGAATCACAAACCGCAGACCCTCACACATGGTTAGATCCAATGCTAGCAACCGAAATGGTGGAGGTAATTGAAGTGGGCTTATCTGAGGTTGATCCAGATAATAGTGCTAGCTACAAGATGAATGCAGAACAATATATTACGGAGTTAGAAGAGCTTCACACTACGTTCGAAGTGGGATTAGCGCAATGTAATTTAGATACAATAGTGGTAGCGCACGATGCATTTGGCCGTATGGCAGAACAGTATAATTTTTCAGTTGAATCAATTGCAGGATTTTCACCAGATGTGAAACCATCTGCAAAAAGACTGGCTGAGCTAACGGAGGTTATTAGTGAGATCAATATTGATTATATCTTTTTTGAAGAACTTACTAGCCCTGAATTATCAGAATCGTTGGCTGCAGATACAGGCGTAGAAACATTAGTATTAAATCCACTTGAGGCATTATCAGAAGATGATCTTGCTGCTGGCAGAGAGTATATTTCTGTAATGGAAGATAATCTTAGTAATCTACAAACCGCACTAGATTGCAATTAAGAATAGCTCTTGGTAAGCTATTTATGTGGCGCAATATACACTTTCTAAACTTAGGGGCGACCTTAAGGCACTCGCTACCAAGCAGAAGGCAGAGGCTTCGGCTTGGTTTTTTAAAACAGGAAAAGGTCAATACGGAGAAGGTGATAAGTTCCTTGGTGTTACTGTTCCAGAACAAAGAAAGGTAGCTCGCAAGTATCGAGAATTACCGTTAGCAGAGGTAAAAAAATTACTAGCAAGTCCATGGCACGAGCATCGCTTGGTGGCATTATTTATTTTGGTAGATCAATTTGAGAATGGCGATGAGAAAATGCGAAAATCAATTTATAATTTGTATCTCAAGAATACCCGGTATGTGAATAATTGGGATTTAGTGGATAGCTCGGCCTATAAAATTGTAGGGGAGTATATGTTTACACATTCACGAAAGCAACTGTATACTCTGGCTCGATCAAAGGATTTGTGGAAGCAGCGGATTGCTATTATTGCAACGGCGCGTTTTATTCAAGATAATCAATATGATGACACGCTAAAGATTTCTAAAATACTACTTCATCACGAACATGATTTAATTCATAGGGCTGTAGGTTGGATGCTACGTGAAGTAGGTAAGCGTGACCAGAAGGTTGAAGAAGAATTCTTGGGGAAATATTATAAGGTTATGCCGCGCACTATGTTGCGTTATGCGATTGAAAAATTCAGTAAAAGCAAAAAATCATATTATATGAAAAAATAGTTGTATATTCATATACAACACGTATACTAGATTTCTATAAAATAAGCATTAATTAATAATACAATGAAAAAAATATCAACATATATTTTTGGAATAGTATCAATTACTGCCTTACTTATTGCGGCACCGGCTTCAGCAAAAGTAATGAATAAGAATATGGTTAAAAATGGTGAGTTTAGTAATTACACTTCAGAATTTGACGAAGAGCTTTTAGATTATGTTTATGATTATAAGCATTGGAAATGCGCACCATTATCATGTGACAAAATAATAAGTTGGAACAGGTACGATTTGGAGCCAAACTCAGCTCCAAATATTCTATTTGGGTTTACAGGTAGGGTTATGGAGCGTGTTAAGCAACGTATTATGTTACCAAAAAAAGCTGATCGCATTCAATTAAACTATGCTTGGTATTATGAACCAATGAGTTATGAGGAAAGTTCTCTAAAAGTGATCTTACGGGATGTGCGTACTGGAAAAAAACATGTAATAAAAAAAGTTTCAGAAAAAACCCGTGGTGGATATCAATACAAAACGGCTCATCTTGATATCAGTGATTTAAAGAGGGGTAGAAAATATGATTTGATATTTCAATTCAATCAAGAAGAATATGGTGATGCAATAGCTATACTAGACAACATCGAAATTCTTGCACAAGGAAACCCATATATAAAAGGTACAGTAAGGAACATAAAAGGCAGGGTAGTGCGTGCAGCAGATGTTACTATTACATCGTCATCTGGAGAAGAGTTATGGTCGGGCAAAACGAATAGTAAAGGTAAATTTACAGCAGGAGAAATACCTGGTCAGAAGGATTATATAATAATAACTGTAGAGCATAAAAATCAAACATACAGCTTTAATAGGGATCTAGATTGGGGAAAGAATAATAAGTATTCGTTGCGATTGAAATAACATATATGAGGACGCACTACCCAACAATTATTATCGGCGCTGGAATAGCTGGTTTAAGCTGTGCCAATTCCTTAATCAAACGGGGTGAAGATTTTTTGGTGATTAGTAAAAATATAGGGGGGTGTCTTAAGCAATCAAAAGATAAGGTAGTGAATTATGGTGCATATTATATTACTGAGGATTATACAAATGTACTACCATACGTTACGCGTGGACGAAAAATTACGGAATTAAATGCAATTTTTTATGACGAAGAAGGTAATGGAAAAACTATTTGGTCTATCGGTGTTGGTAGGAAACTTCAGCAAGCATTGCGGTACAGAAAATTATTGCGAGAATTTCGAGGGCATTTTAAAGAAATGCGTGAGCAGGCTGCGATAAAATCGCATGCAATAGCTATAGAAGAAAATCAGTATTTAAAGGAGCTTTATAGTACGCCGGCTAAAGCATGGTTGAAACAACATGGGATTGATGAATTTATTGTGGAATATATTGAACATGGTATCTATGTCACGGCTTTTCGATCGCTAGATGAATTATCCGCATTTTATTTATTATGGTTATCACTTCCATTTGTAACGCCTTCGTATGAATTTACATTCGATTTAGAAAAACTATCCAATCCAGTTCAGGATGCAATACAAATAGATTCTGTAACTTCTATTAATACAGAATCGCATCCATATACTATACGTTGTAAATCTGGTAGTGAGTATACTGCAGATAATATTGTTATAGCCACACCAAGTGGGCCAGCCTTTAGCCTGCTAAACCAAGAGAATCCAAATGAAGCTGTTCACGCGTATATGTATCACTTGCGGGGTACGCGCAAGCCTAAATATCAAAGTAAGCACTATCACTTTTTTCATATCAGTAATCCTACAATCTGTTTAGCTGAACAAATAGATGGTACATTTTTGTTATATGGAAGAAGTAAGGAAGGGATAAATATCGATGAGTATTTTCAGTCCTATGATATAATCGCACAGCATAATTGGAGCCCAGCATTTAGCGTGCGCATGAGCGATACCCTTGTGCCTGTTGAATTTAAAGAGGGTATATATATGATAGGAGAGCATAATATTCCAAGTTTAGAAGATTGTTTTATTACAGGGGTATATGCTGCAAGTCAGCTAGCTCCTCAATAGCATAATTAAGCAGAATTTGCTAAATATTGCTATACTAGAGCTAATCCCAATTAAGTAACAGAATTAAAGAACATTAGTAAAGTATTATGAATAAAGCTCGTATATATGAAAATGAAGGTGCCCAGCAGGCGGCAATGACCTTAACGGCACCATTTATTTATGGAATGATTATTCCTATTGCATTATTGCATTTATGTACGAAAATTTATCAATCGATATGCTTTCCAATTTATGGAATTGAATTAGTGGATAGTAGTAAGTATGTTAAAGATAAGAGATTTGGCTTACCATATCTCAATTGGTTTCAAAAAATAAATTGTTTATATTGTAGCTATGGTAATGGTGTGTTAGCGTTTGCAATTGAGGTATCTAAGCAGACGGAGCAGGTATGGTGTCCTATTAAAAACAAAGATTCAGTAGAAGAATTTGATTTACCGCATCGTGAGAATTTTGCAGAGTATGATGATGTAGATTCATTTATTCAGCATCAAAAAGATAATCATACGCTACTATAAAAATCACAACGTGCGCAGAAAAAAACAGACCCTTACATAGGGTCTGTTTTTAGATAACTTACTAAGTATACTTCGCAAAGTATGCTTAGGAAGATGGGGCTCGATTTATTACACGCCGAGCCCCGGGCCCTCCTTCCCTTGGAAGCGTGTGTTGTTTTCGATGTCTACCAGCCGAGGCGGGCGAGCTCCGCGCGGAGGTTGGTCTCGCCCCAGTCGTCGGGGCTGGTGTCCACGACGGATAGTTTGTGGGCCGGAACCATCGCTTCGATGTTGGTGCGGATGGTGTCCGGACCCCAACCGATGGCCTCCATGAGGTCGGCCACCTGTTGTCCGGTGGGCGGAGTGCCCTCCCAGGCGCGGGCCATTGCACGAATGCGCAAACGCTCATACCAGATGGTGCGATCGACCGGGTCCAGCAGGATGACGTGGTCGAAGGGGATACCATCGCGGCCGATGAGCTGATCGAGGACGTTAGGACGCGTGGCGACGTGGTTGTAGTAGGGGGCCTTGCGGCGCCCGTCGTCGTACAGCAGTTCAGCCGGCATCAGGTTGGTGAAGCGATCGCGCGAGGGCGAACCCACGGCGCGCAGCTCGTTCCCGACGTTGTTGAGGTTGATCATCGTGAGGCCGGAATCACTGAAGACGCCGGCGTCGCGCAGCTCCGTCTTACCAGACTGGGCGCTACCAGCGAATCCGAGTAGTTGCGGTCGAGTAGACATAACTCTCCTCTGCGCAGGGGAAAGGCGCAGGTAGAATATGCAAAGAACATTCCCCTTAAATACACGAGCTATAAATAGTTTTCTTGGCATGTACTTAAGGGGGAGGGGCTCAACGCAGTTTCCATTGTCGAGCCCCCGGTCTTCCTCCTTGGAAGGGTTTGAGCTTGCGCCTACATCTAGCTCATCTCACTCGCGGCCCAGGGGCCCTTGGCGGCCTCGGTGGGGGCCATCTCGGCGATGCGGCTCATTACCTGCGTCAGCAGGAACTGTTTCAGCGCCGCCTTGTGGGCGCGTCGGTCGCAGCCCGGAGGCAGGCAGAGGTCTGTGTCGTTGCAGGGCTGCAGGTCGCGCCAGGCGACCGGCTTGCCGAACTTCACGGTGGCTCCACCGCGGCGCGCCAGGTGGAGGACTGCCGTGAACTCTGCCTCTCCGAACCGACGGTCCGGCGGCAGGATGCTGGCGGCCTCCACATACACCGGGACAATGTACAGGTCGGGGCCGAGGTCGGCGACCACCTGCGGGACCGTCATGGTGCGCGGCTCGCCCTCCTTGAGCGCGCCGTCTCCACGGCCACCCTCAGGGTACATGACGATCCACTTGCCGCCCGTGGCCACTCGACGCATCAGAGCGATGATGGCGGCCCGGTTACGTGCACGCATCCAGGCCAAGCGGTCATCGGTGCGCTTGCTAGCCACCTCCTGGTACCGCACCGACACGATCTGGAAGCGGTGAATGCCGCCGCTGAGCATGAGGGGCACGAGGAAGTAGTTCACCACGTGCCCACTCATGTAGAGCCAGTTGTGGGTGCTGCCGGCACCGAGGGCGCTGTTGATGGCCCACTCCGTCGCCGGGTGGTCCGCACCTGAGGTGTGGTTGCTCATCATCATGATGTTCGCACCACCGGCCTGCAGGCGCCGCGCCTCCACCACGTTCTCCATCCCCTCGATGGTGCAGGCGGTGGGGTCGATCAGCGTCTGCCCGAGCCAGTCGAACAGCTCGCGCCCCTCCGGGATGGCGGGGGCGAAGGCTTCCTCCATGTACTGGGGGAGGGCCACGGTGGCCGCGTCGAGGCTGGCCAGGAAGAGCCGGTGCATCTCGGCCGCGTCTCCCGGGCTTAGCGCTAGGCGCTGGGCCAGGCTGGGCAGCACGGACTCGACGTACGGGCGGACATCCTCGATCTGTCCGATGTTGAAGCTGGGGACGTCGCCCACGAGGAAGGAGTGAGCGGCGGAGCCGGAGATTGCGCTGTCGTCAGCGTGACGATCGGTCATGGATTTACCTGTTCTGATGCGACCCAACAATATAAGGTCTTGTAGATTCCGGATGCCACTCCGGTTTTGCTAATGGCAGAATAATCGCTGCCAACAAAAAAACGACCACTCTGCCATAGCAAAACCAGAAGAACAAGCGATGTATAATCTAGATATAACTCAAAAAGTATTTGTAGAATGTACAAATGCCACTTTAAATATGTGAAAAAACCATAAAAGTGACGCGCCAGAATAAAATAGAGATTTTGTCAAGCCATGAGCGCATATAGCCGAATTCTAAACATAATGCCCCACCTGTAAGACAATATAGTAATGACCCTATAACCTATGGGTCTATGGCTAAACTAACATACTTCGAACGACAAATAATAGAATCAGGAATACGCGCACAGAAGAGCAAACGAGCGA
>JAJRVJ010000030.1 GCA_024277435.1 Patescibacteria group bacterium | reverse complement strand
GTGGATTAGCGCACTTTGGACAATAAGGATTGTTTCGTTTTTTTTATCATAATTAGCTTCTTAACAGGTTAAACAATGTATTTGAAGCTAATCATAGCAGAGAAAACGACTTTTTACGCGCCCAAAATGAAACGGTCTCACGGTGGGCTCGTGACCACCTTCCAGGAAGCCCTGGAGGCTGGTCACGACATCGACTCGGTCTACTTCGCCACGGAGAGCAACCCGGAAGGCCGAGTCCTCAGCCAGGAGGAGCTCATCGCCATCCACACGGCGAGGATCTGGCTCTACGCCGAGCTCCGGCGACGCGGCCTGGGTGAGCGGCTCCCGCCGTTCATCTTCGACGAGGTCTACGGCCCTCAGGCCATCGGTGCAACCACCGCCCTGGACTTCAACGGCGACCTCAGCGGCGTGGTGGTGGTGACCGCGCTGACCAAGCCCTACAAGCTGGCCAGCTGGCGCAACGCCTTCGTCGTGAGTAGCTGCCCCCTCCTGCAGGAAGGGCTGAAGATCCTGGCCGCCGAGGGGCTCAGCCCCGTGCGGCTGGGCTTCTCCGACCGGGCAGAGGCTCACATCCTGAAGCACGGCGACGACTTCCTCACCTCGGTGACCCAGCAGATCCGGGACGCCGAGGCCGGGCTGCGCGAAGGCGTGGCTCGGGTGCCGGGCATCGGTGAGCTGCTCGAGCTGCGGACGAACCCGCACTCCATGCAGTACGTCTACGGAAGCGTGACTTGCCTGCCCGAGGGCGTGACGACGGTCGACTTCAAGACCTTCGTCATCCTGCTCACGGTCATGGGCCGGGGGGTGCTGCCGGTCTTCCAGCCGGGCGCGCACTTCTTCGACGCCGAGGCCATGGCGCTGGGCGGATTGAAGCCGCGCGACGGCATCCGCTTCACCAGCGGACTCAGCCGCCGGCGCTCCGTTCAGCTCGGCGAGCTGACGGCGCGCAACCTGCGCACGTACATGCGCCTGGGCGCGCCGAAGATGGCGACCCCGGAGGCGCTCACCAAGCGGCTGAGCTCCATGATGGACGTGGGAGCGCTTCGGCGAAGCTTCAAGGCTTCCGCGGAGGGCGGCATCCACGACGCCATGACGGTGAAGCTGGCCTGCGCCCAAGCCATCCAGGAGGCCGTTCGCGAGATCGGTGGCCCGGCCGATGAGGTGCAGCACCTCATCGTGCGCGAAGTGGCCTAAAGCTGGGGGCGCTGTCCGCGGCGCGCCCTGAAGAGCCAGCTCTGTCGAAGAGCAAGGAGGAACGACGCGCTACTATAGGACCTCACATCCCATAGTAGCCGTCATTCTTGTATATTGAACTAACAATTAAATCTATCAGTTGAATCTACAAAAATGATAACTAAACCCCCCAGGTTTAAAGCCTGGGGGTTTTTGATTCTTATGTAGAAATACTGCTATGCTTCTCCGCGAGCCATCATAGCTTCGGCGATACGATCGGTTGCTACAATGTAGGCACCCGTACGCATATCACACTCGTGCTTTTCCATTGCCCTCCAAACAGCGTTGAATGAATCCACCATGGTTGGCTCAAGTTTTGCTAGCACTTCTTTTTCTGTCCAATAATGATTGTACGAATTCTGCACTTGTTCATAATATGAAACTGTTACACCGCCAGCATTCGCTAGAATATCTGGAACAACCACAATTCCTTTTTTATGAAGTTTAGCATCAGCCTCTGGAGTAGTTGGTCCGTTAGCCAATTCTACAATCGCCTTCGCTTTAATACGGCCAGCGTTATCTTTAGTAATTACATTTTCTAAAGCAGCCGGCACCAAGATATCACACTCCACTTTAAGAATTTGTTCGTTCGTTAAGCTCTTAGCAGATTCTGGACAGTTTACTACAGAACCATTCTGCATTTTGTACTTCTCAACTTTTACAGGATCTAATCCTTTTTCATTATAGATACCGCCTTTAGAATCAGAAACTGCTACAATTTTATAACCCTTCTTATGAAGAATCTTAGCCATGTATGCACCAGCATTTCCATACCCTTGAATAGCAACCTTAGCGCCCTTCTTAAGCTTCATTTTCTTTGCAAGTTCAAGTGTTACATATACACCACCTTGTGCGGTAGAATATCCACGCCCCTCGGAACCACCAACGCTTAATGGCTTACCAGTAATCATTCCCGGGGCATGCATACCCTTAATGGTTTCATACTCATCCATCATCCACGCCATAATTTGTGGAGTAGTGTATACATCCGGAGCTGGCACATCGCGATGCGGCCCAACGTTGTGAGCTAACTTACGCATATAGCCACGGGCTAACCGTTCAAGTTCGCCTTCAGATAATTCTTTAGGATTTACAATTACACCACCTTTACCACCGCCGAGAGGAATACCAACAACTGCACATTTAAATGTCATCCAGAATGCAAGAGCACGTACTTCGGCAATATTTACTTTCGGATGAAACCGAATCCCGCCTTTGTTTGGCCCTCGTGAATTATCATACTGTACACGATACCCCTGAAATACCTTCACAGAACCATCGTCCATTTTTACCGGAATACCAAACTGCATTTCAAATTTAGGAAGCTTTAACCGAGCGTGCACGCCCTCATTGAGATCCATTAATTCTGCCGCCTTTGCTAATTGTTGTAAGCCAGACTTAAAAGGATTTGGGTTAGCCATAATATATGTTTAATAATTGTATCCGCTGATTGGCATTATTATACCGTTAGCCCTTGTATTTCTCAAGTGCCATCGCCAATAGTTCTAGCGATCGTTTAAGATCTTTTTCTTTCAACATAAATGCAAGGCGCACCTCTTGTTTACCTTTGCCTTTGGTTGCATAGAAGCCCTCAGCTGGAGCAAGTAATACTGTTTCCTTTTTATCATGGAAGGTTTTAATCATCCATGTCGCAAAGTGATCTGCATCTTTTACTGGCAAACCAATAATGATGTAGAAGGCGCCTTCAGGTTTTGAAAATGTAATTCCAGGAATTTTCTTCAATCCATTATATACAATCTCACGACGCTTCTTAAACTCCTTAACCATGTCTTTTGTGTATTTTTTTGGATCCTTCAGCATTGGCACCAATGCTTCTTGGTCGATACTCGCCACAGACAAACGCGCCATAGCCATCTTGAATACTGCAGCCATCACTTCTTTGTTCTTGCTTGCCACTACGCCAACGCGCGCACCGCACACGTTAAAACGCTTGGAAGCACTGTCTAGTACAATTGCTTGCTGGCGGATTTCTGGAAAATCCATAATTGATGTGTGCTTATGTTCAAATGCAAATTCACGATACACTTCATCGGATAGTACAAAAAGATTTTTTTGCTTAGCAATGCTTACTAAGCGCTTCATTTCCTGCTTGGTAAAAATAGTGCCTGTAGGATTTGAGGGGTTGCATACAAGAATAGCTTTTGTACGTTTAGTAATTTTACTTTTAATTTCTTTATCGCTTGGTAAATGAAAACCATCCTTAATATCAAGCGTTACTGGCTTTAGTTTAACTCCTGTTAATGATGCAAAGCTATTATAGTTTGTATAGAACGGCTCAAACACCAACACTTCATCCCCAACATCACACACCGCTTCTAGTGCAAAAATAATTCCTTCGGAACCACCGCTCGTAATAATAATATCTTCTGCATTAAAATTGATTCCGCTCTTCTTATAGTATGTAGACCATGCCTCACGAGGAGCTTCTAATCCTGTAGATGGAGCATACGCAATAGTCTTTGGCTTATACGCACGAGCGGCTTTAAAAAAGTCTGGGTGAGTAGGTAAATCTGGTTGACCGATATTTAAATGATATACATGAACGCCTTTTTTCTTGCGAACTTCAGCCGTAGCAGCCAACTTACGCAATGGAGATGCCTGCATAGTATCTGCACGCTGTGAAATTAAGGGGGCCTTTTTTGCCATGGTGAGATAGTGAATAATTAATGCGCACTAATCAGTAATCAGAACAAGCATTGCCTGGTTACTGGTGACTGCGATAATTACGTTCGAATAAAATGTTCACCGCTCGCATCCCAATCCTGATCAACCGACACTTCTTTGCCATCGAGTTTCATAATATATGTATAACAAGCTAGCGCTGCCTTGCAACCCTCGCCAGCAGATACTACTACTTGTTTATAATTTGCAGTTGTGATATCGCCCGCAGCAAACACGCCAGGTGTAGAAGCATGACAGTGCTCATTAATGATGATTTCATTTTTTTCATTCACTTCAGCAACCCCTTTTACAAACTGCGTCTTAGACATAAATCCCACATTAATAAATACACCATCAACCTCCAGCTCTCTTGATTCATTATCTTTACCAACTCCTACAATAACACTAGTAACGCTTTTGTCGCCTCGCACTTCTAATAACTGGGCATTAAGAATCTGCTCAACATTATCACGATTCTGCATTTTGCTAACAAGCACCTCTTCAGCTCGAAAGCGATCACGACGATGCACTAAATATACCTTTTTTGCAATATCTGCCAGAAGATTCACCGCTTCAATTGCAGAGTTGCCGCCACCAATAACTACCGCTGTTTTATCGCGCATACTCTCAACCTCTGCGGCGGCTGAAAATGAAACGCCACGACCAACGAATTCCGCCTCACCGAGCACGCCTAAACTCCGCGGAGTTAAGCCGAACGCCAAGATAACTGATCGTGTAGTAATTACTTCTGTGTTGTAGCTAACATCGAAATTTTCATCATCACGCTTGACGATGCCGTGCACCTCTCCAACTTCGAACTTAGCTCCATATTGAACGGCCTGATCTTTAAACCGCTCCATTAATTCGTAGCCATCCACAACGCCTACTCCTGGATAATTTTCAATGGACGATGTTGTGGCTGCTTGACCACCAACGTCCTTAGAAACAATTATCGTGCTCAGAGAGCGTCGTGCAGTGTAGAGAGCCGCGGTTAATCCGGCCGGCCCTCCACCTACGATTACTACATCATGTACCATCGTTACTATAACGAAGCTTTATGCCATCGCCGCCTCTAAGGCAGCTTTTAGATCTTCCTTAGACTGAACACCAATCATTTGATTTACTGGCTCACCATTTTTAAATACCATTAATGTTGGTACGCTCATAATTTGATATTTAGCTGGAGTTGCTTCATTTGCATCAACCTCCATCTTGCCAATCTTTACTGGCTGATCTTTCATCTCTTCTGACAACTCCTCAATAATTGGAGTAATCATTTTACATGGACCACACCAGGTTGCCCAAAAATCAACAAGCACCGGAACGTCAGAGTCCAATACCTCTTGCTTAAAGTTTGCGTCGGTTAGTTCTAATGCCATATGCGTATAGAATTAGGTTATTAACAATATATATTAAGGTAGGATAGAATGGCTAACCCTGAACCAGGTAGCGAAAAAGTTCAGGGTTATCGGACGCCATAATTGTAAAAAAACTATACCATTTTATCGTATTTTGATCAATTTCACGCGCTTAATCTTCTTATCCTCTGCTTCTTCAATAATTATCTTCACATTATTAATAGTAAGCTCATCGCCTTTTTGGGGAACCACACCTAATTCAGATAATATCAACCACGCTATACTCTTGTGTTTCTGTTCATGAAGCTCAATATTTAAACTAGGATCAATATCACCAATGTCAACATCCGCATCAACCACTATCGTTTTTTTATTGATGCTTGTGATGGAACTATCTTCTTCATCTTGTTCATCGGTAATTTCACCAACAATTTCCTCAAGAATGTCTTCTAATGTGATTAGTCCGCGCGTTTCACCAAATTCATTTACAACAATGGCGATGTGTTTTTTTTCTTTCTGAAACTGACGCAACAAATCATCTAAAGGTTTTTGCTCTGGCACAAATATGGCTGGACGAATAAAGTCACGAATGAGCAATTCATCATAATCGCCTTCGTGACCAATTAATGCCTCCATCATATCTTTAGTGTACAAAATTCCCTCGACATTATCGTTACTACCAGCGTATACCGGAAAACGTTAATAGCCTGTGCCGGTCATAATGCGTAATATTTCTTTGGGTTGCTGGGACAGATTCAAGCCAACCACATCCGTAACCTGCGTCATTGCATCCTCCGCTGTTACATCATTCAATGTAAAAATATTTTCAATCATCTCACGCTCATCAGCCTCAACTGTCCCAGCCTCCGAACCCATGTATACCATAGCTTTCACCTCTTCTTCGGATACCTTATCCATGTCTCCTTTGCCGCCAGTAAGTAAGTTTGCAAGCCGCGCCAAGATTTCTAAAATATACGAAACAGGTGTTAAGGCATAGAGTAAAAATAATGTGATAGGGCTCGTCCAGCGCGCAACCGCATCTGGATGTTGCTGTGCAATTGATTTTGGAATGATTTCACCAAATATCAATATAATTAATGTCATAGCACCCGTAGCTATCCCTATTCCATTACTATCAAATACATTAATAGCCACTGCCGTAGCTAGAGATGCTGCGCTAATATTTACCAAGTTATTACCAATAAGAATGGTGACTAATAGCTTTTGTGGATTCTCCTTGATACGAAGCACGCGTTTAGCCTGCTTAGCGGATCTAACATCTCCTTCACTTAAGCTACGCAATTTAGCTTCACTAAGCGAAAATAGAGCAATTTCCAATCCTGAAAAGAATGCTGATAGAAGGATGAGAGTGCTTAATAAGGGGATGTCGTCCATGAATAATTCTTATACAGTATAGCAAAAAAATACCTATAAATCAAATAGCGCCGTCCCTACACGCACTACCGTAGCACCCTCCTCAACAGCTATCTTCCAGTCGCTAGACATCCCCATTGACAGCTCTGTCAAATCATATTTTTTCTGCAATTCTTTCATCGCTTGAAAATCACGCCTTGTTTCATCCTCGCTTTGCTTTGCAGTGATTGTCATTAAGCCTACTAACTTCACGCCCGGCAGATCCTTAACTGATTCTATTGCGCTACCTAACTCGCTTACTTTTAGGCCATATTTATTTGCATCGTCACTTACATTTACCTGCAAATAGATATCCATCACCATCCCCAATCTAACCGCCTTACTGCTAATAGCTTCCGCCAACTTCAAACTATCAACACTTTGAATGCAATCAAAATTTGGAACAATATATTTTACTTTGTTCGTTTGCAAGTGACCAATAAAATGTTTTTCTACCCCCTCTGGAAAGTGATCAACCTTTTCACGAGCATCCTGCCACCGACTCTCACCTATTATAGGTGCATCGTATTTTTCCAACACTGGAAGTATTTCTTCCATGCTCCGACCCTTTGTCACAGCCATTAATTTTACATTACTAGGCAACCTTAATTCCATAATACTATATTAATCTGCCTGCTCGTTTACCACGGGTCTAATTCTATATACGCTACCTTCATTTTGTCTTCGCCTTTCTAAAAATCCCAAGCGCACTATGGAAGCCCCATCTATGCTCTGTCCCTCAGGCGCAAATGTTTCGAAGCCGTGCATAATGTATCTGAATACGACCTCATCCGCACCCTCTAACTCTGTGCGCACCTTCTCCTGCTTACGCACTTTTTCTCTGGCACGACGCTCTGACAATGAAGCTGCATTGCGAAATCTACGCTCTCTAGGTTTTTTTGGTTTTCTAGACATGTATACTCCTAACTAGGATAACACTTAATGAGAAGTTAGTCTCCGTGGAATGCGGCGCATTTTTTAGTGTTTTAGTTATAGTAATAGTGGGATAGTAAATGTAATTATATTTTACATATATTATTTATGTATAAGACTCTATTTTTATTGACAAATAACCATTCTTAGGCGAATATAATATATATAATGTAATTTATCCTGACATTTATCATCTTTCACATGAGAAACATTCTACAGAATATCGGCTTAGGCGAAAATGAATCAAAAACATACTTAGCCCTTTTACAAATAGGCGAAGGTAGTATTCTTGATATTTCAAAGCATTGCGACTTAAAACGCCCCACTGTATATAGTGCCGTGGAACTATTATTAACAAAAGGCATTGTAACACAATCACTAATAGGCAAACGTAAGAGATTTCACCCAAAACCACCAGCAGAACTCCTTAACCTACTACGCCAGAAAGAGCGTGAGTTTTCCGCAGCTCTCCCACAACTAGAAGCTATCGCAAATGTTCCACGTGTAACAAAGCCAATAACTCGATACTATGAGGGCGTCCATCCTGTTACATCACTGTATAAAAGAATAATGTCAGAAATCAAAGAAGGGTCAATAATGTATACAGCTGCATCAATACAAGACATGCTATCTCGTTTTCCAACCATCGTAGATACATTTGATGAATTAGTCTACAAGTGGAAATGGAGCGTTAAGGAATTAGTACCAAAGAATAAATCCACGGAAGAATACATCTCACATCCGGCAAGACCTGCCTCGCAAAACCAAAGGCATCAATTCAAATACCTACCAAATGCTTTAAACTTATATGATGTAGATTTCATGATTGTAAATGATATGGTAGTTATCATATCTCTTTCATACGATATATTTGCTATAACCATTGAGAGTAAGAATATAGCGGCTTCTTTCGAGTCTATATTCAAAACGGCCTGGATAGCAGGCGAACCCACATAACAGGTTCCACGTGGAACAAATAAAGTCTATTGTGGACCATATCGGATTTGAACCGATCACCTCTCCCATGCCATGGGAGCGCTCTACCAAATGAGCTAATGGCCCCTATTTAAGCTCAAGGGCAATGATACATCATTATAGCATTTTTGTCTAAACAGTGCCTGCTGTCATATAAATAAACTCACCCTCTTTTACATCGTGTAATTCATCTGTGCTTCCAATTATTTTTCCGAACACATTTATTGGTTCAGCGGCTCTTGGCTCATCATTGTGGCTTAGTGGAGTTGGTCCAAAAAAAATGGCAATAGCCGAGCCCGCAACCCAAAAACCTACATCACCAATTTCTACAACCTCTTTTGCATCAGCCTCTAAGGCAATATCCAATAGCGGGATATCAAAATATATTTCATCTCCCCAAAGTTGGGCGGTACCCGCAAACGGTAGTTGTTCAAAAACCTTTTTTGCAGTAGGCGTATCCTTTAACTCAAGGGTTAGTTTTATGTTATTGATTTCTATTACAACGTGATGCATAACAATATAGTGCCCCCGGCAGGAATTGAACCTACATCTAAGGCTTAGGAGTCCCTTGTTCTATCCAATTGAACTACGGGGGCTTATTTAATATTAGCGCTAATTAAGCGTCGTACAATATTATCTAACTAAGGTTGTGTAGATACTTTCAGCTACGCCAGAAAAATAGCCGGCCGATTGGTCGTACATATACAACCCAACGAGCATAGTTACGATAACTATGCTAAGCGATCCAAATGTGATGAGATCTTTAACAATGTAATTGTCGGTTTTCATTTCTTTCTTCATGAAAGTATTGTATCACGACTTGCATAACTTTACATCTCCGTTGTACTGGGATAGATTAACTATTACATACTAATTATTTTTTGAATGCTTAAATTATGGCAAAAATGTTTAATCAAAAGGAGGGGGTTTCAGGAAATCAACCACAAACAGTAATTGGAGAATCTGTTAAAGTTGAAGGTACATTTTCAGGCGCTGGTGATGTAGTTGTATATGGAGAAGTAATAGGCACGCTACATACCTCTAACGATGTTGTGGTGGCTGGCTCAGCTCGTATTGAAGCTGATATTGAAGCCAGTAACGTAACCGTAGCTGGTGAAATCCATGGCAACGTTATTTGTCACGAACAACTACAACTGCAATCAACTGCGAAAATTTTTGGTGATGTTACCGCTCAAGTTATCTCAGTTGAGCCCGGAGCTGTATTAAAAGGACAATGTTCAACCAGCACAGACGATAGCGCCAAACCAGTAGCTGAGGATGCTAGCAAAGAAACCGAGGAATAATAATTATGTTTTTCTATTTTTACGATTCGTTTGTACTCAACAATAAAAACGAAGCGACTTTGACGCGCGTTGAAAGCCGTATTATTGAGTTGGGTATTAATGGTCGTGTAGAAAAGCTTGCACCGTTACGCAATATGAAGGAGCTTCTACAAGACGGGATTAAGCGGGGCGCTCATACCGTTGTTGTGGTAGGTGATGATGCAACCTTCTTGCGCACAGTAAATATTGTGGCCGGCCAAGATATTGTATTAGGCTATATCCCATTTGGTAAAGAATCAGCGCTAGCAAAAGTATTTGGCATTCCTGACACCTTCGAAGCGTGTAATATATTATCCCGTCGCATAATCAAGGAACTTAATGTAGGAAAGGCGAATAAAAACTACTTTCTTACCTCTGCCAAGCTAGAGCATACTGATGGCCTACAAATTACTTGTGATGAACAATTTACAGTATCGGGTAGAATTCAGCCTACAAGCTGCCATATTCATAATCTAGGAAACATATTAAGTAGCCCGGTTAAAGAAGCGCTAATTGATACTACCAATAATAAACTGGTATTAGATATGCAACCAAACACTAAAAAGCGTTCTTTATTAGGGCGAAAGAATAGCTCCAGTTCAGCAACTGGCGGCAGTACGCTACTAGTACGCAAAGCTGAATTACGACACGAACACGAACCTATTGCCGTAACACTTGATAATGCCACTACAATCAAAACCCCAGTGACCATTAGTGTGCGGCCCAAGCAATTAAAAGTTATTGTGGGCAAGGAACGAATGATGACATAGCCACGGATTGACATTTAAGCCCAAGATCGCTACCCTAAGTGAGCTATGAATGTTACAGAGATAGTTCGCGAACTAAAAATGACCAAAGAAGAGTTCTTTCCGCTTGCGGTTGAGCTTGGTTTTGATATTGGTGAACGCGCTATTAAAGTAGATGATCAAATTGCCATTAAGTTAATTACGGCGATTAAATCGCATAACAAACAATCTAGAAAGAAAAGTTTATTTGCCGATGAAAAAAGTGTTGAGAAAGCTTCTAAGGAAGACGCAGCAAAAATTGATGCTGATAAAAAGATTGTTGAAGTAACTGACCCTATCACCACTAAAGAATTCGCCGATGTTCTTGGAAAACAAGTTACCGATGTTATTGCTGTGCTCGTGCGCAATGGAATCATGGCAACTATTAATCAAAATCTTGACTTTGAAACCACGACAATTATCGCGGAAGACCTTGGTTTTAAAACTAAGCTTGTTGAAGTAAGTGAAGATGAAGACGACAAAACACGGGCGGCTAAATTACAAGATGCCTTAGATAAAGATAGCGCCGCCGATCTCAGTAAGCGCCCGCCTATTGTTGTGGTGATGGGTCATGTTGATCATGGTAAAACTCGCTTACTTGATGCGATTAAAAAAACTAATGTCGTAGATGAAGAAGCTGGTGGAATTACACAAAGTATTGGCGCGTATAAAATTGAATATAATGACAGGGCTGTAACTTTTATTGATACACCTGGCCATGAGGCTTTTACAGCCATGCGTTCACGCGGTGCAAATGTAGCTGATCTAGCAATATTAGTTGTAGCAGCGGACGACGGCGTAAAGCCACAAACTATTGAAGCAATTGAAATTTTAGAAAAGGCTGAACTCCCCTTTGTTGTAGCTATCAATAAAATTGATAAGCCTGCAGCAGATATAGAGAAAGTTAAAAAAGAGTTGTCTGAATTAAATCTTATTCCCGAAGACTGGGGAGGCAAAACTATTTGTGCGCCAATTTCTGCTAAAGCGGGAACAAATATTGACGATCTACTAGACATGGTATTGTTATTAGCGGACCTTAATGAAGAAAGCTTGTTGGCCAATGCTAACCGCGATGCCGTTGGAACAATTATTGAATCACGCATTGATAAAGATGCCGGATCTGTAGCCACTGTACTTGTACAAACCGGCACACTAAAGATGGGTGACATTGTAGATGTTGGTGACGTTGGTGGAAAAATTAAATCTATGAGATCATGGCGTGGTGAACAACTTAAAAAAGCTGGTCCCTCCACTCCAGTACAGTTCCTTGGCCTAAAGGGCGCTCCTAAGGTGGGAGACATTCTTGTATCTGGTGACAAGTCCTCTTTGAGAAAAAAGAAAAAGAAAAGCTACCAGAGCTTTGGCTTTGCGCAAACTCAAACAACAGCCGTTGATAGCGGTAAGAAAAAACTAAAAATTATTATTAAAGCTGATACCTTAGGCTCTCTAGAGGCTATTGTTGAATCACTAAATAAACGCAGCTACGAAGTTGTTGAAGTTGATATTGTAAGAAAAGGCCTTGGTAACTTTACTGAAAAAGATATCGATCAAGCTGTTGCCGGAAAAGCACTACTGTTTGGATTTAATGTAGATATGACCCCAGCGGCCGCTGACTATGCCTTAGGAAGCGCTACGAAGGCAGAAACATTTTCCATTATTTACAAACTGATTGAGCGAACAGAGGAGTTGTTAACTGAAATGCTTGAGCCAGAGGTTGTATATAACAAAGTTGGTGAAGCAAAAATCCTTGCCATTTTTCGAACAACAAAGAAATTTACCATTCTTGGCGGCAGAGTACAGCAGGGTAAAATTGTGAAGACTGGTATTTGTAAATTAGCACGTAATGGAAAGGTGATTGGGGAAGGAAGCATTGATCAGTTACAACACAATAAAGAAAATGTTAAGGAAGTGAATACCAATAATGAATTTGGAATGAAACTAAAGACGGACTCTGAGGTGGAAGAAGAAGATATGTTGGAAATTTATGAAACAGAAGAACTCAAACGTGAGCTCGTAAAAATAAATGGCTAGCGATCGCATTCGACAAGTGAATGAATTGCTGCGCAATGAATTTGCATTGGAATTTAGCCGCAGTCTAGAACTTCCTGAAGGTAGCGTTATCTCTATAACAAAAGTTTCTACCTCCCCAGATATGAGGAACGCTACAATTTTTGTTTCTATCTTGCCCGACAACAAAGCTGGATCTCTCTTAAAATCCATTCGCACTCAATTACCTTCTATTTCACGAGAAGTAGCTAGCCGTGTCGTATTACGTTCTGTGCCTAAGATTAAAGTGACAATCGATGACAATGAGCGAAAGGCTGCGCACATTGAATCCTTGCTTGACAGCTTAAAAGAAAGCTAGTAGGGTAGTCAGTTATGAAATCTATTTACGCGGAAATTCTTTCGGCCATTGATGCTGCTCAGTCAGTAATATTGATATCCCATAAACAACCAGATGGAGATACTGCTGGTTCTGCGTTAGCTTTAGCGCATTACATAGAAATGCTCGGTAAGCGCTATACATTATACTGCACAGACCCAGTTGGGCCGTACTTGGAATTTCTACCAAAGGCCAAAGAAATAGGGCCGCATGATGACATTTGGGAAGCCGCTGATTTTGATCTTGTTATTGTGGTTGATACCGGGGACCTGCGCCACGCAAAGGTGGATGACAAAATAGCCAGCCTCACTCACAATTATACGCTTATTAATATAGATCATCACCATACGAATAGTAATTACGGTGATATTAATTTAGTAGACGCTGAGGCCTCCTCAGCCTGTGAAATTGTCTATCACGTTCTCGATAGTCGTCGTGCTATTACTAAAGATATCGCCAACTGCTTACTCACAGGATTAACAACAGACACCGGAAGCTTCTCTAACCTTGCCACTACTGCTAGCGCTGTACAAATAGCATCAAAACTACTTTCGTATGGTGCTAGCCTCCCACAAATTTCTCGCAATACATTACATTACCGCCCGCTCAATACTCTTAATTTATGGGGTAGGGCGTTACAGCGACTACACGAAGATCCAGAAACCGGCATGATAGTAACAGCTCTTACCATGAAAGACCTTGAGGAATGTGGGGCTGATGGAGATGCTACGTCTGGCATATCTAATTTTCTTAATGAATTAGAGCAAGCCGCCGATAAAGCTATCATGGTGCTCACACAATCTGAGCCCGGCCTTATTAAGGGCAGTATACGAACTACCAATCCGTTGATAGACGTATCTGAGTTTGCTAAACTATATGGAGGTGGTGGTCATAAAAAGGCTGCCGGATTTACAACCGAAGGCATATTAGAAATAACACCCCATGGATATACCATTACACCTACAAATAACTAACCCTCAAGCTATGAACTTAATCCCAACCGTTATTGAAAAAACCGCACAAGGTGAACGTGCGTACGATATTTATTCGCGACTACTAAAAGATCGTATTATTTTTTTAGGCAGCGCCATCGATGATGTGGTTGCTAATTCAGTTATTGCGCAGTTGCTTTTTCTAGAATCAGCTGACCCTAAGAAAGATATTAGATTATATATACATTCTCCAGGCGGATACGTAACGGCTGGCTTAGCGGTATACGACACCATACAGCATATTCGCTGTGATGTATCTACAATTTGTGTTGGCAACGCCGCTTCAATGGGTGCTATTCTCCTGGCTGGTGGAGCGCAAGGTAAGCGCTTTGCGCTTCCCAATGCCGAAGTAATGATTCATCAACCGCTTGGTGGAGCTGAGGGACAAGCTAGCGACATTAAGATTCGCGCTGAGCACATATTACGCACGCGAGATCGCTTAAATAAAATTCTTGTAAAGCACACAAATCAAGACCTTAAGCAAATAGAAGAAGATACCGATCGAGATAACTTCATGACGGCTCAAGAGGCCAAGAAATACGGCCTTATTGATAAGGTTATATAACCCCCTCCCTGGACAGGCGCCGTATTTCATGATACGGTAAGCGAGCCTTTGAGATAAGCTCTAGGGGGCATTATTTAAGCATGCGGACAGAAGCTGTTGACCAGAATGAACGATACTGATGCTAGGCCAAATTATACGATGAATATAAACTTATTGATCACACAATTTTCAGCCATTCATTCGGCATAACACTATTTAGCGCCTGCTAAATAGCTGTCTGTATTTAGAAAAAAATATTATGGAAGCCATTATCGTTATTGCGATTTTTATTGGCGGGTCACTCGTTGGCGGATTCTTAGGGTTTTGGATTCGTAAAATGCTCGCTATTAAAACAGAAAGTTCTGCTGAGGCTAAGGCTGAAGCAATCGTACAAGAGGCCAAGTCTAAACAACAAGAAATGTTGTTAGATGCAAAAAATAAATCCATCTCACTGCTTAATGAAGCCCAGCGCGATGAGCAGGAGCGACGAAAAGAAATCACCCAAGCCCAACGTCGAGTAGAAAAGCGCGAAAGCATGTTCGACCAAAAGCTTATAGAGTTAGAAGCCAAGCAAAGCCAACTCCAAGACGAGGCTCAAGAGATTGAAGACGCTAAAGAAGAAGTTCGTCAAATTAAGCAACAACAAGTAGATAAACTAGAATCTGTTGCGGAGATGAATAAAGTTGATGCTCTTGCACTTCTTGAACAACGTGTTGAGGAAGAAAATCAAGAGGCTCTTTATAGTCGAATGAAAAAGCTTCAAGAACAGGCTAGCGATGAAATTGAGCGCAAAGCTAAGGAGCTCATGACGGTAGTTATTCAACGCTGTTCTACGTCACACGCTGCCGAAACAACCACAACAATGGTTGATCTACCAAATGATGATCTAAAGGTCGCATCATTGGTAAAGAAGGGCGTAATATTAAGCGTATTGAAGAGCTTACTGGCGTTGAAGTAATTATTGACGACACTCCTGGAGCCATTGTTGTTTCTGGATTTTCACCAATTCGTCGTCATCTTGCTAAAAGAGCATTAGACATATTAATCTCAGACGGACGCATTCAACCAACTCGCATTGAGGAGGCAGTTGAAAACGCGAAACGTGATCTGGCAATCGATATTAAAACAGCCGGTGAAGAAGCCCTGTATGAAGTTGGAATTACTGGATTTGAACCAAAGCTCGTTGCCATTCTCGGTCGTCTAAAATACCGTACTTCATATGGTCAAAACGTATTACGCCATTCAATTGAAGTAGCTTTCCTAGCAGCTATGCTAGCAGAGCATCTAGGCGCAGACCCTGTAGTCGCTAAGAAAGGTGGGCTATTACATGATATTGGTAAATCCGTTGATCATGAAATTCAAGGCACTCATCCGGAAATTGGTAGAGATATCGCTAAGAAGTTTGGCCTCTCAGATGAAATCATCGCTCCTATCCTACATCATCATGATGATACGCCGCCTACGCTTGAAGCAATTATCGTGAAAGTAGCAGACGCTATTTCTGGTTCTCGCCCAGGCGCTCGTAAAGATACGTATGAAAACTATGTGCAACGACTTGAGGACCTCGAAGGTGTTGCCCTAAAATATAATGGAGTTGAAAAGGCCTATGCTATTCAAGCTGGTAGAGAAATACGCGTGTTTGTACATCCAGAAAAAACTGACGACTACACATCTGCGCAACTTGCTAAAGATATCGCTAAAAGCATTGAGGAAGAACTTAAATACCCCGGTGAAATTAAAGTAACGCTAATTCGTGAAAAGCGCATAACAGAATACGCTCGGTAGTATGGTAGAACGCACTCCTTTGCGCATACTCTATATTGGCGACGCTGTTGGAAAAGCTGGCAGAGCTGCTATTAAGCAGCTCGTGCCTCTTTTGCGTAATGAGCTAAGGCTAGACGCGGTATTTCTGAATGCTGAAAATATTGCTCATGGACGAGGCATTACCCCAAGTACAATAGAAGATGTTGAGGCTGCTGGAGTTGATTTCTGCTCATCTGGAAATCATATTTATGATAATGCTGATGGCACAGAATACCTTAAACGCAAAGATGCAAAAGTACTGCGTCCTGCCAACTACCCTAACGACTCTCCGGGAAGGGGCTGGGCTTCAATTGAGGTTGGAACAAAGAGACTACTCTTAATCAACTTGCTTGGACAAGTATTCGTTAATAAAGAAACCAGCAATCCGTTTCATAGAATCGACGAAATCTTAAAGCAACACTCTTTAGATGATCATGATGCGGTGATTATTGATATTCACGCAGAAGCGACTAGTGAAAAACAAGGCTTAGCCTGGTATGTTGATGGTCGGGTATCGGCCGTTGTAGGAACGCACACTCATGTTCCTACGGCTGATTTAAAAATCCTTCCTAAAGGCACTGGTATCGTGGCAGACCTAGGATCGGTTGCCGCATACGAATCCGTACTTGGCTTTGGCATAGATAGGGTGATAGAACGTTTTATTACGGAAGAAAAAGCTCATTCGTTACAACCTGTTGAAAGTGGTCGCGTTGATTTTTGCTCTGTATTAATAGAAATTGATCCCGGCACTGGAAAAACAGTTTCCATGCAACGAATTGACCGCTCGGTACAAGTATAATATACTGTAGTTAGCTAACCTTAGGTAAAAAACAACCTATGAACAAAGCTGCGTTAATTGATTCGCTGGTTGAACAAACCGGCCTCAACAAAAAAGCTGTCGAGACTGTGGTAGAAACCATGCTCGATACTGTTGTCCGTGCCTTGCAACAAGGCGAAGAAGTAAGCCTTACTGGTTTTGGTAAATTTTCTGCACGCACCCGATCTGCGCGTATGGGAGTTGACCCACAAAACCCTACACAGAAGATTCAAATCCCTGCTGTAGTGGTGCCTAAATTTAAGGCGGGCAAAGCGCTAAAGGACTCCCTGAAGCACTCAGGTCAGTCTATTGCAAGTAACGAGACCCCTAGCGAATCCCCACCAACAGACACAAGCACTTGATTGATTATTTCTTTTCTTATACACTAATCTGGCTATCTTAAATAGCTAGATAGCTTTATGTCTCGGTAGCTCAATTGGATAGAGTGTCTGGCTTCGGACCAGAAGGTTAGAGGTTCGAGTCCTCTCCGGGACACACTCATTCCGCTACAAAGCTTTTGTGCGGAGCAGATGGGCCGTTAGCTCAGTTGGTAGAGCAGTCGCCTCTTAAGCGAATGGTCATAGGTTCAAATCCTGTACGGCCCACAATATTTATACCCACACATCTTGCCATTAACCCTCTAAAGAAAGTACTGCCTGACTACCAATACCAGTTGTATCTTTTATAGTTGTAACATACAGCTTTCGCGTATCTTTTATAGCAATAATGCCATACGCTTCCTCAATAGAACGCTCTTCCTCTACGCTCCAGCCCTGTTGCTCTAAATCTCCTTTAAAAAATTCATGTACCACATCAGCTGGCTGTTGTGAGTATATCGCCACCCTATGCTTACTTACCGAAGCTTCGTAGGTAGCTGAAGTAATAATAATGTCGTCAGGTAAGGCAATGTCGGTCGGCCAATTATCTGATAATTCCGATCCGGGCCCAAGTAAAGCTACTGATCCGTCATCTAGCTCCTGAGCAACTGGTTCTTCATGCTGCTCGAGACCAAGCGTCTCTTTAGGCGCCTCTTCATTTATATTGTTTTGTGAGTCGCTATCACCAACGCATCCTGAGAGTGTGAAAGAAAAAAATACAACGGAAATTAATAGAAAATATTTCATAGCCCGGTTAGCTGAAAAAGTGGTTAATCTAGTAGATCTGGATTAACCATAAATCTAATAGCAGACTCACGGCTAATAAGGCGCTCTTGGAATAATTGCTTCAAGTGTTGATCGAATGTCATCATCTTTAAATCGGCCGACGTTTGAATAACGGTACGAATTTGCGATAGACGATTTTCGCGAATAAGATTAGCAATCGCCGGAGTATTAATCATCACTTCACGTGCGGCAATTCGTCCACCGCCTTCTTTTGGTAATAGCTGTTGAGAAATAACCGCCCGCAGCTCCATGGAAAGCTGTAGCCGAATTTGATTTTGTTGATGAGGTGGAAATACATCAATAATACGATCAATCGTTTCTGATGAGCCCAGCGTATGAAGTGTGGCAAGCACTAGGTGGCCCGTTTCTGCGACAGTAAGAGCGGCTGAGATAGTTTCAAGGTCACGCATTTCACCAACCATGATCACATCAGGGTCTTGCCGCACCACATGCTTTAATGCTGAGCTGAATGACGTAAAATCTCTATGCAATTCACGCTGACGAATAATACTTTGTTGCGGTGTAAACACATATTCAATCGGATCTTCTAATGTAATAATATGCTCCCGGCGCTCACGATTAATCAAGTCCACAATAGCAGCCATCGAGGTAGATTTACCGCTTCCGGTTGGCCCCGTTACAAGAATAAGCCCCTGCGGCAAACGAGCTAAATCATACACCACTTCCGGCAGACCAACTTCTTCCATTGTTGGTACGCGCATTGGTACGATACGGGCTACCAGCCCCATATTACCTTTCTCCCAATGTATGTTTACACGTAAACGAAATCTTCCTTGGCGTATCTGGTATGCAAAATCAAGTTCTCGCTCTTTATAAAATTTATCCCTGCGAGCATCATCAAGCATTGAAAGCACCATCCCTTGCACGATCTCGGGCGTCATTACCTCCTCGTCCTCAATTTCTGTTAAGGTACCTTCAATACGAAAAAGTGGGCGGTGACCCACTAAGATATGAACATCAGATGCTCCATTCGACGCAGCCGATGCAAATAATTGATCGATTCGTTCGGTTCCAAATGTTGGCACAAATTTGTTTTTTTATTTTCCTATGTTAAAATCATTCTATCATGAAATCAGTGCTTTGTCAATCACAATCTGATGGCGCAACTCGCGCTTTAGGTCATAAACTAGCGGTCGCTTTGCGTGGTGGCGGCACTATTTTTCTAGAGGGCGATCTTGGTGCTGGCAAAACAACCTTTGTTCAAGGAATGGCTGAGGGACTTGGTATTGAAGATCGAGTTACCAGCCCAACGTTCACTTTAATGTCTGTGTATGAAACAAAAAATCACGAGCACATCGATCGGCTCGTGCATGTTGATTTATATCGCATCAGCTACATGGAGCACGTTGCGAACTTAGACTTACCCGGCTACCAAAAAGATCCCCGAACCCTGCTTGTGGTGGAATGGCCCGAACGACTACCCGCTATGTGGGGCGATGTATTAGGTTCGGTAGAATTTGAAAGTAAAGAATTTAATACCCGCAGCCTGACATTTTCAGGAAGCCTAGCTCTACTTATCGAAGGATAGGGCTGGTGAGGCAGTGGGGGACTTGTTAATATCCGCTTGAATTGCGTCCTCTTCAACTGGCTTAACTGCGTCGTCTACAACCATTCGCTCCACCGTAATACTACGTACCTGGCTAGCAGAAATGAGCAATGCGTTGTGACTACCAATGGTATTTAGCAACTCATTTACAATCTTCATCTTGCTTACATGATATTGAACTATCTGGTGCGTATCAATATCTAATTCAAAATCAACTACGTATCCCAAAAACACTTCGCTTTCAGTGTATACCGGTAAGCTATTTAGCTGTTTTCGCGTTATCCTCATCGCCTGAATCCTTTAGGTTTTCTTTAACTCGAAAGAAATATAAATTTTGACCAAGGCTGAATAATGTAGATACCAACCAATATAATGTTACGCCAGCTGGAAATTGATAACCAATTACTACGGTAAATATCGGTAAAAAATACGCCATTTGTTTACTCACCATAGCTGCGGCGTTCTCGTCCTTGGCGCCCTCACTACGAATAGCTGCGCGTTTAGTTTGCATTGTGCGCGCCTGATAAAAAGCAGCGGCACCAGCTAGTAATGCCAACCACCAATTATGGTCGGCTGATAAATCTAAGAATCCGAATGCTGTGGTATTAATAGCGGTTGTTGCGTATATATTAGATAGCCACGTATATAAATGACCAATTTGCTCATCAGCTAATAATCCTGTTTCAGCATTTAGGCGTAGCCCTTGTAAAAACGCTCTATACAAGGCTAATAGAATAGGAAGTTGAATTAATAATGGCAAGCAAGAAGAGAATGGATTTACTTTATTCTCCTTGTACATTTCCATGAGCTGACGACCAAGCTCTTCTTTGTCGTCCTTATACTTCTCACGCAGGGCTTCTATTTTTGGTTGTGTGTCTTGTAATTTCTTTTGGCTCTTAAGCGCAGATAGTGACGGCCAAAATAATATAACCTTAATCGTTAAGGTTAAAATAATAATCGCTACTCCCATGTCTTGTCCTGGAAGAACATGGTATAGCCCAATAAGTGCATTAAATAATGGTTCGTATAGTATTGTATTAAATAGTTCAATCATTGGGTTATTTGTTTCGTAGGCACAGGATCATGACCACCTTTACTTAATGGATTGCAGCGCATAATGCGTTTTCCTCCCAACCACGAGCCTCGGACAACCCCGAAGTCTTCGATGGCTTTATATGTATACTCGGAGCAGCTCGGATAATACTTACATCCATGCATGGTGATATCTTTAAATATGCCATGGTCTGGGGATAGGGTGTGTTGATATCCACGAATCATCAGTAGAACAATATATTTTGTGAGCTGCTTATCGGGCATCATAGAGGTTATGTTTACGAAATAATTCTTCCGTTGCCGCTTCTAGTTCTTGTCTTGTTGCGTGAGCTGCCTTTGGTTGAGCCATCACTATTATATCGTATGAGCCAGATATCTTATCAAGGCGTTCTTTAATAATACTACTCAACTGCCGCTTGAGCCGATTTCTGTCTGTTGCTCGGCGAAACACTCGCAGCGATACAACAACGGTACAACGGGTTCGGTACGATTCTTTATTCGGCATCGCTATCACCCTTAATAAGGGGTGGTATTTTTTCTTGCCTTTGCCGAATACTGCTAATATATCCGATCGTTTGCGTAGTCGATTGCTAGCCGCAAACATAATAATTACTATCTAAGCAGTTAGTTTCTTGCGACCCTTCCGTCGTCGTGCCGTTACAACATTGGAGGCGGTTCTCATGCGCTTACGAAAGCCATGTTTTTTGGCGCGAGATCGGGTTTTTGGTTGATACGTTCTTTTTGGCATATATTCAACTAGTCAGTTAAGCGTGTGTAGTATACAACATGCTCCCTGTTTTGCAAGCTCCACAGACCGTCCACAACTTGTTCACATAAACCTCTGGATAAGCCGTTTTATCCACAGGCGCTCTGTGCTAGTATAATGCTCTATGGATTCAAAACAACTTTGGGAAGCGTGCTTAGGTGAATTAGAGTTATTGTTAACAAAAGCTAACTTTACTACTTGGTTCAAAAATACATTTATCCTTGAATATGAAGGCTCGTCGATAGTAGTTGGCGTGCCTAATTCTTTTACCAAGGCCTGGATGGAAAATAAGTACCACCAGAAAATTTTAAAGTCCCTACAAAGTATTACTGATAAAAAAATTTCAGAAATCTCTTTTAAAGTTGCCCCTATTAGTAAGCAAAAATCTATCGAGGTTAATAACCTCGACGAGAAAGAAGGGGTCTCTACCAAAAAAGATGCTTCACAACCCATTAAAACCACTACAGTTTCTACTGGCGCTAAATCTCCTAAAAAAGTTACCTCTGTTGGAATAATTGATATTAACCCACGATATACATTTGATAACTTTATTGTTGGCAAGAAAAGCGAGTTAGCCTACGCAGCCTGTAAGGCGGTAAGTGAAAACCCGGCGACTATTTATAATCCTTTATTTATTTATGGTGGCGTTGGCTTAGGAAAAACCCATTTGATGCAGGCTCTCGGTAACACTATCATGAAACAGTCTCCGGAAAAGAACAAGAAAATCCTTTATACTACCTGTGAAACATTTACAAACGAATATATTAAATCCGTAACAATTGGTAAGGCGGACGACTTTAAAAATAAATACCGATCAGTTGATGTATTACTCATTGATGACATTCAGTTCTTGGCTGGTAAAGAGGGCACCCAGGAAGCATTCTTTCACACCTTTAACTTTCTACATCAAAACGACAAACAAATTGTTATTTCTTCAGATCGACCACCAAAGGCTATCCCAACCCTTGAGGATAGGCTTGTTTCTCGCTTTGAATGGGGGATGATTGTTGACATTGGCTCACCAGACCTTGAAACACGTATTGCTATCCTGAATAGTAAGTGTGCTGAAAAAAACATTCATCTTGATCCTGAAATAATTACCTATATCGCCACCACTATACAAAATAATATTCGAGAGCTTGAGGGCGCGTTAAACCGCGTATTTGCTGCAACACAACTTACGAACACCAAACCAACTCTAGAGAGCGCTAAAGGACTATTATCAAGCATTGTGCGCTCACCTAAGCGTAGTGCGATAACTAGCAAGCAAATACTACTAGCCGTTTCTGAATACTTTGATGTTTCTAAAGAAGATATTATTGGCAGCTCCAGAAAAAAACAGTTGGTCGTTCCTCGACAAATAGCAATGTATATTATGCGTGAAGAAATTAGCGCCTCGTATCCTTCCATAGGTAGTGATATTGGTGGACGTGATCATACAACTGCTATGCATGCATATAATAAAATCAAAAAAGAACTGGAACAAAACGAAAAACTCACTCAGGATATTAACCTGATAAAACAAAAACTATACAATTAACCATCCATACCCTGTGTGGTAGTTGTGTAAAAGTACCTTGTAAAACTGTTGATGAATTGAGGCTGAATCTGGTATAACTTACCCTCTCCAAGTTATACAATACTCGTCCACACGATATTGTACCCACATCTCCATAAGCTATACACTTCGCACTCTGTGATTTTTACCCCTAAACCCAGAGAATACCCTATATTTTTCAACTTACCCACATATCCACACCCCTTATTATTACTATTATTACTTAATATATAGAATATATACTTAATACATATGAAGTTCTCTTGTACACAAGAAAATTTGAATCGTGGTCTACAACTCGTAGGACATATTGCAAATAAAAATTCTAATCTGCCAATCTTGCAGAATGTTTTGTTACGAGCTGAAGATGGGCACATTACATTAGCAGCAACAAATCTAGAGATTGGTATTACTACAACGGTTCGTGGAAAAATTGAGGCTAGTGGTGAATTTACTCTCCCAGCACAATTGTTCTCTAACTATGTAAACCTAGTAACTGCTGAGCGCATCGATTGTGAGCTACAAGACAAGGAATTCCGTGTTGTGGCTGATGGTCAGGAAACGGTGATAAAAGGCGAGGAGGCGGCAGAATTTCCCATTCTACCAGCTATTGAGAAACAGGTTGAGTACGCAATTAACAAACATGCTCTAGAGGTGGCTTTACAGCAAACTGTTATTGCGGCTTCGGTGGATGAAACGAGACCAGAAATTGCAGGTGTATTATTTTCTATAGAAAACTCTCAACTTATACTCGCTGCCACTGATAGCTATCGTTTAGCTGAGACTAAAGTGGAGTTACAAAAACCTGGTGAAACCATGAGCTTAATACTTCCACAGCGTTCAACTCAGGAGCTATTACGTATTCTACAAGCTCAATCAACTGAAACGGTTACGCTATATGCATCTGAAACACAATTGGCTTGTGAGATTGGAGATGTGCAGTTTGTTTCTCGTGTGATTGAAGGGAGTTTTCCTGCGTACCAACAAATTATTCCAGAGAACGGATTAACAACTGTTGTGTTACCGATTAAGGGTTTTGTAAAAGCAATTAAAGGTGCTGCTTTGTTTTCTAAGACGGGCATTAATGATATTGAGTTAGTTGTTTCAGCTGAGACTAATACCATAGAAATTAGAGCGATTAATGCACAATTGGGTGAAAACACAACTATTATTGCAGGTGATGTAAAGGGCGAAGATGTAAAGATTGTATTTAATTATCGGTTTGTATTAGATGGTTTGCAGAATATGGTAGGAGATCAAGTGGTGTTTATGTTTTCAACTGGAGTGAATCCAGGTGTATGTAGATCTAGTGAAAGCGAGGAATATACGTATGTGATAATGCCTATTAAACAATAAATGAATGGCCTTACAAGCTATTCAACAAAAAGATTTTGAGAAGCGCTTAATGCAAACGGGGCTTACTAAGGCTATGCGTGCTAGTCAGGCGCTTGAATCTGTTCGTTTATATATTCAAAGTGAGCTTCCTAATGTGCATCCGCAAGAAGTGGAGCCGCTTTTTGTAAAAGGTAACACTATTGTTGTGCGAACAGCATCAGCGGCTGTTTCGCAACTACTAAAAGACTATGAATCTGACATTGTACAGTATGTACGATCTACTACTAAATTAGAAATCGAGCAATTACGATTTAGAACCTAATTACTTCTTCTTCTTCTTCTTTGTGTTTTTGTTGGAATTTTTTGAAGAATTTTTATTGGAGTTTTTATTGCTGTTTTCATTTATTACAACTTCTTCAGCTTCTCGAAAAGAGAATGATACAGTATTTTCACTTTCATTATCTCTGTCATTTGTTACACGAACAGTTACACTGTGATTTCCAGTAGTAAGGGAGCTTGCATTATACGAGGTGTCCCACGGAGCACTAGTACGACGCTCTACGACGATATTATCAATAATGAAATCTATCTGCTTAATACTGCGATTTGTTCCAGGGCTGATGTTTGTTTTGATATCGAATGTATCCACTGTGAGTTTTTGACCACTACTTGGATACGTAATAGTTACGCTTGGGGTTTGATCTGCTGAACGTAGGTTACAATCTTCCTTTTCAGTTTCATCGGTGATGTATTCGTCTTGTCCGGCAGCCCATCTAGCTACTGCGGCCTCCCAAGAATTGTACATAGCATCATCCGCGGGATTACTTGGAGCAGCTCCTAGCGGATCATCTTTGCGTAAGTAGTGGAGGATGTTGTGCGCTTCTTTGAATTCTCGTTTTTGCTTGAATTCTTCTGGGTAAGAATCTGCACATTCATCTGGAATAATAAGCTGTGTGTTTTTGTCTACAAACTTTTCAACGGTTTGAGCCGCCTCACCCCAGAGGATAGATTTATTTGCCTGCGCTGGTGGAGGGCTGTTAAATGTTTCATCTTCTAATCCATCAAGGATGCGCGACATGTACGCATTCATTATTGGTGCCGCAACAATTAACCCTGCGGCGCCTGCGCGCATTTCAGAGTTATCATTGTTCCCTGCCCAAACCCCAGTAGTAAAGGACGGAGTGTATCCCATTGTCCAGGCGTCACGATAATCATTTGTGGTGCCAGTTTTAGCGGCGATGGTTTTTCCAGGGATATTAAGAGCGTTAAAGCCCGCTCGAGCAGACGGGTCTGATAGTACACTATTCAAGTGTTGAGCGGCCTCTTGATCAATGGAGCGCTCCTCACTATTGGTCCATTCATAGAGGACGTTGCCGTCAGCATCTTCTACTTTTAGTATGGTTGTTGTTGGGTGACGCACGCCTTCTCGAGCGAAGGTTGCAAAGGCAGATGTGTGTTCTAATAACTTCACTTCACCGCCACCAAGCACAAGGGCTAAACCGAAACGGGAGCGATCCGTAAAGCTTGTGTAGCCTAAACTCTCCGCAGTATCAATAGCCTTATCTACCCCTACCAGGTATAGCGTTTTAACCGCTGGAATGTTCATTGATTGCCCTAGAGCTCGCCGTAAGTTTACTGGGCCAGCTGCACCAAGACTGTAGTTGCGCGGGTGATAATTACCGGTTTCTGTAGGAAAGTCTGTCTCAACATCATACACAACGGTGTTTGGATTGTAGCCGTTTGCGAAAGCTGTTAAGTATACAATTGGCTTAAAAGAAGATCCAGGTTGGCGCAAACTGGTAGCTACATTAACTTGTCCATCATAATCTTCCGCGTAATAATCTTTTGATCCAACCATGGCTAGCACTTGTCCAGTGTGGTTATCAATGCTTACAAGAGAGGCGTTGCTTCCGCCATATTCTTCAATTTTCCCCATTCCATTACTCACCGCTTCTTCTGCGATTTTTTGTTTATCTAAATCGATGCTTGTTGTAACACGGAGGCCTTGGTTAATAAAGCCAGCGCCAAAATCATCTTCGATTTGAGAAAGGACGTAGTCTACAAAATGTCCTGCTTCTTTGTAGGCAATAGTTTTTCCAATTTCAACTTCTTCTGTTTTTGCCTCCTCAGCTTCTTCCTCAGTGATGTAGCCTTCTTCTACCATGCGATCGAGGGCAAAGTCTTTTCGTTCGTATAGTGC
>JAJRVJ010000004.1 GCA_024277435.1 Patescibacteria group bacterium | reverse complement strand
TCGCTCGTTTGCTCTTCTGTGCGCGTATTCCTGATTCTATTATTTGTCGTTCGAAGTATGTTAGTTTAGCCATAGACCCATAGGTTATAGGGTCATTACTATATTGTCTTACAGGTGGGGCATTATGTTTAGAATTCGGCAAACATACGGTGGGTCTTGACACAGTATCGTATCTGGAGTATTATGTTGCAGCTTTAACAAAGCAGCACGCCTAGTGATCTTCTAGCATGGGCTTGTATGAATCGTTGACTCCTCCTAAAGCGGTTCATACTATAAAGTGAGCTAACTAGCTCCGCCTATGCTAAAAGCCCATTAGGCGTTTTTGTTTTGCTGTAATTTTTTTACAGCCTCTGCAATTATTTCTGGAAGAGCCTTTTCTTCTTCCTTGGTAAATTTTCCTAGTACATAATCTGCCGTATCATACATTTCTACATCGTCGTCCGCTGGTGCTACACCTATTTTTAGACGAGCAATATCTTTGGTGCCTAATACACCGATAATTGAATTCATACCATTGTGTCCGCCAGATGAGCCGGTAGCGCGTTCACGCATGGTTCCGAACTTCATATCTTTATCATCGTATACAATAACGCAATCGGTAAAATCGATTTTATAATAATGTAACAGTGCCGCAACAGACGAACCAGATAGATTCATAAAGGTTTGCGGCTTGGCGTATATACTATCACCAACTTTATGAATAAGCGCACTACACTTTGTCATGAGTGTCCAGTTACCAGATAGTTCGTTAACAATACTATCAAGTACACGAAAACCGATATTGTGGCGCGTGTGGGAATATTTCTCCCCAGGATTTCCAAGGCCCACTATTAACTTCATTATTTCTTTTCAATAAATACTTTAATAGGTACTCCTGTGTAGTCGGCTCGGTCACGAATCATTTTCTTGATTTTATGCACAATCGCGGTGGCTACATTTTTTGGTTTTGCTGCCCGTATGCGAAAGGCTGGGGGATTAATTCCAACTTGAGTGATAGATTTTAATTCTAATAGTTTTTTCGGTTGACCAGCAATTAATTTTTTTTGTTCTTTAGGAGCATGCTTCATGATTGTCTTCAGGATATTGTCCAGATCTTCTTGTGGCATTTCATATGAACGCATAGCAGTAATTGCCGCCGCTTGTTTAAAGATATCTGTAACGCGTTGTTTTTCTAATCCTGATACAAACACTAGCGGTACATAATTTGCTTTGAGATGAAATTGGAAATACTTATTGAATTCATTAATGGTTGATGGATCTTTATCTGGAATAAGATCCCATTTATTAATAACAACCATCATGCCCTTGCCATGATACTGAGCATAATCCATGAGTACTTTATCTTGTTTGTTTATTTGCAGACCTGCTTCTACTACGAGCGCTACCACATCAGCTCGTTCTATACTTTTTAATGCAGCATGAATGCTACTTTTTTCAATCGCGCCCATTTGTTTTTTATCGCTGCGGCCTTTCCAATTACCAACCTTACTTTTTTTACGAATACCAGCTGTATCAAGCAATACATATTTTTGATCTTGATAGGTCATGGTAGTATCGTTGATATCTCTAGTGGTATGTGCTATATCACTTACAATCACACGATCTTCACCTACTAAGGCGTTGAAAATCGTAGATTTTCCAACATTTGGTCTACCAACTAGGGTAAGCATGATTTTATCACTATCATCTTCTACTTCAGGCGCCTCGAATGCTGGTATTTCTTCTAGTACTTCATCCAGAAGATCACCGGTACCTGAACCATTAATTGCAGAACATAACACTAAACGATGGTGTGGTAGATGTTCAAATTCACCAATCGCTTCCCTACGTTTTTTTTCATTATCAATTTTATTTACACACATGATTACGGGAACTTTGCTATCACGTAACATTACCGCGGCATCCCAATCTTGTGGTAGGGAATCGCTAGAGCCATCTACAACAAAAATAACGGCATCGGCTTTTTCGAGAGCCATCTTTACTTGGTTTTGAATATCTTGATCCAAGGGGTCGAGTGCAGTGGTATCTAATCCGCCAGTATCAATAAGTTCAAACATATTACCTTTCCAATATACAGTGCTACGAGTTTGATCTCGTGTGGTATTTTCTGCAGATGAAACAATAGCTTTACGTTCTTCTGTAAGCCTGTTGAATAATGTAGATTTTCCAGCGTTGGTTCTTCCTATAAGAACAACGCTTGGTGGTCGTTTTTTACTCATAACGTTATTAAATCATCGATTGAATCTTCCCCAAGTATGATAATAAAGTCTACAGACTCATCAATAATTCCTTTACTATCAATTTCTTGTAATTGTTTCCATTCGCGGTTGGTTGCGGTTTTTGCTCCGCCAATTGTTTCGCCTATCAGATCTAAGCTAGATGATTTTTCATCATCGGTAAGATCGTAAATACGCGTTGTCGTTTCACCTGCTTCTGGCGCGTTATTGATATCGATTACTTCGATATCTAATGTATCTAATAGCTCAGCCGTGCGGGCGGCTAATCCATTACGCGTAGTACCATTAAGTACTTGCACGGTAGCTTCTTCTTCAATAGTTTCCGCTACTTCAAAGACGGTGTCTGCTAGGCGGTGGATTTCTGTATAGTTATAATCTCCAGCCCGTGGTACAACCACAGATGCTCCAGTTTGTTCAGCGATAGTGGAGTATACTAAACCATTAGCTGATTGGTCAACTACCTTGGAGATTATTTGATCACTATTGATATCTGATGTAAATCGTAAAAATTTAGCAATTTCCCACAGCTCCATATTGGTATCAATATGGCTACCAAGATTTTCTAATACATTAGTAATGCGATCCGGACGAATGAGGGTTTCTGATGAGAATACTTTATCTTGAAAGCTTTCAAGAATAATCTGTTGGCGCTGAGCGCGGGCAAAATCTGTTCCTTCTTCGGGATTGAGTGATCCTGGTGCTAATTTTCGCACACGAGAAAATATTAATGATCGTTCACCGTCCATATTTTCTACACCACGTTGGAATGGAATTGCACAATACGCACCATCTTCAAGGTTATAGGTTTGTGTAATAGGGCAGGGAATACTTAATTCTTTGGATCCATACAATCCTGTGAATGAATTATCGATTTCTACATCAATACCACCAACATCATCAATCATTTTTGTGAATCCACTAAAATCAATAACTACGTAGTAATGTAGTTCTAAACCCGTTACTTCACTTACTTTTTCTGTTGATAAGTCAATGCCACCAAGTTGATACGCTAAATTTAGTTTTCTACCTTCCCATAAGCGTGGATTTTGATCATCGTAATATTTTACAATTAAATCACGTGGTAGTGAAATCAGGCTTACTTGTTGTGTGGATGGTTGGTAGCTTGCCACCATCATAGAATCGGTAAGGGTGCCACCATCATGCTTCTCACCGCCAATACCAAGCAGTAGTACATTAATGCGGTCATCTTCTTCACCATTAAGTGGTTTATCATCGCTGCCGATAATAAGGCCCAATTGTTCAATGAGGGGGGTTTCACTATCCTGATCAAAGATGTTTTGCGTGGTTAATTTGAATACATTATAAGCAAAGCCACCTATTAGAATAACAATGAACAATAATGTAAACACAACACCATGCTTCCAAGTAAAAGATTTTACATATATATTGGTATCTTCGGTAGAATGCCCTATTTCTGCAGATTCATCAGTTTTAGCCACTTTTTTCTTACTAGAACGGCTAGTTGGCTTCTTCTGAGTTTTGCGAGAATTGGCTTTTTTATTGGTTTGCGACATATCTTATGAACTATACAGTGAGAGCTTGATAATTTCAAGGATTTCTTGTATTGTATACAGTGGTATTTGAGTCGAATTATTATGACAGAAACAGCAGCAAAAATTCTTGTAATAGAAGATGAGGCATCACTCAGTAATATTTTGAGTGAAACTCTTGCAGATAGGGGTTATAAGGTATCCATAGCTATTCAAGGTGAGGAAGGTTGGCAGAAAACAAAGGATGAGCGACCAGACTTAGTGCTATTAGATATCGTTTTGCCACGGCTTGATGGTTTTGTATATTTAAAACGGCTACGTGCCCATAAAAAATTAAAAGACATTCCTGTACTGATTCTATCGAACCTCGGTCAAGATTCTGATGTTGAACAAGGTCGGCAATTAGGAGCTATCGACTATATGGTGAAATCGAATCATACAATAGACGCTATTATTAAGCGCGTTGAGGGAGTGTTGAGTGAAAGTAAACAACAAAGTGAATAAAATACAATCTTCATTGAAGCAAGCCGTTAAAGGGTATTTAACGCAGTCTGGTTCCTTTATTTGGGAGGTTGTTAAAGTTGTGTTAATCTCTTTAGCAATTATTATTCCTGTTCGTTATTTTTTGTTTCAACCATTTTATGTGAAGGGCTCATCGATGGAACCGAATTTTTTTGATTATGAATATCTAATTATAGATGAAATTAGTTATCGGTTTATCGAGCCTGAGCGTGGTGAAGTTGTTGTATTAAAAGACCCAAGAGAAACTTCTCAGTTTTTCATTAAGCGTATCGCTGGTTTGCCAGGGGATACTGTAGATGTACTTGATGGAGGTGTGTATGTAAATGATGAATTACTTGATGAGTCTATGTATTTGCCCGATGATACCATCACGACATCGTTCAGTGGAGATCAAACATTCCATTTACAAGAAGACGAATATTTCGTATTAGGTGATAATCGGCCAGCCAGTTATGATTCTAGGAGATTTGGCCCAGTAAATCAGTCTGCCTTTGTTGGTAGGGTATGGTTACGGGCTTGGCCGTTTGATCGCCTAGCTAAATTTTGATTAATTATAGAGTAGATTTTTATGCCAAAGAAAACAGCTTCAAACAATTCAACATCTAAGCCAAAAGCAACAACAAAAAAAGCCGCAGCGAAGGTAACTGTAAAAAAGGGTCCTAAGCCACAATTATTACGTGGTATGAAAGATGTATTGCCAGAGGAGCAACAGTATCGCCAAGCAATTTTGAACGCTATGGAAGATATAGCAATTTCATATGGATATCAACGCATTGGTGTACCAACGTTAGAGTTTGCGAATCTATTCCAACGTTCATTGGCTGCAGGCACCGATGTTGTAGGTAAGGAGATGTATGAGTTTGAGGATAAGTCTGGTGATATGGTTGCGTTGCGTCCAGAATTTACTGCGTCTATTGCACGTGCCTATATCGAGCACGGAATGCTTAATCGTACTCAACCGGT
>JAJRVJ010000029.1 GCA_024277435.1 Patescibacteria group bacterium | reverse complement strand
TGTGGATTAGCGCACTTTGGACAATAAGGATTGTTTCGTTTTTTTTATCATAATTAGCTTCTTAACAGGTTAAACAATGTATTTGAAGCTAATCATAGCAGAGAAAACGACTTTTTACGCGCCCAAAATGAAACGGTCTCCTGCCTCTGCCGACATCGGCGCTATCCACGGAGACGCATGGCGCGAGGGCATGGCCAAGTTGGCTGAGCTCGAGCACGCCGAAGATCGTCCTCCTGTGGAGAGCACTGACGAGCGGAAGAGCGCATGACATCAGGTTTGGCGGCGCGGGGGTCTATGACCATTCAACCCGCGCCGCCAATTCCACTTTATTTTATACATAACACATACCAAGCTGCCCACCATGGGCATTTTTTGATACACTTAAATTATATGAACGAAGATATAAAAAACAAACCAGGCTCATACTGGAAAGAAAAACTTACCCCCGAAGAATATCAAGTACTGCGTGAACAAGGTACCGAAGCAGCATTTACCGGAAAGTACTGGGATAACCATGAAACAGGGATGTATGCTTGCGCCGCATGTGGGCAAGAATTATTTTCTTCCAAAACTAAATTTGATTCTGGCTCTGGTTGGCCTAGCTTCGACGATCCTATAAATGCTGAACACATTGAATTAATAGAAGACACTAGTCACGGCATGCGCCGCACAGAAGTGAAGTGTAAAAACTGCGGCTCCCACCTCGGTCACATGTTTGATGACGGACCAACTAGAAGTACAGGTAAACGCTATTGCATAAATTCTTGTTCACTTAATTTTCAAGAAAAAGATCAAGCGTAATTAAAAACACCAATGGATGTAAAAATTGAACAAAGCTGGAAAGATGCTCTAACAACAGAATTTAAAAAACCCTACTTCAAAGAGTTAACAAATTTTGTTCGCAACGAATACAAGAGCGCAACAATATATCCACCGCCAAAAGAAATTTTTTCTGCATTTAATCACTGTAGCTACGATGATGTGAAAGTAGTGATTATAGGACAAGATCCATACCATGGCGCTGGACAAGCTAATGGACTATGTTTTTCCGTGCACGATACTGTACGAACCCCTCCATCATTGCAGAATATTTTTAAAGAGATTCATAGCGATATTGGCGCCCCCATTCCCGCAACCGGTAATTTAGAACAGTGGGCCGATCAAGGAGTTCTTCTGCTAAATGCCACTCTCACTGTGCGTGCTGGAAATACTGGATCACATCAAGGCAAGGGTTGGGAAGAATTTACTGACGCCGTAATTCAAACGCTCTCTAATACAAAAACGGGGATTGTATTTTTACTATGGGGCAACTATGCCAAACAAAAGGGTAGTGTAATTGATACAACCAAACACCATGTTCTTACAGCTCCGCACCCATCTCCATTTTCTGCCCACAGCGGATTTTTTGGATGCAGGCACTTCAGCAAAACAAACAAACTGCTTAAAAGCATGGGTAGAGCACCCATTCAATGGGCGTGAATATATAAATACCACAATAACAAAACAGCCCCACAAAATGGCGAGGCTGTTTTTAAATTCGTTCACTTCTGAATTATAGCTCTTCTAATGTACCTTCAAGAATATGGTCGGCCGGCGCTGAGTCATCATCATTAGGCTCTAATGTTAATACATAAAAATCATGATCACTTAAGTCAGTTGCAGTTTGATAACGATTCACCCACTGCTTGAGGTCAGCATCATATTCTACAGCGCCAGTGCTTACAACACTCATATTATCACCTTTGCGAACAATCCAACCTTCATAGAAAAATTCCTCAGCGTCAACTACTGGCAATCCATCAAAGGTTGCATACAATGTATACATCTCCTCATCAGCATTATATACCGACCATACTAATCCATTCTCCGGACCAGTTGCAGCGTCGTCCGCAACGGCTACTAACTTACCTTTATGGGTGTAGTCTGGCTCACGTAGTGCGGAAATCATTACATCGTCAACTTCCATCATCATTTCATCCTCTTCCATAGCATCAACCATTTCTGCTTTCTCAATCGCCATTGCATCATCTGCGTCTACTTCAACATCGCTAACTTCTGTAGCCTCACTATTAATATTAGTTGTGTCCTCAGCTGAAGTACAACCAGCGCCAGTAAGAACTAGTGTAGCAGCTAGTACGGATAATAAATATGCTAAATATTTTTTCATACTTTATGTGTTAAAATTTTATTTATTAAAAAATATACTCAAGATAGTATGCCATGAGTCCCTCTCTACTGCAAATGTTTTCCGTACCGGGTACGCTCAATCGATGCAGACTTACGTCTAAATGTAAGCCATAATCCAAGTGTTAATATAGCCATCCCAATAAATTGATACCACAGCAGCGCTTCAGAGGTAAAAATAAGAAAATATAACGCAGACAATGCTGGGGCAACGCTTCCTAATGTAATAGCTTTTGTGATATCTAATCTTTTCAAGCCTTCATAAAATAATAATTTCCCAATACTTAATACTACAAAACCATTCAGCATAATCATCCACCAGGTACCGCCTATATGCTGCATGGTTAATGGATCGCTCCATAACAACGCAATAATAGTAAGTAATCCAGCTCCAAGCACAAATCTACTCATTAAAATCATCGCCGGGGTTGTATACGTTAATGCTCGTTTATTGTAAAAATTACCAATTGGATAGGTAGATGTACTCAAAATAATTAACATATCACCTACGCTAATAGACTGTCCTGGCTCATACAATAGTCCAATTAACCCCAGGAGTACGGCGCCAGATCCTGCGACTTTTAACCACGTAGTTTTTTCACCGTACCAATGCGTAAGAATAAGTGTAAAAATTATCTCTGACAATAATAACAATGAACTATTTACTCCGGTGGTTAGACTGGACCCCACATTAAATAACGCATACGGAATTACCACAATGCATAATGTCACCTGTGCTATTGGAAAGTAGGCCTCGCGCTTACCAAGCTCTTGCCACTGCCCTTTGGCTGCAAAATATATAAATAACAACACCGCCGCCACCCATGCACTAAGCGCCGCAAACCACAGTGGCGGCATAATGCGCGTGGCCGAATACGCCAGTATTGGAAACAATACCCAAGTAAATGTACTTAGCAATACAAAAATTGCACCGTGACGCTCTTGTAATTTCTTCACGTTGCTAATATAGCATGTTTAATAAATATCGTTAGGTGATTTGTAGCCTGGATCACACAGCTCTTCCAGTTGCTGCCAAGGCATTTCAAATGCCAGGGGTTTGTTTTTATAATAAATAATACCTCGTTCATCTTTTTGATTTCGTCCATTACGCAATCGCTCAACTACACTGCGCGCACTACCATCATAACCTCCTCGCGCCTGCACAAGATTTTTATTTGCAACAATATATGTGCCGCCCGGCTCCACAAATAAAACATACCAACCACTACCATATCCATGCGGAGCAACTTCTTGGTATTGCTCCATTTGCGGTTCTGGTTCTGCGGCTCGTTCTATTTCGCCGCTAATACGATCACGCATAGACGCCAACGCCTCGCGCATAGCTTGGGAAATCTGTAAGCGACTCATGCCTTCATATTCTGGCTCATCTTTGTATCGTACTACTCGATCGTGCAGTTCTTTTAAGGCATCTAATTGATCAGCCGTAATGCCATCTGCCCCTAGGTTACCTTGAACCACTTCTTCATATAACAAGTGCGTTACGATACGCTCTTCTGTACGGCTCAGTTGCTCAGCTGGAGCCAGACCTTCAAAACCAGAGACTTCTTCAGTAATAGCTGCGGTTGGCAATTCTGCGGTAGTTTGTTCACGCCACTGTGCATACGCATCGCGTAACTGAGAAGCAGCTTCAAGATACGGCAGCGCGCCAAATCCATCTGAATCCTCATTCATGTAGCGCGCTAAACGCACTCTAGCCCTCTCTACCAACGCAGCTTCATCGCGAGATAAATCGCGACCCGGTCCATCTGGCTGAAAAGCTTCAATAAACAAGTCTAGTCCAGTCACTCTGCTATCGAGTTATTGTAAGCGATCTCCTGGCTCCATATCTCCTAGGGCAATATTATGTGGCTGCTCTGGACGCTGCCTACGCTCCTGTGTTTGTTGAGCGCGCCGCTGTTGTGCGGCTGCCAATTTTTCAGCAATAGTACCTCTACCACGACCCGAAGAATGCGTACGAACCCGCACAGCTTGCTCATGCCTACTAGATGAAGATGCTACATGGTGTTGTCGTCGCCGCTCTGGTCCTGTCATAAGAATTAGGCTATTTACGATTTTTTAGCCAAATATTTTTAATGGTATTTATGGTAAGTGTAGAAAGTAAAAATCCCAACGTTGGTACTATTGCATTAATCCAAGGGTGATCCACGTCAATCACCAAGAAAAAAATCATAATCACTAAATACGTAACCGCTGCCACCAAAAAACGACGCGCCCAACTAGTTTCCCATGCCTTATCTTTTTCTACACGAATATTACGCTCACGTATTGCAATAATTTCGTGTTGAATAAACTCTCGAACCTGCTCTTCTTGAACAACATCCTTTGCCTTTCGCGCATCAACTTGCGCATTACGCCCTTCTAACACCGCAACTTGATTTTCTAACTCTTTGATGCGTTCTTCGAGGTTATTCATACTATTAGTTTAACATATTATATGCGTAAGGCCAGATACATATTACACTCCTAACCAGGAGCGAATCATGCAACAATACAACATATCCAAAGGTATCAAAGGCTTTTGGAGACTCTACGAATATAGTGTACGCTGGTCGTCTATGATCAATGAACACGCACAACGGAGGGCAGACATAGTACAGTTTTGGAGGAAACATGGCCTGAGGGCCACCACAGAAGCGTTTAACGTCAGTCGAAGAACGCTATACAATTGGCAGAAGAAAATGCGGGAAAGCAATGGGCATTTTGCCGCCTTGGAGCCCGGCTCACGCGCGCCCAAGCGGAGGCGAGTGTGGAACCAACGCATTATTGATGAAATGAGAAGGGTTCGGACAGAGCACCCCAACATTGGGAAAGAGAAGATACATATTTTCTTGTAACCGTTTTGTCAGAAGCAAACGTTAGTTTGTCCATCGGTACGAACCATTGGCTGGTTAATAGCAGATGCTCCAGACAAGATGCGTATGAAACCAGAGAAATACACTCATTTTGGAAAACCGAAGAAACAACGAAACAAGCCAAAAAACAACGCAACCCTAAAGGGTTTGTGGCTGAATACCCTGGACATTGTGGCTCCTTTGATACCATTGAGGAGCATGTGCATGGGGTCACGACGCTACGTGCTTACATTCACCGATATCTACTCACGCTTCAGCTGTTCCTGGGCCACCACCAGTCATACATCGCTTGCTGCTAAAGAGTTCTTTCAGTGTGTGGCCGTGGTGTTTCCGTATGAACTCAAATACATCCTCACCGACAATGAATCTGAGTTTGCCAAGGAGTTTGATGCTGAACTGAGAAAGCAACACAAAACCCATTGGCATACCTATCCCAGAACACCAAAGATGAATGCTCATGTGGAACGCTTTAACAGAACATTACAGGAAGAATTCCTCAATTTCCACAAACCACTCCTGCTGGAACCAGATACGTGTAACGACAAGATGATTGACTATCTGTTATGGCACAATGGCAAACGACCACATTGGAGCCTTAATCTCAAGTCTCCCATACAATTTCTACTAGCTAACCACCATGAGTGCAATATGTGGTAGCCCAATACATTGCCTTTAATATTGAATGTTTCTTCAGATACACATTTTGTGTAATATTCTGCTCCACGGCGACAATGGGTTGAGTAATTGTCTCCTTTTCCAAAAATTCCTTTAAAAGTTTTGTAAATTTTTCTGTTGCTTCAAAACTATCATTATTAAAGGTCTCTAGGTGTATGTAGCTAGAAAAAGCATCAGTACACACTATAGATGGTTGAGAGAATAAATATATCCGTCTCTTCTTGACTACGGTTAGGGATTATTTGAAGTCGTATCTGTTCTGTTTACCTCTCAAATGCACCAATGACAATTTATTAGCTCCCAGAACGACGCCTGCCTACAAATGCCTCGTCTACCTCAACAGTGCCTAAAAGCAACGCAGAGATCTCTTCTAGTATAGCTTGTATGAAACGTCGATACCATCTGCGTATAGTTGTGTGAGAAAGACCAATGCTCATCTCTACATCATTAGGGCTCATTTGCTGCAACCATGCATAGAGCAGCTGCTATAATTGCACAATAGGAAGCTTAGAATGAGCAAAAAAGGTGCATCTTTTCCATGTAAATTTGTATCGACATTTTTTACAGAAATATCGTTCATCTAGCTTATAGCTGCATCTTCTACTGCACCGAGGACACTGAATACCCTTTGGTAGAAGTACCCTCCTCATTTCCTTACTGATCTGGCTTTTTGTTGGTGGGTTCGTTAGAGTGAACATAATGGGACAAGGTTATGGTTGTTTAGTGACTGCCAGTATACCTTGTTCCATTTTAGTTAGTTAGACCCAAAAAGGATCTTTTTCATGGTCTTTTTATTACTATTTACTGTGATGCCTGTAGTATATCCTAGAATAGTAGTTCAAGGAAATTGATAGCTTTGGAAATAAAAAAAGAGTTGATCTGGGGACGAATGGTCAGCGAGGGTTTAGATAGCTGTACTCAAGACAGTTAGAGGTTACAGTTGTGAATGGCAATCTACCAGCTACTGCCGCCGCCGCCGAAGCCTCCGCCGGAGAAGCCGCCGCTGCTACTGGGCGGTGGTACAGAGCCTATTGTGCTGGTTGTTGCTGCGCCTAGTGCTGACATGGCGTTGCCGAGCGCGATGGCGCTTAAGGAGCCAACGCCACCTTCGAACCAGGCAAAGTTTTCATCTTCGAAGAGGTCTTTGAACTGCTCGGTCCATTCTTTTTCAACTTTCAGTACCATGGCATAGGGTAGATAGCGCTCGAACAACTCTTTGTAGGTTTTTGGTGCATTGTGGAACTTGAGGCGATCTTTTTCTGTGGTGGTCAGGAATCGTTTGAACCCTTCGATGCGTTCAGCGGTGACAGCTCCTTTTTTGCTTCGCCTCGGCATGAAGAAGGACAGGGTAAAGGCTTCCACTCCTACACCGATACCAAAGAAGTAGAAAATGTTCTCAGTGAAGAAGCCCGCGGTTATGAACAGCGCGGCGATGCCCATGGAGGCAAGGATACCGCCGGTTACCCATAACGCTAGAGATCTATCTGGACGCCTGGCGAAGTAACCAGCTTCCGTGACCGCGATGTACAAGCTGGTTTTTATTCCTGGAATATGTGTATAAAATTTGTTGCGAAGCTGAGTGAGTTTTTTCTCCTTGGTGCTTTTTTGCGGAAAGATCGCTTTAAATACGAGCTGCTGGTACTCGGTAAGTGAGTCGTCGCTGCGTCCATCTTTTAGGTTGATGAAGGTATAGTTGTATCTTCCCTTCATACTGATAGATGAGGATTTTTTCCGCTTTTTTTAATTTTGATATATCCGTTAACAGCCAGGTGGATAATTTCGGCTGTGATATCAAGTTTGTTAACTTTGCTGTTGTAGATTACACCAAGCGCCCCGGGGCTAAGCTGGTCCGGCGGTTCGTACTCGGCGATTATTGTACCACGGCCTTTTGGGTCGCGACCACGTTCCCACCAAAAGAAGAGTAGGAGACTGGCGCTCAAGGCTATGGTTACCCATGGTACTATAAATGTCCAAAAGATATTAGGCGGAGTCATTCTGAGGTCAAGGGTGACGGTTTTGTCATCACCTGATTCAAGCGTGACGGAGGTGGTGAGGTCGTAGTAGCCGGGGCTTGATGCAGTTATGGAGTGGGTGCCGGGGCTCACGCGCAGCTTGAGTGGGTTTGCGTACAGGCCGCTAGAGTCGTACCAGTCACCAATGGTAACCTTTGTGCCGTTATCTGGAGTTGTGAATATAGAGATGTCAGCGGGTAGTACCACTGTGCCTCTGGCAAAGTTCGCGGCTACAGCCAGCCCGTCTCCGGCAGCGAGATTGGAGGCGTTGTAGGTAAAGGTGGTGCCGTTTACGAGTTCGGTTGTGCAGTGGTCATTGGCGTAGAGAGAGTAGCCGATATAGCACTCCCCGCTATTTTGTGCGAGGGTGCTGCCTTCAGGAATGGTGAGTCGTACATCGACCTGTTCAATAGGCATCGGCCAAGATATACCTGTGACATTCCAGTAGACGCTATCTTGATTGCTACTCCCTACCTGCCAGCCGGTGGCCTCTACGGTGTAGTCGATCGTTATCTGATCGGTGCCGGAAAAGGTCTTGCCAGAGGCAGCGGGTATGTATATTGGATGGTGATAGAGGTCGTCAAAATCTCTGGCGCGTAGTTCATTACCGGCTGAGTCCGTCACACTGTGCAGTTTTATGGGTAGTGTGTAGCTATCATTTCTACCGAAAACATTTAACAGCTCACGCTCTAGCTCTTTTGGCTTGTATTGCCCGAAGTCTATATCAATAGTTTCGACCACATGAATAGCCGTATCCTGTTCAACCGTTGCTTGCACATCGTAGTTGGTAATGCGAGCGGGCCGAAAGAGAGATTTTTCCGGCAGAAGGTCGCTGGCAAAGGCAGCGCTGATGGTAAGACCTTCGTAGCTTAGTAGGTTTGTCGCACTGTAGGTGAAGGTTTGGCCATCTACAACGATTGCTTCACAAAGTTGTTGCTTTGATCTGCTGCTGCCGGTGTAGCACAGCGAGTAGTTTTCTTCGAATGATGATCCCTCTGGAATGGAAATAGTGGCGGTCGCTTTATTAATAGGCACATTCCATCCGTTTCCGGTGACGTTCCAAAAAAGTTCGTCATACCCACTATGTTTGGCGACAACTCCGTCAATCTCGTAGGTGATGACGTACCACCGCTCGCCGCTAATGGTCAGGTCTGGGTCACCAACACGTAATGATAGGTAAGAGTACCGCGTCTCTTTGAACTGATAGGGGACGCCGTTTTCGTCTGTGACAGAGCGCACGGTAATCTTTGGCGTTACTTCATTTATTCCGAGCGCGCTACCCCCAAAGGAGGTGCTAGTATTGTTGTCGTTTTGTGGAGAGTAGTGAAGTGGGATGTAGCGGATGATGCCGTGGCGGTCGTAGGAGGTAAAGTCGTATAAAATTCGTTCGGTCACGAGTACGCTGCCGTCACTTTGAACTGATATCTCTGAGTCAAATTTTTCAATGTGCTCGCCGTAGCTCCCAGAGATTTTTGCAGCTGCGTTTCCAGGTAAGATAAGGGCAAGGCCAAATATTGCAATAAGTACAAAGAGGTTTCGTTTAGTATGCTGGAACTTCATGAGTTTAGTTTAACATATTATATTGACAAAAATACATACACAATATATAACGTATATATGAACCTATTTCAGCAAACAACTTTGCGGCGACGCAACTCAAGAATAACTTGAGGCTGTTTGCTATTGCGTATCTTTTTACCAATCCACACTATCATGCAACCTCAAGACGAGGTTGTTTTTTATTCCACTCATCCCAACTGCGCCCAATAAGCCTGGAGGCAATATGCGCTGCATCATCGAAGCTGGCCACTACTACCAGTGCCATGGTCCCACTATTTGGTCCACCACGAGCTGGAAAATCCTTCAACAAGTGCGCTCCGCCGATGATGACACGCTGTTGTTCATCGACGACGTCCATGACCTGAATGACATGCAGGACAATGAACGCATGTTGCCAGTACAACTGTTCGATCCACAGGTGAGCCACGTTGTGCTGGAATCCACTATGCGTCCTCTGGCGCTGGAAATTCTGGAACAGCTCGCACATCAACCAAGGCGCAGCCGTGCCAAGCAACGGCGATCGGGCTGCTGGTATTGGAAAGACATCGCGCTCACAAACAGCGCTGGCTTCCCACTCTGCACTCTGCTGGATGTAGCGCTCAGCGCTTACAAACACCAGCTCGGACACAGCTCTGCCGTAAACATCCTGCCGGAATTCTACGAACAGCAGCAGATCAACCTGCAACGCATCCTGCGGGTCATCCTGCCGGAACTTCGCCTCAGAACCATCCTGTTTGATCTCGATGAAAACTGGCGCTGGCTGGGAGATTCAGAGGAGTAGAAGGAGGGTTGCCACCCACTGGGCGGCAAAGGGTAGAGACACGACTAATCGCGTCTCTACCCTAATCCCAAACCACCTTCTACGTCTACAAAAATAATAATCCGTAAATTGAATTCAATCAACCAACCACATATGAAAAAACAATTAAAAACTATTGGCATCCTCGGAGGCATGGGGCCAGCCGCTAGCGCTCACTTCTATCAACAACTCATTACCCAAGCACAAACACAATATGGGGCTATTCAAGACAATAATTATCCACCAATGATTATCTACAATTTACCATTGGCCAACTTTGATGAAACCGGCGTAACCAACAGCGTACTTGTTAAAGAACAATTAATTACAGCTGTAAAAATGCTAGAGCAATCCGGCGCAGATTTTATTGTAATAGTTTGCAATACAGTTCATGCATATATCAACACTCTACAGTCCTCAATCGATATACCGATTCTCAATATTCTTGAAATTACTGCTCAGCAAGTAGCAGCGCACAACCTTACAACTGTAGGTATTCTCTCTTCAGCAACTACTCGTGAATTACAGTTATATGAAAATCAACTTACACAACATAAAATCACCACGCTACATGTCACCAACGATCAGCAAATAGAACTCGATAATATTATCCTGCAGGTAATGACAGGTAAAGCCACTGAGCACGACGCTGCTCAACTGCAATTAATTGGAAATAGTTTAATAAAAAACAGTGCGGAAGGAATCATTATTGGCTGCACAGAATTACCATTAGCATTAAGCACTACTTCATTTACTATGCCAATGGTTAATTCCACTCAAACACTTATTCAAGCAACCTTGCAGTTTGCGTATGAAAAATAGACATGATTAATTAGATTAAACTTAAGTCCAAATTCTGTCGGTCAGTTGTTCGTGCAGTAACCCGTTCGAACAAATCACATCGCTTTGTTTAAGCTCCCAATCACTACCATCAAACGTGGTTACCTTGCCACCAGCTTCTTGCACTAATAATATTCCAGCCGCCACATCCCAAGAATCAATCGCCATCGTAACGTATGCATCGGCTCTGCCCGTAGCTACCCAAGCACACTCCAGCGCGGCAGAGCCTAACTTTCGGTAATCCTTCACCTGATCATAGTACGCACGAATCATTGTAGAAAAAGCTACTGTACGATCCGTCACTCCGCCATCACAACTTACAAGATATGCATCTTGCAACTCCTTGATCTTTGAAACATGTAAGGGCTGCTCATTCACTGTTGCGCCTTGTCCGCGCACTGCAACATACTGCTCTTGCAATAATGGCGCCTCTATAGCACCGATGATTAATTCACCATCAATCATAATGGCTAATGAAATTGCAAAAAAAGGATTGTTGTTCGAAAAATTTACACTACCATCAATAGGATCTATCACCCATAAAACGTGTTGATTATCTTTCCTACGATTCAATTCATGAATTGAATCCACGCTACCTGATTCTTCCGTTAGAATATCGTGATCAGGATACTGCTCCTGAATTTTTTGAACTAACCACTTATCAATTGTTTTATCTTCAGCTAGCTTCATCTCTTTTGGAGAAGTTCGCACAGCGCTTGCAACTGGCTGTGCTGCATAAGCATCTGCAAGTAACACACCAGCATCATGTGCTAGTTTTTTCGCAAAGGTTAGTACTTCCTGGACTAATTGTTCATTATTATATGACATAGTTGATATAATACCATATATGAGAATTATCTCCTTAGCACCAAGCAATACGGAAATACTATTCGCACTTGGTATTGGAGATTTAATTGTAGGAAAAACAATCGCCTGTGATTACCCTGCGGAAGCTAAATCTATTCGCAGTATAGCTAGCTGGGTAAATGTTCGGGATATGAAATTTCTTGATGAACTCAAACCAGATATCGTAATTACCTCAGGGTATCTACCAGAATGCCTACAAGAAGCCTGTACCGAACGATCAATTCATATTGAGCATGTTAACCCGCAGTCACTCGATGGAATATATAATAGTATATTGCAAATTGGAAATAGTATAGATCGAAAAATTGAAGCGCTAAATGTAATAAATAGTATTAAGCAAGAATTAAAAATTATTAAAAAAAATCGTCCCAAAAAGAAATTACATGTCTATTGCGAAGAGTGGGATCGTCCACCAACCGCCTCTGCAAACTGGGTGCCTGAACTTATTGAGATCGCCGGTGGAAAATCATTTGCTCGCAGCGGTATATATAGTCATGAATTTGATATTGAGGAGTTACTTAAATTTAAACCAGATATTATTATTTTGTGCTGGTGCAGATTTGCCGAACACTCACACTCTCAAACTCTGCCGGCTAGACCAGGATGGGATAAGTTACAAGCAGTAATACATAATCACATAATATGCATAGATAATTCACTCCTTAACCGTCCTGGGCCTAGAATCTTGCAAGGCGCAAAGGCCATACAAGAGGTGTTGAAAAATATCATATAAAATGTTATAGTATCCTTCATGTATCATATAGATCGTGAAGATATTCAAGGACAACTGCGCAACCGAGGCATAGATCCTGATCACATAAAATCCCTTCATATTAAGCTCCAAACTGGTGAATTAGATCACAGCTCTTTTGTAATTGATGAAGAAAAACTCACCACCCCCAAGCAAACAGACGTTGATCATTATGAAGATATCAACCAAGTAGCCCTTAAAAATATTGGGGCAGAAGCACTAAAGAATGATGAATTATTGGTATTTTGGCTGAATGGCGGGGCCGCTACCCGCTATTTCGATGGATCAAAAGTATCACCAGATGAATATGAGCTCTACAAGCAAGACCTTGATGCAATAAGCAACGACATAAAAACTTCGCCAAAAGGTATAACACCCGTACATAAGGACATGAGTTATCTTGAATTAAAAATTCGTAACTTATTAAAACTTACCAAACAACACAAACTAGCTGTTCACCCACACATATTACTGATGAATAGCTTTATTACCGATGAGGCAACTCGAACACACTTAAAAACACTTTTTAAAAAATATCCAGCTTTAGATCCAGATCGCTTTCATTTTGTTGTTCAGCAACCAACGATTCCACGATTTTCAAATGTGAAAGATTTAAAAAACGTTGATGTATTTGTAAATTCTCGTGGAAATTTATCCTACGCACCCTGTGGACATGGTGACTTTATTTATTTACTACAAGACTACCTCCGCAATACTCGCGTTCCAAATATAAAGTATATGTTCTTTGCGAACATCGATAATCTCGGCTCTACCATAACTCCAGATTTACTAGGCTACCACATTGCTCACCAACAAGGTCGCACCGTTGAGCTAGCAGCTAAAGAAGCTGGCGATAAAGGAGGCGCTCCATGTTTTGTAGATAATGAACTCATTATCGTTGAACAAATGAAGTTTCCTAAACAGTTTGATCAATCTACTATCCCCTGGTTCAATACCAATACATTTTGGTTCACTATTCAAAATCTTTTAGAATTTAATGAGGACCTACCTCTAGTACTTGCAGAAAAAACCATTGGTGATAATGACGTTATCCAACTCGAACATTTTGCTTGTGATGTAAATATATCTTCAAAATTTATAGTTGTTCCGCGCGTAAAGCGATTCTGGCCAGTAAAACGGTATGTGGATTTATTAATATATAAAGATGCCGCTCATCCAGACGCACTTCATAAAGAATTCACTCAATTACTACAGCGGTCCTACGATATAGAAATTGACTAGTATACGACTTGCAAAATCTAACAAAAAATGGTATGGTAGATTTATGAAACGCAGTATATTTGGTCTTTCATTGCTACTTATTTTAATTACTACTAGTGGTGCTATTTGCAAATCACGCGATACGCAACCAGATGCTTTGGTTTTAGATTATTGGACAGTATTTAGCGATACCGAACAACTTAACCAATCAATTCTTCAATTTACTGCAACTCACCCATACATTACAGTTCGAGTTCGCCAACTAAGCCCGAACGAATACGAAGATGAATTAATTAGCTCCTGGCTTAAAGGTGAGGGCCCTGATATTTATTCATTACCAAATACCCACATTGCGGCATTCAAAGATTTGATTCAGCCACTACAAGATACCATTGATTTAACAACGGTAGTTACAGAAAAATCACTTGGCACCAAAGAAACCATTATTACACCACAAACTTTACGTACCATATCTGTGCAGCAAGTATCAAGTAGCTTTCCACAGGTTGTTTACGACGATGTTGTTTATGACTATCGTGAATCGGATGATGCTCAAGCCCGTGAACGTGTATTTGGACTTCCGTTATCAATGGATACGCTTGTTTTATACTACAACAAAGACATGTTAAGTCGCGTAAAAATAGCGCTTCCACCAGTAACTTGGCAGGATTTTGTAGATCAAGTACCACGCCTTACACTACAAGATGTTGATAATAATCTTATTCAATCTGGAGCAGCCTTTGGTACAAGTAATAACGTACCGCGCTCAATGGATATCGTATCACTGTTAATGATGCAAAATGGCGCCACCATGACTATAGGTAATCGTGTAGCATTCGCTAATTAAGATAAAGAGCAAAAAGATTACTACCCAGGCGTACGCGCGGTAGAATTCTATACAAGCTTTGCTAATCCAGACGTAGAGTGGTACAGCTGGAATGCTGAGCAACCAGATGCACTTGAAGCATTTATTAACGAACAAACCGCTTTCTTTGTTGGTTATCATTATCATTTAGAAGAAATTCAAAGTCGCGCTCCTAATTTAAACTTTGACGTAACTAGCGTACCGCAAACCAATCCTAACGCCGATGTAAACTATGCAAACTATTGGGTGGAAACAGTAGCGGCCAATAGCGACTATCCAGATGAAGCGTGGGGTCTTATCCAAGCAATTACTACAGAACAAGGCATAGTAGCCGATTACATCGAACGAACTCAATTACCAGCCGCCTTAAAGGCTGTACTAGCAGATCAACAAGAAGATTATGTACTTTCAATTTTTGCCGATCAAAGCCTTACTGCTCAAAGTTGGTATGCTGGTAACGACCCCACGGAAACGGAAAGTATTTTTGAGAATATGATTACCGTTGTAAATGAGGGGCGATTAAGCGAAATAAAAGCTGTCCAAAATGCAGCCGATCAAGTATCATTAACCTATGATAAGGACTAAGCGCATGGCAAACACACTACAACACCTATGGAAACGCGGTTGGAGAGTTATTAGCTTACTGGTGATTGCAGTAATACCGCTATCTGGTCGCGCTATATCGATAGTTCCAGAAAAATGCCAAAGTGAACTTGGTTGTGGAATCTGTGATATTGCTGACTTCTTTATTAATCTATCGAATATTATTGCCGGGTCTTTAAGCGGAATATCCTTGCTAATGTTTATTGTTGGTGGTCTATTTTTGGTAATGTCCGCCGGAAATGAACAGCGGATTGAAACTGGTAAGAAAATTCTCGTAGGAACAGTTACTGGAGTTGCTATCGTATTTGGTGCCTGGTTTGCGATAAATTTTGTAGTACGCATCGCCTATCAGGGTGCCAATTCAAACCTTACAACCGATAATACTACTACCGAGGCAAGTGTAACGGTATTCGGCAAGGCTACAAACTGGTGGTCTCTGCCGGCCTGCGATCCAGTCTCCACCCCGGGTACCGGCAAGTATATTGGAGAGGTGTGTGGCAGCTCTGGTGAATGCACCGATAGTAATAGCACTAACTGCACCTGCTTCCGAACCATTAACTCAGATCCTAAGGAAGGTGATAACCGCAAGTGCAGCACAGAAAATACCACATCAGATATAGGAAGTGCCACCTTTACAGACAATGCCTGCTTTTGCGCATCGCCTTGCGCTCAAGTTACTTATGATACGAAAAGGAATGCGGCTGGTAAAGAATATCTATGCGTTACCCAAGAGGTGTATGATGTTGATCAAGATAGCGTTAAAAACTACACTAAGCACGATGATATATCTTGCCCGAGTACAGATCAAGTTTGTGTGAATAAAAAATAACTAGCTACCTTACTATGACAATTCGAAAAGCCTTCAATACATCAGCATACATCGCCATCGGAACGGTATGGGCTAGCGCTACACCATTAATTGTACGCGCAGAAACAGCCGTGCTTTCAAATCCATTCGGCAGCGACACGCCAAGTGAACCAATTTATATTATTGCAAGAATCACACAAGCCGTTCTTGGAGTAGTTGGCGCTATTACATTATTAGTATTCATCTACGGTGGATTCAAATTAATTTTCTCTGGTGGTAATGAAGAAAAAATCAACAAAGGCCGCTCTACGCTATTATGGGCTGTAATAGGTTTAGCAATTATTCTCAGTAGTTACGCCATTCTAGATTACACATTCAGCCTCTTTCAAGCAGCAGCTCAAGGATAACATCCAGAATAATAGCGGTAACAACTATAAAAAGAACGAGGCGTGCGCCTCGTTCTTTTTATTTACGCAACGCTACTCCTGTTAAATTCCTAATCCACCTGTATAACCGCCAGAGTACCCAACAAATGCTGTAAAGATAAAATTCATAATAAGGTAGGAACTAAGAATTATTCCTATTGCGGAAACTGTTCCAATAACTAAGTTACGCGCCTTACCAACCTCTTCTTCGTTGCCACGCGCCATCATCCAAATATAACCACCGTATACCATAATAGCCAGAGCGATTAATCCCAATACTTGTAATAAACGGTTTATTATCTGCGAAGCTATTAATACCGGACCACCAGTTGGTCCACACGTACTACCATCCCAGTTTAAGCTATCCAGATAACCACCACCATCAAACATACCTTCGCCATCGCCCGTTTCTTCACCACAATCAAGTACTTCATAGCTGCCAATCCTACTACCCTCTTGAAATGTTCCGTCAGGATCTAATACAATTGGCTGCTGTTGGTATTCTGCAGCGTACACAACCAAAGACTGCGCAACAAAAACGCTAGCAACTAATAAGAAAATTAGCGCTAATGTCTTACGCATTGGTAATGTTTACTAAATTCTCAAATACATAACTCGTTATTCCGTATGATGCCAAGATAACTACTAAGCCAAATAAAGCTCCTTGTAAAATATCCTTGGCCTTTTTTACTTCTTCCTCGTTACCTCGTGAGAACATCCATATAAAACCACCATAAATTATCAAGATTAAAGCAATAATTGCTAATAAGCCCAGCACCCAACCAATGATACCAGCCGCCACATCTTGTGGCATCGCATTACCCAATCCAGTATTACGCTGAGCATTAAAATTTGGATCAAACGAAGGCTGTTGTGGAGTATATGCAGCCAATGCAATAAATGGAACAGAAATCACGCCTACTGCCAAAGCGGTTAAGCTTAGTGCTTTAGTTTTTACTTTAGAGAGTTGCTTGTTCATAATTCCAAATAAATAATAACTAAGTGGTTCAAATTAATCGTCTGATTCTGCGCTAGAATCTACATACGAGGCGCCCGTAATATCCGCAACAGTTCCAAATACGTACCGCACAATACCATACGAGGCCAATACAATAATCAAGCCAATGATAGTTCCTTGAATAATATCTTTTGCTCGTTGTACTTCTTCCTGATTGCCACGTGCCCACAACCAAATAAAACCTCCATAAATAAGCAAAACTACGCATAGCGTACCTAATAAGGTTAGCGCTACATTAATTAAGTTAATAGCAATAACATCAGCGCGCTCCTGCCCTATATCCAAATCTGATAAATCACCCTGCACCAACTCTTTGGTTGTTCCGCTTAAATTGTCTTTCGGATTAAATGAAATAGCATCACCTTGCAATGGAAGTAGTATCATTAACACACCAAATACAAGTGCACTTATTACTAATAATATTCTTGTGGTTGAGCGTGAAATATCTTGCGTCATTATAGTAATCATAAATCTATTGATTATGTGAAGCTCGTTCCAGAACCAGCTGTAGCAACTAGATCAAATAGTAAATTAGCTATGCCGTATGCGGAAAGAATGATGATAAAGCCAATTAGGCCACGACGAATCATTTTTTTGGCCCTCTCTATCTCCTCGGTATTGCCACGCGCCAAAACCCATGTCGTACCACCATAAATCAATGTTACCAAAAAAGTGATTCCCAGCAAAGTAAGTATTACGTTAGTAATGCGAATAGCCACTGTAATTGGATCATTACTACCAATGCCTAAAATATCATCACCGGAAGATAATTCACTATCAGAAGTAGTTGATGGATCAAATGGCAGCACTTCTTTAGCAAAAGTATCAACTTCGGTTGCAGTAGATCCCTCACTCGTTTCAAGTGTGTCTTCTGTAGGATCAGGATCATCAGCCAATGCTGGCACAGAAAATAATACGCCCACTAAAAATACAGTTACTAATAGTAATCTACTGAGGCGTAATCGATGCTTCATACGTTTCTTCATCTTGTTCGGTTATATTTGATAATTGACTAAATGTTAAGTATGCGATTCCATAAGCGCTAAACGTCAAGACCAAACCAATTAGTGTGCCAACAATAATATCCTTGGCTTTTTTTATCTCTTCTTCATTGTCACCAGAACGGAACCAAATAAATCCTGCGTATAAAAACATACCAACAATAATAAACCCCAGAAAGGCGAGCGCTGCATTAATCAAATTCACCGATGCCGTTACAGGATCAACGTCGGTAGCTAAAAATGTAAGTGCATCAACAGTTGTAAGCTCCGTATCTCCAGCCGTACTTTCACCTGGATCAAAACCAAAGCCAACTGCGTCTGTACCGGTATTTGCGGCATGTATCGGCATAACAAAAACAAGTAGCGTAAACACCGTTGATGTAATGATTGTTATAATTGATAATGTCTTACGATACATTTGTAATGGACGACAAATAATAGAACACCCATTGCATTGTTCCGTATGAAGCAAGAATTACTAGCAAACCAATAATCGCACCACGGATAATATCTTTAGCGCGTCCAATCTCCTCTTCATTGCCACGTGCCCATAACCAAATCCAACCACCGTAAATCATCATTAACATTGAAAGTAACCCAAGAACCCGTAAAAACACATTCACGATTTGTGAAGCCACCACTACCGGATCGGTAGTGCCAAGCCCTGTATTTGAAAGGTTTGTAGCACCGCCCCAGAATGGATCGATAGAAAGTGTAGCCGCTTGCAGCGCAACAGGAATTAATAACAATCCTATCAAAGCAAGGTATTTAAGAAGCTTACTGCTAAATTGTTTCGATACAGAGTCTTTCATAAAATTACTATCTATATAATTCCTTAACTTGCCGTAGTACCAATTGCTGCTTGCTGAAGAGCGGTAAACACGAATTGCGCAACGCCGTATGAGCTCATTACAATTACCAAACCAATAATAGCGCCCTTTAATAAATCTTTTGCCTTTTTAATCTTCTCTTCAGAACCAGCCGCAAACAAGAACATAAAGCCAGCGGCAATAATAATTACCACTGTAATCATACCTAAAAACACTAGCCCTGTATTCACAACAGTAAATACAATATACGCTGGATCTTTGGTTCCTAGCTGCGTTTTTGTTTGTAGCACATCACCAGGATCAAATCCTAACTCATATGCCCGAACTTCATACGCCTGAGCTTGAAATAGCCCAAGCATCGTTGAGAAAATCCCAACTACTAAAGCGATTGAAAAGATAAACCCTGTGAGTCGCTTGAGTTTCATTACGCATAATATACCATAGATATACCCACTCGTCAATATCTTGTAACTAATAAACGTGATGCGAGTTTTGACAAAACCTTAAATAGATGCTACAATATAGGCCTTACTTAATTAGTGTGGGTATTTAACCTCATAAATTATACAATAATCATGAAGCTTACAGCTCATATTTCAAAAATTGCCTATCTAGGCATGGGTGCAGCTAGCCTATTGTCTGCTAAAACAGCATTTGCTGCAGCATCTATTAACGATTACGGCGGTGACTATGTAAATGACATTGGTCTTGGTGATGCCAGTCCAGAGGACATTGCGGTTTCCGTTATTAACTGGATTCTAGGTATTCTTGCCTTGATCGCAGTTGTAATGATTCTCATTGGTGGTTTACGTTGGATGACTGCCGGTGGTAATGAAGAAAAAGTTGAAGGCGCTAAAAAGCTCCTTGTCGCTGCTTTGATTGGTCTTGTGATCATCTTGGCATCATGGGGATTAGCTGTATACGCATTCAATAATCTATTGGACTTCACAAACGCGTAAAGCGGAATCTATCCACACAAAACTAACAGGCCCCTCACTGGGGCCTGTTAGTTTTCGGGAGACCTGGATTGTCATAGAGGCATTTGGGTTACAGTAGGAACATGCCATGGCATGTTCCTACGATTTAAAAATCCGAGACCGCGAATATATCTACCTCTTCATCTGAATATACTAATTCAGTAATTGAAGATTTATTAATAAGATTATACATCAACACATGGTCTTCTTCAATAATTACATATCTCGCTTTAAATGTTTGCAGCGCCGCCTCTACACTCCCTGAATATTTACCCAATGTAATATCAACCCACATTGAATACAGCTCTGAATCGTACTTATACATAAACGTGGGGTCCAATCCGTTGATATAATAATTCTGAGGGTTATGATAAAACAACATTGGAAAGTCATCCCAATCGCTATGCAATACAACGGTGTTTGGCTCAGCATTATCTCGCAACCATTCACTGCCAGCCTGATAACGAGTAAGCGAAATTCCATCTTTTAAATCATTGCGATTTCTACGAACATCGCTTAATACCACAGGCACTAATAGCATTAATAATACAGCCGCGATTAATGTATAGCTAATACTACGACCCAATCGATGCGTAAATCCCTGTACAACAGATGACCAACTCCACGTAACATCACGCAACCATGTTGCTGCCGCCAACGCCCAATATGGCCCAAAGTATTCAACGTATCGTTTAGATTTTAACGTAAGCAGCAAGCCAAATAGCGCTAACCCCAATACAAACCAATCAATCTGTTTCCACTGGCGCTGAACAAATCGACTTACTAACCCACTAATGGTAGCTATTACTAATAACGTTGATCCAAACAATAATCGACCCGGACGATACGGATACCATTCTCCGCCTACACCAATTTCCTCCTGATAATTAATAATGCCAATCTGCACAAATTGATCCCAATAAAAATATATATTATTTGGAAAATGTGGATTGACCAATAGCCCAACCAGCAACCCGATTGTTGTAATAATAATTGGCCACAAGAATGACTTCCACCATTTCCAACTGCGCCAATTTTTATGAACACCCTGTAGCATATGAGCCATTCCCCAAATCACCACCACCACCAACATCATTACAAAGCCACCGTACGACCACACAAATAACACGGCTAACGGTAATAACCACCAGTTTTTTTCTTTCAATAAACAATATATTGTAGCGGCTACAAGTATCAGTGCTAACGGAGTGGCTTTTACTAAATTTAAGCGAAACGAAAACGGAACAGTGAGAACTAATACAACGCTAATTAACCACCACCACCTACTTGGGATCGCTCGCATAAGTAATCCCCATGAAGTAATCATGGTGGTTGCTAACAAAATAATAAACACCTTAATACCAAGTAAGGGTGATGAAAATTTTACAAACGGAATCATTAACACATGAAATACATAGTGCTGGTCCACATAATATTCACCCAGCGTAGTAAACGGCAACCATATAAAATCCCGAATGACACCACGCTCAGCGATAAGATGCGCCATGCGCATATGATAAAATCCGTCAGGATCAGCTAGGTCTGGCGATAACTGAAAGTATGTAAATAACCCAGCGCAAAATGCTGCGAGACTTGCTACTCCAAAAGCTGTTTTAATTATTTTCTTCACTTTGTATATGATACACGCGAGTATCGCCATCTACAAATACCAACTCCGCAACAGGATCCCGCAATAAATATGCATCTAGTAATTGTTGTACTTGTTGCGCCCTATCAATAAATACATACTCCGCCGAAAACTCATCAATAATAACTTGCGCAACACCCTCTTTAACCTTACCGCGACCAATCTCTATCCAACGATTATACTGCGCTTGATCGTATAAAAATGTAAATGTAGGATCGAGTCCGCTAATGTAATAATTCTGAGGGTTATGATAAAACAACATTGGCCAATCATCCCAATCAGTGTGAAAAATTACTGTATCCGGCTCCGCATTATTAGCGATATACTCGCTAGCCGCTTGATACTTTGTAAAATGAAAACCTGTACGCAAGTCCGACGCTACGCCAACTACAGCAATAGTTGCTCCACCAACTAACGTTAGTGCAAAATATCCCACAAAGAGCTTGTACCACCCCTCTCCCATACGCATACGCGTGGAATCTACACACCCCTTTACTTTGCCAGACTTAATATACGGTAAAATTATATACGCAACCCAAAACCACACGAACGGAACAAGGTATTCAATATTACGGCGCGACCGAAGCGTTGCAAATAATAGCGCAATAGAGATAAGAAATACTCCAACAATTACTGTGTCGTGTAGCGCGCTGGCCCGATTTCGAATAACAATAACAATAGACCCAACCACGCCTATTAATAATACACTAATTACAGAAATTAACTCACCAACATCAAATGAGTACCACTCTGCTCCCACTTGTAGTTCTCCGGCATAGTTCACAACTCCGATGTGAAAAAACTGTTCCCACAAAAATTGAATGTTACCAGGAAAATATGGGTTAATAATCAGTCCAACCAGCACGCCAAGTAACGGCACCCAGAAAAACCTTGGATCACCCAAGCTGAATCGTTTATGCTTTAGAGAGGCGGTAATTGTATCCGCTAAAAATAATACTCCGCCAAGTACGGGCGCCAACATAAAGCCGCCATGAGCCCATGCATACGCCATACTTACAACAAATGCCCAATCAAATTTTTTGTGTAGCGCCAAATGAATAATAATCAGCAGCAAACCAATTGCTAGTGGTCCAGCTTTTACAAGCCCCAAACGAAACACAAACGGCGCAACCGTATATAACACAATAATTGCTGGAATTGCATAAGGAATCTTCCATGATCGCAGTATTGCGAATATGCTCACGCTAAATAATGACAACAAAATGCCATGCCCCACCTTCGCTCCTACTAATGGCCCAAACATAGCTACCCAAGGCATTAACCAAATGTGGTAGAGCAAATGTTGATCGGTAAATTGTTCAGCGAGATTACTGTATTGAATCCATGGAAACTCATGCAGCAAGCCACTCTCTAGCATTAATGCGGTAATCCTTGCATGATAAAAAGAGTCGGGGTCAGCAAACCATGGTGACCATAATAATAAAGAAAAAAATACAGCGCTTACAATAAATACAGCGCCATATATAACAACAGAAGAAGCGTTGCGTTGTGTACTATTTTTTAAGCGCATCCTTGAAATGATCCACCCATGGAATTGGTGATGGATCAATCTCATTGTGCATTGCTAAATAAAAGCTAATGAATCCACCCCACTGCATTACCTCGTACACTTGCTGAATTACGGTACTGGCTGTTGGAACAAATGTTGAGTGAGTAATGCCCTGCTTATCAAGCACTGCCTTTGTAACTCGATATCGTTTTTCGTTACGTTTATGATAATCACTAGATTCAATAAATACAAAGTGCAGGCCTTCTTTTACAATCGCCGGATAGCCCAACCCTTCAAGTAAGTGATGATTTAGCTCGGGTATTGCATGGTAGCCAGCAAAATTCTTACCATTCTCGTTGGTTTGGTTGGTAACAATATGAGCGTTGCCTAATAAATGCTGACTAGCAACATATATTGGCATCTTCCCTGATGCCTCGCCTGCGATTTTTAAAGCTTCATCACGTAACAATTCTCGATTGCCTTCTAAATAATGAATAACGTCATCAATATCCTTCTTTGTCACATCTAAATACCCAGCCCGCACTAACATTCCTATCATTCCAGTTACTGCATATCCTACGGCGATGCGCGGCTGACCACATGGATTATATTTTGGATCAATAATATATGCTGGGAAATCGTGCTCCTCAGCAAACTCTTTAAGCAAGCCACCGGTTGTAACAACAAATATATTTTTCGTACGCTCTAAAATTGTTTTAGAAACATTTACAACCTCCTCAGTGGTTCCGGAATAACTAGAAAGAACAACCAGCGTGTCCTCACCAACCTGCGCTGGAACTTCATAATCGTTTACGATCGTCACCGGAACGGTAAGCTCACTTGCAAATGCTGTTCGCACAACATCCATTCCAAGTGCCGAACCACCCATACCAAATAACACTATATTACGTAAGCCTTTATAATTATCTGGCAGCTCCAATAACTGAGCGGCCTCCCATGCATGCTGAACTTGATTTGATAACATCGCAACAGACTCTTGCATGTGCTGTAAATCCAGCTGTGTAGTACGATCTTCCATAGAAAAATTTACTTCTGACATAGTTGTTGTACTATATACTGAAGCGCGAATTCGGTCTAGTTACCTATCTAAGCTACGTTGACTTAAACACGTATTTTTGCTATAATTTGCTAGAATTCATATGTCAGGACATTCCAAATGGGCAACAATTAAGCGGGCAAAAGGATCGGCGGATGCTAAGCGCGGAGTGCTGTTTACTAAGCTTTCTAAAAATATTAGTTTAGCGGCTAAACAGGGCAAGGATCCAGAAATGAACTCCTCCCTTCGCTCTGCCATCGATGCTGCAAAATCAGCAAATATGCCTAAAGCTAATATCGAACGAGCGGTTTTGCGTGGTGCCGGAGAACTTCCCGGCCAACAAATTGAAGAACACACATACGAAGGATACGGACCGGGCGGATTAGCCATAATTATTCGTTGCGCAACGGATAATACTAATCGCACTGGAACCTTTATTAAAACTACCTTTAATAAAGGTGGTGGAAAGCTTGCTAAACCAGGCGCTGTAGGGTACATGTTTAAACAACGCGGCATCCTTCGCACTGAAGACGCTAGCGATGAAACGCAGTTACTAGCCATGGATTCCGGAGCTGAAGACATTGTTGAAGAAGATGGCGGCCTAACAATTTATACTGAACCAAAAACACTAGATGCTGTAAAAGAAGCGCTAGGGGACACGGTTGTATACGCATCTGTTGACCTTGTTCCAGAAACACGCACTACCGTTGATGACAAAACAAAGGCAAGCGCGATAAGCCTCCTTGAAACACTTGAAAATAATGAAGACGTAGTAGAGGTAACCCATAATGGGAAATTCTAAAGAGGGCAAACGAGTAATTGGCATTGACCCTGGTTATGCCATAACTGGATACGGAATTCTTGAACTCTCTGACGCCTCAGATACGCCCACTGTTCTTGAATACGGAGTGATTCGTACAGCTGCTCACACACCATTAGTTGATCGCCTAGCCCAGATGTATAGCGACCTTGAAAAATTACTTACACAGCATAAGCCAACTGTAGCAGGATGCGAAAAAGTATTTTATTCAAAAAATGTAAAGACAGCTACTGACGTTAACCAAGCTCGCGGAGTGATTTTACTAGCCCTAGCTCATCATAACAATGCATTAATTGAGCTCACTCCTACTCAAATAAAACAATCAACCACAGGGTACGGAGCGGCCAACAAAAAACAAGTGCAGTATATGACTCAACAAATTTTAAAACTCGATGCAATACCTCAGCCAGATGATGCGGCTGATGCATTAGCAATTGCCATCGCTGTAAGCCGATTAATATAATACGTATGAAAAAACACTTCCTTTCAATACTGCTTCTTAGCCTACTTATTCAAGTGGGGTTATTTACCTTACCAGCGCATGCCCAAGATGCGGAAATTATTGATGAAGTAATAGGAGTTGAAGAGTCCGACTCGGCTACCGATGAAGATAATATTAAGGAAGAAGAGATTATTGAATCGACCCCCTTAGTAGCTAAGGCCGGAAAAGACAAAACAGTTGCCGTTGAACGTAATGTGGTATTTGATGCTTCTGGATCAACTGGCCCAATTGACCAAGAGTTATCCTACGCCTGGGACTTTGGCGATGGCCAAACCTTTAATGCGCTTGAAGCATCACACATCTATGATGAGCCCGGTATTTATAAGGCCACCCTTACCGTATCTGATGACTCCGAGACCTCGAAAGACTCCATTCTTGTATCTGTAGCCAAAGATGTTGTAGTGTTATTAACTGACGATACCGTTGCTCGAGAAACCACCCGACACTATAAAGAATACGCCGCACGATATGGAACGCTAGTAATTGTGATGCGACCAAAAGATCCAGACCAACCAACCTACACAGTTGCGCGCAATCTTGCTGAGCGCCTAATTACATCTGAGGAAGATCTTGATCAGGCGGATCTAGTAATTACATGGACAGAAAAAAATATTGGCCTTGATGCCCTGTCAGAAGTTGGTCGCATTTTTGATTCAGGCAATGATGACGTCACCACTTCAAGTAATAGCTTTGGACAAAAAGCTATTGTGCGTGTTGATGAAAAGCAGGCTGGACCAGCCCTGTCACGCCTCGCACAAAACACCTTTAATGTTTTAGAGCCAAAATACGTACTACTCACAACCACGGAATCACTAGAAGAGTTACTGCGCGATCCAAATCCTGAAAATATTATTAATAACCTAAAGGCCCAGGGGTTTGAATATGAAATTATTGGCAGCCATAGCCAGCGAGTACTAGGAACTATTAACCCTATTAACTTTATTTCGTACGGCGTTAACTACCTTATTAATGAAGGAGTGAGTCCAGATAGTATCTTCTTACTGCTTATCCTCCCCGTAGTGGCCACTATTATTGCCTTTGGTCGGCAAGTTGTAGGTGTGCGCGCGTTTGGTATTTATGTGCCAACATTAATAACTCTTATATTTGTTATTACGCGATTACAATACGGCCTACTCATTTTTGCCGTTCTACTACTTACTGCTACAGCAGCGCGTTTGGCAGCTCGTCGTCTACGACTCCTCTACATGCCGCGCATGGCTATTGTGCTCACGGTTGTTGCCTTTGCTATTTTCGCACTATTTATTGTAGGTAGCTATTTTCATGCAACAGGATTATTATCAATTTCTATTTTCCCAATTCTTGTAATGATTATTCTTACCGAGAAATTTGTAGAGGCCCAAATTGAACAAGGTCAAAACACTGCTATCATCCTTACGATAGAAACACTAGTGCTTGCAATTGTGAGCTACTCAATAGTAACGTGGGATACCTTTGAAACATTCATTATGGCGTACCCAGAGCTTGTACTTATCACTATCGTGTTGAATATTATTCTTGGTCGGTTTACAGGCTTACGACTATCTGAATACCTGCGCTTTAAAACACTCTTCTCTAAAAAAACCTAACCATGGGACTACTCGCTCGAGGACATCAAATCCTTGGGATGAATGCCCGCAACCTGCAGTTCATTCGCCCATATAATCGTAGAAACGCTGTTCAGCTAGCTCGTAATAAACTAGCCACTAAAGGGCGTTTACTTGAACGTGGTTTACCTACCGCAAAGCTATACGGCGTTATTGATAGTCGCGAAGACTTATTCAATTTTGATTGGAACTCACTACCAAATAGCTTCGTATTAAAACCAAATTTTGGCCTTGGTGGAAACGGTATATTAATTGTGTATGGCAAAGGCAAAAATGGAAAATGGATTGGCGGCGGCGATGAACAATATACGGAAGAAGATTTAACAATACGTGTAAGTAATATTTTGGATGGTAACTTCTCAATTTCAAATATTCCTGACGTCGCCTATTTTGAAGAGCGACTAACCCTATCTGAGCATTTTAAAAACATCAGTTATAAAGGTATTCCCGATGTACGAATTATTGTATTTAATACTGTACCCGTAATTGCTGAACTACGCCTACCAACAAAAAAATCTGGCGGTAAAGCCAATCTAGCTCTTGGTGGCGTTGGTGTAGGCATCGATTTAGAAACTGGTATTACTACATACGCCGCTGTAAAGGGGCAGGGAGAAATTGATGTGCATCCAGACTACGGAACACCGTTGCGTGGCATTCGCATTCCATACTGGGATGAAATGTTACGCATCTCAGCTGAAGCGCAACGGAGCGTAGGGCTTGGATATGCTGGTATAGATATCGTGGTAGACCGCAAAATGGGGCCAGTTGTACTTGAAGTAAATGGTCATCCCGGATTGGAAATACAAAATGTAAATCACATTTCACTGCGCGATCGCTTAGAACGTATTGAAGGCCTCGATATTACCTCCATCACAAAAGGCTTAAAAGTAAGTAAGGACTTATTCGGCAGCCACGTTGAATCAAATTATGACATGCCAGTGCTAGGGGTATTCGAAGTAATTGACGTCACTAACCACTCTGGCCAAATCCAATCGATGCGCGCCCGTATTGACACCGGATTATTATCAACAACCATTACGAAGGACTTGGCCCATCGCTTAGGATTTACCAGCTTACTCAAGGCTCTTGACAACATCGTATTACCAGGTGCAATATCTGCCAGCGATGCGCGCCAAGTAGAAGACTCCTTCCGACAGAGCATTAAAGGGCTACATGAAGATCTTGTAGATATTGTCGCGGTACGAAGTGGCGGCAAGTACACCATTCGTCCAAAAGTGCCTCTAACTATAAAAATTGGTGGTAAGGAAATAAAAACAAACGTGGCAATTGCGATGGACAACAAATTATCACAACCTATTATTATAGGTCGCCGCGATGTACATGGCTTCCTGATTAATCCAAGTAAGACTAAATAATTATGCCATCAATCAACTATTATGTGGCAGAAGCTAAACACCTCAACATTTCTGTACAGAAAGTTCCAAACACACCGTTTCATGAGTTTCGGCATGGAAAAAAAGTTGTGTACTTTAATGATGGCTTCACATCCGGGCATACTGGTATCGCACTTATCAGTACCGATAATAAACAAATAACCAAGCAGCTGCTATTAAACGCTGGTCTGAGCACCTCGGCATGGAGAGAGTTTTACAGCGAATCATCGAGCGCTGATATTCGTAAGTACGCCAAGCAACTTAACTACCCTATAGTGATAAAGCCACAGAGCGGCACTCATGGGAGGAACATTACTATAGGCATTACTACGCTGAGTCATACGATTCGGGCTATTAAAGAGCTGCAAGACAATCATCATGTTATATTGGCTGAAGAAATGTTTGAGGGTACTGAAATTCGCCTACTCGCTACCCGTAAAAAATTCCTAGGGGCAATCTGGCGACGACCAGCCTCTGTACTGGGAAATGGGGAAAATACCATTGCGCAACTTGTAAAGAAAAAGAATTCACACACCAAACGCACACGTAAGCAGCCAGAGCTCTACCCAATCCTTATAGATGCTGACGCTAAGCGGATATTAAAAAAACAGGGCTATACACTTAGTTCGAAACCTAAGGCGGATGAACGCGTATACTTACGCGCTGTATCAAACTTAGCAGCTGGCGGAGATAGCATTGATGTCACAGACATTATTCATTCATCAGTAAAGCAGATTGCTGTAAAAGCCATTCAGGCTATTCCCGGCCTACCCTTCGGCGGCTTAGATTTTATGACCAAAGAGTATACGATAAAACAAACTCCCAACAACTACACAATTCTCGAGGTTAACTCAAACCCAATGGTCGGTATGCATATCAAGCCCTTCGAAGGTAAATCACGCAATGTTGCCAACGGCATATTATTAGAACTATTTCCAAACGCTCGTTAAGCCTATGATGTTATCCCTCGATGTATTTAAAGAAGCGGCCGAAGAGTTAGGTATTGTTGTTGAACAACTAGCCGATACGCCAATCCACCGTTTTACACACAACAAAAAAACCATCCTCGTTGATAAAAGTCACACAACTGCACTAGGCACCATTGGCTTTGTGAGTTGCAATGAGAAGCATATCACCAAGCGCCTGTTACGCGCAGCGAATATCAATACTCCAAGGTGGGAAGAGTTTTATAAAGGCTCCACCACTGAAGATATTGCTAAGTACTGTAAGAACTTAACCTTCCCTGTGGTAGTAAAGCCATTCAAAGGGTCGCATGGTGCTGACATTACCGTTGGTATCTCAAATGTCGAAACTACGATTCCAGCCGTCCAACAACTGCAGCCGGACTACGATATTGTGGTTGTGGAAGAGTTTTTTACCGGCAGCGAGGTGCGCTTGATTGCCACTCGTGAACAATTCTTGGCTGGTACTTTGCGGCGACCTGCGTCTATACTGGCCGATGGGAAGCATACCGTTCGTGAGCTAGTTGATTTAGCCAATGCCGACCCCCGTCGCCACACAGACAATACAGACAAGGTCTTGCGGCAGCTTAAATTGGACGACCTTGAATTATCGATACTGGAAGAATCTGGCTATACAACAAAGTCCGTGCCGCCGGACGGTGAGCGGGTCTATCTTCGAAAGGTTTCTAACATATCGGCTGGTGGCGACAGCATTGATATCACCGATGATATCCACCCCTCTATTCAAAAGATTGCTATTGCCGCTGTTAATTCTATCCCAGAATTGCCGTTTGCAGGAATCGATTTAATGACAACTGACTATACGGTTGGGCAAACGGAAAATAGCTATACGATCGTAGAGCTGAATGCCAACCCGATGCTTGGGTTGCAGCGCCTTCCCTATGAAGGTCGGCCCAGGAATACGGCAGTCGCAATATTAAAAGAAATGTTTACAATGTAATGCTATAATAACAATATGACGCCTACTAAACGAAAACCTATCCTCGGCCTAGTTGAAGAAGTAAAGTTCTATCTTCCAAATGGAAAATTCATTCGACGCAATGCAAAAGTTGACACTGGCGCCCGCACCACAGCCATTGATGTAAGTATTGCAAAAAAAATCGGCTTCCTTGAAGTGTATAAAGAGTTTCATAAAAAACTTCCTAAGCTCAATTACGACAAAGGTAATTTTAAAGCCCTAAAAAAACAAGTAAAGCAGGAGATTGCTCCTATGCTAAAAAAACAAATCCCCGGACTCTATGATGTGCGCGTAATTCCAGCAACTAATGGAATTACTGTACGACCGTATGTTGAAATACAATACAAATTAAAGAACAAGAAAATTACCACTATCGCTAGTATCGTAGATCGCAAAATGCTTCTATATCCTGTACTGATAGGCAAACGCGATATGGGTGGCTTCTTGATCGACCCAACTAAAAACGTTTACAAAACCGCATAATGAGAATTGCTCACATCACCAACCCTCATCAAATATTACCGCCCCACGGAGATCGTGGTCGTTGGTTACTAGTGTCTTCCCTTATCGAAGAACAAATTGCGCGTGGCCATGAAGTAATAATATATGGAAATAAAAAAACCACGTTTGCTGGCGCGCGCACAGAGCACGTCCAACTACTTGAAGCGGAAAAACTTGAAGGCCCCGCGACCTCGCAACGAACACTGCGAGCATACAATCACCTTACGCTACTCAATAAGGCGTACCGCCACATCGATGAGTACGACATTCTCCACTGTCATTTAAACAATCTGCACTTCTTTATGTCTTCCTTAGTAGATAAGCCTACGCTCATGACACAGCATTGGCCTATTGAGATACTTACGCAACAAATTATTAAGCGCGTACCATATTCTAATGTATATATTGCACCCATCTCTAAAGCGCAAACTCGACACGAATCAGAGCGTATTCAATATACCGACGTTGTATATAATGGGATCGACATAGATCAATTTCCTTTTAATGATAAACCACAAGACCACTTTGCGTTCATTGGTCGATTACATCCTTCAAAAGGAGCTCATCATGCTATTAAAGTGTGTCGTCGCATGAAGCGTAAATTGGCTCTTGCTGGATCCACCGATTTGCAACGTGAGGTCTATCGAAAATATTGGGAAAAATATATTAACCCAGCCCTAAAGAGCCCCTACATTACCTACCGAGGCGAACTTACACACAAGCGACAAGTTCCAAAATTTATGGGGCAAGCCAAGGCTTTATTATTCCCAATTGAGTGGGAAGAGCCCTTTGGGCTAGTAATGGTTGAGGCAATGGCAACCGGAACGCCAGTAATTGCATTTAATCGTGGATCGGTTCCAGAGCTAGTTAAAGATGGTGTAACTGGATTTATTGTGGAAGATGAAGATGGCATGAAAGAAGCTATTCGAAAAATTGACACCATTGATAGACAGGCCTGTAGAGATTGGGTGGTAGAAAATTTTACTGTCTCCAAAATGGCTGACGGATATGAGCGCGTATATAAGCAACTCATTAAGCAGCACAAAAAAAACAATGGGTAGAACAATTGCTGTGTTATACTATACGTATGACACAGCAACCAATTAATGTTCTACTAGCCGGATCAGAGCTAACGCCGCTTGCAAAAGCTGGTGGACTAGGAGATGTGCTAGGCTCATTACCTAAAGCACTACAAAAAAACGTAAACAAATCTTGGGTTGCCATTCCTTGGTATCAAGAAATACGGCGCAAACAGTTACGCCAACTTAAAAAGCTTGGTGTTATCTCTATTACCGTTGGCGGATCAAAAACTAAGATAACCGTTTGGGAGAGTCGGTTACCAAATTCAACCGTACCATTATTATTATTTGAAAATAAAAAATATTTTGGCCGCGGCACGATATATCAAGGCAATACTGTATACGATCCACTCACTAAGAAAAATGCTACCTCAAAGATTGGTCAGCGCATACGGTTTATGGCCTTTTCATTTGCCGTATACACAGCTATTAAAGAGTTCTCGCTTCCTATAAGCGTAATTCACGCACAGGATTATCATTCAGCGCCCCTGCTTGCTCTAGTACATAACGATCCAGAAATGGCTCATATAAAGCGCGTAATCACACTACATAATCTTGGCATCGTAGCGGCTACGCCTCATAAATATCTTGAAGCGTTTGAATGGGACGCTAAAAAAATATTCGGCTCTGAATTTAATCGTAAAAAGGGACCGCGCCTAATTCGTTTAGGAATAGATCATGCCCAGGCAATTGTAGCGGTAAGCCCCCGGTATGCAAAAGAAGTTCTCACTAAAGAATATGGCAACGGGCTTGAGAGTGTACTAAAAAAGCGTAAGAAAGATTTATACGGGGTATTAAATGGAATCGACACTGAATTATTCAATCCTAGCAAAGACGCGTTTATCAAAAAAAACTATACGGTAAGTACTGTTAGAAAAAATAAGGCCATAAATAAACTTGCTCTTCAAAAAGAAGTCGGCCTCCCACAACGTAAGGACGTACCAATGTTTAGCCTGGTATCACGCCTTACCTCTCAAAAAGGGTTAGATCTACTTACTCCGCTATTACCAAAGCTGGCCCAACTTGATATACAGTTCGTACTTGAAGGAACCGGGCCCAGCTCCCTTACGGCACCATTCCATGCAGCGCAAAAGCAGTGGCCCGATAAATTTTACTTTCATAATATTTTTAATGCTCCTTTCGCGCAACGTATTTACGCGAGCTCTGACATTTTCTTAATGCCTTCAAAATTTGAGCCCTGTGGCTTAGGACAAATTATCGCTATGCGCTATGGAACGGTTCCTATCGCGCGCGCTACCGGGGGATTAAAAAATACAGTGTTTGAAAAAACTAATGGCTTTGTATTTACAACCTATTCCAGCGCAGCTCTCTGGCGAACTATTCAACGTAGCTTAGCCGCTTATGCCGTGCCAAAAACATGGGGTCGTCTTCAGCGCAATGGTATGAAGACAGACTTTTCGTGGAAAACATCCGCCGGTGAATATATAAAAATTTATAACAACCTCTTACAAAACACACATGGCTAGTTCATTCTCTCAAGATACAATCGAAACGTTGGTAGAAAAAATTTGCGCCGAACGCTCATTCACAATTAAACATATTATGAGCACCTCTGGTTCATACTATGTAGCCCTAGCCGTTGACGCACAAGACAGTGAGTATATTATTAAAATTCGCAACCATACAGACAAGGCCTCTAAGGAAGAATTCGCCAAAGAATCCTTTATTAACCAGTTTTTTGCAGAGCACCCAACCACACCATTTGTAACGCCTGAGCATGTATATATTTACAATGACTCCGAGCCTGAAGCGCTTGTATATACAAGCGTTATTGGCAATCCTCTGGGATGGTATTATTTTTATACTGGGCTTGGCCAAATTAGAAAAATTGGTCACGAACAATTATTGAGCGCCATTGAATTCATGCAGTCGTCCAGCTCGGAAATTTCACAGCGCATTGTGCTTCCAACAGTACAAGTAGCCGACCTTATTACCAACCTGCAAGAGCACCGCGCCCCTGCCTTAGCCGCTGGACTCCCTGAAACAATCTATGATTATTGCGAAGAGGTTGTTGCTGCCTACGGACAAAGTTGGCTAAAAACCCCCGTGCTAGTACATGGCGATTTCAATCCAAAAAACATATTGCACACTCCCAACGATGGCGTGGGCTTTATCGATTGGTCAGACGCTAAGCTAGGTAGTAAGTATTACGACCTAGCATTTTTATGGCTAACGCTCTGGCGAACACCCGAACAACAAGATGCTATTGTTGAGGCTACAGAAAACTCTAAAGAATTATGGCAAACTATATGTTATTGGCTACCAAAATTCTATCGATTACTGCACGATATAGAAACTGCACTCAATAAAGAATATACCGCTGGCGATATTCCGGAAGAAGCCCTAGCTGATAATGTTGCGTACATCAACGAAGCAAAAGCGTGGTACGAACCACGCCTTGAGCAAATAACTAAAAATGGTGGAGCCGCTTAAGGCCTACTGAATTTGCACAAATTTTCGCTTGCCTACCTGTATCACATCTCCACTGGTGAGTGATAGATCCCTTTTCCAGTCTGCAACTATCTCATCATTAATGCGTACGCCATTCTGTTCAAACAATCGCTTAGCCTCTGATTTTGATTTAGCAAGCTTAAGCCCTACTAACACATCAAGCGGCGCCATGCTAGTTGGGGCTGGTTGCGTAGGAATGTCTTTTGGCCTACCCTTGTCGGCAAATACACTTTTAAAGTCTTCTTCTGCTGCCACAGCATCTTCCGCTGAATGATATAGTGTTACGATTTCTCGGGCTAAGCGCATTTTTATATCTCGCGGATTCATGCCGTCTTCCAGCTGCTGCTTCATTTCTGCAATGTCTTCTATGGCAACATCTGTACATAGCTCAAATGTTTGTAACAACACATCGTCTCCAAGTGACATTACTCCACCATATAAATTGCTGGGCTTCCCCGAGATGGCAATGACATTGCCGGTGGTTTTGCCAATTTTTACTCCATTAGAATCTGCTAGCAGCGGTACTGTTATAACAAATTTTTCTTTGTCATTAATTTTTCTCTGCAACGTACGTCCAGCCAACATGTTAAATGTTTGATCGGTGCCACCAATTTCTAAATCTACATTCATCGCCACAGAATCATACCCCTGCATAAGAGGATAAAAGAATTCGTGCAATGAAATTGGCTTACCTTCTTTCATGCGACTTTCAAACATGTCTCGTTCTAACATTTGTTGAGCAGTAAAATTTGCGGCCAATTTAATAATTTCTTCAAAGGTGAGCTTGGCCAACCAGTCTGCGTTGTGTTTAATTTCTACAGGGTTTTCTTTACTATCAAAGTCTAAAATTTTTGCTGCTTGCTCCTGGTAGCTTTTAGCATTCTCCGCAAGCTGCTCGGAAGTTAGTGGTACGCGAGTTTTGTCTTTTCCAGTAGGATCACCGATGCGACCAGTAAAATCACCAATAAGCAAAATAACTTTATGGCCGGCTTTTTGAAAATGTGCCAATTTACGCAGCACCACAGTGTGCCCAATGTGTAATAATGCCCCGGTTGGATCTACGCCCAAATACAAAGTGAGCTTCTCACCTGATGAGAGCCTATCCATAAGAGCTTTACGTGATGGATAGATAGTATCCACACCACGATCTAGTAATTCAAATAACGGATCTTCAGCCATTTGGGGCTAGGGTTAGTCATTAATTCAGTCTTCTCATGTAGAATATCACATCAATATGCATTGGACAAGCTATGTTTTTTTTAGTATAGTATGCCTGTTTTATGTCTGATGAACAATCAAAGAAAGCTGCTAAAGAACCGCCGAAAAAGAAGGCTTCAAAAGCGGCTCACTCAATAAAAAAGAACAAACCTTCTGTTGAGCCCAATGCGTCAAAGAAAGTTTTGAAATCCAAGAAATCTACTGGTACAAAAGGAGCCACTAAAGGGAAGTCCTCTTCTCGAGCCAACTTAAAGCCAATTTCTAAAGCGGAGCAAAAGCGCTCAAAAAAAGAGAATCGACCGCGCTGGAAAAAATGGTTAAAACGACTCTTTATTACCGGCATCATTCTACTAGCTACTGGTATACTCGCTGGAGCTGGTGTTTTTGCATACTATGCGAAAGATTTACCAAGCGCCGATCAACTTGAAAGTCGTGTACTAGCGGAAAGCACAAAAATTTATGATCGCACTGGTGAAAACTTGCTGTACGAAACAGGAAAAGATGTTCGTCGTACATATACAAAAATTGAAGACATTCCAGACAACATGGTTCATGCCACGGTTGCACTTGAAGACAAAACTTTCTATACCCATCACGGATTTGATCCTATTGGAATTCTCCGTTCCGCCGGAATTAATATTGCATCCGATCAGCAGGTGGGCGGATCCACTATTACGCAACAGTTTGTAAAGCTAGCAATTGTTGGTAATGAAAAAACCTACTCTCGAAAAATCAAAGAGCTCATTCTTTCTGTTGAGCTAGAACGTAAGTATGATAAAAACACTATCTTGGAATTCTATTTAAATGAGGCGTCATATGGTGGTGTTAATTTGGGAGTATACGCAGCGGCTCAAAGCTACTTTGAAAAAACTCCTAACGAATTGTCTTTAGCCGAATCTGCTTTGCTGGCATCCATCCCGCAGCGACCAACCTATTACATTAGTCAAAACAGAGACGCACTATACGAACGAAAAGACTTTGCCCTCGATCGCATGGTAGAAGAAGGCTACATCACTGAGGAAGAAGCTGAGGAGGCAAAAACAGAAGAAGTTGAAATTGGAAAAACTATTGCCTACAAAGAAGCAGGACATTTTGTA
>JAJRVJ010000028.1 GCA_024277435.1 Patescibacteria group bacterium | reverse complement strand
CTTTCCATCTGGCCCAACCATGTTCTGACCATCAAATACACCCTCAACAACTTGTACACTACCAACCATTTCTGACTGCTGCAACGCCGTAGCTTTTAGTTTTACAGACGGAGCAAGTTCATCACCACTTAATTCCGCCAACATTTGCTTTGCCTGATTGAGTTGGGCAGAAGCGTTTTCAAGGATTTGTTCTAATTCGTGAATTTTGTTTTCAGATTCCATATATATATTATTTTTTGTTTATCTTTTTTATAGGAGCCTATAGCTCCAAGTAAAGAAAAGTATATCACCAAACTATATACTTGCCAAGAACCCTTTTTACCCTTGGCGATCGGCCTTTGGGATAGAGAAAGCACCCAATTCATCAGCTTTTCCAGCTGAAGATTCCTGCATGCGACGAAGCATTTCTTCTTTACGCTTCTCAAATTGAATTACATTAGAATCCTGTTCAGCTCCAGCTTCTGTAGCGGCTGCATCCTTCTCACCACCAGCTTTATCTTCTGGCATCGTTTCCACTTTATCACTCTCTTTTCCAACTGCCTTTTTTTCCATTACCTCAACATCATCATACTCCTCTTCCTTTGGCTTTTGTTCAGTTTTTACTCCACCTAATCCCTCTTGGAATACAAACACCATATGCAAACCTAATTTCTTATTTTGAATAACAAAGCCATAATTATTTTTACGGCGTACACGCATTGGAGTATCTTGCTGTTTTAACGAACTAAGTAATTCTTGACCGGCTTGTTCATTAATCACAAAATTTACATCCCCTTTCATGCCCAACTTTGATGTTGTTTTTGTACCCATATCATCAGCTTCAATTACTGCAATAGAACGCTTATGTTGATTCAGTGCGTCTACAATATCTTCAGCCAGTTTTTTCAAATATTCATACACGGCTCTCTCCATTTCATCTTCACTCTCTGAATCTCGTTCTTCCATATCAGTTTTTTTGTTTAAAGCCTCCTCTAAATCACTCGTATCAGTTTCCACACCTGCGCTCGCTGCCAACTCCTTTGCTTCATCGATGCGCTGTGAAGTGCTTTTGCGTTCAAAGCCAGCGGTAAGTTGCTCCATAATATCGTGTACCCGAAAATACGACATCGCCGGAGATACCTCCGTTACCGATTCACCGGTTTTTGTGAAAATAATCTTCTCACGATTTACACCTTCACGCCGGGTTCGCAAATCGGTTGATTCACTCTTTCCCCCATCAACCACATTACGAGCCATTCCCGCCTCAAATGAGCTAGCCGATTCAAATCCCTCCTGATGTTTTTTTGCAGATTGTGCCATATGATTTGATTGATCGAATTCATGAATTCGATTTACGTTAATTTATTAAAAGAATGCATCTGGTGAAGTGAAGTCACTACCACCACTTAATTGATCTAACTTACCGCGCTCGATAACTTCAGCTTCCACAATGGCTCGATCGCGACCAAATTTCAAGCGTGATAGTTGTGAAATTTGTTTTGCTAATGCCAGATCCCCTTCTGGTGGAAGAATGGTACTCATGTTAAATGGTCGAGCGGCGGTATTATCGATTAACAGCTTAATATTGGCAGTATATTTCTCTACATTAATTACATCGTTTTCACTAAATACCGGAGCAAATTCTTTTGCAATCATTTCCGCATCCTCTACACCAATTCTAAAAGCAATTTTTGTGCCCACATTACCAAATACAGCATCACGAATCGATGTATCATTATCCTTCACTAACTGACTAATATATTGATGAGCTAGAATAAGATCTAATTTATATTTACGAGCCTCGGATAAAATAACAGCAATGGAATCGGTAGTGTAATTCTGGAACTCATCAATATATGTATAAAAATCTACCCGCTCTTCTTTAGGTATGTCAGCTCGCCCCATGGCGGCCATTTGAATTTTCGATACCATAATTAAACCAAGTAACGAACTATTCACCTCACCAATCTTACCTTTGGATAAATTTACTAATAAAATCTTTTGGTTATCCATTATTTCACGTACATTGAATCCAGATTGTGCCTGACCAACAATATTACGCATCATATCGTTACTCAAAAATCTACCGATCTTGGAAATTACATAGGAAAGCATATCAGCCGCCTGTTGACCTTGCTGAGATTGCTCATATTCTTGCTCCCAGAAATTGCGGACAATTAAATTTTTCACATTCTTCAATTTATCTTTACGAAATTGCTCATCAGTAAACATGCGCGGAATCTCAATCATGGTGGCGCCAGACTCTTTATCTTCCATTAACGCAAGCATGGCGTTACGCATGTAATGCTCGAACATCGGACCAATCATTTCCTGCCCAAATAATTTATAGAAAATGGCAATCATCTCTTGCACGGCAAAATCTTTCTGCTCATTGGTATCGTACTCTAGCATGTTTAATCCTACTGGCCGATCAATATCCGATGGATCAAAAATCACCACATCATCCGCCCGCTCTTTAGTAATGCGTTCTAATACATCGTTCACTAAATCACCATGCGGATCAATAATACATACACCCTCACCATTATTAATATCCTGAATAGCCAGATGCGATAATAATACGGATTTACCGGAACCAGTTTGTCCAATTACATATTGATGACGTCGACGATCTGGTTTTTTAATACGTACCGATGTAGTAACACCACGGTAATCTACTCTACCTAATTCAACGCCCTCTTTTGGCATATTAAATGGTGGCGCTGCTTTCTTCGATAGTAACCAGCGAATGTTCGGCGTTTCCGTGGTTGGCAACGGCATATGGTACAACGTTGTGAGCTCTTTCGTATTTAATGTGTAGCTGTTTTTTTCATCAAATAGCCGGTAAATGAAATTACGGATTTCATGTGCATCCTCACTTGGCTTCGTAAACGTAAATTCATTGGCATATACTTGTCCGGAATATTGAGCAAATGAACCCAGCACATTCTGACATTTATGCACGGCCAATTCCTTACTGGATGCAGAAACTAATACGCGAATATTCACTTCAAACCCTGGGCTACCAGCTTTTTCTTCAAATCCTTTCACCATCTCTTCTTCCATTGGCGAGAGTTTGTACTCACGTTCTGTGCGTACATCAATACCTTGCTCACGCTTAGCCCGGTTTTTAAAAAATACATATTTAAATGTTAGCCAAAATCTGTAGATTAGATTACCAGCCACTTCGGCTCGCGCCTGATTATATTTCTTACCCTGCTGCATTACTTGAGCAATCCGCGCTGGACGGCGTGACCACTTATCGGTAGTTGGCCGAATTACTAATTGAATAGCCGCACCTTCATGTTTTTGAAACTTCGATAATACATTCGTAAGTGCGTTCATTGGATCTACCTCCATTTTATTGTAGATCACCAATGGAAAATCCTGCTCTTTCTTCAATTTCAACCGCGATGTTACAACCACACCATCTGGTTCAAAAATATTATAATCGTCCACCTCTTCAATTACAGCTTCATCATATTGAGCTTGAAACTGTTGCTCAAAATATGTACGCAGCGAATATGGAACTACCGCATAATATGTAATGAGCTGCTCTTTATCGGCTACGATCTCTAAACTAAAATGATCATTCCTACCCAACCAAAAAGCCTTCCAGCCTTTATCTTGCTGAACACCAGCCATGGCTGTATAAAAGGCCTCCGTAATAGCAATGCGCTGTTCTTCGGTTTGTTTTCGATACGAAGCGTTTTCATTCTGCGATTCCTTCAAATCATCTTTCGGTACGCGCAGTAGTAGCGTAACTTTGCGAAAACTTTCTGGCTTAACAATCCAGCGCCGAATAATCTTACGAACCACTTGCACTAATATGATTAGTACTATTAACGAAAAAACCAGATAGACAGGGAACGCTATCAGTGGGTCACCAAGATAGTAGAGTGCTGTATCCAGAATGAGTAAGAGTTGATTCATCCTCCTAAATTATTGTGAATCTTGCATGCGTTTTCGCGCATAGTGAATAACTTCTTCTGTTTTTATTTTAGCTTCTTGTTCCAAGAAAAATTTATTGATTCCTGGAATAATTTTTAACCAATCACGAATCAGGTGCAGTACTTTTCTAGCGGTTAATTTTGCGCGACCGGCCAAACTATCAATTTCTTTAGCTACTTCCTCCCCTTTTTCACGAAACTCCTGCTGCTGCTGTGGCGTCATTCGCGCAAACATATCTTGAAGATCTCCAGCGAGCAACTCTTCGATATCTTGAATAGATTTTGATTTAACTTGAACTTGCGCCTGATCATCCTTCGTAGGCTTAGCCTGCTTAATCACATATGGTGATTGTTCTGGATGCTCATCATCAACCTCTTTATATTGTTCAAAAGCTTTTTCCTTACCTACTGAAGGATCTTGCACTTCTGGGGTAACCGGCGCCTGATCTGGAGTAACTGACTGCTCTGGAACAGTTGGTTGTTCCAGTTTATGGTCGAGCTCTTTGAGTTTGCTCAATAAATTATCGTTACCTTTATCTAGTGGCATATATCTACCAAACTATAGCACATTTTCCACTAACTTTCAAGTATTTTTCAATTGTACTAACTTGATTTTTAGTTAAATTTCTGTTACAATATGTAAATGATTGATCCGAAGCTACCTTCAAACATACAAATTTTGGAACACAACAATTATCGCTGGGTAAACATTGAACACCCCGATAAAGCAGCGATGGATTATTTGAAACAAGAGTTCGATTTTCATATGCTTGATTATGAAGATGTTACAAGCACTACACATCGTTCAAAAATCGATAAATATGAAAAGTACTTGTTTGTAATTATGCTTTTCCCTGTCTTCAACCGCAAGAACAAACAAATTGAATCAGCGGAAATTGATTTCTTCTTAGGAAAGGATTATCTCATAACCATTCATCGTGGAGAAATCCCTACATTCCTAGATATGTTTCAATTATGTGAAGCATCGGATCAGGCCCGCGATTCTCTTATGAGCACTACTCCTCAATTCCTACTCTATAAAGTAATGCAGCGCTTATTTCAATATTGCTATCCAATTATGGATCATATTGATTTGGAGATTCAGGAAACGGAAAAAAAGATATTTGATGTTGGTGGGCAAAAATTATTGCAGGAAATATTATTTGTACGACATAATATTATTGATATGCGGAAAATCATGCAGCCGCATCGCACTACCCTCTTCCGCCTAAAGAAGCCTGGTGCAACACTTGATGAGCATAAAACATTTGAACTTGATCATCAGTTTGAAGATTACTTCGATGACCTCTTGGATTACACGCAGGAGATTTGGAATCAGCTAGAAACCTTTAAAGAATCGGTTGATGCCTTGCATGAAACGAATGAATCCCTTATCTCATATCGTATTAATGAGGTAATGAAAACCTTAACGGTATTCTCGGTAATCATGCTACCAGCCAGTGTAATTGCTGGCATCTTTGGAATGAATGCAAAAAACATGCCTTTTGTTGGAGATCCAATGGATTTTTGGTGGATGGCAGGTGTAACAGTACTTGCTATTGGTGGAACACTTATCTATATCCGCCGCAAATACATGTTGTAGCTGGAAAGTATGCTACAATAGCTGCATGAAACTCTATAATACTCTTTCACGAACCAAAGAAGAATTCGTTCCAATCAACGATAATGTTGTTGGCTTATATACCTGTGGCCCTACCGTATATAATTATGCACATATTGGTAACTTACGTACCTATATTTTTGAGGATATCCTACGGCGCACCCTTGAGTACAACAAGTACGATGTAAATCATGTAATGAACGTTACTGATGTTGGGCATTTAACCGATGATGGTAATGATGGTGAAGATAAAATGGAGAAGGGTGCAGCTCGTGAACATAAAACTGTGTGGGAGCTCGCCGAATTCTATACCCAGGCATTCAAGGATGACATAGGTAGTTTAAATATCCGAACACCCGATACATGGTGTAAGGCTACCGACCATATTCAAGAACAAATTGATATGGTAAGGCAACTAGAAAATAATGGACTCACCTATCAAACATCCGATGGTATCTATTTTGATACTTCGAAATTTAAGAGTTACGGGGCGATGGCAAAACTAGATATTGAAGGCTTGCAAGAAGGCTCGCGTGTAGATATGGGCGAAAAGAAAAATGCCACTGATTTTGCGTTATGGAAATTCTCTCCGCAAGATGCCCAACGCCAAATGGAATGGGAATCCCCTTGGGGTAAGGGCTTTCCTGGCTGGCATATTGAATGCTCTGCCATGAGCATGAAATACCTTGGTGACCATTTTGATATTCACTGCGGCGGAATCGATCACATCCAAGTGCATCACACTAACGAAATTGCGCAAAATGAAGGCGTCACTGGAAAGCCAACAGTAAATGTATGGATGCATGGGGAATTCTTACTTACCAATGATGAACGCATGGGAAAATCGAAGGGTAATTTCTTAACCTTAGAGAGCCTTAAAGAAAAGGGTTACGATCCCCTCACCTATCGCTATTTTGTGCTAGGCGGACACTATCGTTCAAAACTCAACTTTACCTTTGAAGCGCTTGATGGTGCGGTGAGTGCGCTAAGTAAACTGCGCAACCAACTCATGTTATGGGATGAAGCGGCTCATCAAGCTGGTGAACAAACTACTGGCGCCGCTACTGAAATTGATACCAAAGCGATTGGTGAATTTATGGCAGCTATGAATGATGATCTAGATACACCAAAAGCCTTAGCGGTAGTTTGGGATATGGCAAGATCAAACATGGAGCCAGGTAAAAAGTTAGCGACGATATTTGAAATGGATTTAGTATTAGGCTTGCAATTACAAGCTTGGTATCAAGAACGTGATCGAGAACAGGCTAATATTCCGCCGCAAATTATTGAACTCTTAGAAAAACGTCAAGCCGCTCGCGATGCAAAACAATGGGATGAGGCCGATACGTACCGTAATGAAATTACAGGCCAGGGATATAGTATTGAAGATACGCCAGACGGCACCCGAGTAAAAAAACAGTAGACGATGAAACGAGATATTTGGCAAGAACTAGTTAAGCCACTGATATATTTAGCGCCGATGAGTGGTATAACAAATAAAGCGTATCGGCAAATAGTAAAGTCATTCGCTTCGGATATTTTGTTTCCAGAATTTGTTTCGATTTATGCAATGCATTATCAAACCGAAGAAAATTCACGCACCATGCAAATGTTAGAATTTGATGAATCTGAACGACCAATCATAGCGCAAGTATTTGGCTCCGATCCAGAACTATTCTATGAAGCAGCCAAGAAGTGTAAAGATTTAGGCTTTGATGGTGTAGATATTAATTTTGGCTGCCCGGCTCCAAAGGTAGCTAAAAATGGTGGTGGTTGTGTACTATTAGGAGATTTAGGATTATCACGCAAAATCATTCAAGCGGTGATAGATGGCGTTGGTGGTGAAATACCAGTGAGTGTTAAAACTCGTGTGAGTTATAAAAATACTCACGTTCGTGATTTTTGTAAGGTGATTGCCGATCTGCCATTAAGTGCGCTATGCATTCATGGGCGATCATTCGAAAAGCCGTATGAAGGCCAATCTGATTTAGATTGCATCAAAGAAGCTAAGGGGCTTGTCCCCTTCCCTGTGATGTCTTCGGGACATGGTCATACACCGGAGGCCGCTAAAGAAACGTTGGATTATACTGGTTGCGATGGAATTGCTGTAGCCCGCGGTACCTTTGGTAAACCGTGGTTGATAAAACAAATTAAAGACTATTTAGAAACCGGATCATATCATGAGCCAACTCAAGTAGAAATACTAGATACAATGGTACTACATGCTTCGATGGCAGAAAAAATTAATATTGGAAGGCCGTTTGTAGAATTACGGAAAGTACTTGGTTGGTATATTAAAGGAATTCCTAACGCCTCACAGTATCGTGCACAGCTTGTGCGTGTAAATTCTATGGAAGAAGTGCGCGTAGTAGTTAAAAACATTAAACGGCAACTTACTAATCAATGATACTAAATGCAGAAACCGGCCTTCTCTACTGTGGTGTATTCTGATATATAATTTACTCCTCCTCGCCTCTTCCTACAAAAATCATCGCTAAAATTGGAGCGACAATCCATCCAAATCGTGTCCATTCGTTTGTGAAAATATATAATGTAAGATCAGAAAATTTCTCTAGCATTTCTGGTGGAATAAAAGACATGGTTACCGAAACTAATAAGCCAACATGTAATACACTAAATAATAATACTTGCCACCACTTCCCTTGACTGGTTGGTGCTAAGGAATTAATTACTGCCTGCCGCGATAACATGAAGAACAATACAACGAACACCGCAATAAAAGCTGTAATCTGTAATGTATAATTTTCATTCACTTTTATATTCAATACAAAATCTGGTAACGCCGCTACTACCGCTAAGGCCATATAGATACTTACCATAATAGAGATGATTCTATCTTTCCCCAAAGACATTCCGTACAGGAGCGCTCCTACAACAAAAAATCCAGCTAGGAATAAATCCCACGATGGATTACTTACATCAATATTATTGAAAGCATCTTCAATGGATTGAGTAGTAGTTTCCTCTGTTGTTTCTACTGCATCGGCGCTAGACAATACTTCATCGCTCCCAGTTGCCGTAGATGTAACAGTTGTTGTACCGTCATCGGCGCTAGAATCTGTAGAATTGGAAGAATTATCAGTTTCCTGATTTTTTTTCTTATTCTTCTTTTTCTTTATGCTCTGCGTATTATTGGTGTTTGTATCAGCTTGCGCTAGTACAATATCATCAAGTTGCAGAGTAGTTGATTCTGCCTCCATATGGATACAAGTATACCATAAAACAGGTGCTACGTCTATCCGTCTTAGCTAAATAGCCCTTTACCTTTATCTACAACCTCCCCTTTTAGCTCTGCCCAATCGTGCAGCAACTTCTTTTCTTTCTTGTTCAATTTCTTTGGAGTATTCACATTTACTGTTACAAGATGGTCGCCACGATCACGTCCGCCAATACGTACAGCTCCTTTACCAGATAATTTCAATATAGTGCCCGATTGAGTTCCGGCTGGTACTTTAAGCTCTACGATTCCATCTACAGTTTCAATATCAATTTTGGTTCCAAGCGCAGCTTGTGGGAATGAGATATCCGCCGCCGATCGAATGGTTTGCCCGCTTCTTTCGAACCGCTTATCACGCTTCACACGAATACGCACATAGAGGTTACCAGCCTTACCACCGTAGGCAGCCGCTTCACCCTCGCCTTCCAAGCGAATCGCTTGATCACTTTCTATTCCCGCAGGGATCTTCACCTTCAATGTGGTCATACGTTTAGCCACGCCAGTTCCGGTACATTCCGTACAAGGTTTTTCTGGCACATCACCTTTCCCTCTACAATCCGGACATGCGGCACGCGATCGCATAGAACCTAACATGGTACGTTGAATTTGCTCTACTATACCGTGCCCATCACAGGTACTACATACTTCCACCTTTGTGCCGGGCTCTCCGCCTTTTCCATCACACCGTTTACAGGTTGAAGGTTTATTTAGCTCTACGTCTTTTTCTACACCAAATACGGCCTCTTCAAATGTAAGGTCCATCTTTACTTCAATATCACTCCCTACATTTTGCTTACGACGCCGGCCACCGCCACCGCCAAATATTTCTCCAAAAATATCGCCGATATCACCCATATCAACATGTACTCCGCCACCGCCAAAACCTCCGCCGCCACGGGCTTGATTCATAACATCTTCCCAGCTTGCTCCACCACCAAAACCACCTTGCTGGTCGAAATCGGATCCGAACTGATCAAATTTTTTACGTTTATCCTCGTCCCCTACTACTTGGTAAGCTTCGTTGATTTCTTTAAACTTCTCTTCATTACCATCGGCCTTATCTGGATGATACTTATGCGCGAGTTTACGAAAAGCCTTCTTGATCTCGTCATGCGAGGCAGATTTATCTACTCCTAGTACTTTGTAATAATCTTTACTCATGATGTTCGGTTATTCTTGTATTGCTTTATTAGAAATAAAATTGCTAAAAATACTCCTGCGTAGAATATCATCATTATGCTATATGCTGCAAATACAGAAAGGCTATACGGTAATGTAATATACGTGAACACAAAATCTACTACTGCCCACATACCTAGTTGCGGTAAGAATAATAGGCTTATTACACTACATTGAAATATACCGACTCAACATTAGCTCTACAACCTGTGCTTTTCCAAGATACTAATAATATAATTCTTTGTGATTTTTTATTTTTTCAGACATTATAATTATAGTCAGGGGGCGGGTACTACGCCCCCGCCCCATTTATTACTTCTTACTTATCGTCTTTCTTATCCTCGTCCTTCTTTTCTTCATACTCAGCTTCTACAACGTCCTCTGCAGGAGCGTCGGTTGCTTCGCCTTCGGCTGCTGCTTCGCCGCCTTCAGCCTTTTCTTTTGCCATTTGTTCTTCGTAGGCAATCTTTCCGATTTCTTGAGCAGCGGTTGCTAGCTCGTCGGATTCTTTTTTGATGCGTTCTAGATCATCACCTTGGAGAGCAGTTTTTACGTCTTCCATTTTATCTTGGATAGATTTAATGGTGTCGGCATCTACTTTATCCCCATGATCTTTAATAGCTTGCTCGGTAGTGTAAACCATAGTTTCAGCTAGGTTCTTTGCTTCTACCAATTCTTTCTTCTTAGAATCTTCTTCCGCATGCTCTTCAGCATCTTGGCGCATTTGTTCTACTTCTTCTTCACTTAAACCAGTAGACGCTTCAATACGAATAGATTGTTCTTGACCAGAAGTTTTGTCCTTAGCCTTTACGTTCAAGATACCATTAGCATCAATATCGAAGGTTACTTCAATTTGTGGAACACCACGTTGAGCTGGTGGAACACCGGTAAGTACGAAGCGGCCTAGTGATTTATTATCGTTAGCCATTTCACGTTCACCTTGTAGTACGTGTACTTCTACAGATGTTTGATTATCAGCAGCGGTACTAAATACTTGGCTCTTGGATGTTGGAATAGTTGTGTTGCGTTCGATTAATGGAGTACGTACACCGCCTAAAGTTTCTAGCCCTAAAGTTAACGGAGTCACATCTAGTAATAGCACATCTTTCACATCACCTTGTAGCACACCAGCTTGGATAGCGGCTCCCATAGCTACAACCTCATCTGGGTTTACGCCAGAGTGTGGTTCTTTACCAAAGAATTCCTTCACCTTTTGCTGTACAAGCGGCATGCGTGTCATACCACCTACCATGATTATTTCATCAATTTCGTTAGCTTTTAATTTAGAATCTTTCAAACAGGCTTTTACTGGTGCAAGAGATTTTTCTACTAAATCACCAACGAGCTCTTCTAACTTAGCGCGCGTAAGTGTCATAACCATATGCTTCGGCCCAGTGTTAGGGTCGTTCGCAATAAATGGTTGGTTGATTTCTGTTTCTTGAGCTGAAGATAATTCAATCTTGGCTTTTTCTGCAGATTCTTTCAAACGTTGTAGCGCAAGATTATCGCTTGATAAATCTATACCTTCTTGCTTCTTGAATTCACCAATCATCCAGTGAATAATTACTTGATCGAAATCATCACCACCAAGATGCGTATCACCATTAGTTGCTTGTACTTCTACAGTATCATCCCCTACTTCAAGAATAGAGATATCAAATGTACCACCACCTAAATCATAGACAGCGATTTTTTCATTCTTCTTTTTATCAAACCCATACGCTAATGCAGCGGCTGTCGGTTCGTTAATAATACGTTTTACTTCAAGGCCTGCGATTTTACCAGCATCTTTAGTAGCTTGGCGTTGTGCATCATCGAAGTATGCAGGAACAGTAATTACTGCGCCTTCAACAGATTCACCAAGTTTCGCTTCGGCATCGGCCTTTAGCTTACCAAGTACCATTGCTGAAATTTCCTGCGGGGTCTACGTTTTGTCGCCCATAGCAACTTGCACGCCCTCACCAGATTTTGTTACATCGAATGGAAACAGTTTAAGATCTCTCTGTACTGATTCTTCATCGAAACGACGACCAATTAAACGCTTTAAAGAAAATAAAGTGTTCTTTGGATTTGTAACCGCCTGACGTTTAGCAGCTTGACCTACTAAGCGCTCGTTGGTTTTAGACATAGCTACAATTGATGGAGTGGTGCGGTGTCCTTCAGCATTTTCCAATACCTTTGGCTGACCACCTTAAATTACGGCTACACATGAATTTGTTGTACCGAGATCGATACCAATAATTTTTCCCATATGTTTTTCTTTACGTTTATTATTATATTTAGAGACGACCCACCAGGGCATCTGTTCGCGTTGTCTAGCGAGTCCTGCGCTGGACCTCTCCCCGGCCCTCCTCTTGCAAGGGAGGGTGACTAGAGGAAAGTTTCATTGTTCAGCGCAGGGTCGTTAGGCAATAATTCTGCCTTTTTATTCTTTGTTTACTGCAATTGTTTTCTTTGCTTTTTCCGATGCCTTTGGTACGTACACCTTTAGTACACCATCGCTATATTTAGCTTCAGCTTTATCGCCATCTACCGCACTTGGCAGCGCAATGGCACGATGAAATGAACCGTAGCGCACTTCTTTGCGATAATATTCTTTATCATCAACTTCCGTTTTCTTTTCCGACTTACCCTGAATAGAGAGTACGTCGTTCTCGATAGATACTTCGATGTTTTCAATGTGGATACCTGGAAGTGGCGCTTCTACCACAACCATATCACCCTCTTCGTAGACATCTACGGCTGGAGAAAATCCTCCATTCATAGTTTCTCCTCCGAAATCTTCAAACATGCCATCAAATTCTTGAAACATGCGATTTGGAAACATTGGAGACCATTTTACTACTTTCATATATTTATATGGTTATACTAGTTAGATAGTTAATTATTTATTTAGCTACTACTACTTTCGCTGGCCGAATACATTTTCCATTAAGCAGAAATCCCGATTGGCTTTGGCGAATAATATAATGTGATTTCACCTCTTCAGATTCTTCCTCACTTACCGCCTCATGGAGTTCTGGATTAAATTCCTTTCCAACAGATTCTATAAGTTCTACATTATTATCTTTCAATACTTTTAGAAGATGATCTTGAATGTACTTGATTCCCACCATCCAACTTGAACTCATTTCTTCTTCTGGAACTGTAGAGAATGCGCTATCGAAGTAATCTACAAGTGGTGCAATTTCTGAAATAAGGGCCTCTGTACCATATTTACGAGCATTGGCTACGCGCACATCAGCTTCTTTCTTCAAATTTTGATAATCTGCTGCTAATCGTTGAGACATTGCTCGATACTCTAGTACTTTATCTAGCAACTCTTCTTCAGTCATTTCATCAAGGGTTTTTTCTTTTTCCTCAATTACTTCGCCTTCTGCTGCTTCATTGTCTTCGGAAGTAGCATCGTCAAGGATTTCATCTAATGGTGGAGTGTCTTTCATTAGTATTGTGCGCAATTAATTGCTTAATATATTTTTAGCGTGTTTAACTAGTTCTAGATTTTGTTGATAATCCATACGAATAGGCCCTAAAATGGCAATCACGCCTTGCGCCTCTTGTTTATCGTACGATGTAGCAACTGTGCTGCAGAGATTACTAATTGGATTATTATCTCCAATTAAGATATCTACCGCCTTCTCTATTTCTATGGCACCCAGTACATCATCGAAGTGATCGATGAGCTCAGATAACCCATACATCATTTCTGCGTTGGCAAATTCTGGCTGGCGAAAGATGTTCGAAATACCAGTGTAGTAGAAATTATTTTTATCTAGCTTCACCAGTACCGCTTGCATGGAAATTTCGGCGATCCCCTTAGCTAGGGTTTTCACCTTAATTTCATATTCAGCGTGCGCCGTAATCATTGTTTCCAGCTTATCGGCAGCTGGTTTGGCCAGAGCAGTTTCTTTGCTTACGAAGTTCTCTACATAATAACGATATCCTTTAGCGGTAGGGATACGCCCAGCGGAGGTATGAGGATGGGTAATAAACCCTAATTCCTCCAATTCCTTCATTTCGTTACGAATAGTAGCTGGGGAAACATCAAATTCTGGTGCTTCGGCCAACATTTTGGAACCCACAGGCTTTGCAGACGTTACATAGGTATCTACAATTGCACTAAATAGGGCTTTTTTTCGTTGAGATAGCTCTGCCATAGCTCCATAATAAATTATTAGCACTCACATGTCAAGAGTGCTAAATAATTGCGCTATTTTGGCTAATATAAGCTAATTATTTAGATTAGTATCTATTAATATAGCACGCATAATACCCTATTTTTCTGAATATTCTCCAAATTTTTCAACTATATTTTATATATGTGTGTAGATACCTATTTCATACTCATGTGAAGAGAATATGTATGCTCTTTTTTATTTGAATGAGATACCAGAAAAATGTTATAATATATGTCCAACTAATAATTTAGAGTCATAACTCTATGCAAAAAATCAAAACGTACTTACGTAGCCTGTTTATTGCAGTTTCCGCTACCCTTCTTTTGGGTATGGGCGCATCTGCTGTACAGGCTGCTTCTAATTCATATTATGTAGCGGAGGGCACTCTTGATGTAACCGATGGTGAGCTCGAAGCTGCCTGGGAAGACTATCGCGTAGTAGAAAATGATGGTGAAGAAGATGAAAATCGCACTCGCTATTGTTGGAATAAAACTACCGAGGATTGGGATGCACAAACAGTTGGTACTGGTTGCGAAACCTACCTGTATGATGAATTAGGACAAATTGATTTATTGAATGCCTGGTTCGGTGTGAATGAAACAAATATGTACCTTGCATTCGAAACAGCCGCTCCTATGATGGCTCTCACAAATGCCAATGGTGAGGGTGTTTCTATCTATAGTCAAGAAATTTTTACCGCTGGCATCGATCACCTTCCAAATAATGAGGCCTTTGATCATGATATGGTATTTGCTTTTGATACCGATCCAGTAGAAGGTGAGGAAACTCCTGATTACTATGTTGTGGCCGCACTAGACTATAATTTACCAGTTGACTTTGGTGATTTACCCGCCGCTAGTGATGAAGATAGCTTCCTAAAAATTTACGCTGAAGCTGGCACAGCTAGTGATGATGCAACCGGATTTGATGTTAATGATACGGTACTTGATAGTCTAAATGTCGATAATCATGAAGCTTCTACTGAAGGAGAAACTGAAAATGTCTACTTTGAAGTATCTCAAAATATTGAGAATTTCTACGACTTAACTGGCATTAGCGTTGGTGATGAAGTAGGATTTCGTCTAGAAACACATTCCAGTCATGGTGATATTACCAATCAAGTAAACGTAACCTTCGATCAAGCTCCAAAAGTGTCTGTAAATTCTGTAGTAGTAGGATCAAGCGCAAAGAAAGCTCCAAAGAATCGCCTACCGAAAAAATTTGGCAAGGGTGTGGTAAAAGTATTTACCGATAGCGCTACTGACCAAAGTAAAACTGTAGAATTTACTGCATACGATAAAAAAGTTGGCGTACAAGTAGCTACCGGTGACGTAGACGGAGATGGTGAGCAAGAGATTGTTACCCTCCCCTACAAAGCACAGGCTATTCCTCGCATTAAAGTGTACGACCTATCTGGACAGTTAGAATATTCTGCAAAAGTGCATAAGAAAAAAGCTAAGGGATTAAAACGTCCAAAGAAATCCAAAAAGAAAAATAAGAATGCCAACCTCATGGTAGCTAATGAGACAGATGAAACCGTTGATAATATTGAGAAACGTAAAAAAATCAAACGCGTTAAACGCTACTACTTGGCGGTTGGTGATGTAAATGGTGATAGCCGTGATGACATCGTTATGACTGGCGCCACTGGTAAAGGTGTAATGATAGATGTATTAAACATCAATGATAGTGGAGATTTAGTACGTAAAAATCAGTTCTTTGGAGGCCAAGATGTAAACAACGTATATCGTAATGGTGTATGGACAGAAGTAGCCGACTTAGATCAAGATGGCAAAGCTGATGAAATCATTACCACTCCATTTAAGGGTAGTACCGTTGTAGACATCTGGAGCGTTTCTAATAACGGCACATCACTTGATCATGAAACTCGTATTAATGTAGCTGATAAGCCAGGTTATAACGGTGGTACCCATATTGGTGCAGCTGATGGTTACTTAGTAGCCTCCTTACATAACAAGAAGGGGCTCACTAAAGTATATGAATTTGAAAGCGGTGATGTAACTACATACAGCACTGGCCTTACAAAAAAACTTGGCTTAATTGGTAATATTGAAATTAACAATTCTGGCCAACTACTCGTAGCTGGATTCAAATCAAACGACATTCGTAAATACAATGCAAGCGGTAAAAAAATCTACACGCTCAATAACGTGGGTAACCGCGGTGCGTTTATAGATTTCTTAGAAGTAGAATAAACTCTCTTCATGGTCATCTAGTTACGTTTGGACTACAGCAGCCAGCTAATCTACATGGCTAAAATAACTAATACAAAACAGCCCGGAATTAACCGGGCTGTTTTTATTTATATATGATAGTGAAAATATATCTATTCAATGGTAATAATCACTTCATTAGAAATGATACGTTCTTCAAGATCTGTTCTGTCATTATTTTTTAAACGGGCTTGCAATGTATACTCCCCTGGCTCTAACTCTACTTGCAATGTATTGCCTGTACTAATATTCACTTGCTCGCCATTAGCTTTTAATTCCCAATGACCAACGTGATACGAATTTTCACCATCTACCTCTTCTGATAATCTAAAGTTCTGAATAGCTACTTCTACGATTACAGGATTATTAAGTACATCATCCTGCTCTGGAGTAATAATAGCAATACTCGGTTCGCCAGCTTGTTTTTCTGGCGGCACAGTACCGCCTACATCAACTGGTAAAGTGATGGTATTGCCGTCGACAGTCTCTTCAAATATATCATCTGCGATAGCATTTCCACATCCTGCGGTAATAAGTACGGTAATAGTTAGCGTTGTAAATAGTAGTGTATGTTTCATGGTATATAGTATATCGGCTATAGAAAAATTATGCTATACTGATCGAAATTATGACTAACGCTAAGAACGAAACTAAAGAGGACGCATCGTCCAAAAAAACGCCAAAATCGAAAGCTACTTCATCTAAGAAGACAGCTAAAAAGCCGGTTAAGAAGTCAGTAAAAAAAGAAACACCGAAAGCAGAAAAAAATAGCCTGCAACGTTTTGTAGATAAACTAAAAACTGATAAACCAACGCAAATGGTAACAATAATGATTGTTGTACTAGTTATTGTTGGTAGTATTATTGGAGTGTTACTTGCCACGTCTAGTGGTGAAGCAACTGATACTGACGATCTCTATAATATTAATGTGAATGTAGATGGTGAGAATACCAATGAAGTTGTTGAAGAAATTCCAACGGAACTCCCCCGCAAAATTGATGGCGTAGTTGTAGAAACTGAATATGCTAATAAAGTACCGGCCTGCGTGATGATTGAAAATGCTGCGTTTGGTGGCGTGCGTCCGCAATCTGGTTTATCGCAAGCCAATGTGGTATACGAAGTAATCGTGGAAGGTGGCATCACGCGCTTGATGGCAGTATTCGCCGGTGATGGAGCTGATGATATTGGCCCTGTCCGTAGCGCACGCGATACCTATTTAGAATTCGCTTCCGAATTAAACTGCGCCTATGCTCATGCTGGCGGTAGCTTTACTGCTATGCAGGCGCTGCAAAATTTTGAGATGCGGGATATCGATGGCCTACGTGAAAGTAACTGGTTTTATCGTAAAGCCGGAAAAGTTTCACCACATAATTTTTATACAAGCTCTGGCAAATTAGAAGAAGCGATTACGTTTGGCCATAGCTGGGATGATGTTGAATATGATTCATGGACATTTGAAGATGATGATGCACTTGAAGAACGTGAAGATGAATCTGCTCGTGAAGTAACAGTACAATTTGGAGGCGCTTACGATGCTAAATATGTGTACAACGAAGATAATGGCAATTATGAACGTTGGGATGGTGGTGTAGAACATACCGATGCAAATACTGGTGATGTGCTTACTACCGAAAATATTATTATCCAGCATGTTCCTCCAGGGGCATCCATTGAAGGAAAGGGTCGTATAAATTTCTCGGTCACTGGTGAGGGTGAAGTTGAAATCTATCGCAATGGAACTCGCACAACCGGATACTGGCAAAAACCTGATCGCGTATCCCGCACTCAGTTTATTGATGATGATGGCAATAACATTCCCCTAGCTCGCGGTACTAGCTGGGTAGAAATCGTGCCCGAAGGCATTGGCGTTGAATGGACTGAGTAATTTATATCTCTTGTGAGGCCATTACCGGAACCCAGCCATTATAATCAACAGCACATAGAGTAATTGTTACTGAATCATTAGTTGGTAGTTGTACGGCTTTATTATTTGGTAAAAATAAACTTGCCTCGTTAGCCGCTGGATACGTAAATTGCATTTCACGAGTGTAAATTCCAAAGTATCCGGTTTCTTCAGAATGAAACCCTAAAAAATAAATCATTGCGTCATAGTTCTTTGCTAGCTCTGGCCAAGATAAATGTATTTCTGTATTATCATCCGTTTCTTTCTGCTTGATTATTAGTGCCCTATTATTTATTTCAGTAGCTTCTTTAATTTGAATATTTGGTGAACTTACTTTTTTGCCAGTACTACTATTCTTTGCGTGAATAGTATATACTTCCCCCACTCTAGTGCCATTAAGCTCGTGCGATACTACCAGGTCACCAATAAAAGAAGTGCGTTGCTTGTCGAGCGTATAGTTCTTATCTGATTTCTTTAAACAAATCCTATGCGCTTCTTGAGCATGGGGGCTAAATATCACTACCGGCTCTGGAGAATCTGGCAGACGTAAGCCGCAGGCAATTACTTCATTATCCCCCACCCATTGCACAAGTGGCCGAGCCAATCCTGGTACATAGCGATTCATATATTTCATCATGGTAACCATAAAAAACATCATAGGTTTGAAAAAATAATGGCGGAGAGTTGATAACATAGGCTAGTATCATAGCACAATACAAAAACAGCCCCCCCAGAATGAGGGCTGTTTTATTGATAGTCAAGCTAGTAATCAACTAGCTAGATTTTGGCACCTTGATGGTATTCGATTTATTCTTTCGTTTACCGTAGGTTTCTTTATCGTTTGAATTATTAGGTTTGTATTGCACTTGATACCAGTTATTCCTAGCACTTTGCTTAACAATGAATACAGCCTTACCACGTTTTACTTTGGTTTTACCGGCGTACCTATATGTGCCATTTTTTTTCTTCTTTTTATAAAGCTTCACGATGCGACCATTCAATGCATTGCGTGATACCTTATCCGTTAAATGCGCTGTAGGTTTGTACTGATTCATACCCGCTTCCGTTTGTTCCGCTAGCTTCTTTTTCTTTAATTTGAAGTTGGTTAAAAAAGATTTGTAATCATACACACCTAAGTTTGAACCAGTTACTAATCCATCAAATAATAAGCTATTAAACGTTTCATCTTTTAATCCAGTGTAATATAGATAACATTTGCCAGTTCCGGAAGCTGTTGTTGCCGGAACACACTTGTATACCTTACCTTTAGCAGCAGGACGGCTATGTGCCACATATACACCACGTGCGCTGGATGGATCATCAATAACTGCTGTTCCCCAGAATTGCGTTGGAAGCCCCTTACCAATCTTTTTAAAGGTTGATCCTTCATCGTATGAAGCATATAAACCACCCTGACCAGTTTCACCTGTTACAGCTAAGAGAATAGAACCTCCTGTAGAAGTGCTAATGTATTCTAAGTCTTGAATAAGCTTGCCTTTTAGTTTATGGCCAGTTGAACCAGACATATTAAACCAGGCTGTTCCATTGTATTTGTAAAGACCACGCTTATTATTAGCAGTGTCTTCTTCAGCTCCGTATCCAGCAAATAATTTTCCAGTACTACTCATTTCTAATGATGTTGCTGGACGGTTTGGAGATCCAAGGTCTGTCCATGTAGCACCATTATCGGTACTCTTCCATACGTTACCACCTACTAAGTCATCACCAGCAGATATATCACCTTCTACATATTTACTTGCAGCATACAAATCACCAGTGTCACGATCGTACAGGAATTCTTCTACATTCTCTCAAACATCCACATCCAATGCAATGGTAGATTGTGACCAGGTTGTTCCACCGTCGGTTGAATAATATACCATGCTGTTAAACGCACCAACTACTTTCTTACGGTCGTCTGGCTTCACCCACACCGCAGATGTACCATCAATGTTTGAAACTCCACCACTTGGTGCATCTGGGTAAATTGGATATACCTAATTAATAGGTAATCCAAGCGCTAATCGTGTTTTAAAGTTAGGCCCTTTAATAAACCCACCTTGCCCTGCAATCCAGATAGTACGTTTGTCATCGGTAATAGACATGTCGTACACGGTTACACCTAATACTCCATCGTATGAATCTGTCCATGTTACACCATCATCATCGGAGTAGCACATACTACGACCACATTCCATCCACCAACGACTGTTAGTGTCATCAAAATAATGTGTATTACCTTTTAGGAAGGAATCCATACTTGTAGCGGCATCACCTACCTCTACCCAAGTATCACCAAGATCCTCGGTATACTGTGGACCAACCCACATTTTTCCATCTGAACGAAATGTAATATCACCTAATACATCTTCCGATGGCATTGCTGTAGCCATTTCAGCCCACGTTGCTCCACCATCTTCAGTAACCGCTGTGTTGGTTACACCACCGCGCGCCAAAAGAACAATGGTATCACCATCATCCGGATCTACACCTAATTCTGTGTAGAAACCAGATTTACTAGTAGTAGCCCATGTAGCACCATCATCTGTTGATTTATATAATTCGAACGTACCTAGCACTACTCCGTCGGTCCATTGCCCAACTAGAGCATAATATACATCATCACTAGCTGAATATTTGATATCTATAATTCTGTCATCAGTAACGCCTGATACCGTAACTTGCGTAAGAGTATTACCAAGATCGGTACTTAAACCAATTTTACCGTTGCGCAATGGAACTAATAATAGGCTATCGTCATCACTGTATAACATTGTCCATTGGTCACAATCACAGGCATTTACTAATGACCAATTTACTCCTACATCTTTAGTTCGATATAAATCGGTACCAACGGTTGCTAATGCAGTGCTTGTCCCCTGTACCGCCTCCACTTGATGGGCATCACCGAGGTCGGAACCTGCAGATGGCATACTCCACGTAACTCCGCCATCATCTGATACAACAAGTCCATTCGGAGAATGCAATGTTGCATACACATAATTGTTTGTTTCCTCCACTTCTAGGTCTTCTACATCACCACCGTACAGATCTAAGCTGCGGCGTTGACTTCCTCCTTGCAATTCATCGTAGACGTCATTAGCGCCTGCGGTGAGCGGCAATAAAAAAAGTGTTGCAAAAAAACAACACCAGAGACGTTGTAAAACACTTCTTATTGAGACTCGTTGTATTCATGCCTTATACTAGCCAATAATTAACTAGGATAATTTTAGCAAAAAAAGCCTACAAAATCAACACAGAACTGACACTTTTTTATACATACCAACATTATTATTAACAAAAAAACTCGCCTTTACAGCGAGTTTCATGTACCCATACGGGGAGTCGAACCCCGATTACCGCCTTGAGAAGGCGATGTCCTAACCATTAGACGATACGGGCTGGTGCTCGTCATCCTGTCGCACTCCGCTGACCTCCACGCCAGCCGATCCTTAGTACCTGGCTAAACCTGAATACTAAGTGTCCCGTCCACTATGCTAGCCTATTATGTAGACGAACAGAGCGGCAGATGAGAGCTTAGTAATGTTAGCGATATCATACATTATATGCAAGCTATTATATCTGGATGGACTGTGGATGACTATTTGACGATTATTAGGCTAAGGTTGGCGAATCTATGATCATAGTCATAGGTCCGTCGTTCACTAGGTCTACTATCATGTGAGCCTGGAATTTACCACTCTTTACTACCAGCTCTGTGGTTTTCTTCAAATTCTCAATAAAATCAGCATATAATTCAGCTGCTTTATCAGGTGAAGCTGCATTAGACCAGCTAGGCGCGGTACCCTTTCGCACATCTGCATAAAGCGTAAATTGTGATACTACCAATAATTCACCCTGAATATCAGTAATCGACTGTTTTAAGCGCCCTTCCTCATCTTCAAATAGCCGCAGTTTAAGAATTTTATTGATTAACCAATCAATATCCTTCTGCGTATCATTAGGAGCTATTCCTACAAATACCAGCAATCCCCCATTAATCTTACCTATCACCTCTTCATCTACTGATACCGAGGCCTTAGATACACGTTGTACTACTAATCGCATAATTAAATTGGTTTGCACGTAGGGATATGCCATGGCATATCCCTACAACAAATCACCCTAATTCTATTTATTTAACTAACTTAGTACCAGCTTCTTCAGCCATATCTACCAAACGGCTAGCATAACCAAATTCATTATCATACCAACTTACAACCTTCACAAGATTTCCGCTCACCACCATAGTAAGGCCAAGATCTACAATTGATGATTCCGCCCTACCAACAATATCGCTAGAAACAATTGGCTCATCAGTTACTGTAAGGATGCCTTTAAATTCTTTAGTTTTTGATGCCTTAGTTAGAGCTTCATTTACTTCCTCAACTGTAACATCTTTCTTTAACACCATAGTCATATCGGAACATGAACCAGCTGGCACTGGAATGCGTAATGCAAATCCATCAAAAATACCTTGAAATTCTGGCATAGTTTTACCAACAGCTTTAGCAGCGCCTGTTCCAGTTGGAATAATATTCAGCGCGGCTGCTCGAGCCCGACGGATATCCGACTTATGTGTACCATCAACCAAATTTTGATCTGCGGTATAACCATGAATGGTAGTCATCATCGCCTTCTCTACTCCGAAGGTATCTTTCATTACTTTCATTACTGGAGCAATACAGTTTGTGGTACATGAAGCGTTTGACGATACTGTATCATCTCCAATCGCCTCTTGATTAACAGACATTACAAAAGTTCCCACATCATCACTTTTTGCAGGTGCAGAAATAATTACGTGTTTAGCGCCTGCCTCTAAATGTTGACTAGCAAGTTCTTTGGTTCGAAATACACCAGTACATTCAAGAACGATATCTACGTCATGATCTTTCCATGGCACAAGCTTAGGATCACGTTCACTATAACGACGATATTTTTTACCATCTACAACCAACCAATCATCACCATCGTGTTCAACTTTTTTTGGATACATACCATATACACTATCGTACTGCAGCAACGCTACAGTCATTGGCATGTCGCCAAGTCCATTAATAGCTACTACTTCTAAATCAGGGCGGTCGAGGGCAATACGAAAGGCAGCCATGCCAATTCGTCCAAAGCCGTTAATTGCAATGCGTGTTTTCATAATATTATGTAAAAATTCTTAAGAAGTTAACTACTGAAATCACCGAATAAATCAGCGCGATCTGGCACTATAATAGCAAATTATGTAAAGATATTCAAGGCTCCAAGTGATATCGCTGCTACTATACAGCCTGCGATTAATACGCCTATTGTAATAAGACCAAGAGCCTTACCTTTATTGATTCCAAATAACCAGGCAGCGAGTGATCCCGTCCATGCTCCCGTGACCGGTAATGGGATGGCTACAAACAAGATTAATGCTGCATCCCCCCATTTTTCATGCTTAGTATAGAATTTTTTTCGAGTGCGTTCGAATAACCACGTAAAGAATTTATCCCATATTTTCCAGCGCCGAAGAAATTTTGATACTGGTTCGATAAGCCATAAAATAAATAGCACTGGAATGAGGTTACCAATAACAGCTAATAGATACGCCTGCACTAATGGTAAGCCGTATGAAGTAAGCGCAATAGGAAGTGCGCCACGCAATTCACCAATAGGAATCATCGCAATCAATACAGTAGCTAATTCCGGTGGAACATTCTGAAATAGAGTTAACCAATCAATCATAAATATACAAATTATGTTTTAGACCACTTGTAATGATCGTACGTCCAATTAAATAGCGTTTGACTTTCTTCAAAACGTGACGTTGCGTCTGGTCCGTTTAATACTACAATAATAAGTTCATTACCATCTTCATCCGTAGCTAATGTCGTTAGACAATATCCAGCTTCATAGGTAAATCCAGTTTTACCAGCAATCACTCGCGAATCAGCATTCTTCACTAAACGATTAGTTGTTTTTACGGTAATTTCAAGTGGCTGCGCACCTTCATTCTTTCGCTCCATCTTATGCTCGGCTTGCATCAATGGCTCACGAATGGCGTCAAAATTCATCACAGTACGTGTAAGCACCGCTAAATCACGAGCGGTAGACATATTCCCCTGCTCTAAGCCAGTGGGCTCCACATAACTTGTATTTTTCATTCCTAATTGCTCTGCCTTTGCATTCATTGCATCAACAAATTCTTCATCACTCAATCCAGTGCTATGTGCTAAGGCTAACGCCGCATTGTTTGCAGATGCTATTAATGCAGTTTTAAGAATATCTTCCTTTGTAAACTCATCACCGTTACCAGCCGGAAAACTAGCTCCAACTAAAGCATTTTCTGCAGGCGTCATAGCATGTAACTCTTCCCAATCGGTAATATAATCAAGCGCTACGAGAGCGGTCATTAATTTTGTAATACTGGCAATTGGCATTACCGCTTCGGAATTCTTCTGCCATAAAATTTGCCCACTATGCTCATCCATAATAAGCGCTGAACCAGATGCTAAACTTGGTCCCCAGTCACTATCAATCTTTTGTGGCGCCGGCTGCAACTTAACCTCAGGCAATACTGTTAATGACAGTTCATTACTCTCTGAATATGTTGGAACAATATATACATCCTCTTCCAGCGTTTGTGGAATTGTGAAGCTTGAGATGCTGGCAAGAAATGATAGTGATAAGAGAAAATAATTTACCATATCTGCTCCCTAGTAATCGCCTGCCATTTTCCAGGAGGTAGCTTACCTATTCGGCATTTACCCACTCGAACTCGATGCAACTTCTCTACCTTCTTATCCATTACACCAAGCATGCGTCGAATCTGTCGCTTCCAACCTTGTTTAAGGGTAATACGAAAGCTATATTCATCTACACGCACAACTTTATTTTCTCCAGTATTCCCCTCTTCTAACTTAATACCAGAAGATAACATGTATAAATCATCCTCATTTAATTTTTGCTGCGTTTCAACTAAGTATTCTTTATCTTTATTATACTTAGGATGTGTAAGTTCCTTAATTAACTCACCATCGGTTGTAAGTATTAGTAAACCCGTTGAATTCTTATCAAGCCTACCTACTGGTTTCACGGTATGCATATTCTTTGGAAGTAATTCATATATAGTGCGTTCTCCCCTATGCTTCGCCCGCGTAACAATATACCCTTTTGGTTTATTTACCATAACGTAAATATGTGGTTCTGTACGAGCACTCAATTCCCTGCGACCAATCATTACTTTATCACCCGCTTCAGGATCAATTTTTTGGCCCAACTCCGCCACCTCGCCATTTATCCGGACACGTCCAGTGGCAATGAGATCATCTGCTTGTCTTCGAGAATATTTCCCGCTATCAGCTATAAATTTATTCAGTCGTATTAGTTTCATTCACGTTTCCTAAATTTTGAAAAAAGTCTTCTGAGGCCTCCATCTCTCCTAGTACCTCACCGATTTTAATATCACGGCTTAAGTGCTCGTATTCTGGCAATTCACTAATATGTGAAATACCAAGGATTTGTAAATATTCTGAAGTGATATCGTATACTGCTACACCCTTTGTATTATCAAAGGTTTCTTTTATTAATCCCCTAATCATTAAATTGCGTAGAATCACACTACAATTTACACCACGAATAGTTTCTAACGCCGCTTTTGTTACCGGACTACGATACGCGATAATGGATAATGTTTCCAAAGAAGGCTTTGTGAGCTCTCCGGTGCGCTCGTCTTTAACAATTTGCGAAACCAATTCATGCAGTTCAGGAGCCGTAACCATTTGCACTTCGTTATTCGTTACCGTTAACCTAAGGCCTCTCTGCTGCTCTGTACATTGCTTCGATAATGCATTCACCGCTACTTTTACATCATCTTCAATAGCTGCCAATAACTTAGCTAGTTTAGCATAACTAAGTGCCTTGGCCTCAACAAACAAAATGCTTTCGATTTTACTCTCTAATGACAAACTCATAATCCCTTAACTGCGTTTAATAGTAATATCGCTATACTGTTGTGATTGCTTCACGAGTACAGAGTTTTGCTTAATCAATTCTAGCACAGCCAGAAATGTTACGACAATATCTATCTTCGATGTTTGAGCTCCTATGAGCTCACTGAATGATAATTCTTCATGCTCTCTCAATACATCGTTCAATGCACTAATTTTATCCTTTAGCGTTACCGCCTTACGAATTGCTGCCTTCGGGATCTTAATAACTGTTTCTACATCTTCGATAACATTTTGATATGTTTCGGCAAGCACTTCTAGCGTAACAGTTGCTGGTGGTGAAAATTCAACAATCTCTAGCTGTTTAGCAGTAACGGGGCGACCGAGAGAAAATTGCCTTCGTGAAATCCAATTTGTTAGCACCTCGGAGGCATCGCGAAATTCCTTATACATCTTTAAGCGCTCTGCCAGCTGCGATTCATCCATGTCTTCATCCGGCTGCTCTAGTAGCGGTAATAGCGCCCGAGATTTTAAATACAATAGCCGTGTGGCTACCACTAAAAAATCTGCTAACTCTTCTGGGTGTTTCGTTTCTACTTGATCGAGGTGACGGATAAATGTTTCTGCAATTTCTGCCAGTGAGATATCGGTAATCTCCAGCTCACGTGATTCGATGAACTGCAAGAGCACATCAAGTGGCCCTTGGAATTGTTCGATTTTAATTTCGTAAGCAGTACGATTTTTCATGCCTACGCCTCAGATTTCTGTTCAGTATTTTCCTTGCGACGCTTCCGTCTTCGCACCCAAATCACTAAGCTTTGAATCAAAATAGCAAGGAAGAGTAGCTTAATAACTAGTACACTACCCCCAAAGAAACCAACAATAACTCCCGCATCTTTAGTATACAAATAATCCTTCATGTATCGCCCTAACTCACTCATTGTATCTTCCCAGATCAGCGCCCATACAACTGCCACAATTACTGCGTAGAGCAAAAGATTTAGCCACTGCAATATATGAGCTGCAATTTTCCAACTACGCTTTTTAGCTAAGCCACGAATGAATGAATACACAATATGAGCAATACCAAATGGAGTGAACAATCCCACTGCCACCGTTAATACCGTCACAATAAATGCAATCGCTCCAAACTCGATATAGTCTTCATCGTCCCAACTGTAATCATATACATTATCAATTACATCATCAGAATATGATTGCGTGAAAAATATATCCTCATTCATGTCATCTGTAGTAAAGTATGCAGAAACCTCTGTGAGAAAGTATTTAGAAGCTAGCGGCTCAATCCATGGATTTCCATTTACATCCCTTGCCCATGATTCAATTTCATCTGCTGTTACCCAATCGGCGTAGTTTGTCCAAAAATCTGTATCACTTGCTTGTACACGATGATCGGTAATAACATACACGCTTATATCTTGATAATCATCATCGTAGCTATAACTATCATACTCATCATAATACCCATAATCGTATGCATATGGATCTACCTCGATACTATCTGTAATCGTTCCAGTTGTTCGCACTTCATCAACAATTGATGAAACTCTTAATGGATATACAATGTTGGCTGCCGGGAATGTAAGTTGTACAGGCGTTGCTGTACCATCATGCAATTGTGCTCCAACACCAATTTGATTCACAGTGTCATTAACGCGCATGGCAGTAAAATACCAACCAGCTTTTATATAGCTATCCAAAATATATGTATTTGTTGGTGGAAAGTAGTAGCCATTCTTCTCTAGCCATGCCACAAGATCAAAACTGCTGGTAGCCTCCAATACAACAACATCGTAATAATCCACCGCTAATTCATCAATCACTGTTACGCCACTCTCTATTTCCTGACTAGCAGGTACATCACTAATTCCATAATCTAATTCACTGTAACTATAGGTGTAAGCTGTAAGCTCTTCTAGATTGCTAAATAATTGTTGTGAACCACGTTCTACAGCTGGCTTACCAGGGGTTGGAATAAGCCAAGCAAAGTCGTTCGCAGTCCCCTCGTACGCTATACCCACCACCATTGTTTCCATGGCTGTTGTTGGCTCATAAAAAATTACCGCCTTCTGCTCGGTTTCCTCAACATATACTGTTGATGGAGACACTACCATACCGTCAGCGCTTACGCTGAGTGGTAATAGCACTGTAGCTGCTGCTACGATGCTAAGAAGAATATTGCGAAATAATTTCATAGATGTGGCTATTTAGTTTTCAATTGAAGTGATAATGCGTCTAATTGAGCCTCTTCCATATCGGATGGTGCCTCCATCATTGGGTCACGCGCCTCATTGGTTTTAGGAAAGGCAATAACATCTTTAATACTTTCTTCACCAGCTAGAATCATTACGATGCGATCGATGCCAGGAGCAAAGCCACCATGTGGTGGTGCACCAAATTTAAACGCCTGAATCATATGGCCAAATTTACGCTCTTGCTCTTCTTTATCAATACCTAATAAATCAAATACTTTAGTTTGCATAGCCGCCTCATGAATTCGAATACTACCACTTGATAACTCGTACCCATTAAGCACAAGATCATATGAGTTTGCCCGAATACTTAACAACTCATCAGGATTATCTAACTTATCTACATCCTCTGGTTTTATTGAACAGAATGGATGATGCATCGATTGAATAGTCCCATCTTCTAATTTTTCAAACATTGGAAAATCTACGATCCAACAAAATGCTAATTCATTTGGATCGTCTGGATTCTTCCGTAAATCTGGTTTATCCGAACCATACTTCTCCATCGCTTCAGCGTAGGTAAGTACAGGAAATGTTTTATCGGTTAAATGTTTTTCTGGAGTAATTGTTGCTACCAACTCTTTAAACATCGGCTCGGTAAACTCCAGCACATCTTCTTGAGTAACAAATGCCATTTCATAATCCAACTGTGTAAATTCAAACTGCCTATCACCGCGCGGATCTTCATCACGAAAACATCGGGCGATTTGAAAGTACTTCTCCACTCCCCCAACAACAAGTAATTGCTTAAACTGCTGTGGTGATTGTGGTAACGCATAAGCTTTGCCTGGATGAATACGAGATGGAACAAGATATTCGCGCGCACCCTCTGGGGTTCCCTTCATAAGGATTGGAGTTTCTACTTCAAGAAAATCATTCTTGTGCATGTAGTCACGAAAAAATGTAATCACGCGATCACGTAAACGAAGGTTATCCTGCATCCGTTTACGACGAATATCTAAATACCGATACTTCAATCGCAACTCTTCATTCACTTCTTCTTTAAATTCGTCTTCGATTTCAAATGGTGGAGTTTCGGATTCATTCAAAATCTTCAATTCAAGCGCTTCAATTTCTACTGTTCCCGTTGGAAGATCTTTATTCACCTGCTTCTCCGGACGAGCATTTACCCGACCCTTAATTTCTACTACAAACTCTACTCCTAGTTTTTTTGCTTCTTCAACTGCTTCTTCATGGTTCGGTAAAAAAATCACCTGACACACACCTGTGTAGTCACGTAGATCAATAAATACCATTTTCCCCATTTTGCGGCGGGTATGTACCCAACCTTTTAATAGTACTTCCTCGCCAATATGGTTGAGCGTATCAAGAATGAGCGTTCGCTTCATGAATTTCCTTTATTTAAAGCTTATTTTAGCCCAATTATACAGTCTCTCAGGCATTGTAGCAAGCTTTATTAGGCTATCTGGGAGATAGTGGTTTCTTTTTTGCGAATAATGCTTTAACAACTGTAGATATTCCGCATGCTGCCATGCATTTATGGATAAATTCTGTTAATCATGCGTGGGAACGGGATGGTTTCCCGAATATGTTTTGTGCCAGAAATCCATGCGGTGATACGTTCTAAACCATAGCCAAATCCGGAATGCGGAACTGAGCCATATTTGCGTAAATCTAAATACCATTCGTAGTCTTCTCGTGGTAAATTGAACTCTTCCATTTTCTTCACTAACAAATCATAATCATGAATACGTTCAGAGCCACCAATAATTTCTCCATACCCTTCAGGTGCTAATAAATCGGATCCTAAAATCTTGGTGGGATCGTTAGGGTCGGGCTGCATATAAAAGGCTTTAATTGCTGCCGGCCAGTGCGTAACAAATACCGGTGAATCATATTGCTGTGTAAGCATCGTTTCATCATCTGCACCGAGATCTTCACCGTCTTTAATATCACTACCTAAGCCTTGGAGGGTTTTAACCGCTTCTTCGTGTGTAATACGTACAAATGGTTCTAGGCATTTCTTTAATGCTTCTACGTCACGTTCAAGTACCTTTAATTCATAGGCATTTTCACGTAGCGATTTTTCTATGATGTATTTCATTAACGCCTCCTGAATATCCATATTACCTTCAAAATCTACAAAGGCGGCTTCGGCATCCATCATCCAAAACTCGGTAAGGTGACGCCGGGTTTTAGATTTCTCTGCACGAAATACAGGGCCAAAATCAAATACTCTTCCATGAGAAAAAATCGCAGATTCAATATAGAGCTGACCAGATTGTGTTAAGTACGCTTTACCTTCATCAAAATATTCTACTTCAAATAACTCTGTGGAATCCTCGCAAGAAGTTGGGGTAAATATCGGAGCGTCAATTTTAATATAATCGTTTTGATTAAAATATTCGTACGTTACATTAATAATGGTATTACGAATCCGTTGTATCGCCCACTGCCGGGGTGATCGTAACCATAGGTGACGATTCTGTAAGAGAAAATCTGGACCATGTTCTTTCTTCCCAATTGGAAAATCTGGAGCCGCATTATGTATTACCTCTAATCCTGAAACTTGTAATTCATATTCTTCTTTCTTAGGATGCTTTGATACTGTACCGGTGATACGTACAGATGATTCTAAATTTAACGTATCTACCGAATTCCATATTGATTCTTCAACATCAGCTTTATTCACAATGGCTTGCGTGACACCACTGCCGTCGCGTACCTGTAAGAATGAAATTTTACCGGATGAACGTTTATTAAACATCCAACCTTGAATGGTGACTTCGTTATCAACGTGTTGGGATAATTCCCGTAATAATACTGTCTTCATATGCGTATTGTACGGAGTCTTACCTAATGCGTCAATTATCATGTGTAATATTTAGGAATAATTACAGTTCCTGGAGACCTCGACTGGTGTTGAGGGCGGAGGTCATGTTGCGGGTGACCTTACCTAGGCGCCTCTTCTCGACGTCTCGCTTGAGGGGATCTCCCTTCGCCAGCGGCCCGAAGACCCGCTGCATGAGAAGTTTTATCGGAAGGCCAGCGGGACGCTTCACTATGTTGTAATGCACAACGCGACTATTTAGGGAAAATTATGAATATGTCAACTCTGCAAATTTTACGTATTCTCTGTAGACTATTTATCTAATCTAGAAAGATCACGTTCCCCCTTCCCTCGCATACACGATTGAAGGGGGCGTGAAGTTGAACCGTAGATCCTGCGCTTCTTCAGCGCGCTCTAGGCGACCCGGACGTACTTCCGTCCGCTGGAGCGGAAGGCCCCGCCCACGTAGCGGGCCAGCTCTGCGGAGTCCCGGCTGCCCACGGCCATCCGCATGTGGCCGACCACGTCGATCCGGGAGCTGATGGCGGGTCCCCAGCCGGCGGCGCAGAGGGCCACCAGCAGCCCGTAGGGGCCGGCGCCCGTGGTGACGGTAACCGAACTCACGGTGTTCTGCCAGTCCTGCTGGCGAACACGGGGGTCGGGGTGGGGCTCACCGCCCTGCCGCAGGTTGGTCATCCCGCTGCGGTCGAACAGGACGCCCATGTCGCGGTGGAGCAGCGCTCCGCTGTCCTCGATGTCGTCGTGCCAGTTGATCCCGGTCTCGTCGAAGCCATCGCGCTCCTCGGCGGTGAGGCCGACGAGGTTGAGGACGATGCCGTCCTTGAAGTGAATCGAGACCCGCGGATCCACGGTCTCGACGACGCGGACGGGAACGATGGGGCCGACAACAGAGTTGCCGAGAATGATGCTGAGCGGGGTGCTCATGACTTACCTACCTTTTTTTGGGGGATACACAGATCAGAGCGTCTCCACTCTTTTTTGTGGCCACGGATGTAGCAAGTAATGCGCATGTATAAACCACACTATTTGCCGCACCCGTGACCTACGAGTATACGTTCAACTTCACGATAATTCCTCCTAATTGTAAAGAACGCCTAATTAACAGGCGCCACGAGTGTACTATATTTTAATAAAAAGTCAATGAGTATTGTCCTATTGCCTTCTAAGTTCTGGGATGAACTCAGAAGGCGCTTGAACATTCTTGGAGCTACTCCAAGCTACGGCACCTCCACTTTAGCTCCAGTGAGCCAAGCCACAAGCCTACCAGCTCCAGCCGGGTGGTGCGCCTCCGTAAGGCGACGCGTCGCAGCGAGTAGCATGCGCACATCAGTAGCAAACCGAGCGCGTCGCACTTGCTCACGCAACGGATGACCAGCCCGATTCAACTCGCCAACCAAATGATCTATGCCGGGCATAGTGCGCACAGGCGCAAAACATATTGCAGCATAGCCCAGTTAGTGCAGCGACTATAGCGTGCTGCCCAGTAGTGCGTCAGATTATGAGGATTCTCCCTCAGCCGGCGCCTCGCCAAGTTGGGTCTCACAATCAACTCCCCTGCACGCGACAGAGTAATGTCGTTGCTTGTGAGGCGCTGCAGCAGCTGCTTGAGTAGTTGTAACTGAGCGAGAGAGTCTTGTCGCCGCTGCCGATCACGAGTTGGCAGGAACTCGTATATTTCTGCGGTAGCTGAATGAATCAGCACCGCCGGACGTTCCGGTGTAGGCACTTTTCAGCTCCTTGTATGAAGCTGTACCCAAAATGTCAAACATATACGCACTCCCCCGAGGCGTATAAAGTATCGAGAAGCTTATCGCGTATTACGCATCTGGTCAATTTTTATGCTCGTTGCAACTCTTGTTCTGGATTTTTTTTGCGTAGCACGTGCAAGAATATAAATTTAATAGTCTCAATACTCACAATTACCGCAACTGATAGTGAAAGCGCTACTACCCACTGTTCCCAACCGAGTGGAACCGTATTGATATATTTCTGGAAGAATGGCACGTAAATTGGAATTACCTGGAATAAAATTCCCAGGAAGAACGCACCAATTAACCACTTATTCGAAAATAGATTCTTCTGCCAAATCATCTTGCGCATAGACCGCACACTAAACATATAGAATAATGAATCAATTCCTAAGGATAAGAATACTACTGTACGCGCCAAATCAAGATCACCGGTAGTAGAATATACAAAGTAGAATCGCGCAAGATTCATGAAACCAGTGACGACACTAATAATTACAATCAATATTTTTACTTCGCCATCTAAAATTTGCGCTTTACGACCACGCGGTTTTTCCTTCATACTTTCTAGCTCTTTTGGTTCTTGCGTCATGGCTAAACTTGGAAAGCTATCATCGATGAGATTAATCCATAAAATTTGTGCTGCAGTAATTGGAATTGGTAAGCCTAATAATAATGCCCCAATAATTAATATCACTTCCGAAAAACTATCTGATAACAGATACAATACAGTTTTTTTAATATTATCAAATATTCCACGCCCCTCTTCCACGGCTTCAACAATTGTTTCAAAATTATCATCCAAAATAACCATATCGGCCGTTTCTTTTGCAACATCTGTGCCAGAGCCAAGCGCAATACCAATATCCGCCGCTTTAATAGCTGGGGAATCATTAATACCATCACCTGTCATCGCAACTACCATGTCATTTGCTTGCCACGCATTGACGATGCGTAATTTATGCTCTGGAGTTACACGAGCATATACTGTAATATCTTTCACACGCTTGTTTAATTCATGTTGAGAAAGACTATCCAACTCCTTGCCCTCCATGATATTATGCTCATCAAATTTTAAACCAAGCTCTTTGGCAATAGCTTGAGCAGTTAGCTTATGATCACCTGTAATCATTACAGTTTGAATACCAGCATCAAGGCAGCGCGCTACAGTTTGTTTCGCCTCTTTACGTAACGGATCCTTAATGCCAACATATCCTACAAACACCAAATCAGATAATGTATTATCGGTAATTTCTTTAGTAGCTTCTCCTGTATTCTTGTACGCCAACGCTATAATACGCAAGCCTTGTTTAGAGAGTTGTATAAATTTCTTTTGAAATTTCTTTTGCTTGACCTTATCAAAAGAGATGGCCTTGCCAGATGCCATTACCTTCGAACATTTAGAGATAATAATTTCTGGAGCTCCTTTTACATACAACATTCTACCTTGCGCTTCCCGATGCAACGTAGCCATATACTTAATACTAGAATCAAATGGAATTGCGTCTATGCGTGGCGCCTCTTTTTGAATATCGTGAAAATGCAATCCGGCTTGTGATCCGGCCATTAACAATGCTCGTTCAGTAAGATTTCCTGAAATTTTCCAATCACCAATATTGTCCTCAATATTATCTACTTTGGCATCGTTACATAATAATCCAAGGCGTAATGAAAATATTAAATCCCTCGCACCATTTTTATCATGCGTTGTATTTGTCCCATCTACTGCAAAATTATTTTCCCACGTAATAATATCGGTAATTTGCATATTACCTTCGGTAAGAGTTCCCGTCTTATCCGTACAAATTACATTTGTAGAACCAAGGGTTTCAGCGGCTAATAATTTTCGTACTAAAGCATCACGTTTAATCATGCGTTGCATACCAACTGCCAGAATAATAGTTACCGCCACAGCCAATCCCTCTGGAATAGCTGATACAGCAACTGCTACAGCCACGGTAAACATTGTAGTGAAGTCACCCTGAGTGAAGTACCCAAACACTGCGATGGCTACAGCGATTATCACTACAACAATACTAATTCTTTTAGAAAACTGTGTGAGCTTATCTTGTAACGGAGTTGGCTCATCCTCGGTATCTTTTATAAGTTGCGCGATCTTTCCAATTTCTGTGTACTGCCCAGTAAAAGTAACCATACCAATAGCCTGGCCTTTCGTTGCTACTGTTCCTGTAAATGCCATGTTACTGCGTTCGGCTAAATCCGTATCATTATCTAACACTTTTATTTGTTTCTTAATCGGCTCAGACTCTCCCGTAAGCGGTGCTTCATCTACTTCAAAATCATGCACTTCGATTAAACGCACATCAGCTGGCACCTTATCACCAGCACTAAGCAATACAATGTCGCCAGGCACTAAAGCTTCCGCAGCAACACCCCCTTCTTTTCCGTTACGTAATACGCGAGCTGATAATGAAATAACTTGCTTTAAGGCAGCTAGCGAACGCTGAGCACGAAACTCCTGTACAAAACCAACGAGCACTTGAATAACAACGGCAGCGAGTATTACAGTACCGTCCACCGGCTCTTCTAATCCAAAGCTAATACCAGCTGCAATAACCAAAATAAACACCAATGAGCTTTTGAATTGCTCTATGAATAATTTATACCATGGCGTAGCAGCTTCTTCAGGTAATTTATTTAAACCGTAATATCCTTGACGGCGAGTAACCTCTTTAGTAGTTAACCCCTTATCATTAGTATCAAGGTTTTTAAAAGCATCCTCCTTTGAAATGTTAAAAAATGTAATATCTGGCATATGTATTATTAAAACGTTAAAGCCATCCTTTTACAACAGCGACGATCATAAATGTATATAGTAAAAAACCAAATGCAATGATACTCACCATTGCAATAATTCCAACCTGTATGGAAGCACCTGCCTTTGCTAGATATTCAGATGTATTCTCAATTAAAGGATTGCCTTTGAATTGAGATTTTAACCAACCTAAGAAATACTTACCTATTGTTGTTGATAGTGCTTGCCACATAGAAGATTAGTATACCATAAAATTGCCCTATTGTCACCTAAAAATATATAAGTTACCATATCTCTATGGAAACAATTGCAGCAATGTTCATCATGATCTTCTCGTTCGGCTTTATGGCTTTTTTTATGCTGTTATATTTTGTGATCTTTATTTTTGCTATTTTCGGTATCGTATTTTGGATAATGATGTTAATCGATGTTGTAAAACGAGATTTTGAAAAAGAAAACGACAAAACTACTTGGATGTTAGTAGTTGCGCTAGCTGGTTGGATTGGCGGCCTCATTTATTATTTCTCAGTAAAACGACCAGCGGATATCAAGGCTCACGGTAAACCATCACTATTGCCGATCAAAGACTAAGAGGATTTGCTTAATAAAAAATAACGCCTATTATAGCGTTATTTTATTTGTGGGACGTACTGGATTTGAACCAGTGACCATCAGCTTAAAAGGCTGCTGCTCTACCAACTGAGCTAACGTCCCCTACAAACCTACATAGTGCAGGTCTGGACTATTCTAGCAAGCTTAGATTAAGGTGTCAACAGATTATCTATCGTAATTAAACCATCTTTAATCCCCTCTAATTCATCCGAACTACGTAGAGCTAACTCCTCGAGCCAGGGCTGTACTTGAATTTCTGGCATGAGCTGTACTTGACTACGCTTACTTACTAATGGATGTAATGAATATCGAACTTCTTTATCTGTTAATTCTATTCCAACCATCAATCCCTCTTGCGTATTTTGAGAAAAATATTGATCAAATACATAGTTACCAAGCGAATAAAAAATCACCTTACCATTATACAACTCCACCTCTTGAACAACATGAGGGTGATGACCAATAATCACGTCAGTTCCAGCATCAACAAGTTGGTGCGCTAAATTCTGTTGATGAGAATTTGAATGAAGAACATACTCACTCCCACAATGAATAGTGGTAACAATAAACGCATCAGGATTCTCACTACGCAGTTGAGCAATTAATTCAACAGCTGCCGCAGCATCAACCCTACGAGTGGCATCATGAAATCCTGTAAAGATAATTTTCTTATCATTAATTGTTTTACTCACCACCCGTTCAAAATCTACCTCCCAAGGATGACCAATGGTACTAATTCCAACTTCTTCCAGTTCAGTAATGGTGTTGAAATAATCATCCTCCCCTCTATCAAGGGTATGATTATTTGCTAAACTTACATCTGTAAATTTCTGTTCTGCCAATAGCCTGGCTGTTGATTCACGAAATGAAAATAACAGTACCTCATTTGGAGTTTGTGAATGTGAAACTGGTATTGGCCCCTCAAGGTTACCGAGTATTATATTTACTCCCTGCATTGCAGTTTGCACCTTCTCAAATGGATATCCATCACCATTGCTCCTCATAAGTGTTTCTACAAATCTCCCTACCATGATATCCCCTACTGCTAGCATTGTAATAGCCACGTCATCCTCTATAGCTACTGCGGTATCATATGTAACTGAATTTACTTGCTCATGCTCTACATAATCTGCTTCATAATTTTTTGCATATGTCGATATTACATAAAGGCATTGCCAGCAATCCACATCAGCAGTATATAGCTCTTCAATATCAAATGTTTGAAGTAATGATTGAGTGTATGCATTGTGTACATTTGCAAGATTCGATGGTAAGTCGCGCGAATAATCTACGCTAGCTAGCACAACCGTATTAGGCGGTGCATTCTTTATAAGCGCATTAGTAAATACATCTAGCGTATCTGCACTTGTATCTTCTGAAATTATTATTGGCAGCACTGCGGCCTCTGGAAAATGTTTATTTACTATATCCAAGCGTTCCATCATACTGGGTGTATTTATGAATGCCTCATTATCTATATCAATCTCTAATGCATCACGTAAAGCGCTATCTATTTTTACTCCATTCGAAATATCATGGCTCATAGTAGATAATGGATATTGCGACACTCCTACTCTATCTGAGCTTACAAGTAATATTGTTTCAGGATTCTCTGTAGCGATAAGCTGTAATGTGTCCCGCATTATATCTTCTTGAACTAAGTCATACGGAATAATACCAGCTATAATAGATGTAGAATCTTCAGTAATGTCGTTAATGCTCCTACCAAGAGATACACTCCCAATGTTATCGTACTCAGTAACAATAGTTTCAGGTACTTTACCCATCCCTATAAATACTACTAACATAGATGTGGCTAGAACTACTATTATGCCGATCCCTAATATCGGCCAAACTTTTTTGCTCATACTTAATGACAGTATGGCACATCTTATAGTATGTGCATAAACGGTTGATGAGGCCACCTTGGCAGAGAGCCTATTTTTAGGTAAGCTAAATGACCTTAATTATCTTGTAATTCATGACCGACAAAATAACATCAACTCAACTTAAAGCAGCGGTTCCCCCTCATAATCTTGAGGCTGAACAAGCCTGTTTGGGTTCACTGTTAATCAACAAAGATGCTGTTCTTCAAGTGGCTGACCTTATTGATTCTGAAGATTTTTATAGTGATAAGCATCGCCTCATTTTTCAGGCCATGATCGATCTCTATAATAGACGCGAACCAATTGATGTACTAAATCTTACCAATCGCCTAACCGACCAAAATGTATTAGAAAGCATGGGTGGTCGCAGTTATTTAGTTACTCTTACGAACGCAGTTCCTACTGCCGCCAATGTAGTAAGCTATACCAATATCATTCAGCGTAAAGCAACATTACGACGCCTGATTCAAGCTGCGCATGAAATTTTAAATACTGCTCTAGATGATGAAACGGAAGATTTAGGTGAAAAGCTAGACGTAGCAGAACAAACACTATTCTCAGTTTCTCAAAAAAATCTGCGTCAGAACTTTACACCAATTTCTAGTATCCTGGCTGATGCGTTCGATCGCATTGATGAAATTCATAAAGAATCTGGTAAATTACGTGGGGTATCAACTGGCTTTGTAGATCTCGATAAAAAACTTGGTGGATTACAAAAATCAGATTTAGTTATCTTAGCGGCTCGCCCATCCATGGGTAAAACATCGCTGGCTTTAGATATTGCTCGTCATGTTGCTGTAGCTGAACGCATACCAGTTGGATTGTTCAGCCTAGAAATGAGCAAGGATCAGTTAGTGGATCGCCTACTGTGTGCTCAAGCCGATGTAGATTTATGGAAAATGCGTACCGGTAAATTATCCGATGCTCCCGGCAGTGATGACTTTCCTCGCATCGGGCAAGCTATGGGTATATTATCGGAAGCTCCGTTATACATTGATGATGCAGCAAATACCAACGCACTAGAAATTCGTACCAAAGCCCGTCGTTTACAAATGGAGCATGGCTTAGGATTGATTGTTATTGATTACCTGCAATTAATGGAAGGTAAGGTAAATACAGAAAACCGGGTACAAGAAATTGCGAAAATATCCCGCCAGCTTAAAGGTTTAGCCCGTGAGCTCAATCTTCCTGTACTATGTCTATCGCAGTTATCTCGCGCTGTAGAACAACAGAACGTACCTATTCCAAAACTATCTCATCTCCGTGATTCCGGTTCGATTGAGCAAGATGCCGATGTAGTAATGTTTATTTATCGTGAAGAATACTACAAGAAAGATTCCGATCGTAAGAACATTGCCGATATTATTGTGGCTAAACATCGTAATGGACCAACCGGCCGAGTTGAGCTATACTTTGACCAAGAAAAAGCCAGTTTTACTAACCTCGAAAAAACAGGTATGGGTGCGCCAGACTTCGACTAGCACCATTTATTAATAATTATTATATAGACCTATGAGTTCAATGTTATCCAAGTTAAAATCATATAAAGACCTCCGATCAGAAGCCAAGAATGTACAAAGTGTACTATCTACTGTAACGGTTCATGGTGAAGGCGCTAAGAAGCAAGTAAATGTTGTAATGGATGGAAATCAAAAAATTCTCTCTCTTGATATTGAAGATGCACTACTTGCTCCAGAACATAAAGAAACAATTCAAAAAGGTATTATTGAAGCGATGGAATCAGCCTCCAAAAAACTACAACGTGAAATGGCTAAGAAAATTCAGTCTGGTGAAATGAAAATGCCAGACATTTCTGGATTAAAACAATAGTAACAGATGGCGCTCTATCCCGAATCGATCGAGCGACTGATTCACGCGCTCACTACCCTGCCAGGTGTTGGCAGAAAAACTGCTGAACGCTACGTTTTTCATTTGTTACGCCAACCACCCGCTGTGGTAGAAAAAATAGTTCAAGGACTTCATGGAGTACAACAAGACATTCACGATTGTGAACGCTGTTTTAATATCACTGTGAACACCATATGTGATGTATGCAGAGATAGCCAACGAGATATTTCAACAATTTGTGTAGTTTCTGATAGCACTAATCTGCACGCCATTGAACAAACTGGTGACTATCATGGCGTATACCATGTACTTGGTGGCGTGATTAATCAATTAGATGGCATTGGCCCAAATCAATTACGCATTACAGAATTAGTTGAACGTGTACATAATGATGGCGCGCAAGAAATTATCATCGCTACCAATCCCAACGTTGGTGGAAATGCTACAGCCATGTACGTAATTGAAGCGTTGAAAGATATGAATGTGCAAGTTACCCGGCTAGCCCAGGGCTTACCAGCTGGTGCTGATATTCAATACGCCGATGATATTACGCTTAGTAACGCCCTGAAAGATCGTAAGGATATATAAAAAACCCTCGGTTTTATACTTGAGGTTTTCAGGAGCCATCATGCTATTAACCCACATGAATAAATCATGGGAGTTAATCTAAATCAATAACCCTACGTTTTATACGTAGGGTTATTTGCTATTGCGATTATTCCTTTTGCAGAACGATTATCCGATCTTATCGATCTTTACATCAGTGAAATGCTGACGATGACCAAGGGTTCGCTTATAGCGAGTTTTATTCTTATATTTCACAACAGTGATTTTTTTAGCACGACCCTGCTTTACAACAGTGCCAGTTACTTTAGCACCACTAACTGTTGGAGATCCAACTTGTAGTTTTTTTCCGGATTCATCAGCAAGTAACAGTACTTCTTCAAATATAATACTATCACCAGCTTCTCCCATTAATTTTTCTACACGAACAGTATCATTCTCTTTTAAGGTGTACTGTTTACCACCAGTTTTTACAATTGCAATCATAATTCTACTATTATTATTGACTAATACCCATTAGCACTATTTAACAGGGCTTGTGTACGATATATTATTTCTCTGTGAGTGTCAAGACGTTACCCTCAATGATGTCATATTGCTCTATAAAGCCTTCAGGCACCTCTAATACAGCGTTTATTGGCACTGGCGAGCTATAGCGCTGATAATCCTCTAAAAGAGTGATATTAGCCTCAGGTTGGGCTGATTTCGTGAGATATACCACCTTATTATTATGCAACCAAATGATATCAATTGGATATTCTACGTCCAACATCCAATACTCACGTACACGTGCGGAATTATAAATAAAATACATTCCTGTATTTTCTGGTAGTTCATCAATACCTCCCAACCCCTTCTGACGCTCACTATCTTCATCTGCAATATACACATCAATACTTGAATTCATAGTACCTACGGTAATGGTATAGAGTGCCTCAGAAAAACTATCCGGTTCTGCACTTTGCGTACATCCGATAAGAAATAGTACAAGTAGTAAACTAACTTTAGTGAGAATATTTTTCATCAGCGAGTGCCTGCTTACGTGATAATGTATATAACCATGCGATAGCAATAAATGATGCCACGGCTAAAATTATTAATACGATTATTTTAGCCTTACCTGTAAATAGCAATGTACTAGCACCAAAAATTATTGTGATGGCATAAAATAGCAACACGACGCTACGCTTACTCCAGCCCAGCTTTTGGAGCTGAAAGTGTAGATGCAATGCATCACCAGAAAATGGCGAGCGCTTCTCGATAAGCGAACGACGAATAATCACCCAAATCAAATCAATAATTGGCAATCCAAGAATAAGTAACGCTGTAGCAATTTTTCCTCCAGATAAAATTGCTAACACACCTAATAAAAATCCACTCAATAACGAACCACCTTCCCCTAGGTAAATTTTAGCTGGGATAAAATTCCAAATCAGAAACCCCAGCGCTGCTGCGGCTACCACTAATGCCAATGTAGCAGTTTCTGGCTGAGCTACATCCTGTGAATGACTTAAGAAAAAAATAATAATCCCTCCAATTACGGTAATACCAGGAACTAATCCATCTAATCCATCTAACAATTTAGTGGTATACATTGTGCCCAGCAACCACAGTATGGTAAATACATCAGCCCAAATAATAAATTGATATGGTATGTCATTAATAAAAAAAACATCCCACCGCCACTGGTCCAGACCCCATACATCACCAAATGGGTTGGAAATATATTCAATGCCAATACCCGAACTAATTACGATAGCGATTGCTAGTAGTGGAAATAGTATTTGTACGTATGGTGTTAATGACCAGCGATCATCAATAATTCCGCCAATCATTAATACTGCAGCCGCTAGTATAATCCCCCACAAATGCTTAGGTAGTAAATAGCCTTGAGTTAAATTCGGGGCTAACCAAAGTAAAAAAATCGTTATTGTTATAAAAATAGCCACTCCCCCTAATAAGGGCATGGCCTTGGATTGCTGTTTACGATGCGGCGCAGATGCAGCTTCATCTACAAATCCGAATCGGATTGCTACTTTCATCATCAGCCAGGTACTAATATATGCCACGAGAGTAGCACCGAGGAATATACTTAGATACCAGATACTATTCTCCATTACTCTGCCGGTAATTGATCTAAATAATTTTGCAGGATAATCTGGGCGGCTACTTGATCCTGCTTGCGTTGCTCTTTAGGCATGTCTTTTATCAACTGGTCAGCCATTTTTGAAGTTAAGCGCTCATCAACAGTTTGCACAGGAACTTCAAGATGGTTGCGCATTTTTTCAACGAAGCGTTCTACTTCTTCAGTCATTGCCGTTGACTCGCCCTCCATGTTTAATGGTAAGCCGATAATAATTCGATCGATGTGTTCGAAATCTACAATCGCTTTAATTTTTGTAATGAGTTTATTCTGGCTCAATCCTTCAAGCACACCTTTACCAAGTGCGATTTTTGTTTCAGAATCCCCTAACGATAATCCAACGCGGGCTTTACCGTAATCTAAAGCTAAATATTTCATAGTTGTGTGATTATTTCATTTCCTGTTTCTGTAATGAGAAATGTATGTTCAAAATGTGCACTTAATGATTGATCTGTTGTTACTACACGCCAACCGTCGCTCTCAAATACTACATCCTCACCACCAATATTTACCATTGGCTCAATGGCAATTGCCATACCTGGTTTTAATTGTACACCCTTTCCCCGACTTCCGTAATTAGGAATCGATGGCTCCTCATGCAATTGCTTACCAATGCCATGTCCTACTAAGCTTTTTACAATAGAAAAACCAGCTCCCTCTACATATTCTTGAATGGCGGCTCCAATATCACCGGTGTATTTACCGGGTTGAATTTCTTGAACCGCTTTTTCGTACAACGATTCTCTTGTTATTTTAATCAACTGCTCAGCCTCTGTAGAGATATTTCCAACTGGCACAGTTACCGCACAATCGGAATACAGCTCATTATATACAACCCCAGCATCAATACTTATAATATCACCATCTTGTAATACACGATCCGTTGGCGGACAATGTACTACCTCTTCATTTACAGATGTGCAGAGAATGTTTTGATACCCCTTATACCCCTTAAAGGCTGGTACGGCATCCGTTTTCTTAATGAAATCACTAGCAGCAGCTTCAAGCTCATTTAGAGTAATACCAGGTTGCACCATATCCATAAGAACATTCACTACGGATGCTAAAATCTTCCCACTAGCTCGCAAAGCATCTTGCTCTGCTGGTGTTTTAATAGTAATCATAATATTCCTTTATTGTAATGATGCTTGAACAGTTTGCCAAACTTCCTCAATTGATGCAATACCATCGATATCATGAATAACACCATATGGACGATAATGATCCAAAATTGGCTCTGTTTCTGAATGATAAATACCTAGACGTTTTTTCAAGGATTCTTCTGTATCATCTTTGCGCTGCTCTAACGCTGAGCCATCTTCATCACAAATCCCCTCTTGCTTTGGTGGATTATACACTAAATGATACACATGACCTTGATCTACACAGGTGCGGCGATTAGCAATGCGGCGCACAGCTTCATCATCTGGAATACTAATATGCATAAGATCAGTAATCTTCACATATGTATCGAGAGCATCAGCTTGCACAAGATTGCGCGGAAATCCATCGAGAATAAATCCTTGTGCGCAATCTTCTTGAGTAATGCGCTCTCCAATCATTCGATTCGTTACTGCATCAGGAACAAGTTCACCCTTATTAATATATCCCTTTGCTAGAACACCTAATTCAGTTTGTTCTTTAATGTTATGACGAAAAATATTTCCCGTTACAATAAGTGGGAGCTTGAGCCATTCACTAAGTTTTTCACCTTGAGTACCTTTACCCGACCCTTGTGGACCAAATAGTAAAATGCGTTTAGCGTCTGCCATGGTTAAAAGTTTTCGTAATCACGTAATTGCATTTGCGCTTGAATTTGCTTCACTGTTTCAATACCTACAGATACCACAATTAATAGTGATGTACCACCAATAACTAGTGAATTTGCACTACCAGACGCTAGAGATTGTAATGCTACAGGCGATACTGCTACAACACCAAGGAAGATTGCACCAACTAGTAATAAGTGATTCGATACATAGCTCAAGTAATCAATGGTTGGTTTGCCTGGACGAATTCCAGGAATAAAGTTACCGCGATTTTGAAGATTTTCAGCAATCTGTTCTGGTTTGAAAATAACTGCCGTATAGAAATATGTAAATGCGAATACAAAGATGAAATAGAGCACTCCATACACAATCTGATTATTAAAGGCATCAACAATAAAGTATCCAAAATCAACCAGCCATGCTTGGCTCATTGTTGTAAGGTACTGACCAATTACTGGTGGAAATAATACAAGAGATACAGCGAAGATAATAGGAATTACTCCAGCCTGATTTACACGAATTGGTAAATGGGTATTTTGCTTCCCAGCTCCACCACCCCGCGCTTGTCGTGCGGAAGAAATAGGAATATTACGCTGTCCTTCTGTAATAAATACAATTCCGAAAATCATTACTACTGCCAACCCTACATATAGTAGAACAGTTGGAAGTTGTGAAGCATCATACGTTGCAAAAAATTGCTGAATTGAGGTTGGTAGGCGTGCAATAATAGCCGCGAAAATCATTAACGAAATACCGTTACCAATATTTTTCTCAGTGATAAGCTCACCAAGCCACATTACAAACGTGCTACCAGCAGTAATTAGTGAAATAGCTGTAATCCATTGGAAGATATCAAGTTCGCCAATTAATCCCCCACCAGAGCGTTGTAATAATACAATAGTTGCATATCCTTGCACCATAGCTAATGGCACTGCTAAGTATCGAGTCCACTGTTGAATTTTACGCTGACCATCACTTTCCTTTTGCATTTCCTCTAGTTTAGGAACAATGATGTTTAATAATTGAAAGATAATAGACGATGTAATGTATGGGCCTACACCAAGCATTACTAATGAAAAATTTTCAAGTGCTCCACCTGAAAATACATTCAATAAACCTAGATAGGCGTTGCTACCAAAGAAGTTTCGTAAATTAACAATGTCTACACCAGGAATTGGAATGTGAGCAGCAAAACGAAAAATAACAAGCACTGCTAATACATAGAGAATTTTATTACGAAGCTCTCTATGCTTCCAAATTTTTAGGATCGCTTTCCACATGTAATTGCTTTTCCACCTTTTTGTTGAATTTTTTCTTTAGCTGTTTCTGAAAATTTATCAGCATATACGGTAACACTCTTTGTTAATTCACCTTGTCCAAGTACCTTATATCCTTCGAGGTGAACTGTACCTTTATCTTTATAACGTGACTCAATTTGAGCAATATTAACAACATTAAGTTTTGCGTGTGGGCTTGTAAATCCTCTACGCTTTGGTATTCCTTTAAACGTAGCTTTTAAACCTCTCAACTTTAAACCACTTTTACCACCCGAGCGAGACCGTTGCCCTTTTAAGCCACGACCAGCATAGGTACCGGTGCCGGAACCCTTACCACGACCGATTCGTTTCCTACTCTTAGCTGTAGATTTTGGTTTAACAGATTTTACACTTAACATAGTAATTAATATTATTGGATGGATGCTTTAATTTGTTCCTTAGTACGTAGTGATTGTAGCGCCTCCATTACTGCAAAACAATTATTTACCTTATTGCGTGAACCACGCATTTTACTTACCACATTTGGTACGCCAGCCATTTCTAGTACTGCACGTACTGGCCCACCAGCAATTACACCACTACCCTGTCGTCCTGGCTTAATCATAATGCGAGCACTTGAATACTTTACTTCAACTTCATGTGGAATAGTTCCATTAACGATTGGTACAGTGATTAGGTTCTTTTTAGCTTTATTTACAGCTTTATTTACAGCAATTGCTACGTCTTTACCTTTAGCTAATCCTACGCCAACACGACCCTTATGATCGCCTACTACTACACAACATCGAAAATTCATACGTTTTCCACCAGCCATTACACGAGTAACACGAGCTAGATCTACAATTTTTTGCTCAAACTCATCCTTTGGACGTTCGCGCCGATTGCGTCGTCTTCGGTTATTCTGTTTTTTATCTTGTTGGTATCCCATATCGTTATATTGTTATTAAAATTGCAAACCACCTTCACGAGCTCCTTCAGCTAATGCTTTTACACGACCCCGATAATCTCTACCGCCACGATCGAATAACACTTCTGTAATCCCCTTTTCTTTAGCTTGTTTAGCAACTTCTAATCCCACAGCTTTAGCACGTTCTGATTTAGTGCCTGTTACTGCATCTTTTTTATCTGTAGCAGCTACTAATGTTGTTCCAGTAGTATCATCAATTAACTGAACATAAATATATTTCAGTGATCGATACACAGCTAAACGTGGCCGTGTGCTAGTACCAGAAATCTTAGCGCGAACACGTGCCTTGCGCTGTTTGAATCGTTTACGTTTGTTAAGAATCGTTTTATTACTCATAATTGTTTGCTATTATTCTGAACCAACAGCTTGTTTACCTTGTTTACGTTGGATCACTTCTTCCATGTACTTAATACCCTTACCCTTATATGGTTCTGGCTTACGAATTTTACGAATTTCAGCAGCTACCTGACCTACTAGTTGTTTATCATGTGATGTAAGTGTAATAACATTTTTTTCTCCCTTAATTTCTACATTATCAGGAATTTCCACTATTACAGGATGAGAATAACCAGCTTTCACAGTGAGCTTTTTTCCAGATACATCAAATCCATAACCTACACCGTTAATTTCAAGTTGCTTGGTATATCCATTCACAACACCCTCTATCATTACAGCTACTAGCGCACCAAATGTACCCCACATAGATCGTTCTGCTTTCACATCAGGATTCTTTACTGATAAGTTTACTGCATTATCTTTTACCTCAATAGTAACAAATGGATGAATTGTTTCCTGAAGTTCTCCCTTAGGACCCTTTACCGTAAGAGTTTTATCTTTTACTTCTACAGTAACTCCATCTGGGATTGCAATTGGTTTATTGGATTTTCTAGACATAATCGTTACTTAGTAGATTTCACAAATTACCTCGCCACCGATATTTTCTTTGCGAGCTTTTTTATTAGTCATCAAGCCACGTGAAGTTGAGATAATAGCAATTCCTAAATTATTTAAGATGTACGGTAATTCCTTTTTTTGAGCATATACACGACGACCAGGAGTACTTACACGTTTGATAGTATGAATAACCGCTTTTCCTTGTGTATCATATTTCAATCCTAATTCTAGTACTGGCTTTCCAGCATCCTCTTGTTTTTTTACATACTCGATATATCCTTCAGCATTAATAAGTTCAGCTAATTTGTGTTTAGCTTTTGAGTATGGTAACACTACTGTAGTTTTATTTACAGCCTGTGCGTTTCGGATTCGAGTTAACATGTCAGCGATTGGATCTGTCATTGCAATATCATTTATTAATTACCAACTTGCACGGCGAACGCCTGGAATGGCGCCCTGCTCAGCTAATTCGCGGAAACAAATACGACAAAGATTAAAGTCTCTCATATAGCCACGGTTACGACCACATCTCCAACAACGATTCACTTTTCGGGTTGAGAATTTTGGCTTACGTTTAGATTTAGCGATTTGAGATTTCTTTGCCATACGTGCAAGTTGTTAATTAGATTACTTCTTAGTTTTTTCGTCCTTTTTAAATGGTACGCCCATTAATTCAAGTAAGCGATACCCCTCTTTACGATCTTTAGTACTTGTTGTTACAGATACTTCTAAGCCATGTAGCTTTTCAACTTCGTCAGAATAAATTTCAGGAAATACAATGTGCTCTTTAAATCCAATATTCAAGTTACCATTGGCATCAACAGATTTCGTATTAATACCTTGAAAATCACGTACGCGAGGTAATGTGATATTCACTAATTTATCCATGAATGTATACATCAAGTCTTTACGCAGCGTTACCATCAAACCAATAACTACACCTTCACGCAACTTAAAGTTAGAAATGGATTTCTTTGCAATCGTTTTTACTGGCTTTTGTCCGGTAATGCGTGCGAGTGTATTTTCTACACTTTCGATAAACTTCTTATCTTCCTGCTGCTTCCCTACTCCTACATTGACGGTAATTTTCTCTATCTTTGGAACAGCATTAACGTTAGAGATTGAGAACTCTTCCCGCAACTTTGGAATGATATCAGTAATATATTGTTGTTTTAATCTGTTCATATTAATCAATTTCTTCTCCAGTTTTTTTAGCAATGCGAACTTTGTCGCCATTTTCTAGAATTTTATATCCAACGCGAGTTGTTTTTCCAGTTTTTGGATCTACCAACTGCACTTTGGAAACATGAATAGGGCCATCGAATTCAAATTTCTGCCCTTTTTCACCACGCTGTTGTGGGCGCATGTGTTTAACCATTTTGTTCACGCCCTCCACTACAATCATCTCCTCTTTTGGAAGCACCTGAACAACCTTGCCCGTTTTACCAGCATCTTTTCCGGCCATTACTTTTACTGTATCGTCTTTTTTAATCTTCATAATCTTATAATACTTCTGGTGCTAATGAGGCAATTTTATTAAATCCTTTGGCTTTAATCTCACGTGGGATTGGTCCAAAAATACGAGTCCCCTTTGGCTCCTTATTGTTCTTATCAATAATTACACAAGCATTTTCATCAAAACGGATATACGAACCATCTTTTCGACGATACTCTTTCTTTGTTCGCACAACTACAGCATGAACAACTTCACCTTTCTTCATTTGCGTATGTGGCTGAGCTTGCTTGATAGTAACAGTGATAATATCACCAACTCGAGCATAGCGTTTTCTATAACCACCGAGAACACGAATACACAGCACTTCTTTGGCTCCGCTATTATCTGCTACTTTTAATCGACTTTCTACTTGAATCATACTAGTTCTTTTCTACATTAGTAGTTTTACTATATACTACGCGCCACTTCTTGTGCTTACTAATTGGCCGACATTCAATAAATTGCACAGCATCACCTTCTTTAAACTCATTACGCTCATCATGTACTTGATACCGTTTACTTACTGTATAGCGTTTTTTATATAATCTATGAATTCGTACACGATCTACCTTTACAACAATAGTTTTATCACCCTTTGCAGATACCACAATACCCTCGAAGGTACGCTTCATTACGTCTGTATCTTTGGTTGTGTTCTTCGTATCAGTCATAACTAGTTAGCAACTTGTTTAGCTGGGTTATTTAATAGTGTAACGATTTGAGCTTGCTGTTTTTTTAATTTACGTAATTTACGTACATTCTTCTCTTGACCACTACTAATACCGAATCGTACACTCTGAATCTCATTACGAGTTTCTAATAAAAACTTCTGTAATTCGGATGGTGATTTTCGTTCGAGTTCTGAATATTTCATATTATTAATAACCTGTCAACAGACGTGCGTTAATTATCTTTCTTAATAAACTTGGTTTTTACCGGTAGCTTATGTGCTGCTAAACGCATCGCTTCACGAGCTAATCTCTCTTCAACGCCACCAATCTCAAACAATATAGTTCCTGGCTTTACTTCAGCAATAAAGTGATCCACGGCACCTTTACCCCCACCCATGCGAATTTCACCACCTTTTAGCGTAACTGGATTATGTGGAAAAATGCGAATCCAAATCTTACCACCACGTTGTACAAAACGAGTCATTGCACGACGAGCTGCTTCAATTTGGCGAGCAGTAATCCATGCGCCGGTAGTTGCCTTCAATCCATAATCACCAAAATTAACATTTGTGCGCTGGGTAGCTTTCCCCTTTACACGAGCTCGATGCCATTTACGATGTTTTAATTTACGTGGAGTTAACATACAATTCTACTAATTATTTACTTTCTGATTGATCTTTTTTATCTTTAACGTCCTTTGCAACAGTTTCTTTTTTCGTACCACCTTTAACAATTGTGCGCTTTTTACGTGTCTTTGATTTTGTAGCATGCTGCTTTTTTTTACCACTAGATCGTTTACGATTACCACGCATTTTTTTCTGTGATTTTTCAGCTTCTTCTTTTTCCTGATCGGCAAATACCTGTCCTTTATAAATCCATACTTTTATACCAATTTTACCATAGATAGTTTGTGCTGCATCACGTGAATAATCAATATTAGCACGCAGTGTATGAGTTGGAATTGATCCTTCAACAAGAGTTTCAGTACGAGCAATTTCTACACCATTTAAACGTCCTGCGCATTGAATTTTTACTCCAGCAGCTCCTGCTTGAGTAACTGATTCAATAGCGCGCTTCATTGCGCGTCGGAAAGGAACACGTTTTTCCAATTGATAAATAACGTTTTGCACAACAAGTGCTGCATCCATATCTGGATTACGCACTTCTTCAATCTCAATTTTAATATCAATTTTCTCAGATCCAAAGAAATCTTTTTTAATAACCCTCTTAATTTCTTCAATACCAGATCCACTGCGACCAATAATAACACCGGGTTTAGAAGTATAAATAACAAATTTGATTTTTCCAGCAGATCGATGAACCTCAATTCTAGATACACCACCATCTTTTAACTTAATCTTTAATGCTTTACGTAATTGAATATCACTTTGCAAATAACTTGCAAATTGTCGTTTACTTACAAACCACTTCGACGTTGGTGACGTCGTGATTCCCATTCGTAATATAATTGGATTAATCTTCTTTCCCATGAGTGTTCAGGTATTTAATCTTTTTTTGAATCAGATTTTTTAACTTCTTTCTTTGCCACCGACTTCTTTTCTTCAGTTTTTTCCCGCTTCTTAGCAGTGGTTTTTTTAGCAGGCGCTTTCTTCTCAACCTTCTTGCCTTCTACTTTCTTTACTGCTGTTTTTTTATCATCAGCTTTTACTGTGGTTTTTTTATCAATCTTTTTAGCAGCAGATTTAACTTGTGCTGCTTGCTTAGCAGAATCTTTTACATCAAGAACTAGAGTAATATGAGATGAACGTTTACGAATAATAGTAGCTCTACCCATTGCTCGTGGTTTCCAACGACGTAATGTGCGACCATCATTTACTTCAATAGATTTGATAAACAGATCGTCACGATTCAGCTTGTAGTTATGCTCTGCATTTGCTGCTGCTGAACGCAATAACTTTAATACTGGCTTAGCAGCCTGCTTAGAGGAGTACTGTAGCTGTAATTCTGCTGGTGCAATCTCTAAACCACGAACAACATTAGCGACCAAACGGACTTTACGAGGAGAGATGCGGAGTTTTCTTAAGTGTACTTTTACTTCCATAATCGTATATTAGCTTGCTTGTTCTTTAGCCATTTTTCCACCATGCCCTTTAAATTTACGGGTTGGTGCAAACTCTCCTAAACGATGGCCTACCATTGTTTCTGTAACTAGTACTTCAATAAATTGACGACCATTATGTACGTTAAATCGAAGACCTACCATTTCAGGAATAATAGTTGACGCTCGTGACCAAGTTTTAATTGCATTTTTATCACCTTTTTGAGCCGCCTGAACCTTTTTCATTAAACTCGGATGTACAAATGCACCTTTTTTTAAACTTCTACCCATAATCGTTTATTAACGTTTCTTTTTATTACGTCGATTAACTATAAAATTGTTTGATGCCTTATGTGCCTTACGTGTCTTTACACCCAATGCTGGTTTACCTTGCGGAGTCTTTGGATGCTTTAAACCAATTGGTTGACTACCTTCACCACCGCCATGAGGATGATCAACAGGGTTCATGGCTTTACCACGTACAGTTGGACGAAAACCACGGTGACGCATACGACCAGCCTTACCCCAACGGATACCGCGATACTCTGGATTACTCACCTGACCAACAGTTGCTAAACAATTTACATTAAACACTCGAATTTCGCTAGATGGCATTTTAACTTGTACGAACTCCCCTTCTTTGGATTGCACCATAATACCATTACCAGCAGATCGAGCTACAGTACCACCTTTACCAGGAGCTAATTCTAAATTGTACACCATAATTCCAGCTGGAATATTTCCGATTGGCATACGATTACCAAGTTGGATTTCTACCTTCGATTGTGAAGATACAACTTTGTCGCCTACTTTCAATTGGTGAGGTGCAATAATATATGATTTTTCACCATCAGTGTATGAAATTAATGCGATACGAGCATTTCGGTTTGGATCATATTCAATCGCTTCAACAGTTGCCTCAACATCAAATCGCTCACGCTTAAAATCGATATTACGATATCGACGTTTTGCTCCACCACCACGATGACGTACGGTAATTTTACCTTGGTTATTACGACCCCCCTTACGTTTAATAGGACTCGTAAGACGCTTCTCTGGATGAGACTTTGTAATATCAGCAAAATCATCAACGCTAGATTTGCGTCGTCCTGGTGTAGTTGGTTTATATACTTTAACTCCCATAATTCTTATTCAGCGTAGAGATCAATTGTTTCACCTTTGTTTAAATAAATTACTGCCTTCTTCCAATTTTTGCGCTTTCCACGAATTACTCCAGTACGCATACTTTTACCTTTAACGTTTACAATGTTTACTTTGCGCGGTGTTTTTTCATACACTGCAGAAAATGCCTTTGCAACTTCGTTTTTATTTGTGTCTGTTGCAACCATGAACTGGTACGTTCCTGACATTGTAGACTTCTCTGTAATAATTGGTTGTAAAAGAATTTTTTCAGCGTTCGCTCGTGCAACAGTTGCTGGTTTCACATCAGTTTTCTTTGCAGATTTCTTATCTGCCTTCTTTTCAGATTTTTTAGCCACCTTTTTATCTACAGCTACATCTTTTCCATCCCTATCTTTATTTGGTGTTTTTTTTAACTTATCAATAATTCCCATACAACTATTTCGCTAAACGCTCATTTATTAATTCAATAGCAGCTTTATCTAGAACAACATAATCATTTTTCAATAAATCAACAACATTTAAACTATCAGCAGCAATATAATTAGTATTCATCAAATTGCTAGCAGCTTTTACTAAGTCATCATTCTTTTTAGCTAAGCTAATCAACACTTTACTATCAGCTGAAGGAAGCTTCTGTAAGCTAGCCTTCAAGTTTGTTGTTTTACCCTCAGCAACAGCCCATTCATCAACAACTACAAGGTGATCATTTGCAACCTTATCAGATAGCACCATGCGCAAAGCAGACTGCTTCATTTTTCTATTCACTTGCTTTGTATAGTTACGATCTTTACGTGGACCAAATACTACTCCACCGCCACGCCACAATGGTGATCGAATAGAACCGGCGCGTGCGCGACCCGTTCCCTTTTGACGATGAGGCTTTCTTCCACCACCGCGTACTTCGCCACGTGTTTTAGTATGGGCAACAACCTGACGACTATTCGCTTGCTGAGCAACCATTACTTGATGTACTACATCTTCTTTTACAGGAACAGAAAATACTGCATCGTTGAGCTCTTGCTCCCCTACTGCGGCACCTGTCATGTTGTATACTTTTACTTTAGACATATGTGTTATGCAGAAATATAGATATATGAATTACGTGCTCCAGGTACAGCGCCTTTTACATAAATTTCATTATTTTCAGTATCAACCTTCACTACTTCGAGATTAGTAACTGTACTTCGAACATTACCCATTTGACCACCCATCTTTGTACCTTTAAATACTTTTTGTGGACCAGTTGCTCCAATTGAGCCAGGCATGCGCTGTTGATCCTTATGACCATGTGATGCAGGCGCTCCAGAAAAGCCATGTCGTTTAACAACACCCTGAAAACCCTTACCCTTGCTTGTGCCGGTTACCTTAACTTTTTCTCCAACTTCGAATTGATCTACATTTAGTTGTTGTCCAACCTCATGAGAAACTTCTTCATCGAAACGGAACTCTCTTAGTATTGCAAAATTTCCATTACCTTTGAGATGTCCCTTTTCTGGCTTTGTCATATTCTTTTCCTTCTTCGTTCCGTATCCAATTTGAAATGACCGATACCCTTCACCATCTACAGTCTTTACTTGTGTTACAACACAAGGACCTGCTTTTAATACAGTAACAGGAACAGCTACACCATTATCGGTGTACACTTGTGTCATGATTGATTTTTTTCCTATAATTGCTTTTTTCATATCTATATAAAAACTGTGATGCACCCAAACCACGCATATTGGCGTGGATACATCACAGCTCTTTCCCGATTGGGATTAGCCGATTTGCATGAGTTGAGTTTGATTAATATTGGATTCTCCTGTCACTCTACCTGTCTCCTGATAGATATCTCTGTCGAGATCATCATCTGGCTACATAATATAGCGGTGGATATTAGATTGTTATTTTTTCCTTTTTGTTTTGAAGGCTCTACTACATTTTGATTTCTACATCCACGCCAGCTGGCAAGTTTAGATGAGATAACTCATCGATTGTCTTTGCTGTTGGACTATAGATATCGATAAGACGTTTGTGAACGCGAATTTCATATTGATCACGTGCTGTCTTATTTACGAACGTTGACCTTAGTACGGTATAACGGTTTTTCTCCGTTGGCAGCGGAATAGGACCACGTACTTTGGCCCCAGTCCGCTGTGCGGTTTCAATAATAGTTTTACTAGACTGATCAATGATCTTACTATCGTATGCACGTATTTTAACGCGTATTCGTTGCTCAACTTCTTCGTCAGATTTATTTGTAGTTTTTGTTTCAGACATTATTATCGAATACTATTGCATTCCTCTTTATTTGATAATCTTAGTAACTACTCCAGCTCCTACAGTTTTACCACCTTCACGAATTGAGAAGGTTTGCTTTTCAGTCATAGCTACAGGTACGATCAATTTGATTATTACGTTTAATGTATCACCGGGCATAGCCATTTCAGTTCCTTCAGGAAGAGTTACATCACCAGTTACATCAGTAGTACGCATGTAGAACTGAGGCTTATAACCAGTCATGAATGGTTTGTGACGACCACCCTCTTCTTTTGATAGAACATATACTTCAGCTTCAATTTCTGTGTGAGGGGTTACTGATCCTGGCTTAGCAAGAACTTGACCGCGTTGTACTTCTTCTTTCTTTGTACCACGAAGTAGGATACCAGCATTATCACCAGCGCGACCTTCGTCTAATGTTTTGTTAAACATTTCAATTCCAGTAATAGTTGTTTTAGTAGTATCTTTAATACCTACTAACTCAACCTCTTCACCAACTTTAGCGATACCAGTTTCGATACGTCCAGTTACTACAGTACCACGACCTTCAATAGACATTACATCTTCAATAGCCATTAGGAAATCCTCATCTACTGGACGAGTTGGCTCTGGAATATGTTCATCAAGTGCAGCTAATAGATCCATAATTGGTTTAGCAGCTGCTTCATCCCCTGGATTTTCAACAGCCTTTAGAGCGGAACCACGAATAATTGGTGTATTATCACCATCAAAATCATACTTCTTTAGAAGATCTTTAATTTCTTCTTCAACAAGCATTAGAAGTTCTTCATCTTCAACTTGATCTACTTTATTCAAGAATACTACGAAAGCAGGTACTCCAACTTGGCGCGCAAGTAAGATATGCTCACGAGTTTGTGGCATAGGGCCATCAGAAGCAGATACAACTAGAATAGCACCGTCCATTTGAGCGGCACCAGTAATCATGTTCTTGATGTAGTCAGCATGTCCAGGACAGTCAATATGAGCATAGTGACGGTTGTCAGTTTCATACTCAACATGAGATGTATTAATCGTAATACCACGTTCCTTTTCTTCAGGAGCGTTATCAATTTGATCTACTGTTTTATCTTGTGCTGTACCACCCTTTGCGGCTAGAACTGAAAGAATAGCAGCAGTAGTAGTAGTTTTACCGTGATCAACGTGACCCAGGGTTCCTACGTTCAAATGTGGTTTAGAGCGATCAAATGTATCTGCCATAGAATTTGCTTATGTTAATTTAGTTTCTAAATGTAAATTATAAATGTATTTTATCCTGTAAATATGGTATCTAAACGCATGTAATAGCCGTACGTAATTACGACAGCCGAGTTATTATAACAGCATTTTTTACCCTGTAAAGGCAGGCTCAATGAACATACTGTGGATAAGTATCAGAATATATGAATATAATTGACTTTTTAATATAAATATTGCTTAATATGTATTTATATCTGATTTAGCATATTCCTGATCTGTCGTTCTTGCTCCCCTAACCCGGCTTTATTAGATAGCTGTAATATTTTTCGATACGTAGACTTGTGCTTCTTCATTTGCTCTAGTGTTTTGTATGATTGCGTAGTTTTTACTAGATCATTATATTCCTGCTGATATGCAATCTTAATACGACTACTATCACCATATTTTTGAAACTTGAACCGTGCCTTATCGTAACGCTTATTGACTAAGTGATTCATTCCTTCGCTAATATCCACATATTGCTGCATAGATTTGTTTCCGAGTTGATTTGCATGATACTGTGCTTTAGAAAAATTCTTTTGCTGAACATATGATTGTGCAGCTGTATTATGTACATATTCTAATACCTGCTTATTGTTAGCACGCTTGGCATAAAATAGTGCTGACTGAAAATTCTTTTGATTAACCATGGCAATTGCCAAATTGTGATATGCAATAACTAAGTTACGTTCTACCAGTGCTCTATTACTACTTAATACATATGCTAACTTAGCACTTTCTAGAATACTTTTTTCAGAAATTTCTGCCGTCATTTCTCGAAAATCAGAAATATCAAGCAAGTTTACTGCTAATAACTCGGTGATTGGAGCAATCACCGTATGTTCAGCATAACGCTGAAATGTACCATTAGTGGCTTCAATATCTACTCCCTGCAAATGCAAACAAACATGCTCCGGTAAAATTTTAATTTGTAAATCAGTAATTGGATGCTGACGAGAATAGAGATATGCGTACAGCGTAACAATTTGATTGCAATCCCCTTCCAGTACAGTGCTTTGCGGATCACGCAATAACCGAGCGAAGCTAGCCGTTTTTATATATTGGTAACGACCACCAGGTTTTAAGAACTCCATAATAGCTGACATGTACTGTAATTGTGGAGTTGCCTGTGAAGCCGGCTGATATGTTTGCAAGAATATATCGAATGCCTGACCAATAAGAATTGCGTTAGCATAAAGTTGCTTACGATGTTTCTTTGTGAGATTTGTCTAATTTTTAAAGCGCTTCTCCATCCATAAGTTCACTATAATAACATCTTGCTGCATTAACGCTGCTAACTGCTGGTGCACTTTTACTTGATGTGTATTTGAACGAACCGATTTAAAAAACTTGTTAGCAGTTTTTTCAAATGAATGAACATATCGTGACCAAAAAATCATAGATACAGTATAACAAAAATCCCCCTCATTTAAGAGGAGGATTTACTGTTCAGCTGATATGAATTTACGCTTCGTCTTCTTCGGTACCTGTATTTGTATACTTACTCATAAGCTCTTCAGCTACGTTATGTGGAACTTCTGAATATTTTTCAAAGATCATACTATATGAAGCGCGACCTTGTGTCATAGAACGTAACTGCGTTGCGTAACCAAACATTTCTCCAAGTGGAATATGTGCATCCACGAGTTTCATTTGATTCTGATCGGTCATCTCTAATACTTGACCACGTTTAGAATTAATATCACCAATTACATCACCCATGTAATCTTCTGGGGTAACAATAGTTACTTTCATTGTTGGCTCAAGAATTACTGCACCAGCTTTCTTAGTAGCATCTCGAAACGCCATTGAACCAGCCATCTTAAAGGCAACTTCAGACGAATCCACATCATGGTAACTACCATCGGTAACAGTTGTTTTTACATTTAATAATGGGTATCCAGCTAATACACCTTTATCCATAGTTTCTTTAACACCCTTTTCAATTGGCCCAATATATTCTTTAGGAATACGACCACCCTTAACTTTATCTTCAAACTTAAAGTTCATATCTGCGTCATCCCCTTTATCCTCTTCCGTAAGCGGCTCAACAGTTAATAGACAATGACCATACTGACCACGTCCACCAGATTGCTTAACAAACTTACCTTCACCATTTGCTTCTTTGGTAATAGTTTCTTTATACGCAACTTGCGGCTTACCAACGTTCGCTTCAACATTAAACTCACGCTTCATGCGTTCTACAAGAATTTCTAAATGAAGTTCGCCCATTCCAGAAATAATAGTTTGGCCTGTTTCCTCGTTAGATTCTACACGGAATGTAGGATCTTCCTCACCAAGTTTTTGCAAGGCCATGCCCATCTTTTCTTGATCACCTTTTGTTTTAGGCTCAATGGCAATAGAAATTACTGGTTCAGGAAATACAATTTTCTCAAGAACTACCTTGTTATCAGGATCGCATAGTGTATCTGCCGTAACAGTTTCTTTTAAACCAACCACAGCAGCAATGTCGCCAGCCTTAATTTCTTGAATATCTTCACGCTCATTTGCATGCATACGAAGAATACGTGAAATACGTTCTTTCTTTCCACTGGTAGTGTTAAATACATAGGAACCAGATTTTAGGGTACCGGAATATACACGAATAAAAATCAATCGACCAACAAAAGGATCGGTAGCTACTTTAAAAGCTAAGGCAGCTAACGGCTCTGTCGCATCTGGCTTCATCACTATTTCTTTCTCTTCATCATCATAATCATGACCAACAAGTTGCGGAACATCAAGTGGAGATGGTAAGTATGCTGTAACAGCATCCAATAGTAGCTGCACTCCTTTATTCTTCAACGCAGTACCACAGAGTACAGGAATCAATTCAGTAGCAATCGTTGCTTTACGTAATATCTTCTTTATATCTTCAGTGCTTGGCTCATTACCTTCAAGATATGCATTCATCACATCTTCATCCTGCTCTACAACAGCTTCGATTAATTGTGAACGATACTTTTTAACCAATTCCTTCATATCCTCTGGAATATTTTCGGTAATTTCAATATCTTTACCAAGGTCATCCTTAAAGATGATCGCTTTCATTTCAATAAGATCAATTACACCTTGAAAATTCTCTTCCGCACCAATTGGTAATTGAATTGGATGCGCTTTTTTTGTTAAGCGCTCATGAATAGAATCAAGATCCTTATAAAAATCGGCTCCGGTACGATCTAGCTTATTAATAAAACACATGCGTGGAACTTTATATTTATCGGCCTGATGCCATACCGTTTCAGATTGTGGCTCTACACCAGCTACTCCATCAAATACAGTTACAGCACCATCAAGCACGCGTAACGAACGTTCTACTTCAGCAGTAAAGTCTACGTGACCAGGAGTATCAATAATATTAATCCATGCCTCTCCTCCACCAAGAAATTCTGCGATTGGCCAAAAACATGTTGTCGCAGCGGACGTAATAGTAATACCACGCTCCTGCTCTTGTTCCATCCAATCCATTTCCGCTTCACCTTCATGTACTTCACCGATTTTATGCTTCTTACCAGTGTAAAATAAAATGCGTTCAGTCACCGTTGTTTTACCAGCATCAATGTGAGCAATAATTCCGATATTACGGACGTTCTTTAAGTTAAATTCTGCATTAGCCATAGCGGGCGATGAAATTAATAGTTTAAGCGTTAAAAAATGCCTTTCGTAAAAGGCTGCTGTATGATACTAGATTGCGTTGGGTATGTAAAGTCCCCTTTAGACTTTTTGGCCTCCAGGGCGTTTTACTGCAAAATAACACAAAAGCCCCCGAATGGGGACTTTTGCTTCTAATACCGTAACAGTACAGTAATTATTGTTGTGGCTGTTGCGGTGGTTGAGCTGGTGGAGTTTGTCCGCCAGCAGCTGGAGAAGCTGGTTTGCTACCAGAACCGGTAACATTTTTCTTCTTGATCATAAAGAAGTATGCAATAGCTGGAATTAAGCCAAGGAATACCATTAATAGGATCCACATAACTTTTTGATCAAAGTCTCGGCGAGCAGCATCGATAATCATCCATAGAACGAAAATACCTGCAACTAAACTTAGCAGAGCAATAATTCCAATGAATACCATCATTCCTACTCCGAGAGCAGCAGCTGTACCGTCAGAAACGGTGCTGTAATCATCGTAGTAGTAATCGTCATAGTAATCGTCATAGTAATCGTTGGAATAGTTTTGCGCCAGAGCAATCGCTGGAGCAGTAACTCCAACAGCTGCAGCTAGACCGCGAGCTAAAAGTTTTTTCATAAGCATTTTTGCTATAAATTATGAATAAAATAACTAATTTAAGTAATTATAGCACAAAAATTACCATAAGGCAACATCGTATATAATAATCCATGCACTAAAAACCCCACGCTTTAGCCGTGGGGTTTATTTTTTTTACTAACTGTAGACTAACCTTAGGCAAAATGTGCAAACGCTCGGTTTGACTCGGCCATTCGATGTACGTCTTGCTTCTTCTTTACTGCCTCGCCTTGTCCTTCTACAGCGTCCATAATTTCTAATGCTAGGCGTTCTCGCATAGGTTTACCTTTACGAGCTCGAGCAGCTGTAATCATCCAGCGAGATGCTAACGTGAATCGTCGATCACCTTTTACTTCAATAGGTACTTGATAATTGGCACCACCAATTCGGCGGGCTTTTACTTCAACAGTTGGCGAAACATTACGCATCGCTTTATCGAACATATCCAAACCTTTTTCACCAGTCTTTTTTTCTACTATATCAAATGCATCATACACAATTCCTTGTGCAATAGTTTTCTTACCATTCAACATGATGTAGTTAATGAACTTCGCTACAGTTGTGCTGTTATACACAGGATCTGGAGCTACTTTACGTTTGGGGGCACGTTTTCCACGCATATCTTATATCTATAATTATTTAACAAAATTATTCTTTTGGCTTCTTTGTACCATAGTGAGAACGGCTTTGGCGACGTCCTTCTACACCAGATGTATCATACACGCCACGAACGACATGATAACGAACACCAGGTAGATCACGTACACGACCACCACGTAATAATACAATGCTATGCTCTTGAAGATTGTGACCTTCGCCAGGAATATACGCAGTTACTTCCATTCCGTTTGATAAACGAACACGAGCAATTTTACGTAACGCTGAGTTAGGCTTTTTTGGAGTTACTGTAGTTACTTTCGTACATACACCACGCTTAAATGGACTACCCTTTTTCAAAGGTTTACGTTGTCGTTTCATAGCGTTGAATGTCATCTGCAATCCAGGAACTTTAGACTTCTTCTTAGTCCGTTTACGAGGTTTGCGAATCAGTTGATTGATTGTTGGCATTTCAGTATTATTTTATAGTGTTTTCATGCGTATTAAGCGCGACGGTTACTATATACAGATCACTTCTATCTGTCAAGAATATTGAACCAACATATGAATACGTGTTGTGAATAAACATAAAATTGGCCAAAACACAAACCCCGCATATAAATGCGGGGCTATGAAAAGTGCTAAGATTAGCTATCTAATTTTTCTTGGTTTTGAATTTCTTCCATTTAGACCATGGTCCAGACCCGTATGAAGTTGACCGCAGCGCTACTTTAACAGAAAGTTTTTTATTAGCTGGCAATCCTGAGATATCTACATAATTATTCCTTGTATACGTTGTGCCATTCTCTACAATCTTACTTTTATTCTTACGTCGAGTTACTACATAATCTACATACATAGATGTTCCGGCAGCGTTAACGCCACGATTGAATTTCACACGAATGCTGTTAGCCTTACGTTTTTTCTTTGGGGTTCTGAGGCGTTTTAACTTTGGCGGTGCAGTACGGAATGTTGCAGTACCCGCACGCGATTCATTACCTGATTCATAGTACTCTACTAAGCTACCGCTATACTGACTGAGCACATTTAAATCTGAACAATTCTTTTTATTAATCTTTAACGATCGCACATCAGCGGTAATATCATCAATAACGCACACTGTAGTATCATCAGTTGAATCGGTAATGGTAAGTTCCATGCGATCGATTGTTTCGTCGCCATCATCCACCTGACCAGAAACTGCGATAGTCATGGTTTGCGGAACAGGATTCCTACGTTTTACTTGTTCAAATTCAATAGTGGGTTGCGTTGTAAATGCTAACTCAGCGGCTTGAGTTGCAGCAACCGGCAAAAGTAATGCCGCAACAGCGGTAACCATTGCACCTAAAAGTACTTTTCTCATAAACATATGATAGTTAGTTAGTTAGTATATATGCGACTAAATTATATTAAAATAAGGGACTAAAAATAGTGTACTATTGATAGCATATTATGACAAATAGATAGTATGTATTTGTTAGACCGAACTAGATAAGCCCAAATAATTGATACACTGCCAAAAATACAAATGAAATCATGCGACCAAGAATGCCTTGGCCGAATAAAATTAATAATAATAGCAGCCAAGGACCCTGCATTTCAAGGGTACGAATAATATTCTGGCGCTTAGGACCAAGAATACTATAAAGAACTTTCGAACCATCTAATGGTGGAATTGGGATAAGATTAAATACAAATAATACAATATTTAATTGCACCATGAATAACAGAAACACCTCCAATAAGTTTGTTGAAAGCATCCAATTTAAATTTGTAAATCCAAGTAGTTTAAATACAAAAATAGATACTACCATCATTAAAATATTTGAAACTGGCCCGGCTATGGCCACTAGTGCCCCACCCCATTTTTTATATTTCAAATTGTATGGGTTATATGGCGTTGGCTTACCCCAACCAAAACCAATGAAAAGCAATAATGCAAACCCCAGCCAATCTATATGATTAAGTGGATTTAATGTCAACCTACCCTGCCGTTGCGCGGTATCATCTCCTTGCAAATATCCGGACAGCGCGTGAGAAAATTCGTGAATACCAATAGCAAAAATAACCGTGAGTATCCAAGGAATTAAGAATAGTGGATTTACTTCAAGGAGATCAAAAAACATGCGCTACTTAATCTAGATCAAATGTTACATCGCCCTGTACTTTACACTGACAGGCCAAGCGCTGATCTTCGTACGCTAAAATAGCTTCTAATGTTTCTTTTTCAATGTCCGTTTTTTCGGAAAGATTATCTTCTCCTTCTTTAACACTTACCAAACAGGTACCACATAATCCATTCTCACAACCAAACGGGATAGTCATGTCATTATCCTGACAGACCTCGCGAAGTAACTTACCCTCTTCGGCTTCCACCTCAATATTATCGGCAATAAATTTAACTTTTGGCATATTTTCTTTTAACCTCACTCATCCCCTTCTTAACCTGTAGGAGAGATTTTGTAATTTAGATAATGCTATATTTTTTACCGAGTTTTTCGAAGGCTGTCAATAGCTGATCGATTTGCTCCTTAGTATGAATGGCAGAAATTTGCACACGAATGCGCGCTGTATCGATTGGTACAACTGGATAACTAAAGCCGATAACATAAATACCCTCTTCAAGCATATCATCCGCCATGTCGCTAGCTGCCTTTCCATCACCAATCATCACTGGAACAATTGGATGAACAGATTCTGGAACGGTAAATCCATTTTTTGTCATCTCGTCTCGAAAATAATTGGTGTTTTTCCATAACTGCTCTCGTAACTCTGGGTGCTCGTCAACATAGTTGAGTGCAAATAATGTTGTTCCCGCAACCACTGGTGGAACAGAATTGGTAAATAATGTAGTGCGTGCCTTTTGATGGAATAATTCAATCACCTCTTTTGACCCTGCAATACAGCCTCCACTTGCGCCACCGAGCGCCTTACCAAAGGTAGTAGTAATAATATCTACACGATCCAATACACCCTCTTGCTCTACCGCACCGCGTCCAGTTTCTCCCATAAAGCCCGTTGCATGAGAATCATCTACCACAACGTAAGCGTCGTATTTATCTGCTAAATCACGAATTTCTTTCAATGGCGCTACGTCACCATCCATACTAAATACACCATCGGTAACAATACAGCGCAACCGCTTATCTTGCGTTGCTTTTAATTGCTCTTCAAGGTCAGCCATGTCCATATGTTTAAAAATATGGCGTTCAGCTTTACATAAACGAATGCCGTCAATTAAACTTGCGTGATTTAATGCGTCTGTGAGAATGGCATCTTCTTTACCAAGTAAGGTTGTAAATACCGCTTCATTAGCATCCCAGCACGATGTAAATGTAATGGCATCTTCTTTATGAAGGTATTCAGCAATCTTTGCTTCTAGCTCCTTATGTACGCTCTGAGTTCCACAAATAAACCGCACAGAGGATAAACCGTATCCATAATTATCAAGATTATCCTTAGCGGCATCTATCAATTCCTGGCGACCGGATAATCCAAGATAATTATTTGCACAGAAATTAATAAGTTCTTTACCATCTACCTCTACAACAGTACCTTGTTTTGAAGTAATGACACGTTGATTTTTATATAAACCAGCTTCATTAATGTCATCCAGCTGTTGTTGGGCGTGATTTACTAATGCTTTATTCATAAGTTATTTGAAATTAATTTTGCATATCAAATACTAATTTAGGGTGAGCTGCCATTTTGTCTTCTATGAGTTCTGGTGAAAATTCACTAAGCTTAATGACGGTATCATTTCCGCCCTTCATAATAATATCCCACATTTTATCTTGCACACCATTGCTCTTATCGGATAATACTCGTTGAGCTGTTTGCCAGGTTTGAAAAATTTGTCGCCCAATCACATTATGTAACGTAAGCCCTTTTACAACCATGCGTGAAAAATCTGGAATAACGAAATCTCCATCTTTGATACCAAATAGAATCACGTCCCCACCAAATCTTGTTGCAGCTATACAATTATTCACCGACGAATTAAACCCAGCCATTTCCATGCTTACATCAACGCCCTTACCATACGTTAGCTCCATAATGCGTTCAATAACCGCTGGATCTGCATCATAATCGTTAGCCTTGGTTTCTGGCTTAACTAAAATAGTTTCATGCGCACCTAACTCTTTTGCCATATCAAGATTATCTTGATTAACATCGATGCCAATTACTTTAGCGGCGCCAAATGTGCGAGCTAATAATATAGAGAATAAACCAATTTGACCGCAACCAAATATAGCTACACGGGCGCCTCGTACATCGGTTTTTGATAATGCATGCACCGCGTTTCCAAAGGGATCGAATAATGCAGCCATCTCAGGACGAACCCGTGATGTATCAATGGCCCATAAGTTTTTAGCAGGAATCTTCACGTACTCAGCAAAAATGCCATCAATAGAAATTCCTAAAATAGCCTGATCCTGACACACCTCTTGTTCACCTACCCTGCATTGAAAACAACGACCACACGTAACATGCGAATCACCTGAAACAAGATCTCCAGTTTTAATACCATATAATTCCTCTACTTGCGATCCAGCTTCTACGATTTCTCCCATAAACTCATGGCCCAAGATCCGTAGCGATTTTCCTTCTTCGGCTAAGGATTCTTTGAACATGTCGGAAAACGCGGCGCGCTTCCAAATACCACGATCGGAGCCGCACATGCCAGCGTATTGAATTTTGACAATTACAGAGATAGTGTCGGATGGATTCGATTGATCCAGTTCCGGCATAGACACTTCCCGCTTAATAAAGCCGGTTGAAGTATCCCAGCCATCTTGCTCTAAATCGATTGTGAGTGCCGTAATATTTTTAGCCATAGCGCTCACTAGTATACCAAATTCTCTATAGTTCTGGCCAATTGTTCTTTTGAGCGACTTTTTTAAGCTTTTTATCTGGATTTACCACGGTTTTGTAGCGAACAGAATATAATAATGGCAAATCACTAATGGAATCAGCGTAGGCATAACTTTTCTTTACATTAATATTGAAGTTATGTGCAAACTCCTCTACATGCTCTGCTTTACTAAAGCCATAGTTTAAACTTTCTACCTCACCAGTGTACACACCATCCTTTTTTAGTAGCACCGTATCAATTGAGGCTGATGCTTCTAGGTATTTTTTGAACAAATTCGCTAAGGGATGTACTACCTCACTTACGATGATAACTACATGTCCATCCTCTTGGTGATCTTTAATATCTGGCAAAAGATGATGATTGATTTTATGAACAGCTACGTCATTAAAAAAATCTTCACATAACTTATTAAAATGCTTCACTTCAAATCCACCTAATACACCAAGTGAAATTTTCATTAAGCGATTATGCGAAACAATATGTATCTTTTCTAAAATTACCCAAAATAATACTTTAAGAGGCAACCATTTCGAAAGTGATTTCTTTTTTAATAAATAGCGCACAAAATCCTTCATTGAGTAACCATTGTACAAAGTGTTATCTATATCAACGAACACCGCAATGTTTTGCCCTGTAGCATTATAATACTCTGGAAGATAGCGTAACGGGATTATAGAAACAATAGCTCGTTCAATATCCTTGGAGAAGGCCTTTACTACTTTGCGAAATGGCACGAGCTTTGATACAGCTGGTGGATCCATAAATCTACCAAACCGCACCTGTAGCTTACCTTTACTAGCACCAAATCCACCAAAAAATAACTTTTCCATACCCACAATACTTAATACTTGCACAGGAACTTTAGCCCGCAATGCAATGCGCGCTACACCAGTGTGCACGTAATGTAACTTATGCGTACGTTCAACATGACCCTCTGGAAATATTAATAAACTATGCCCTTGTTTTACGTGATTGAATATTTTTTTGAACGCCTCATCACGTGTATTGGCTTTGGGGTGCTTATGAATATCATCGGCATCGCGTTGAATATCAATAAACCCCATATTTTTAAACCAATAGTTGAAAGGAAAGCCAAAACTAGTAAACGGCGCAGTAAGCGCTACCACATTTGGGCCCAGTAAGCCGAATAATATAAACCCATCAATCATACTAGGGTGATTGGATGAATAAATAACTGGATGTTGGTAACGAGGAATGTTGATTACTTCTAAATCAATCCCCCAGAGTTTTAAGAAAATATTACAGTTACGATGCGCCGCTAAGCGCCACAGTTCATCACGTTCTGATTTATCGAGAAAAAATTGTACAATTACGATAAACGGAATCTCCACTATTAATAGTAGGTTGAATAGTGAAATAACTCTAAAACCAAAAACTTTCTCACGAAATGTGGGAATATGAATAACTTGATCTCCAGTGATAGCGCTCTGGACAGGTTCTTTTTGATGGGACATGTTTTTTTATTTTTGTTTTACCAGTTGTTACAGCAATATAGTATTTTTATGTATTACTATACTAGTGTAAGAACTTGTTTTTAGAAGTATAACATTTTTTTAAGTAAAAATCAAGTGCCTGAATATGTGATAAAGCCCCCTGAATGTTTTAGTGCATGCCATGACATGCACCCACACTAGGGGGCTAAATCCTCCTACCCTACCCGGCCGCGCACTTGTTAGGTGCACGACCGGGTAGAGCGCTACTCTGCTTCGCTGACGAACTCATCGAGGAGTTCGTCGAGGAGTTCACGGTTGGCGTCCGCTGGCCCCAACTGCTGGATTGCGACGTCCGGCAAGGTTTTGATCTCCTCGGTGAAGTCCTTGAGGCGACGAACGCCCTGCTGACCAGGCAGCAGCAGCCGCACGACCTCATGGTGTCCGGAGACACCCTTGAAGGTCTGTGTGCCGACCGGCACGAACTCGTGACTGTCTGCCACCAGTTCGGCCACGCTCGCCATCAGCACCACGGTGCGCAGGTCACCGGCCGCTACGCCAGGCAACTTACCGGCCGCCTCCAAACGAGCGACGGTGTTCGTGGTATCGCCGTAACACTGAGCACGGCTCTTGCTGGCACCACGGCGATCGAGCTTGAACTCGCCGTAGTGAATGCCGATGCGCACGCAGCTGGGGCCGCCAGGAACATTGAACACCTGGTTGAAGATCGCGAAGATCTCCGTGGCCACCGCAATGGCCACCGCGAGCTAATCGCGGGCAACGGCCTCGTCCATAGTCTGGTGGTGCTCATTCCAGCGCCGCGAGAAGATCATGAGGCGAGCATCGCCCGGCTCCGAGACCGTGAATCCTACGACACCGTCTTCACGCGCTCCCTCACGGTAGCGCACCATAACGGCATCGATGGCATCCATGAACTGCTGGAGCAAATCCGCGTAGTTCGGAAGACGCTCGTTAGCAGCCGTGCTATCGCCGAGATCGAAGAACAGCAACGCTCCGAAGAGCTGACGCGGGCTGAACGCCTGCTCACGCATCGCCGTAGCGATCTGTTCCGTCGGGAAGTGATCTTTGTCCATCTCCTGGCGGAGCGCACGTTCACGCTCGGCGTCACCCAGAGCGTTATCACGCTCGGCAGCCAGCTCAGCCATGTTCGTCTTGGCTTCGGCCAACCTAGCGGCGCCAGTGAAGCTTCCACCGAGCAGCTTGATGCAGAACACCGCGAACCGGAACACCGCGCGCAGAGCGATTGTCTGCGGACGCCAGTTGTACTCGGTGAGCGAGCACTTGGCTCCAGCGCAGAAGATCGTTCCACTAGCGACGGGCTGCCAGGTTTCACCCATGGCGTCCACTGCCGCAATATCACGCTCCACCCGCCAGCCAAGGCGAGTGTCGAAGCCCATGTTCAGGTCTTCCTGAGTGGCAACGACGGTGTAGAAGCCGTCATCATCCGGCCGAAGCTGAACTTGAGTGGCCACTACCGTATCCATGACGTCGGGCCGCGCATCGGTAGCGCGCATACGCAGCGTACCACCGGACCGGTAGAAGGTGGTGCCAGGCATGAACTCAGTGAAGTGCTGGAGGTACTGGACGAGGTCCAACTCCAACACGTGGTGTACTACCCGCGCAGCGTCTGGGAACCAGTACTTGGCCGCGCCAGCCGTCATGGCCGTCTCGAACCAGACACGGGAACCCATATCCTCGTGAGGATCGTGCGTCTGCTTACCGCTCTTGTTCATGTACTGCACCCGATAGATGACGTGGTTGTCATCTTCTTCCACGAGAGTGACTCGCTTCAGGGTGTTGAACTTGGGCATCAGCCGCGGGATGATTGAGGCGAACACGAAACTGGGCGGCACGAACAGCCGCAGAAGCCAACGGAACCAGTCCGCCAACTCCAAGCCACCGAAGTCCGCCGTAGCGGCCTTGGCAGCCACCGCCTTCGCAGCAGCCTGGGGATTACCGAAAATGCGGAACAGGTTCCGCTCCACGGCGACCCAGGTGAGCAGGGGCATGGTGCGCTTCAGTAGATCCTTGGTCTTCCAGCCTTCCGGCATGAAAACCTGGTGCCAGAGACGCTCGACCAGCGTGCCTTTAGGCAACTTCCGCTGCAGTTCTTCCGCCTCAACCGCCACAACCGTAGCAACGGCGTTTGCAGAGCCCACATCACGGAGGGCCCCACGCAGATTGGTATCAGACATGTGGAGACCTCATGACGTTAGTGGCATGTGCCATTTTTCAAGGAACGCAAGCAGGAAACTAGTCCTGCGAGCACATCATTTTCCAATTATTGGGGTATTTTGTCAAGTAAAATATATTCAGTAGTACTTCAATAGATATGTACAAAATACTCATAATGCTATTAAATATGTACACACCGAATAGGATTGTCATGGAACAATCCGAGGGAGAACTATGACAGCAGAACAGATCCTGCAACAACTGGGCTTCTCCGAGGCTGCGGCGAAGCACCTGGTGTCCGAAGGGGCATCGGTGCTGACCGTCCGCCGCGGTCAGAAGATCATCACTGCTGACACCTCCAGCGACGGGAAGCTCTACTTCCTGGGTCCGGGTGTCACCGTCCAGACCAACCTGCCGCGCAAGTCCGGTAGTCAGGAGAGGATCCGGGTCCTGATCGACTCCGGCCTCCTGCCCGTAGGATTCCACAGCCTATACGTCGATGGAATGATGCGCGACGCCGACGTGATCGTTGCTTCCGCCAACAAGGGCCAGATCGTGGTGGTGAGCGGCACCGCCTGGCGCAACTGCGCGGAAGCACTGGACCACGTCGTCGCTGCCTCCGTCAGGAGACAGCACAAGATCATCTGAACATGCTCCCAGGGGGAGTTCGGTGGACGGACGCTTGCTACAACTCGCGTCCGTTACACCTCTATACATAACAGCCTACACATTTATGGTATGTATAGAGGTGAACTACAAAACAGCTCTCTTAAATTATTTAAGAGAGCTGTTTTGTTTTACTGAGAATTATATTATTACTGCACAACTGATTTTACAAAATCTATTACTGCGTTTACATCTTCTTCTGAATTAGCAATTCCAAATGAAACACGAATAGCCCCAGGTACGGCCGCATCTTCTTTAGAATGCGTTTTTAATTTTCCTAATAATCCTTGCATCGACGCTGAATCGAGACCAAACGATTTTGAACCTGCTCCAGGATTACAGAAACATCCTCCACGTAATGAAATCTTTTTATCATACGCTAACTTCTCAATCTCGCCATAATGAATAGGAGCTCCGGCTTTATCTAGAATATTAAATGCAACAGTTGCACCATGGTTATCCATTGTTTTAGGACCATACACAACCACGTTTTCTATCTGCTGTAATTCTTCTAATGCTTTTGCGGTAAGCGCTGTTACATGCTCTTCAATTTTTTCAACACCACCAAGCTCTTCAATAAATTCATATACATATTTTAACCCTGGAATAAGAGCATAATTTACCGTACCATCTTCAAAACTTTCATGGCCGCGTTCTAATACATGATCTTCCAAACTTACTCCACGCACAGTGCCGCCAGCAAACCATGCTTTCTCAAGTTTCTCCAATAGATCGTTGCGAATAAGTAGCGCGCCAATACCAGTTGGAAATCCAAGAACTTTGTAAAAAGATACACAGGCTGCATCTGGCTGAATAGCTTGTAAGTCCAACGTATGCGTTGGAACAAATGCGGCAGTATCTAAAAATACTGTAGCGCCAAGCTGATGCGCTCGTTCAACATATTCTAATGAATGCATTACGCCGCTAAAGTTTGATTGCGCAGGATATGCCACAACAACATCTTTGCCAGGATGCTGACCAATTAACTCTCCAAGATTATTTTGTAAACGCAATTCATCATCAAGTTCCCAATACTGCACCGTTGCTCCGGCTTTTTTTGCATATTCACGAATGCCTAATACGGAATTGTGATTATCACGCGCTATAATATATAGGCTATTTTCTCCCCATGGATATGATTCTCCAAGAATTTTTAAAGCACCTGAAGCATTCTGTGTAAAAATAAGTGTGTAATCATCTTTGGCATTATAAAAATCTAATATCATTCCACGCACTTCTTCAATGAGTTCCGTAGTATGCAATGATGTTGGATTATAAGAGTGTGGATTACCAAAAGCCGTAGTCTGTAATAAATCACTATATTGCTGCATCACAGAAGCCGGACATTGCCCACCACCAGTATAATCTACATACACATGCTGCTGATCCACTAATCGAGCGAACTCTTTTGTACGTAATTCTTTGAAATTCATATACTATTTTTATCTTATAAACAACAACTGCCCAGAAAAAGTAGATGCATGCCATGGCATGCATCTACTTTTTAGCCCGCCCTGATATCTTAAACCAACTCCCCTCTTATTTTACGTGGGTGTTCGCAACTGAACAGCTTAGAACTTTCCAAGTTCCTGAATGGTCGCAGAGAACTCCATGATGCACAGCGATGTAAAACTCCCTTAGAGAAAAGATTGTCGAAAGTGGTTTAAGTGAAAGAACGGGACAGCTATATTGTAACAAATTATATGCTGCTCTTCAATATAATTATGCGCATTTTATACACTGAATTGCTTGACGATTTTTCTGCTGAGTTTAGCGCACTATATTATTATACCTTGATCATCTCTAAAACGAATTCAGCCATCTGCACCATATCGTTGATATTGATATGCTCTTCAACAGTATGGGGCTTACGTACTCCCGTACCTACATCGATAGTTTTTACACCGCGCATTACAAATACATTCGCATCAGACCCTCCGCCAGCTTGTCGTAATTGTGGCTGAATACCAACCCGCTTCATTACAGCCATAATGTGTTTAATATCTTTATCGGTTTTTGAAAATGTATAACCACTCACTGCAACTCTACTATCTATTGCCAACAAACCACCATATTTTTCTGCGGCATCCTCCAATGCTTTGTGCATGCGTTCAAGTTGCTCTTCAAGCTTCCGTTTTGAAAGACTACGCACTTCACCAATAAGCCTTACTTCTCCAGGGATAGCATTACGATTAGTTCCGCCCGTAATCAATCCAATGTTCGCGGTAGTATCTGGATAGATTCTTCCAAGCTTCATACGATTAATGGCCTGCGCAGCAATTTGAATTGCACTAATACCATTCTCTGGCTCTACACCCGAATGAGCCGCCTTGCCAGTTATAGTTACATCAATTACTGCAATATATGGTGCTGTATAATCTACCTCACCTACATCTGCACCATCAATTACTAATCCAAATGGCGATTTAATTTTTGACATGTCTAAAGCTTTCACTCCCTGAGAAAATTGCTCTTCGTACGTGGATAGTACAATTTCTAATGGTATGTGTGAAAATTTATTTTCTCTCAGTATACGCAAGGCTTCAATAATATATACTATTCCGGCTTTATTATCGGCGCCTAAAATAGTTGTGCCGTCGGTCATAATCACATCTCCACGCACAACTGGTTTTACATTATGGCATGGCTGCACTGTATCCATATGTGATGAAAGTAATATTGGCACTTTACCCACGCCAGCTTTTTTAGCAATAATATTTCCAGCCTTATCTACCCGCACTGTACACCCTAAACGCACCAACTCCTCACGTAACCAAATGCGCAATTGATCTTCTTCACCTGAAGGGCTGGGAATTCTTGCTAACGTAACAAATGTATCCACTAAACGTTTACGATTCACGGTATTTTCAAGCTCTTCAGCCTCTATGGCAATATCCAATTCCTCCACTTTTGCATCAACTACTTTTTTCAATAACACAAATAGTTGTTCAGCTGCCTTTGGTGAGCGGGCAATACATACTGCACCGAATTTGCCATATTTACGGAGCGCACCCATTAAATGTAATGCTACCCCCATATTTCCTTCGGAATCAAATTCCAGTCCCGATTCTCGCACGATAGCTATTAACTGTTTCGGTGTAAGCCCCGTATACTGCGAAGACTTAATATTATCGAATGAGTAGTAATATACTTTCTTCTTATTTTTACCAAGCATTGCTCCAATCGGACGAGTAGTTCCCTCGGTAAGCATTTGGGCAATTTGAAATGGATGCGTGGTACCACCTTTGCGTAAATTAATTTCAACCGGATGCGTATATGTTTTTCCGCGTTTTTTCACTACCAAAAAATCTATACCAAGTGGTCCGATAACACCTTCTTTTGCTAAGGCATTACCAACCGCCTTAGCCTGATCTACAATGTATGGTCGTAATTTTTTACGAGCTGGAAAACGAGCACCTAAATACACCTGCTTTGTTTCGGGATCTAATAATTGTTCATGTGTAGATAAAATACGTACTTCTTGATTTGGTTCAATGAGTACTTGTACGCTTGGTGAATATACTTTATCTCCAACTAGCCATTCTTCAACAATGCCGCCCATTTCGAAACATTTTTTTAGATACTGTACTTTTGTCATGCCCGGCTCACACGGCACAATATTCTTTTTAAGATATTGTTCAGCGGCTTTATTTGATTTTGGAAACTTCTTTAGTAGTAAATTTGCGTTACCAACGCCAGAAAAACTGTAATTAAATTTAATAACAACTTGCTCTGGATTACGCTGCTTCTTAATTTTTCGAATGGCTGCAATAAGCTCTTCCATCGAATGAATATCTTCAATTCCATACGCTGGTTTTAGCTTAGCCTGTTTAAATATTTTACGGGAACCAGATTTTGAACCCCAATGTAATAGGTCGGGATTAGGAGCAAATAATGGAATTCCTAATTTAACAGCTAAAGCCTGTTCATCTTCAGACACATTAAAACACCGTAACACTGCATGTTCTTTGCTCACAATTTTTGATAACACCTGGTTGGTTACCCGCTTGGAAGACAATACCTTTCGCGTAAGAGTTTTATGAGTGCGACTATTTCCAATATAAAAATGATGCCAGCGCTTACGCATGCTGGCCTGTTCTTGTTTATTACGTCCAAATAGTTGGAAATAATACTCTAAAATTACTGGGTCAATTTGTGTGGAGGTAACGAAGACTACCGTTGTTTCAGGATTACGAAGTAGACCAATTACATATAGTAATCGCTCTTCATAAAACGCAATACCAGCCACTTTGGCTAGCTCTTCTTGATCAAGCGACATTCCTGCGATATACACGAGAGTGCGCTCTTTATTGGTTTGTTCTTTAACGATCCAGAGTTGTTTTGCTAAACGTTTTTGTAATTGTAGAAATGTGTGATCCATATCGCTATTAGTACGCCAAGTGGTTAGCTTGTTAAAGTGATTATAAGAAAATTTTTGAAGTGTTGCAATAGCATTTCAGTAGCGGTTGCGAAGCGGTGGTGGGCTTAGAACCACACCACCGCTTCTCCCCGAAAACATCTCATCAGACGGCGCACATGTTGTTGTACGCGCGCACCAGCTCACAGAAGCCCTCGGCCTCGAGCTTGACCCAGTCGTCATCGCCTTCGTAGCGACCACACACCAGGTGACGAGCAGTGAGGTCCACCAGCATCTCCACGCCGAAGCGGACGACACGCAGGCACCAGGAGCCGAAGGCATTGACCAGCCCGTAGAGCGTGGCCATCGCATCGAACTCGGCAGTACCAACTAGGTGCCAACCGTTTGAGTTACCCTTCTCGCTGACAAGGCGGGCGCGCACGGGCTGACTGGTGGCGGGGCTGAAGGCCATGGTGACGCCACCGCTGGTGTGGAACGCCAGGCGCTGGCCACCGCGAGTGCGCATGGCGAAATCGGGACGATTGGAGAGCAGGCTGCTCGACATAGGACCTCCTTGAGGGGTCTTCGGGGTTAGATGAAGATGCGCAGATGCGCGGGAAGCGCTGTATGGACATCGGTGTAGTCCATACAGCGCTTCCTCGAATCGTATTGCATACTCATCATCTGTAAAGAACAATTGGTGGATTTATGCCTATTGAGGCACCCTATTGGCGCCTCATATAAGCACCACCGATTCATTGATCGACCCCTCCTCCGACCCCCATCCTTTCAGGAGAGGGAGATCAGAGAATTAGCCTAAATGAAAAAACCCCACGTTTATCGCGCGGGGATCTTTAGGGTTATTGAAGAAAATATCAATCTACATTTCTTTTTTAAACCATAAAGATCCCAGCGTGATATTAATCACGAGGTTAAGCACAATAAGAATAAGTTGTTTCCCTGAATAATTCATAATGGTTGTAATGATAATACAATCCCTTGAACAGTGTGTACCTAGTACTTACATTAAGTAAGATACACACTGGGAAGGGGGCAACGTGATACTTGTGCTCCACAGATGGTGACCGAAGTCAATATCTGTGTGGGAATGTACCCACCCTCAAAGCTTTTCATAGTGGAGATTTCTTCTCTACACTATAAAAGCACGATTCGTGCGACCGAGGGGAATCGAACCCGTCACCTTCATTGTCAAAGAAGGCCCACTCCATGTGGCTTAAGGTTCCCAGCCGCTCAATATGCATATATACTATAAATACATTGAGCGACCAAGAACATATAAGTTAGATGGTTACGATCAAAGATCACGTTGCCATAAGGCCAATGCATTCATTGACCATACGTTGATGTTATATCGCCATTGCATAACAATGATGGTATACACATGTAAAGAGCTAACTTACCGGTTTTATCCGGCTAGAGTAATTTCCAACGTTTCAGAAACTGGTCTAGGCGTATAAAAAATCCCACTGTTTTTGCGGGCTTCGTTCGTTATTTGCCTTAATATCTTTTAATCTATATATGGCTCATAGAACTTAACCCGTAATTTGTGCGTCGAATTGTAGTGACAACATAAACACACACCATCTTCACGAGGAGTGTTGTGTTCCAAATCTTGTGGATTAAGTTAAAAGATTTTTTACTATTCATAATACTTAGTAACAACATATCGCATTCAGAAATATGTGTCAATAAAAACGAGTATAATTATCCACAAGAGATGTAGTTATTGCTGCTGGCGATCACGCGCTTGACTAATGATGTAATCGTAGATATGCATGATGAGATCTAATGGCACACCATGTTCATGAGCTAGCGTATTTAATTTTACATATAACTTAGCTTCACGATTAGCATCTTGTACGGCTAAACCAGATTCAGCTTTCACTTCACCGATCTCCTCTACAACTACAAGCCGTCTAGCAATACTTTGCACAATATCACTATCTATCTCATCAATTTGTTTTCGCAACTCTTCTAATTTACGTTGTGCGTTGTTGTTGGTCATCGTGTATTTGTTCTTCTAATGATTGTAATTTTGTAATCAGTTGTTTTCGTTCAGCTTCAGCATACGGATTTAAATTCTGTATGTCAAAAAATAACTCCCAGGTATCATTTGTTACCTTCTCCATCATCTTCAATAAATTCCCATAATCCGGCGTAGAAATTTCCTGCTCTTCAATACCAGATAACGCCCGTCCCATAAAATGTACGAGAGCTTGAGTTTTAGCCATCATTTTATCGTGCTCCTCTGGCGTACTTTCAATTGCTGTAATTCCTCTAGCAGTAAATACTTTCTTTACAGCCGTATATCGTTCATCCGAGATATCTAGTTTACAAAACACCATTTTATGCCCGTCCCAAGATTCACCTGCACTATCTGGCCCAAATAACGGATGCGTTCCTAATGCTCTATCAGAAAATTCTTCTTGCAAGATCTCACACGGCAACACTTTTACTGATCCCACGTCCATTACCGTGGCATCACTAGAGATAAATGGCTGATACTCATATACAATATCCTGCAATATTTTATTCGGCACTGCAAAAATAACAAGATCACATAATATTAACTCTTCACCTGGATCACCTTTATCGAATGTAACTACTGTATTATCTGTTGAAAGATGTTTTTCTAATAGAGAGCCAAACCGCCCTACTCCAATAATTCCAATGTTCATATTATTCTTAATGTGGTGCGATTACTAAAAATGTTGTTGCATTGTTTGGATCGTCCTGAATAGCCTCCCCCGCAATTGTAAGATCGTATAATTCCGCTGAAAGCTTTGGCGCTATCACTGCTGTGCGCTTGGAAAGTTTGCCGTCTGATAAATCTTTAGCGGCTTGAGCGGTATCTTGATATTCTTGCAACTCTCGCTTTGGCCATTGCTCCTGCAGATAATCATGGCACTGACGTAGAGCTTGTGGATGCGAAGCAACTCGTTCAATTTCATCAGCTTGCGCATCATCATGCAGCATAATACACTGATCAATTTTCATATCAAACATCTCTTCAATAGAAAATTGATACAACCCCATAGCCTGCAACGTCATGTGCACCAATCCTCCGGTTGTGTTGTATATAGGTACAATAATTTTTTGCGCCTTGCCGTCACGCATCGCCTTGAATGCTCCAGGGCTATCAATACCAAAGATAAAACGAACGTCTTCTAATTTATGGCCAGTGATATATAGCATACCAGCTTCATGTGAAAAGCTACCATTATTTCCGGCTACAGCTATTGTAATCGAGTTATTCATATCCATTCTATTGTACCACGTAATGATTCACCGCGATCTCTATATGCTTTATAGGCTGAGTTATTTTGTACCGCCATCATATCAGATTCCACAGATATCATTAACGCCTGTAACTCTTCTGCAAACCCATTAAATTTACTTACCAATGGAGATGTTTCACTATATTCAAACTCAAGGTTTGCGGCCATATTTACTTCAAGCTCCATACCAATAGTATGAACGCGCCGCAATATAGATAGAGTATTTGCTACAGGTTGATGTAATGCTCTAATAACTGGATTAGTGTGGACCTGAAGCTTTGGCAGAGCCGCTGCAATACGCTCGATAGCTAGACTAATCCTTTCATTTGCAAGCCGAATCTGTGTAAGAGGTACTTCTAAGTTTGGCTTAAAATTATCATCCTCTTGAAGTGTCCAAAATTCAATACTGGTTTCATGTACCGTAACAGTATTATTCACATTAAAATCCATCTCCACTAACACTGCTCTCTCATCTCTCGTTAGCTCCATTGGCTTGATGCCCTGCTCGATAGCCTCTCCTCCTACTAATTTATCGTGCTCGTTCATACGTATTATTAGTTGCTCTCATGATAGCTTATCAAAACGAGTAGATTGATTACGTAGATAATGATCACCCAATACTAAATTCACCATAGCCTCGCATATAGGCACTGCCCGTGGTAATAAGCATGGGTCGTGTCGTCCACCCACATCAATAGAAGCAGTTGGTTTAAGTGCAATGCGCATAACCATATCCTGGCCATTTGAAATTCCACCGTACATACCAGCTTCCATTTCGTTACTATCGCTACCTTGTAGATGGGCAACAGCAAAGCCCTGACCATATTCAAAACCAACTACAGCTGGAATACTGAGTAGCGCCTTTGCAAAATCGGCTTTCAATTTATCAAACACAGGCTCACCCAAACCAACTGGACAGTTCTGTACAATTATTTCAATAATGCCTCCAAGAGAATTCTTAGAACGACTCGCCTCTTTAATAAGTGCAACCATCTCCTCTGCCTTCGCCGCATCAGCTGCTCGTACAGGATTATCTTCAATTACAGAAAAATCTGGATTCTCTACTACAACATCTTGAATTTGTTTAGAATGAGCGATTACATTTAATTTGCTTGGTAATACTTTTTTTGCAATTGCTGCACCGGCTACACGCATCGCCGTTTCACGGGCACTGGCTCTTCCACCGCCACGATAGTCACGAAAACCATACTTTAAATCATACACTTCATCGGCATGGCCTTTGCGATAATTATCTTTAATATCTTTATAATCCTTTGAGCGCTGATCTTGATTATGAATAATCAAACTAATTGGTGTGCCAGTAGTTTTACCTTCAAATACACCGGAAAGAATTTCCACGATATCTAGCTCTTTACGAGCAGTGGTAATGCTACTTTGTCCAGGACGACGGCGATCTAAATCTACTTGAATATCTGCTTCAGTCAATTCAATTCCTGCTGGACATCCATCCACTACACCACCAATAGCCTTGCCGTGCGATTCACCCCAAGTAGTTAAACGAAATGCTGTTCCTATTGTATTTCCTGCCGCCATAATACTGTTATTGTGATATTTTAAGTAACTGTTCTATTTTGCGGACGGGCATTTTTTTACCGGTCCATAGTGTAAACTGCTCTACACCTTGATGCAATAGCATTGGTAAACCGTTAATTACTTTATGCGATTTTTGTGTTGCCTGCCTAAGTAAAACTGTTGGTTTACCATAGTTGCAATCCATAACCACTTTGCTATATAACGAATCCTCTGGGACTAGCACCATATCGTATACAGGAGTTGCATTTACAAGCACATCGTAGTCATCCTCTTCAGTTGGCATTTCATGACGCGTAAGCATATTTACAGATGTAGCATGATTTTTTTTAGCCGCATAATAAACCGCGGCTGCCGCACCACCAGAACCAAGAATAAGTACCTTTTTATTTTTTAATTTTCCTTTTAAGGCTGTTCTTACACCAAGCCAATCTGTATTATATCCAATAATCTTGTTACCTTTGCGAACTAGTGTATTCACCGCCCCTATTTTTTTTGCATGTACATCTATTTTATCAAGATACGGCATCACATCATGTTTGAACGGCATGGTTACAGAAGCCCCAGGAAGTTCAAAGAAATTAAATACCTCCATAAACTTCTTAGCGTCAGTGGTATCCCATAATTGATACAGATGCGGGATTTTAAAATGCTCAAACGCTGCATTATGCATTACAGGGCTTAAGCTCTCTTGAATTCTATGACCAGCCAATCCATACAGTTGCATGCTCTTTAATTCATCAACAGTTAACTGACCAGGGGCTGCGGTGGTTTTTACATTAAGCCGTGCATACGTTAATAGTGACTTATTATAAATGCGCGACATAATACCAAGGTCCCCCATTCCAATAACAATACCTTTGTTCTTTAATTTTTTTTGTAGCCGCATCGTGATGTGCAAATCATCAAACTCTTCAATCATTGTAGCGATTTTGATAACGTCTGGCTTGAGTGTGCGTAATTTTGTTACACGTTCTGACAACTCTTTCCAAGAACGGGTTTCCTTGTAATCGTGATACGACACAATTAATTTTGTACGCTTAGGGCGTAGTGTACGAAAATCCCTAATCAACCGGTGTAAACGATAATCAATATCTACATACTTCACTTTGGGTGAATCAATATGATCGAGCAGTACAGTTTGTGCAGACTTGATTGTAAAAATAACCGGCTTCTCACACCGGTTTAACAAATTTGTAAAATTAGCTTTCGGATAAAGATCAGTTCGTATCTCAATAAAGTCCGCTTGAGTTGCATTCGCAAGCTTGAGAAGTTTTGGATTAGTTAAAGTAACTGCGATCATCTTTGTGTACGTAATACATGTCAAAGATTTGGTCGGCCACAAAATAATATTGGCTTTTACGCTCCTGCCAGATACTTCCTAATTCTTTAAGCGTGTCATGTAAAAGCGCAGGGCGTTTATTGCTATCTTGCACCAATCGTTTCTTCAACACCGCTAATGGTGAATTCAAAAATACGATGTAATTATGCTTTATAATAGCATAATTTTCATCAAACATCAATGTGCCTCCGCCGGTAGCAATGATAGTATTTTTTTGATTTGAAAACTTTTTAGTAAGCTCTCGTTCTACTTTACGAAAGCCCTTCCAGCCCGTAGATGGATTTTTATCGATGAACTGATTAATTGTCATGCCTAACTCTTTTTCAATTTCGTTATCAAGATCAATTAACGTAGCAGTGTATTTCTTCGCCAAATGTTTGGCTAATGTGCTTTTTCCTGAGCCACGCATACCAGTAAGAACAATGGTTTGATCCTTACTATGGCGCTGAATACTACGTAGATCGTTCCAAAATGTTGGGTAGCTTTTTCGTACGCAGGCTGGTGTATCAATAGTAATTCCAGGCTGTACTAAACCTAGTATCCCAAATGCCATAGCAAACCGATGATCATCGTGTGTAGCAATCACTCCCCTTTTCCACTTCTTAGGCTGGCCAGTTATTTCAATTCTATCTTTTGTTACCTTAACCTTTACTCCTAGATTCTTGAGATTATCAGCTAATACTGTTAATCGGTTCGTTTCTTTAATTGCTAAATGCGCAATCTGCTTTAATACTGTGGTACCACGCGCACAGACTGCTACCATTGCCACACTCATCACTGCATCAGGCATGTGCCGCATACTTACTTCCACGGCGTTGGGGGAAGTAACTGGTCCAATCACGGTATTACCCTCTACCCGACAATCCATTTTTTCCAACACACGTAAAATATCACGATCTGGCTGTAATGTATCTTCAGGAACATTCGTAACGGTAATAGTACTTCCACTAATAGCGGCTAAGGCCCACCAATATGTTGCGCTACTCGCATCACCCTCAACTTCATAGGTAGTTGGAGTATATGTCTGTGGTTGAATTGTAAATTGTTTGAAATTTTTATTGGTTACCTTGATCCCAAATTCCTTCATCACTTGCAGTGTCATTGCTACGTATGGTTTTGAAACCAACGTACCAGATACGTTGATGGTTAAGCGTTTTTGCAATGTAGGAGCCAACATCAATAATGCTGATATATACTGACTACTCATCGTACCCTTGATGGTAATTGTACTTGTTGCTTGATTACGTGAAACTATTTTTACTGGCGGACAACCAGTTTCTGTTTCATAAATATATCCTAATGTTTCTAAAGCCTTGAGCAAATCGGTAAGGGGCCGTTTTTGCATATGCTTGTTTCCGGTAACGATAGTTCCGGCCGGAACGAGTGGTATAAGAAATCTGGTTGTAGTTCCAGCATTTCCTAAATGCAATGGCCGCTGTGGCGATGTAAACTTTCCACCTTTACCATATATCCATACAGCATTAGGTTTTTTCACAATACGTACGCCTAATTTTTCTAAAGCGTTCATCATGTAATTCGTATCATCACAATATATTGGATTACGTAATACAGACTTCCCTTTACCAAGGGCAGCACAAATAAGCGCTCGATTCATCAACGATTTTGAACCAGGTACCGCGATAGAATATTTAATTGGCTTTGCCAGCGGTGTTACTGGATCAGTTTTTTTAGCTCTAGCGGTTTTGGTCATGATATTTTTTAAGAAACCGTTCTATCTTACTAGGTGTTTCGTTTGTATGGATATGTACTTCGCCAATTGTTTGAGGTAGTACTAACGTTATATTTTTTCCGCGATTCTTTTTATCCGATTGCATTGCCTTCACCATAGATTTTGCGGAATATGGTGTTTCCAGATGGCTTGGTAATCCAAATGCGTGCAATAAACTCACTACTCGCTCACTCTCTTCCATTCGTGCATATGCCATAGCATATACAAGCCCTATTGCCACGGCCTGCCCATGAGGAATAGCATAACCACTTAGTTGTTCCACAGCATGACCAAATGTATGTCCGAGATTTAATAACATGCGTTGACCAGATTCTTTTTCATCACTCTCTACAATAGCTTGTTTGATCTCTATATTCTTTACTAACATTTTTTGAATAGTGCTTACATCACGTTTGAGAATTTTTTCACTGTTCTTTTCTAGCCAAGTAAATAACGTAGGTTCAAGTACGCCATGTTTTACAACTTCACCCATACCATTAATAAATTGCTCGTCTGGTAAATCTACAATGAATTGTTAATCCATCACTACAGCCTCGGGCTGATGAAATGCTCCTACAAGATTTTTTCCAGATGCGAGATCTACAGCGGTTTTTCCACCAACCGATGCATCCACCATAGCTAGCAATGTTGTAGGCACTTGATATACAGGAATACCACGCATATATACTGCCGCTACAAATCCTGCTACGTCTCCTACTACACCGCCGCCAAATGCAATGATGCTAGAATCGCGATCGGCATCTAATGCAACCAACTGCTCACATAATTGCTCAACAGTATCTAGGCGCTTATGATGTTCGCCTGCAGAAAAACTTAATACAGAATGCTTTTTCCAAAGCTTTCCATATTTCTTTCGTAACGTTGAATCTGTAATAACAATACTGTTTTTTGGAAATTCAAAATTACGAACAGCATTCTGCTCGATAACTACTGGATAGTGTTTGTGGGTGGTACGGACAATGCGGCGCATAGTGGTTGTAATGTATTAGCTAATTTATTGATTGGTACATTCAGTAAAGCGCTTCCAATAACGGCCATATCCGCTTTACCGTGTAGTGCTTGAATATGTTGAGGGGTAGAGATCCCGAAACCTACAGCTAAAGGTAGTGTAACATATTGGCGTACTCTATCCAGATACTCACCGAGCTGTGTATTCAATTCATCGGTAGCTCCGGTAACTCCAAAACGAGCCACGCAATATACTAAATCAGTTGCGTGTTCTGCTATCAACTGCAGGCGCTCTGGTGCTGTGGCTGGAGATACTAATTGCACCACTGGTAAACCAGCTTGCTGCGCATGATAATAAAATTGTTCATACTGCTCTTCGTCGATTGGCATATCTGGAAATGTTAATCCAGCAATACCAGCGGCTACACAATCTGCCATGAATTTCTCTATGCCATAATTCAGTACGGTGTTGTAGTAACCAATAAACTGCAGTGGGATATCTACAGTGTTTGATAATTCTTTCGCCAGTACGAAACAGTCTTCTATAATTACCCCGTTGGCAACAGCTTGATGGTTAGCTTGAGCAATGGCAGGGCCATCAGCTAATGGATCGGAGAATGGAATTTGTAATTCAATAATATCTACTCCGGCGGCAGCCATAATTTCTACACGTTGCCTGGTTTCCTCTAAGCTCGGATGCCCAATAACTACATGCGTCATGAAGCCAAGGCGCTGCTCTTGTTTTACTAATGCTAATTGTTCTGCAATAGTTCGGCTCATAAATAAATCCAAATTTATAGATACTGTTTCAAAATATGTTGATCTTTATCACCGCGACCAGATACATTCACTACCACAATTTCATCTGGCACAAGCGTTGGAGCTAAACGCATAACGTACGCAATTGCATGGGCAGATTCTAAGGCTGGAATAATACCCTCTAAATGACTCGTAGTCTTCACAGCATTAAGAGCCTCATTATCAGAAGCCGATTCGTACCGCACCCGACCCACCGAGTGCAGATATGCATGTTGCGGGCCAATACCAGCATAATCTAATCCGGCTGATATACTGTGTGTTGCTTCTACATTACCATGCTCATCTTGCAAGAAGTATGATTTATACCCCTCTACCACTCCTAATTGCGGCGTGCTGGCTAAGCGTGTAGCATGCTGGCCAGGTGTATAAATATCTGTGCCACCCGCCTCTACGCCAATTAGTTGCACTTCTGGTACATCTAAGAATGCATTAAACATTCCGATGGCATTACTGCCGCCGCCAACACAGGCTACCAAGTAATTTGGCAACACACCTACACCTTCACGCTCCTGTAATTGTTCAGCAATCTCCATTCCAATAATACTTTGAAAATCACGTACCATCGTTGGATATGGGTGTGGTCCAAGCGCCGAGCCAAGTAAATAATATGCATCTTCCGGATCACCCATCCAATCTTGGATAGCACTGGTTACCGCATCTTTCAATGTTCGGTTCCCTTCTTTTACAGGAATCACCTCAGCGCCGAGCTGCTTCATTAATTGCACATTTGGCGCCTGGCGCTCCATATCTACTTCTCCCATATGCACCGTGCATGCAAATCCAAACTTCGCGGCAACTGTTGCAGTGGCCACACCATGTTGGCCAGCACCAGTTTCTGCAATTAACCGCTTTTTATTCATGCGCTGCGCCAGAAGGGCCTGGCCTACGCAATGATTAATCTTATGCGCGCCAGTATGATTAAGGCCTTCATTTTTTAAATATATTTTAGCGCCACCCAACTTAGCTGTTAACCGTTCTGCAAAATAGAGTGCTGATGGCCTGCCAATATAGTGTTTGTATAAATCTAATACTTGTTGAATAAAAACTGAATCATGCTTAGCTTCTTCGTAAGCTGCATTCAATTCATCTAAGGCAGGAATAAGCATCTCTGGTACATATCTACCACCAAATTCTCCAAAATGCCCTTGTTTATCAGCATCAAATTGAGTTTTAAAAAATAATGTTTTCGGAATCTTCATACTGTTTCTAATGCTAGAAATATTCGCATCACTAAGGCTGCGTCCTTTTTTCCTGGCGCAGATTCAACTCCAGAATTCACATCAACTACATCTGGATCATATGCATTCACGATTCTCGTTACATTATCTGGGGTAATGCCACCGGCCAAGATGAATTTAGTTCGCAATTTTACATTGCTCAATAAATGATCAGATATAGATTTGCCAGTTCCCTTCCCTGAATCTAAAAGAATTCCATCAGCAACATCTCTATACTTGGCGATAGCTTGTAAGCCACTGGCATTACGTAATTCAACAGCCTTCCATACTTCTGCGCCTTGTATCGCTTGTACTGTATCTAATGGCTCGTTGCCATGTAATTGCACAACCTGCAAGCCAAGTCCTGTAACCAACTGATTAATACTATGTGCATCTGCATCCACTACTACGCCAACATGTTGCACGCGTGGATATTCACGACGGATCTCTTGAATAATTCCTTTCGCACGACTCGGTTCTACAAATCGTGGACTGCTTGGATAATTAAGAATATACCCTAAATAGTCCGCGCCTAATTTGGCAGCCATCAAGGCATCTTCCCGATTGGTGATACCACAAATTTTTACTTGAGGAGATGTTACCGACATAATTCTGCAAGTTGCTTTCCAGGATCCGTAGCCTTCATAAGGCTGGTACCAATTAACGCTGCATGCGCTCCCGCTTTTTTAACAAAAGTAAGATCATCTGCCGTATATATTCCCGATTCAGCAATAACTATCATATCATCTGGAACGTGTTTTATTAAATCTGCAAATGTTTGCAAATTAACATCCATAGTGTGGAGATTTCGATTATTAATCCCCAACATATCTGGATGCGCTTGCACAGCGCGCTCAATCTCCTCTATAGCATGCACCTCAATAAGAATCTGCATATCTAACTCACGTGCCAACCTCGCTAATGTACTCAATTTTTCTGCGCTTAACATGCTGGTAATTAATAATAATGCATCGGCTCCGGCCACAGCAGATTCATACACCTGATATTCGTCTACAATAAAATCTTTTCGCAATATCGGTAATGTGGTGTGTGATTTTGCTTCTGTGAGATTTGTAAGTGAGCCTTGAAAAAAATCTTCATCGGTAAGTACCGAAATTGCTGCTGCACCATTAGCAGCGTACGATTTAACAACCGCCGCCAAATTAGCTTGCGGCGCAATCGCACCCATACTTGGTGAAGCCATTTTGAATTCTGCAATAATAGCAGGTTGTTGTGCAGATGCTTGAAGGCTGGCAACAAAATCACGTCCTTCAACAGAATAATCTACCACTTCCTGCTTCAAATCAATAAGTGATTTCTGTTGCTTACGTTGCATCACTTCCTCTACTTTATATTCATACATTGTATCAAGAAATGTTCCGACCATATGGTTATTGTTGCATTTTATTGAGAATATCAGATAACTTATGTGATCGTAATAATTGTTCTGCCTGAAGCTTACCTTCTTCATAAGAAGATACAGCGTCAGCAGCCAGCAACGCTAGACCAGCGTTCATTGCCACCACTTCAATTAATGCAGCCGAACCTTTGCCGTCAGCTAATTGCTTCATTATTTCAGCATTATGCTCTGGATCACCGCCTCGAATCTCTTCAATGGTATACATTGTGCGCGGCTCAATACGATAGCGCTTCGTATCGGTTGGTGTCATTTCTAGCACCGAGGTAGGTGCCGCAATACTCGCCTCATCTAAACCATCATCACTATACACAATAATGGCATGTTGCGAACCTAACTCGATTAATGCCTGGCCAATAATTTAAGCTTTTAGTGGATCAGATACACCTACAAGCTGATGTTTAGCCTGAGCGGGATTAGAAAGTGGTCCAAGAAAATTAATAATAGTACGAACCCCTAATGCCTTGCGGATAGGTGCTAAATGTTTCATAGCTGCATGATATTTGCGTGCATAAAGAAACACAAAATTATTATTAGAAAAATATTTTTTAGCAGCATCACCAGTCAGCTCAATAGGAATAGTAAGTGCTTCTAGAATATCTGCGCTACCACATTTAGAACTAGCAGCGCGATTACCATGTTTAGCTACGGCCACACCAAGAGCGGCGCATACTAAGGCAACAGCTGTAGAAATGTTAAATGTATTCATGCCATCCCCTCCTGTACCGCAGGTATCTAATACCGGAACTTCTAAATCAATGGTGGTCATATGCTTGCGCATACTACGCAACATACCAATTACTTCATCGGCAGTTTCTCCGCGAGTTGCTAATGCCATTAATAATGCACCAGCTTGAATAGGATCTGCCTTGCCAGACATCATTGTGTCCATTGCAGCTTCAGCTTGTTGTTGCGTAAGGGTTTCACCCTGCTGAATTGCGCGTAATACTTTTTCCATAACTAAATACTACTCATTACATTATGAATCATTTGCAAACCAGCTTGATCTTTATATGTAAGGATAGACTCTGGATGAAACTGCACACCAACTATAGGAAGTGTGTTATGACGAATGGCCATCACTACTTTATCATTATCTCTATCTACAGTTGTGGCTGATATTTCAAAGTTTTCCGGCATTACTTTAGCAGCTAATGAATGATAACGACCAACCTCCATTGGATTTGATAGATCTTTAAAAATACCTTTTCCATCATGCTGAACAGCCGAAGCTTTACCGTGCACTGGCTCATCAAGCACTCGTAATGTTCCGCCAAACGCTTCAATCATAGCTTGCATCCCTAAACATACACCAAATTGTGGAATCTTCCCTGCAAAATGTGTAATGTATTGCAGTACGTTACCAGCCTGCTGCGGATTACCAGGTCCCGGGGAATACACAATAAGATCAGGTTGAAGATCTTCGATTGTTTATATAGCCGCAGCGTTTCTATATACAGTAAGTTCTGCTCCGGCTTGTTTAAAATAATCAACCAAATTAAATGTGAATGAATCAAAATTATCAATTACTACAACATTCTTTGATGTATTCTTTTCTGCGGGGATTTTTTCTTTAGATTGTGTTCTGATATTCTGCTTCATAGAATTTATGTAGACTGGGTATTCATAATTGATAGTATCGCTGCAGCCTTATGTTCGGTTTCTCTATATTCAGCTTCTGGCTGAGAATCATATAATAATGTAGCGCCAGCTTGAGTTTGAATTGTACCATTCTTTATTACTGCCGAGCGAATAATTATACCGGTATTCAATTCATTATTAAATGTAAGGTATCCAACATTTCCTCCATAATATCCACGACGCTTTGGCTCGAGCTCTTCAATAACCTTCATTGCTTGAATTTTTGGCGCACCTGTAAGCGTACCGGCATTTAAACATGCAATAAATGCATCAAATGCAGAGTACTGTTCTGTGTCTAAACTGCCTTGCACATGGGCAATGGTATGCATTACTTTTGAATATTTTTCAACATAACGATAATCACTTACTTCTATGCCAGACGTACATACCCGCGACACATCATTACGGGCTAGATCAATTAACATATCAAGCTCAGATTTTTCTTTTACACTATTTAATAGATTCATCATATTTTGATAATCTTCTAGTGGATCATCACTGCGCCGAGCGGTTCCAGAAATTGGCCGAGTCATCACTGTATTATCTTCAACGCGTACAAACATTTCTGGGGACGCTCCAAGTACTGTAGTTTGGTCTGGCTGTTTACCAAATCGAAAATAAAACATATACGGCGATGGATTGGCATCACGATAGCGTTTATATACCTCAACAGTTGAGCCATTAAAATCTCCAGTAAATTGACGAGATAACACTACTTCAAATATATCACCTTGCTTCATGTACTTCTGCGCCTTAATAACTCCTTGCTCGAATTCATCTTGCGAATAATTCGATTGTAAATCCGATACAGCAAATTTCTTTTCGGCTTTGGCTTGCGGCAACTCCCCTAACCTATCCTCTAATAGTGTTTCTGAAACATCATAGTATCGTAGCTCCGCTGTTTCTTTGAGATGATCATAGACATACAGAATATCTGGTAAGTATAAATGAAAATCTGGAACGTCTATTACTTCATGTTGATTAGGTAAATCCTCGAACAATCGTACAAAATCATAGCTAAAAGCACCATACAAACCCATAAATGAATCGGTGGTTTTGAAGTGCTCCAATAGCATACGAATTACTGAGGAAATATTATCTTGTTGCTGACGTTTTCCTTCATCAATTAACTCCATTGAGCGCTCTACGGTTCCAGTAATTTCAGTAGTACTTAATGAAATAGAGTTAGCAAATGGAAATAAATCCTTAGTTAGCGTAGCTAGCAATACGTCACCATGTCTATTTAGTGCCCGAATAGTAAATTCTGTATCTTTACCAATAACTTCCAGCGGCGGATCAATACTCATTACACTTAAGCGCCCGTAAATGGGAGCAATATCTGCTGATTCCAATAGAAATCCCGGCACAACCTCTGGAAACCGTTCAAACGTCTCCAGAGGTTGATGATATGGTAATGGTTGTACGGTGCGCCGGTAAAACATATATCTTAGGATACTGGCTTATACAGTACGGCCAACAGCTTCAGCAATTTTCTTAATATCTTCCATTAGTTCGGTAAATTGATCGAACGTAAGAGCTTGATCTGGATCTACCATAGATTTTGGTGGCTCTGGATGCACATCCATGAGTAAGCCATCCGCTCCGGCGGCAATAGCTGCCTTAGCCAAGGCTGGAACATAATCACGCTTCCCTGCCGCATGAGAAGGATCCACGATTACCGGTAAATGCGTCATTTCTTTTAATACAGGGATAGCAGAAATATCTAATGTGTTACGCGTTGCTGTTTCGTATGTGCGAATACCGCGCTCACACAAAATCACATTTGGGTTCCCGCTTGATAATACATATTCAGCAGACATAAGAAATTCTTCAATAGTGGCAGACATTCCACGCTTCAATAATACTGGTTTTTTTATGTTACCAAGCTCACGTAAGAGCTCGTAATTTTGCATATTACGGGTACCTACCTGCATAATATCAGCGTGCTCGGCCACTGATTCTACATGACGAGGATCTAAAATTTCAGTAATAATTGGCATTCCCGTTTGCTTTTTTACCTCGGTAAGAATTTCTAAACCTTCTGTACCAAGACCTTGAAAGGAGTATGGTGAAGTACGTGGCTTGTATGCACCGCCGCGTTGGATATTGCCACCCGCAGCCTGTACAGCTTGGGCTGTAGCCATTGATGTTTCAATTGTTTCTACAGCACAATTACCAGCCATAATAGCTAGACGTTTTCCACCTACCTCAATATCATCTGTAATTTGAACAGTGGATTGACCACGAATATTTTTTGAAGCTAATTTGAATGGTGCAAGTACTGGCATTACTTTTTCTACACCTGGCATGGCATTTAGCACATGCTCATCCATAATGCGCTCATCACCAATAACGGCAATTACATTGCGTTCGGTGCCTTCCAGTAATACTGGCTCTAAGCCCAATTCCTTTACGTGCTCTACCACGTTCAGGGCGCTTTGTTTAGATTCGGACTCTTTCATAACGATAATCATAATTTGTGTTTGATAATTAATTGATAGATATATTCATTAACTGTTTAAGCTATGAATATGTGTTATTTAAACCAATAGGCGTAACAGGTGGATTGTGCAACAAGATAGTGCATAAGATTCTGTGATAATTTGTTAGTTAGTGAATTATTCATAGTATTTTTGATATTTAGGCATTAAAAAAACCGGCTAATTGCCGGAATGGTTATTGGTCTGCGCTTCTTTTTTATGACACGCTAATATCCAACACCTTCCGGAGCTTCGTAAACCAATAAAAATCGAAGTAGTTGTGTTGTGTTGTCATACCTAAAGGATTATATAGCACCTGTTTTTTTAAGTCAACTACTTGAAAATATATACACTATAACTAGCAAACACATAACTCTAGGTTTTATACCTAGGGTTATGTAGTAGCGTAGATTCATCATTTTTATAAATACATCTGTTAATAAGGTATTGACAAGATATTCAATCCATGATAGCATGTTTTGTTCTTTAATAATCTACTGGTTACTTGGGTCACCTATCAAAGCATCCAGAAGCACCGTTTACGGGATCTCTTATTACTGTATTTACAGCACAATAATAAGGTTTCAACATAAATGGTGTTTTTTATTTTAGTTAATATTCGCTCATTTCTCCTGATAAGCATACTGATCTTCAGTGTATTTATCAGGAGGAACCTGAGCAGGTTCTTCCCGACTATGGCATGTTGCCATAGTCATCAGCCCTGAACCTTACCATGCCCCCCATCACCCGTAACCTCACCGTCGGCCAGGACGAATTCATCATCTCCCTCGTCGAAAAGGTCGAGAGGATCGAAGATGTGGAAGGCCTCAAGATGCGGGAAACCCCGCCGGAGGATGAGCTCACCTCAGCCATCAGTAATGGCGAGTGGGCGTTGTTGTTTTATGGTAATCTCACGATGGATGACATTGTGAACCATCTGGACGAGGTCGAGATCTACCCGCACATGGTCTACGACGTGTGGGTCTGTAGTTTCGAAGGAAGGCAGTTCATGCTGCTGTCCAATGACTACGAGAGCACTACCGCCGCGCTGCTCCATGAGCTGGCGTGCATGGAGGAATGTCTCCTCGACTGGTGAGGTAAGTGGTGAGGTAAGGAACAAGGATGTACAACAAAGACCTGCTCACCACTATAATGATAATTATGCTTAGTTACAATTGTAGTGGTAATAAACAAATAACCCTAGGTTTTTACACCTAGGGTTATTTAATAGTATAGATTAGTAATTGTAACTACCTAACGTTCGTCGTCTCCGTAAATCATGTCAAAATCAATTTTTTGATAATCGAATAACTCATCTTCATTAAAGAAGCGAGCTACTTCTGCCTTAGCATTCTCATCAGAATCAGACGCATGAATGATGTTATATTGCACACTCATTGCAAAATCACCACGAATGCTACCAGCATCAGCTGCCCGACCCATAGTTGGCCCAACAATTAAGCGAATAGCATCAATTGCCTCATAACCTTCGAGTACCATACATACAACCGGTGAGGATTGCATAAACTTCTTTAAGCCAGCAAAAAATGGCTTGTCTTTATGATGCTCGTAATGTTCTTCGATCTTAAGATCATCAATGGCGATCATTTTAAGACCAATTAATTTAAGACCCTTTCGTTCGAAACGGTGAATAATTTCACCAAGTAGATTACGCTGTAGCGCATCTGGTTTAACAATAATAAGTGATTTCTGTACCACAATAGTATAGTTTAAAAATTAATATGCTAGATTTTCTAGCGTGCGTTAGTTATCTTGCAGCACGCTGTGAACCTTGTCAACCACCTCTTGAGGTGTGTGGTTCGCTTTGATAAAGTAGTCGGTTGCTCCGAGCTCTTTACCCTTTTTTACATCTTCCTCTTGCCCGAGGTTTGTAAGTAAAATTACGGGGATATCTTTAGTAACATCATTTTTACGAATTTTCTTTAAAGCTACAAAACCATCCATTTTAGGCATAATCACGTCTAGTAAAATCAAGTCTGGCTTTTCTTTTTCAGCTAATTCAACACCATCAACACCATTAAAAGCAGAAACTACATCGTAGCCTTGATTCTTGAATTTTTGAGTATACATGCCATGAAGCATTTCATCATCTTCAACCAGTAGTATTTTCGCCATATATTTTATGTTGTTTTAGCTAAACTTATTTGCTCGTTTTGGTAATTATAGCACATTATCTGTGCTAATACAAGTATTGTTACTAATTATAAATATTTTCAATTGCCTGCCCTAATTGCAGCAATATACCCTCCGACCACTGCGGACCAATAATCTGAATTCCAACAGGTAGATCATTTAATTTTCCACACGGAACAGACAAGCCAGGTACACCGGCTAATGATGCTGGAGCTAAAAATACATCTTCTAAATACATCTGAATTGGATCATTTGCCTTCTCCCCTACTACAAATGCTGTGGTAGGCGTTACTGGCGCTAATAATACATCTACCTCTTTATATGCATCAATAAAATCTTGTCGAATCAATGTGCGTACGCGCATAGCCTTATCGTAGTAGGCATCATAATATCCAGATGATAATGCATGTGTACCAATCATGATGCGACGCTTTACTTCATCGCCAAATCCTTGAGCGCGAGATTGCTTATAAATATCCATCAAATCTTCAACTCCATGAGCTCGAAAACCATACTTAATACCATCGTAGCGCGACATATTAGAACTCACCTCACTTGGAGCGATTGTATAATATGTAGGAATAGCATACTTAGTATGTGGAAGTGAAACTTCTTTTATTGTTACCGGCAACTTCTCTATTTCTTTAATCACCCCTTCAATATGTTTACGCATATCTACGTCTAAACCTTCTACTTCAAAATATTCTTTCGGGATACCAATAGTCATTCCATCAATTGGTTGATCTAATTTTTCTACATAATTCTCAACTGGTACATCTGGAGTAGTAGCATCATAATCATCCTGGCCAGAAATTTCTTTCATTACCAATGCCATATCATGCACAGTAGCAGTAATTGGCCCAATAGTATCCAGTGATGATGCCATAGAAACAACCCCATAGCGTGACACACGGCCATAGGTAGGGCGTAAACCAACTACTCCGCAAAAAGCTGCGGGCTGCCGAATGGATCCACCAGTATCGGTACCCATAGCAAATGGAGCTAGTTCAGCAGCTACTGCCGCAGCTGACCCACCAGATGATCCACCCGCTACTCGGGTTGTATCGTAAGGGTTTTTTGTTACACCAAATGCGGAAGTTTCCGTGGAAGCCCCCATGGTAAATTCATCAGTATTGGTTTTTCCTAATAGCACGCCTCCGGTAATTCGCTCTACAGATGTAGCTGTGTATGGTGGAACATACCCTTTAAGAATATTTGAACAAGCCGTGGTTTCAATACCTTCAACGCAAAATACATCTTTCAAGGCATATGGAATACCAGTGAATGTTGTAGCCTCACCTTCAGCAATAACGGCATCAGCTTGTTTAGCTAATTCAAGAGCATATCCTTCGGTTGTAAGTACATACGCATTCAGTTCTTCGTCACGCTCTTTAATACGTTGCAAATACTGTTGCGTAAGCTCTACGGAAGAAACTTCTTTATTATCAAGTTGTGTACGGAGTTCATGTAACATTAGTTTTCGTCTGAAAAAACAGCTTTTACTTTAAGATGATCTTCTGCGGTTTCAATGGCAGATTCTAACATATCCTCACGAGAAAATTGATACGTTACTTCATCTTCACGCATTCGATTTTCTAATCCAGTCACCTGACTTGTTGGCGGAACTGCATCGGTGTCTACTTCATTAAGTTGCTCAACGTAATCTAAGATAGTTGATAATTCCGTAGCAAACTTCTCTACTTCGTCATCACTTAATTGAATACGAGCCAACTCGGCAATTTTTAGTACTTCTTCTCGAGACAATTTCATAGGCTGTTATTGTATTGTAAATATAGGGTTTTCGCAAGGGTGCTTTGTAGAGATATACCATGGGACGTCTCTGCAAATCACGAATTGATCAGTTTTAAAAATTCCTGCTCCGAAAGAATGGCCACTCCTAATTCTTTAGCTCTATCGTATTTTGATCCAGGATTATCCCCCACCACAATATATCCCGTTTGTTTACTTACACTAGACGAGGCCTTGCCACCATGCTGACGAACTAACTTCTTAGCTTCATACCGTGTCATCTTGGATAGCGCACCCGTTATTACTACCGATTTACCATCTAAGACGTTACTACCTTTAATGGCTATGATTTTTTTAGATTTATCAAATTCGATAAATTCCAATAACTCATCCAAATGAGCTTTATGAGCTTTATCACGAAAATACGAGTAAATACTTTCTGCTACCACATCACCAATATCTGGAATGGCATTCAAGATGCTAAGATCAGCTGCCAACAGCTCTTCAAACGATCCAAATGTATGAGCAATAGTAAGAGACGTCTCTTCACCAACGTGCCGAATACCAAGGGCCTGCAATAATTCAGGCAAGGTGGTAAGGCTAGCTACTTTAATTTCATTCACTAATTTCATAGCGGATTTTTCCGCAAACCCTTCCAATTGGAATAAATCATCAGCGGTGAGTTTGAAGATGTCTGCAAAGTCATGCACTAAACCAATGTCCATGAGTTGATCAATAATTTTTGGCCCCAATCCAACAATGTCTAATCCTGCCTTTGAAACAAAATGATATAGTCGTTCACGATGACGGGCCGGACAATCAAGATTTGGGCAATAGTGCGCCACTGCATCCTCTCCTCGTATAACTGGTGTTTTACATTCCGGGCACTTACGCGGAAACTGATACGCCCTTGAATTCTTCTTTCGTAATTTTGGTAACACCTGAATAATGTCAGGGATAATATCTCCGGCTTTCTCAATAATTACTGTATCACCAATCCGTACATCTAAACGTTTAATTTCATCATCATTATGCAAGGTGGCACGAGATACGGTGGTGCCGGCTACTTGTACTGGTTGCAAATAGGCCACCGGAGTAAGCGCACCCGTACGCCCAACCTGCACTTGGATATCTTCAATTACTGTTGTGGTTTGTTCGGCCGGAAATTTATAGGCAATAGAACCACGTGGCGCCTTACCAACCACGCCGAGATCTCTAAAAACTACTAACTCATCAACATTAATAACAATGCCATCAATCCAGTACGGCAGCTTCTCGCGCTTTTTCATCATCGCTTCATAAAATTTCTGAACATCGCTTAATGTATTGCAGCGCGTATTATACGAATTTGATGGAAAACCATATTCCATTACTGTTTCATGCACATCACTATGACCAACCACGCCCAGATCGGTAACGCAATCATATGCCATAAAATTTAATTTTCGATCGGCCACCAATTGTGGATTAAGTTGCCGCAATGTACCAGCGGCCGTGTTGCGTGGATTAGCGTACTTTCCATCTTCCGCTTTATTTAATTTCTCAAACTGTTTCTTGCTCATGTATACCTCGCCGCGCACTTCTAATACCTTTGGATAATCGCCGCGCAATTTTATTGGAATATCATTAATCGTGCGTAAATTTGCTGTAACATCTTCACCAACTTTTCCATTACCACGCGTAGCCCCTTGTACAAGCACTCCATCCTCGTACCGTAAACTTACCGCCAAGCCATCCATTTTGATTTCGGCATAGTAGGTAAATGCTTGTTCGGTAATACGTTGTAATCGTTTTTCCCATTCCTGCAGGTCATTAAACGAAAATGCATCATTAAGTGAAAGCATTATTCGGCTATGTGTTACTTTCGTAAATCCATCCTGCGGAACACCTGCTACCCGTTGAGTTGGAGAATCCGATGTAATAAATTCTGGGTATTCATCTTCTAATTGCGCTAACTCGTGCTTGAGTGAATCTAAAGCCGCCTCAGAAATCTCCTGGGTATCTAGCACATGATATAAATAGCGATGATGCCGAATTTCTTCACGTAATTTTTCTATACGTTGCTTGGCATCATTCTTTGAAAGTGATTTACTCATTTTTTTATCGCTTCATCAGAAAATAATACATAATCCAAGTATTCCACTAGTGGGCTACGCCAATGTACTGTAGCCGTAACCCCTTGTTGGGTATTTCCAAGCCTTCCGGTACTGGTAATTGTTACGGTATTATGTGTTTCCAGCTCAGTTGAAGCACTATCGTATGCTGCGATATACATTTCATCAATACCGCATTCAAGTGGCCGTATGCGCAATTTATACAACTGAGTATCGGTTACGCCTAAGCCATTATACTCGCAGGTATAGCCTCCCCCACTAGGACAGGTAATAACATACTTATTTTGAAAACTTGAATCATCTAAATCCTGCCAATAATTTGGCTGTGATGCTGCTACACTAATTTCAATATTAGAATCTGTTGGCACCGAACAACTCGAATCTGGCTCCCAACCAACAACAATGGTTGCAATACCACTCAGTGGGATAAGATTACCACTGGCGTCCTCATCAAAAAAATCAACTTGCACAGCGCTTTCTCCGCTTAAATCTAGGAGAATATTTTGATTATCTACGTCAGCTGAAACGCCATATTCAGCCTCATTCAAAAATTCATCACTATCTCCTGCCGATACGGCTAGATTATTAATAACGTTATCTACAGTATATACAATGCCTTGCGTTTTTGAAGCTCGAGCTGATTCTACATAATATAAACCACGCTCTAAGCCACTTTCCGCTGCATAAAATGAACGTTTAGCCTGACTAATGCTAGTTGCACTTTTTAAACTAGTAAGAATTACCACAACGATGATGCCAATATAAAATATAAGAGCTAATAACATAAATAGCGCAATCACTAATACAGATCCACGCTGTTGCCTATTATCTTCCATAGTAGCGCGACGTAATTAATGTTTGTGCGGTTACGGATACTTCTGTGTTATCTATATCTTCAGCTTCAATATACATTCCAATTGTTTGCTGATAATTAGTTGCTGGTACACCAGGTAGTAATTCATATGGATTTGCATTAGGATAGATAAAAAATTCCAACCGATTTATGTGTGTAGTTGCATCCGTTAATGGCGAGGCTTGCGTAGGGCTACCATCGAGTGTAACAACATAGAGACGCTCTGGATCTGTTCCATATGGAGCGATATCTGGATGACTCCCTAAACCTATCATACCCTCAATACCATTTGAATCTACCATATAGAGAATATCAACAGGGTTTGATGCAGAAAATGATGGATGATCATAATTTATAAACACTTGCCGGAAATTTCTCTGCGCCTCTTCCATTACAAAGGCAACATCATTCTCAAGTTGTCGTTGATCAACATCATTATCATTATCTCGAACAAATAATATAATAATATCTATTAATATCACCACCACGGTTACAAATAAGGCAGTTGCCACCAACATCTCTACTAGTGTATAACCTTCCTTATTGTTCTGCAGTGATTTATAGTATTTCAGCATATTTCCAATCATATAATCGTTCTTCAAAAATACGGACATGTTCATCGCCGGCTATTGTCCATGTTATTTGCACTCGCACCTGAATGCCAATCTCTGTATCACTAGCGCACGTATCTCCATCGGCTGTAATTAAATACTCTCCTACTCCCGTTGCATAACAAATTGGATAGGTTGATACTATGCGTTCAAATCCTGATTCGGTCCAACCTAATATGGATCCTGGAATTTGATGCTGCCGATAATAATCAGAGCCATCTATCCATATTTTTTCTTGATCGGTTGTTGGCCCGCCTGAAGTAAATCGAAACATTATTGCCGTACCCGGATCTGCAGACGTAGGATCCCATGTATAATAGCCATTATAGAGCGTTCCATCTCGTAAGCCATCATAATATTCAGCCGTACCATCACCATCTTCGCGACGCAACCAATTACTATCTCGTACAAACCGAGCTGCCTCCATTACTTCAGCCCCTAATTGTGTGGCAATAGTTTCTTTTTCTACTTCTCTGGCCGTACTACGTGCGTTCATGAGTAGTGAAATTAAACTAATAATACCAACAACCAATACCGTGATTGCAATCAAGGCCTCGATAAGTGATTGACCTGAATTAGTCTTGTTCAATGAGTAATGTTTGTCCATATGTAATCATGGTTGCGGTTGTAGTTGGATCATCAACATGTTGCATTACTATACCAAATTCACCAGAATATACTTCCGATGGATATGTGCTAGTGCCGATATATAAATTACTTAAACCCGGACCTGTGGAAACAAGCATATCACAATATTCTCCTGGAGCTACAGTAATAGTACCGCCATCTGCCCAACATGTAGTAAATTCTACGCCTTCTTCTAGTATACCAGTTGCTAAAATTTCATCATCAGTTCCGGTGGTATACTGATAATCACCATCAAACTCTGCATAGAGATAATACGTATTTTTAGTCCCTACACTATCCATATCAACATGAATGCCATAGCCATTTGGCGCCAATGTCTGTCCGCAACAAATGTGACCAGTTGTTGCGTACGTACGCGCTAATTTTGCATTACTCATTAATGCGTCTAATGAACTACGAGTCAGTCCATCCTCATCAAAAAAGATACTTTGTCGCATCATTGTAGCGCTGGCAACTGCAAGAATTCCAATCACGGCAACGACAGCTAATATCTCGATCAATGTAAAGCCGGAATTATCGAATTTTGAGAATTTCATGAACATACCAACTTAGTAAATCATCTCCAAAAATAAATGTGAGAAATGTCGCTAGCGCTAAAAATGTTCCGAATGGCAACATGTCGTGCATAGTCTTTTGTTTGACCACAATTAAACTAAGGGAAATGAGCGCACCAACCACATAAGATAAAAATAATGCTATCAAAATATGTGGCCATCCCAACATAGCGCCCATTAATGCTCCTAAACGAATATCGCCACCACCTATCCACTTGCCACGTGACACAATAAATTGAATCAAAAATACACCGCCGCCTATGGCAATGGATAACAATAATAAATACCAGGGAATGCCCAGTAGTAATCCCCCGATAAATGCAAGTACTATTCCTGGTAACGTAAATTTATCAAGAATTAAATAGTACTTAAGATCATACACAAAAATAATAATAAGTAAGGCAGTATAGAAAAAATATATTGCCATATGAAGCGGTTGATCCATAAACCACATAGCAATTATAATGAAACTTGCAGCAGTAATTGCTTCAATTAGTGGATATTGAGAAGATATAGGTTCAGCACATTTACGACATTTTGCTCGCAATAATAAGTATGAAGCCACTGGCAATAAATCGTACCACCCTAATTGATACATACAATTAGGACAATGTGAACGCCCGGTAAGCTTCTCTTCCGAACGCGTTCGTAATACAACAACGTTAATAAAACTACCAATGCCTAAACCTAATAAACCAGCGAATACTAGCACAAATGGTGCTATGTCTAACAGTAATAACATATCAATAAGTATAGCATAAAATAAAACGACCCCACTTACACGGGGTCGTTTTATATCACTAAAAAGTGATTAGCTACCTACACAGTATTCGCCTACAGTTTTATCACATTTAGCTGTATTAGCAGGTGCAACATCCTCAGCTGGATCCGCATCAGCTAAACTACTAATACTACCCGCCGCTGGAGAGTTAGACATAGCTTGATCTCCATCAACTGAGCCGTTTAATGCACTATTGCCAGTATCTTCAAGAACAGCGCTTAGATAATATGCATCAGCATCATGACCGTCATCTGAACCATTGTCCCAATAGTATGTATATGATTCAGTAGTAGGATCTGGTGGCACTGGTATTTGAGTCATGTACTCATCAATAAGCGCAGTGAAATCAGTCCATGCCACTTGAGTAGTATTGTCTGGATCAACTGTAGGATAACCACCTGGGTTTTCACTAAAATATAGTTCAACAGCATTTTGAAGCTGCTTAATATCCGCAACACGTTTTGCGTCACGAGCTTTTTGTTGAGCAGTTGTTAATGACACAATCGCTAAGGTGGCTAATAAGCCAATGATAGCAATTACAATTAACAACTCTATAAGGGTAAAACCCTGTTTTGTTTCAGTACGTTGCATAAATCGCTCTTTTATTAAATATTTAAAAACGTTTATTATATTATGATTATAGCATATTTAGAGAACCGTAGCAATAATATGCCGTATTTATCCTACGGTTTCAGTAATATTATAAAGCGGCGTAAGAATACCAGCTACCATGATACCTGCTCCAACACCTAATGTTATAAGAATAAGTGGCTCAATAAGGCTCGTTAGTGATGTAATGGCATTTTCTACTTCCTGTGTATAAAATTTTGCGAGTTTCTGCAATATTTCATCTATCTTACCTGTCTCCTCCCCAATACTCATCATTTGTCCAACAATTGGTGGTACTATTTTTTCAGATTTATTAAATACCGTAGCTATCGAGTTACCAGATTCTACCTCAATAATCGTTTTACGAATTAAATCATGATACACCTCGTTATTTACAACGTCACCGGAAATTTCTAGCGATCGAGTTATAGGCACTCCACTGGCAAGTAAATTAGATAGGCTCATCGAAAACCGCGTTAATAAAATACGCTGGTATAGAGGTCCGAATATTGGTATTTTAATTTTCAATAAATCTACATAAAACTTTCCTTGCGAAGATCGTGTATAGAAAAAAAGACCTACGGAAAGTAAAATAATTAATAAAATAATTAACCACCAAAAATTCACTATAAATCCACTGGTTCCAATTAATATTCTTGTGGTAATAGGTAATTGTCCGCCGCCCTCCGTAATAATATCCACTAAGCGTGGTACTACGTATACCATCATGATCGCCCCGATACCAACCATTGTTAGTAAAATAAACGCAGGATACATCATGGCGCCCTTAATACGACTACGTAAATTGTAATCTTTCTCTGTTTGATCTGCTAGATATTGTAATACCTGATCTAATCGACCTGTTGTTTCTCCAGATCGAATCATGTGCACAAAGAATGGATTGAATACACTTGAGTACCGATTCATTGCTTGTGATAATTTTGCTCCCCCATCAACTTCTAAAGCGATGTCCGTAATAACTGTTTGAAAATACACATTTTTTGTTTGCTTAGTAAGAATACGAAGTGATCGCACAACTGGTACGCTAGCCTCAATCATTACCGATAATTGCCTCGCAAAAAATGTGAGGTCCTTAGGCGTTACTCTATTCAAGATGCGCGTAATCTTATTATTCAATGATATCTGACTGCGTTGTTGCAGAGATAATACAATGAGTTGGCGATCGCGCAATAAATCACTAGCCGCATCAACATGTATCGCCTCTACTGTACCTTTAATAGTTTCGCCTTGAATATTTTTTGCTTTGTATGAAAATAATGGCATAATGTTTACATTTGGTGCTGCGTAACTTTACCGCTCTGCACTAGCATATTAAGAGATGATTTATACGTTAACATTCCTTCATTTTGTCCATTTTCGATAACTAAATCAACCTTATCAAAACTACCCTGCTTTATCATCGATACAACTCCTGGCGACATCAATAGCACTTCACTAGCCAAGGATGTAGATCCTGCTGTATTTGCAATAGGATATAACGCCACAACAGCTCGCATAACGCTAATTAATTCATTACGTAATTGCTGCTCATTTGCAGGATCCACCATACTTATCATTCGTTCCAGCGCCGAACGCACAGAATGAGCTGCCATCTCTATAAATACTAACTTACCCATTTGAGCAACATCTATAGCTGCCTGTAGTGTAGCACCATCATTTACATTTGAAATCAATACAACATCAACATCCTCCTGAGAAATAAACGGAATAATAGCAGCGGAACCAGGTACATCGGTTCCAAATTCGCGCTGCTCAACGATAGACTTCGCATCGGTAATTAGTAACTCTACTGGCTGCTCAAAGGTAACAATATGCTTAGCTTGCGATTGATTAATATAATCAATATAACTAGCCAATACAGTGCTTTTACCAACGCCGTAATCCCCAGTAACAATAATTAATCCATCGGTGATGTTTGCAACATTCTTTACTTGATCAGACACTTCTAATTGATTTAATGGAATAATGACATTTTGTAACAAACGGAATGTAATTGATATATATCCAGACTGATAATATATATGCACTTTATAACGAGCTCTGCCTTTAAAGGAATGTACAAAATTTACGGATCGCAATAAATCCAATTCCTGTTTCACAGTATCATCCATTAATGATTCCGCAACAGATGCAATAAATTCAGGTGTTAAGAGCTCTTCTGATGGTAATTGAACAAGCTCTCCGCCTACCCGAAGAGTAGGAGCATTTCCAACGCTTAAATGAAAATCACTAGCTTTGTATTCAGCTACTGCCGATAACCATTTTTGTAGTTGGAGCTCAACCGAGCTGTTCAATGGCTGTGTCATGATTACTGTACTAGCGTATTAATTTTTTCAATTACTTCGCTTGGAATAAAATGTGCTTTAATCATATAATCAACAGCGCCTAGCTCTAAACCTCGTTCTATATCTTCTTGCGCTCCAAGATTAGTAAGTAATATTACAGGAATATCTTTTGTAGATTCTTCAATTTTTAATGCCTCAAGTACTTGCCACCCATCTAGTTTGGGTAGCATGATATCTAGCAAGATAATATCTGGTAGCTCTTTCTTAGCGAGTTGCAGCCCTTCTTCTCCATCCATAGCTGCAACAACAACAAAGCCTTGCATGGAAAGTTTGGTTTGATACATCTGTGAGATGAAACTATCATCTTCAACGAGGAGTACTTTAGTAGCTGCTTTAGACATAATGTATTATTAATTATTCTTTAGTTGCATTCCACACTTCCTCCAATGTGGTCAATCCTCGAAATGCTTTAATTAAACCATCTTGACGTAACGTAAACATACCTTGGCGCTTAAACTCTTCTTCAACCATAGCAGAATTACCCGCATTACCCTCTCCAATGATTTCGCTAAGCTCCTTAGTATTTTCCAAAACTTCACTAATTGCTACTCGTCCATGATACCCCATATCTTCACACCGGCTACAGCCCTTTCCTTTATATAGGGTAAATGGTGCCAACAGCGACACATCTTCTGGAAGGTATTCAGTTGGCATCATCTCTATCTCTGCAATAATATCGGCTTCCTCTGTAGCATCTAATTCCACAGGTTGGATACAATGTTCACATATTTTTCGTACTAAACGCTGCGCAATAATTAAATTCAATGAGCTAGCAATTAAGAATGGCTCGATGTTCATATCAATCAATCTTGGAATTGCGCCAAAAGCATTATTGGTATGCAATGTAGAAAGCATCATGTGACCAGTAAGTGCAGCGTGCACAGCTAATACAGCAGTTTCCGCATCACGAATTTCACCCACCATAATAATATCTGGATCTTGCCGCAATACAGAGCGTAATCCTGCTGCAAATGTTAGTCCAATTTCTGGCTTCATTTGTGATTGTGCAATGCCAGCTAAATTATATTCAACTGGATCTTATAACGTAATAATATTTACACCCTCCACATTAAGCATGGTGAGTAAAGAATAGAGGGTGGTACTTTTACCAGAACCAGTAGGGCCAGTTACCAGTAACATACCATGCGGCTTTAAGATGTGCTCCTGAATTTTCTCCAAATTTCTATCTTGAAAACCTAATTCTTCTAACGTTACTACGCTGGAAGATGTATCAAGTATACGCATTACTACCTTTTCGTGATCCAGTAATGGTAATGTTGAGACGCGAAATTCTACATCCCGCTTTTCATATTTCATTTTGAAACGACCATCTTGTGGTAGACGCGTTTCATCAAGCTTTAAGTTTGCCAACACTTTAATGCGCGCTACTAATGCCGCATGCACTTTTATTGGTAATACTAATGAGGTGTGCAATACGCCATCTACTCGATAACGAACACGAGTTTCGTCTTTCATGGGTTCAATATGTACATCAGAAGATTGCCCCTCAATAGCATGTTTAAGAATTACCGAAATCATTTTTGATACCGGAGCAGTTTTTACCACCTCTTCCGTGTGAGTCATATCTGCATCTCCTAAATCAATGTCATCAACATCAGCTGAAGCCAAGGCTTGTTCCACTTCTGAACTTAAGTTTTGATATTGCCGAAGAATGTGCTTAATACTGAACTCAGTTGTACTAAAATATTTAAACCGAACTTTATCTTGCCTACCAATAAAATCGAGTGCTTCAATCGCTCGATAATCTTCCGGGTGTTCAAACGCTACGCTGATAATATCTTCTTCAATAGCAAATGGTACGATATGATAATTTTCAGCGGTTTCTTGTGGAATAATTTTTAAAATCTCTGTTGATACTTCGATGTTAGATAAGTCTACAAAATCAATATTGAGAATTTCAGCCTTAGCCTTAGCTAAATCATCAGCTGTGACTAATCGCTTTTCTTCCAGAACTTGAATCAAGTCTACATTGCCCTGAGCTGCAGACTGTTGAATGTCCATTACCTGCTGCGACGTAAGCAATTGCTTATTTTGCAGCGTAGTAATCACGTTGGCTGAAAAATCGTAAGCCATGAGTATAGTTAAATATTATTCTTCAAAATCACGCTCTGGATACAATGCTTGCTCAGCGCTTTTCTGACCTAAAAAGGGTTCGTCGTTACCATGTGCAGCAACTAACAAACGCGTTGCCGATTCATTACCAGACGCATCAACTGCTGTAACGGTGTAGTAATACGCCACTCCTTGATCTACAGTTGAATCGCGTAATTGATTGTATGTTACATCAACAGTTTCTAATACATCACCTATCTCACCAGCAACGATGCTGCGCCGTACACGAATTTCCTTTACATCAGTATCAGTAATTTGATCCCAGCTTATCAGTAAATCTCCGCTATGCTCTAAATCACGCTCCACTGCCACATTTTGCGGTGGAGCTGGTGGCGTAGAATCACTAGGTGTTACAAAAATTATTTCACTGAATGCCGATACGTATTCCTGTCCATCAACAGTACGCACCGTACGAAGTGAGTAATAATATGTGGTGTTATTTTCTAATCCAGTATCAATAAAGGTCCCTTCTAATTTTGGAATAACGGCCACTTGCGTATCGATGCTAGTCTCGGTTTGAGAACGATAAATCTCTACCGCATCGTATGTTTGCTCTAGTGGCGCTTGCCAATATATATATACGCTATTTCCAATAGCTGTATCCTCTATCTTTATAGTGCGAGGAAGTGATGGAGATGGATACTGCTCAGCGATAACACCAACTTGCTCTGCATACTCAGTGAAATACTTATCCGATAATTCATAGTATTGATCAGTTTGCAGAGATGTTATTGGAAGATTTTCCACGACTGGCTCCTTGATTACATTTTGACGAGCCACCCGCTGAGCAGTAATTTCTGACAGACTACTTTCGTTGTAAAAGTTAAATAATAAGTATCCACTAGCGATAAAGAAAATAACCACCATTAACAATATAACTGGGCGAATAGTATTTTGTTGACGACGCGGTGCACTCATAAGTATTATTCTATTTCTATTGATTGAATGGCATCAAGCTCTTCCTTACTGGGAGCCTGTTGATAAGTGGTAAATACTAGGTTAGCTCCATTTGTTTCGGTTCCAAAACTAATTGAACTTAATTCCAGTAAATGTTCATACTCTTCTAAGGTTGTAAGGAAATTTTTAAATCCTGCGTATGTAAAGCTAGCCGATTCAATACCTACTGTAATACTTAACGCCTGCACTTCATCGCCAAATTCTGAAGCAGGTTCTTTATCAGCTACGTCTACTGCATACACATCAGCTGGAGTTGATGGTGTATCAGCTTTAGTAGCAACATTGATGGCAGTAACTACAAACCCTTCTTGTTCAAGAAATAATTCAATCTCTTGAAACGTTGCTACCGACGGACGATATGATGGTAATACTTTTTCTATTGTGCGTAATACTCGGGTATCCGTATTGGTAAAATTCTTTTCCATGGCTTCTAATTGACCAAGATACTTTTGTCGAGTTTCTAATGTATTTACTGCCTCTTGATATTCAAGTACACCCGATTGTTGTAACGACTGATATTGTGGCCATAAGAGTACAAAAAATCCACCGATAATAATAACTACTACCATTGTGATGGCAATATGTACGTAGTATTGATCAAGGAATGATCTAGTTTTCTCAGTCGTTAACTGCATAGTTGTTATTATGTAATACGGTTGGATCGATTTGAATTGACATACTAAATTGCACTACTTTTACATCATCTACTACACTTTCAGTAACGGACTCTCCTAATTCTTCCAATACTTCTTCACTCTCTTCACCAGAAGATTTTGTAGATCGCTTAGCTTGACTAGAAGTAACACTAATAATATCTTGAGCGTCGTTCATCACAGTTACTTGTTGAGCAACGCTTGCAAAATCAGTAGTTACCGCCTTAACAGTAATGGATCCTTCAGAGTTAGCGGTGAATGATGTGTAGTACACATTTTGTAATGTATAGGCTTCTAGTACTGTGAATACATTAGTCCAATACGTATGTTGCTGTAATAAATTCGCTACTGTAGTAATCTGTTCATTGCGCGCATTAATTTCTTGTTGCAAATTACTAAATCCGGTAATTTCATTTTCTAATCGAGAGATTTCTACCTGATTGTTTTTGGTTTGAATAATAAAATACGATTGATATCCAATCATACCAGCGAATACTAACCCTACACCCGTAATCGTTATTAATGCCAATTTTACAAGTTGAATAACTCGCGATATTGGATTTAATTGACGCAGTAAATCTTCAGGAAGTAAATTTACACCCAAGCCAGCATCATCACTATCTTGTGGATCAGTAAGGTGACCATGATCATGCTCAACGTTCTGAGCATGAATCTTTCCTGGCGCATCTATAATAGCAGCATGTTGTGCTTGCTCTAATCCCTCAGTAGTTGGTTGCGGTGCCGCCGGTGTAGTTGTCTTTGGTTGTGGCGCTACCGACCGTACAGGTTGATGGGGTATAGATTGTTGAGGCTCAGGAACAGCCGGTGCGCTTGGTATAGTTGGCTTCTTTGAGCTGATAGCAATCGGCTGAGGCACTGCTGGTACAGGAGCTACCTTCTCCGCCTTTGTAATCTCGTGTTTTGGTGGTAGTGGTGGAGTTGGAATAACTCGTGATTTCTTTGGGGCCTCGGTAAATTGCGGAAGAGTTTTATCAATAACAGGTTGAGCTGGAACCACTGACTTACTGGGCGCAGCTGCAGCCGGCACGGCAACAGGCGCCGCAACCTGCGCTGGCGCAACAGGAATCGGTTGAGGATGAGGCTTAACTGGCTTTACCTTAGCTGTAGATTTTTGTGCTTTTTGAGGAACTACCTTCTTTACTTTAGCTACTTTATGTTGCGGTGGTGGCGGAGGGGTTGGAATAACTCGTGATTTCTTTGGGGTCTCGGTAAATTGCGGTAGACTTGAATCAATTGAGCTAACTGGACGCTGTCGCTCTGGCGCAACCATCGTAGGTTTCGATGGCGAGACTATTTTTTGCTGAGCTGATACAGGTGCCTGGGCTGGAGCCGGCTTCGATACTTTTGTTGAAAATGGAGTTTTATCGCCATCCGAAATAGGAGTTGGTTCTGGAGCTGCCGTTTGCGTACTGTATAGTACGCCCCGCTCTTGTTTGTCGGCTTGTGATAATTCTGAACGTTTTGGCGCGTATTTTATTTTACCACCCTCTTTGGCCGGACTGGTTTGTTTTGGATCTATAACAGCACCGGCTTTACCACTAGTAGCCGGGCCTACTGAAAATACCGACCCATCTGACTGAGTAGCAGCTTTGGATTTTTTACTGTCTCTAGCTTTTGGTGCTTTACTTTTTTTCGATCGAGATAATAATGATCCCGATTTACGCTTCTTTTTTCGAGCTTTCTCTAATGCCGGATTTGTATATTCAAACTGATAGCGACGTGATTGTGAACCGCTATTATTTTCATCACTTTTATCTAAAAAATTAATTCCACCCATGGTTTATACAATTTCACGCATTGCTAAACCTACTGACACAGCTAAACGTGGTCCAATTTCAGCCAGTACTGGTTTCATTTCTACTGGATAAATTACACGTGACCACGGATCTCCGATAATCACCTTCATATTTAATATTTGTGAAAGGTATTGTGGTAAATTTGGCAACCAAGCGGATCCGCCTGTGAGCACAATCTTTTCAATTTGTGCGTTACTCTGATTGTGATATAAATTTAATACATAACGAATCTCATTCACTACCGAAGACACCATAAACTCAATACGTTTTGGGATTTGATTACCGGTAGCACCAGATTGTACTAACCCGAAATCCCTCTTAAACTGCTCCGCACGCTCTATATCAACATTCAAACTGTTGGCAATAGTTTTAGTAATTGCTTGACCACCAAGATCGATACTACGATTAATCACAGGCACGCTTGAAACAACAACAGAAATGTTTGTAGTGGATGCACCAATATCTACCAATAAAATTGGAGCTCTATCATGCCCTACTAATGAACGTTCTAGTGCAAATGCTTCAGTTTCTAATCCTTCTAAACTCATACCAGCTAGCTGAAAAATCTCTACAAAGCGCGATACAAGATCGGCTGGTGCAGCGGTAAGTAAAATTTTACTATATTTCTTTGGTTGAGTTGTTACTTGTGAATTAGCTCCTTTCCCCTCTTTATTTAGATCACCTGGAGCATTCTGGGCTGGCATATTTACTGTATCTTCGTTGTCATCAAGCAATTGCCAATCCAATACCATTTTATCCAGCGGCATAGGAACAAATTTCTTAGCCTCCCATTGCACTGCGGCATCCAATTCTTTTTTATTCATCTCGGGTAACGTGATGATAGAAGAAAAGACGGTATAACTTGGCAATGCTGCCACAACCCGATTAGTTGTTACCTTAGCTTTGTCGGCAACTTTCTTAATACTTTCAACAACTTCTTTCTTTGCTTCAGCAGTATCAACCTTTAATATCTTATTAGGTTTTTCAATATATCCATATGTGACTAGCTTTGGACGGCCCTTTTCATTATGTAATTCAACCATTTTTAAGGCTGAAGTACCCAAATCTATTCCAATATAATTTTCTTTACCTTTTGAAGCCATGTATGTTACGAATTATAGCACGTTTTCCAAGTAAAATCAAATCTCCTAGTAAACAAATTATTGTATACTAGGCAATATCTTGGACAAATCTTCAAGTCCTTTTGGTGGATTCGCAAGCGTCCTTCCATCATATACAATATCTTCAGCTGGCTCTTCATTACCACTAGTTCCCACATGAGTGCGACCAAACTCAAATCCACGCGCCATTACTAATCCTGAAATATTCAATTGTTCTGATCCAACACCTGTAACAAAATCTGGATCTACGCCAGCGTCGCCCAATACAATAAAGGCTCCAGCTAAGTTATTTACTGTTGGATTCACCTCTACAGAACCTTCAATCACCCAACCTACTGATGCGATATTCGCAATATGATCAAAATAATTATAATTATTATCCGCGTACGTAATATTATCTTCTAATATCAAGTCACCACCTACTACAATGGTACCGCTACCAATTTCTAAATTTATTCCGTTTACAAATGAGATATTGCTAGAGATAGTAAGATCACCTTCACAATAATAGGTTTGGTTATCTAACAATACCGATGACCCACCAAAAATGCTTTCATCACAGTTCGTACCAGTATATGCATTTCCATCTTCTGTGGCTTGCCGAATAAGTTCAGCAACATTCACACTTCCAATATCTCCACGATACACATCGGTGGTATTATCCTCAGGAAAACCAATGACATCTACGTAATGTCGAAATGCAAATTCTGGATCAAGCGTTGCATACTCACTAGTAAAATCCTTAACCAATCCAGTGGATTCAATAAGAAAGGTACCATTAAATTGTGAGCCCGGCGCAGGCGTTATATCAACATCATCATTAACATATACATCGCCCTGCACTGTACGTAACCATGGCGTAAGTGTTCCTGTGGTTGTTTCTGAAAGGTCAAATTTAATCCAACCAAAGCCACTTCCTTCAACTTCTATACTGCTAGCATCTGTACCGTTATCATTCCATGACCAACCAGAAAATGTACTTGTATCTCTATCAAACAACACTCCATATTCATCACAATCACCTGAATACAAAGTGCATACCCCATCATTAACATCTCCTCGCAATTTTATCCATCCCCAATCATCATTTGGCCCTAATACAACATTATCTTCATAATCACGCAATACCTGAAAACGCGCCCAGCCGTAAAGCTCTTCTGTTTCTTCATTCCAGTGTGCATCAAGTGATTCATCTTCACCTACGGTAGCAGGATCATCACCAACTACTGTGGGTAAGCTACCGGGATCGATGGCTGGATCGAAATCAACAATGCCTATTGGATAATAATCGCCAGTTGCTGATACACAACCAGATCCTGCGCAGGCAGATCCAAGCCATGCCTGTCCGGTAACATCACAAGCCGCTCCGCAACCCCCCGTTTCTAACTGCACTGCATAATCATAGCGTGAACTACCACTACCATCACTACACAACGTTCCTAAATATGTTCCTGTAAAATTATCACAATTAAAACTAATTAACCCTACACCCCCAGAGGAAGTATCATCTGGTGTATTTCCAATCCAGCCAAATCCAGTAGCTTCATAATGTGGAAATCGAATAACTTGATAATATTTTGTAAAAGCATCACTTGAGCTGCTACCTGGCCGCCAAAATTCTTGATAGATACTTGTAGCACTTGTTAAATATGCTAACCAACGATTTTTAGGAAATCCTGTAAGCTGATTATCAGTTGTATTTGTTTGATAGACAAAGGCTCGTTGTGGATCTCCAATATTATCAATAGTTACGTTCTCATAATATAATGTGTCATCCGTTCCAGACGGGTTATCGCTATATGAACCACGCGTAATGGTAACTGTATTTGGCGGAAATTCGATTGCATAATAACGAATAGTGTTCGTATATGCTCCACTTGCATAACGATAAAATGTTGCCGTTGTAGAATCGGTTAACTCACATCCAACGGCTGAGGCCCGCACCGCAGGATCATCCGCATCATAACTACAATACAACCAAGTTCGCTCGGTATCCACTTCCGTAGCTAGCGATTCACTTATATCAGCTGCCCCACTGGGTAATTCAATTGAATTTGTTTGCACTGAAGCACCAGATTCATCGGAAAATGTTACAACTACATATCGTATATTTGTTGTGCTACTAACAGCGCTGCTATCGCGCTGGATTTGTACTTCTGTGTCGCTAAGTAACTCACCCGTCACTAATGCCGTGTACTCAGCGTTCGCCGAATCATCTGTTCGAGCACTTACCAGTACAATAGACTTACTTACGTCGATAGACGTAGTTAATATATCAGTTACTGTATCCTGACCAGGATTTAACGTTACTATATTGCGCTGAACAAAAATTTCATTATTAAAGCATTCTATAAGTTGCGCTGAAAACTCTATATCACCCGCTGATGATTCACGAGTAATCCGTAAACGATTTCCGCTAGTGATTTGCCCGCTCACCATGTGCTCGCTACCCGGTCTCACTATACTGGCGCCAGTAGCCGATACTAATACAAATGCCTTACTATTATCAACTGGCGGTTGTTGGAAATCAAAATTTTGAGCAGTTGTTCCAACTGGCAATGTATCCGTATACACTTCTGTACGACACTCCGACCAATTCACTGCAGCACTTACTACCTGCGGGAATATCGCTAATACCGATACTATTAATATAACTACTCTTAATTGCATAATGCGCCTGTATAGACGGCCAAAGTTCCCGATTCAACCCTAATGCACGCACCATTACCGGTATTATAATCCCATAGAGAAATACCCTCTCGTGGCAATACGCCACTCCAATCTTGGCCATACCCCTTACCAGCAGCTAATTTATATATCTTGGTACTACCAGCGGTACCATTATCACCAATAATAAAAATTGAATTCCCATCGTACGTAATCATATGTGGAGGAATTGCAAAATCTATAAATTCATCATTCACCACGGCAAGACTCGCACCATCTTTAATAAATGGACTAACCCGGGCAGCTTTACTAGAACCCTTCAATAATACCCAAATATATGTTCCATCGAATACCATATCAGTTGGGGAATCAAAATCTGTTGGATAAGATGAGTTAAAATCAAACTTATCCGTAACTTCGGTTTCAACATCGATGCGCATAAGCCCCTGAAAAACACCTCCGGCACTTACGGGTCCATCACTAGCTGAGGCCCATAAATACTTTCCATCAAATACTAAAGAATCCAAATCATATGATGTAAATGTCCAGTCCCGAATAATAGAATTGCCATTTCTATCTAACTTAACAATGCGGGATTCATTTGTAACTGGATCTCTATCTTCAATATAATAGATATCATTATCGGCCAAAATAATATCACGGATTTTTGAATTCGGCCCCCACCCCGCGGTTGCTGGTGTAGCTACATTATTACTATAATCTGCATCAAATCGTACCATACCTTTACTAACATCTTTACCTCCCCAAAAATATTTTCCATCAAAATATAATTTTACGATTCCAGCGCGCGTACCATCAATAAATCCTGGATCACCAGCACCATACGGACATTGGAATCTATCAGCTCGCTTTTCCCATTCACAAACTTCACCATCGCTGTCGTGTACAGCTACTAATCCTTTAGGAGCCAGAGTAGCGCCAGTATATCCCGCTGAACCAAATGGTCGATTAATATTTTCCTGCATTGTAGAACCATCTATACGCCAATGCGCTGGATTACTAGAATGATTATGATGTACCCATAATTCACTTCCGTCACTTGCAAATAATGTAACATCGCCCCAGTCTACGCCACTTAATTTAATGGATCCCAGATTTGCTCCAGCTGCATACGAATATAATCCATACGTCTCATCGTCTGTTGGTAAGAAGTCATTACCAATAACACGACCAAATGTTAGCGTGCCATTATCAAAGAGTCCTGCATATTCACTACCTCCCCAACGTCCGCAATTTGCATTATTCGCACAACCAACTGTTCCATACGCACCACTACCATTATAGGTATTTCCATATACCCCTTCAGCTTGTGCTGATTCACCTAATATACCGTAAGAGCTTGCAGCGCCTGTATAACCAATTACACCCGCTTGATATGCACTATTTGTTTCACCACGTACACCAGCAGCAGAACTACTATAACTTTCTACACCGTTATCATCGGCCGCAACATAAATGCCAGGAGCATTAACACCGCTTTGATTCACATAAATACCCGTACTATTACTAGCGTTCGTTTCGACATAAATGCCAGTTTTTGCAGAACCATTCACATCAACGTAAATAGGAATAGCATTTATATCCGGACTATCTGATTCAATATACAACGCTTTAGCGCCAGTAAGAGAATTACCGTCATCTACGGATGAAGAAACATAAATATCAATTGCATGGCTTGTATTAGCTGTGGAATGAGTAATATCTAATGCTGTATCAGGAGGCTGGATGGATAGTTGCCCAGTCATAGTATCGCCAGTTTCATTTACCCAATATTCAGAAGTTGGCTCAATGGCAGCTGCGTCAAGCATGCCAGTTACTTCATCACTAGAAGTAAACACAGTGTTCCACGAACCTAAATTAACTGCCTGATAGCCAGGGGAGGAATAATCTCCATCACGAATAAATATATTGGCTGTAAGATCATCCTCTACCATTGAATCGGTAATAGAATCAGGTGTTACAGAAAAACTACCTGTTGCACCTGTATATTGGAATGATGAAGTAGCCTCAAGAGTGCCATTTATACTAAGTCCGCCAGTTTTTGTTTGATCAGAATCTGAAACGTTAATCGGAGCCGAAATATTACAAATAGTTGGATCATCTGATGGATTGCAATCTGGCTCAGCCCAAGTTGCCTGCGCAAAAACCTCTCCAGCAAACACCATAACAGCCAAGCTCAGCGAAACAACGCTTAATATTTTATACAGTTTTTGTTTCATGTGACCTTCAAATTATACCATAAATCGCACAAAAGCGTTAATGATGATATTAATTGACAATTAGGGGTAAAATTCACTATAATATCAATGATGTCAGGTTCAAAAGTGTCAGCAACATATTGGACATTTACGATAATTACAATTTGTACTGTAGGCATCTTTGCCTATGTACTTGGTAGGTGGATTGGGATGCAAAAAGTGCCTGATCGAGAGTATGTGTACGAGCAACCCAATATAGCCAACGATGTGTTTGAACAACAAATCAATGAACCCGCTACACCTACCAATGATAGCGCTTCCGAATATGCACCCAACTCAGAAAATGCTGTTCATTCATTCACCGGGTATGTTCGTTCAATTGATGCCAGCTCAATTACACTTGAAAACCCTAAAAAAACGATTAACGATTCACATATAGTACAGTTTGATTTGCAGCAAGAAACTATCTACCAAGAAAATCAGGTTATTATAGAGAATGGCAAGCGCGATCTACTTAGCACGACACTTGCACGAGAAGATATAGTTACCGGTGATATTATTACAGCGTATACACGAGAAGATATTCTTACAGCCGATCGTAAATTTATTACAACCGTGCAACGAATCACAGCTGCTCCTGAAGAAATTACAGATCTCGTTGAATAATATAATCAATTCGAGTTAATTAATATTTATAGAAACACTTATGGGAATTGCACTTATCGTTTTGCTCATAGCCGGCGGCTTAGTTATATTAGCTGCATTATGGGCAGTTGTTCTTTATAACGGATTAATCCGTTTAAAAAATCAAGTTGAAGAAGGTTGGTCTGATATTGACGTTCAGCTAAAACGTCGTCATGACTTAATTCCAAATTTGGTAAATACCGCCAAAGGATACCTCACACATGAAAAAGACTTACTTGAAAACATTACCAAAACACGATCACAGGCAATGGCGGCTCAAGACGCTGGAGATCAATCCGGCCTAGCTAAAGCCGAAAACGCATTGGGTGGATTATTAGGTAACTTACGAATTGCATTTGAAAATTATCCAGACTTAAAAGGTAATCAGCCAATGATGCAATTAATGGATGAATTATCTGATACTGAAAATAAAATTCAAGCTGCTCGTCGCTTCTACAATGGCGTAGTACGAGACTTCAATACAAAAATACAAATGTTTCCAAATAGTATTATTGCTGGAATGCTTGGCTTTAAAGCGCGTGAATTCTTTGAAGTAGAAGATCCGAAAGAACGTGAAAACGTTGAAGTGAAGTTTTAATGACCGCATACCAGCATATTCGTTCAAATAAGCGGAGGTCAGTTCTACTCATCATTGGCTTCATGATTATTATCTTGTTCATCGGAGCTGCCTTCGCCTACCTCTCTGATGCAGGACCAGGCGCACTTGTGCTCGCTGTAGGTATTGCAACAGGCATGTCGCTATTTAGCTATTACGGTGGTGATAAAGTTGCACTCCTCACTTCAGGTGCTCGCGGTCCGATTGCTAAGGAAGATAATCCGCAACTGTATCGTATCATTGAAAATCTTACGATTACTGCCGGCATGCCAATGCCAAAGGTATATATTATTGAAGATTCTGTACCAAATGCCTTTGCTACCGGTCGTGATCCTGAACACGCTTCAGTAGCATTTACTACCGGCCTATTACAAGTGCTTGAAAATGAAGAATTAGAAGGTGTGGCCGCACACGAGTTATCACATATTCAAAACTATGACATTCGAGTTATGACGATTGTGATTATCTGTGTTGGCATTGTGAGCCTGCTAGCAAATTGGTTTCTTCGCTTTAGTTTCTTTGGAAATAATAACCGTAGTTCACGAGCTGGTAATGTAGGCCTCATATTGGCTATAATAGGTATTGTACTTATTATCTTTTCACCAATCATCTCTAAGCTCATTCAATTTGCAGTATCTCGTAAACGTGAGTACCTAGCAGATGCATCTGGAGTGCTCCTCACCCGCTATCCGGAAGGACTAGCCAGAGCTTTGGAAAAAATCAATATGTACGCTGCTCCAATGAAGCGAGCCAACTCTGCCACTGCACATTTATTTATCTCTAATCCGTTTGGGAAACAACGAAAATGGCGCAATCTATTTTCAACCCATCCGCCAGCTGCAGAACGCATCGCGGCGTTACGATCTATTGCTTAATACCATAACTTATGACAGCACAAACCAACAAAAATCATTCGCAAATGCTATCATTTAGCGATTTAATCCGGGCAACACTTACCTTGCTAGAAAAACATTTTCTCGAACTGCTATTTGCTATAGCAGTACCAATGGTTATTTCATACATATTCTTTTGGACATCACTTGGATTATTTGTAAATGATATTAATACCGTTACCTCATACGATGATTTTATTCAGTTATTCAAACTAGGTAATCGTACATTTGTATTCGCATTAGTAGCTATCATAACTGTACTATTTGTAGATATTTTAGCGTTCATCGCTGCTCCGTTGGTACTTGTAAAACATAAAACCATTACTATTAGTACTATTTTCCCAAGCGCCATAAAATATCTTGGTCAGTATGTTTGGATGATTATTATAATGGGTACTATTTATTTACTATTAACCATACTTACCTACATTGCCATTTTTGTTGCAATTCTGGTTATTGGTCTCTTCGATATTTCATTGGTAAATACCTGGGCAGAAGCGCTAAGTAATGTGATGCCTACAATTATCATCGCACTACTCACACTCTTCTTTATGTTCTCACCGTATATGTTACTTAATAAGGATACTAATGCGTGGCAAGCTATTACTGGAAGTATTGGGTTGGTAAAAAAACATTTCTGGGGATTACTCATACGTGAAGCTATTTTATTAATCAACTTATTTGTAATCTCATTCATCATTCAATTCGTTCCAATTGTTGGTTATCCGCTAGCTGCCCTTATTAGTAGTATCCTCGTTATAACCTATAACTACGTATTGTATAACGATATCAAATAATATTCATTTCTATTATGGCTCTAGATATTCTTAACAAATTTACAACAAATTTAAAACATACATTAGTACGTGCTATTAACTCGTCTATTCAATTAAAGCACCCTAAAGTACTCCCCCTCCATTTGCTTATTAGTCTCAGTAAGCAAAATGGTAGCATTGCTAATGAAATTATTCATAAGTACAAATTACATCCAGAGTTACTAGAAAAATATTTGCACTCAATTCAATGGCCTCAAGGCGAACGATCTTTTGCACTTCCTCAATTATCCGCAGAAGCTGTTCAGGTTCTTGAGCACGCAGCAGTTGTAGCTTTTGAACATCAACATAAATATATTGGCACAGAACACCTCTTGCTGAGTATTATTGAAATGCCAGATCGGCAATTACAAAAGGTGTTTAAAGCTAACAATGTATCTAGCGACAATATTCGTAAGCAGGTTGTGAATGTGTTGAAAAGTACTTCCCGCTTCCCTGATTTAGGATCAATTTTTACTGATGAATCTGAAGACAGTGAAGAAGTGATCACTACTGAGAAGCCAGATTTTGATAAAGAGCCAACGTCAAATACTCCGGCACTTGATTTCTTTAGCACTAACCTTACCGATACAAAGATTCAAAAAGATATTGATCCTGTCATTGGTCGCGAGGAAGAAGTAGAACGACTCATTCATATTTTATCGCGCCGCACAAAAAATAATCCTATCCTACTTGGTGAGCCCGGAGTTGGTAAAACAGCGATAGCTGAAGGCTTAGCTAAGCGTATTATCACAGGAAAAGTACCTGATGTATTGCTACACAAGAAAATCTTTCGATTAGATCTTGGCCTGGTTGTTGCCGGCACAATGTACCGTGGTGAATTTGAGGCGCGCTTCAAACAAATTACCGATGAACTGAAAGAGAATAAAGATATTATTTTATTTATCGATGAGATTCATACATTAATTGGTGCTGGCGGAACCGGTGGCAACGCTATGGATGCAGCGAATATTCTTAAGCCCGGCTTAGCGCGTGGTGAAATCCGCTGTATCGGTGCTACTACTCTGCAAGAATATCGCAAGCATATAGAATCTGATTCTGCTCTAGAGCGACGCTTTCAACCTATTCATGTTGAAGAGCCAAGTATTGAAGATGCCATTGAAATATTGAAGGGCATTCGTAAGAACTATGAGCAGTTCCACAGAGTGAATATTTCGGATCACGCAATTGAGGAAGCGGTAAAATTATCTGTACGGTACAATCAAGATAAATTCCTGCCAGACAAAGCGATTGATTTAATTGATGAAGCGGCTGCTCGCCATCGTGTACGAAAATCTACCAATCCCCTAGAACAAAGTATGTTCGATTTAGAAAAGAAGCTCCGTGTTATTCAATCTCAAAAACTTACACTGGTGCGTGATGAAAAGTTTGAAGAAGCCATTGATTTAAAAAAGAAAGAACGCGAAATAAAAGGACAGCTAGAAAGCCTTACTAAGCAGGTATCAAAAATGCATCAAAAGCATCTTGGTACTATTTCCGCTGAGGATGTTGCCGCAGTAGTAGCACGCATGACCAAAATACCTATTGAAGAACTTATTGATTCAGAGAAAAAGCGACTAGTTAATCTCCAAGAGGCCCTTGACGCAAATGTAATCGGCCAGCCGGAAGCTACGAAAGCAGTAGCTGATGTAGTGCGGCGCTCACGTGCAGGATTAAATGTTGAAAACCGTCCAACAGGATCATTCATTTTTCTTGGCCCATCTGGGGTTGGTAAAACTGAATTAGCTAAAACACTGGCCCGTACAGTATTTGGCAGCGAGGACAATATCATTCGCATTGATATGTCAGAATTTTCTGAAGGCTTTACTACTTCAAAACTTATTGGTGCCCCTGCCGGCTATGTTGGATACAAAGAAGGCGCTAAGCTCACCGACCAAGTAAAACATCGACCGTATTCAATTGTATTGTTTGATGAAATTGAAAAGGCTCATCGCGATGTATTTAACCTTCTGCTGCAAATTCTTGACGAAGGTCATCTTACAGATTCTACTGGTAAGAAAATAAACTTCAAGAATACCATCATTATCATGACATCTAATGTTGGGCTAAAACAATTCCGCGATCAAGCTAAACTTGGGTTTGCTCATGACGATACACGTGATAGCGCTCCAGATTATGAAACTGTAAAAGATGATGTATTAAAAGAATTACGTGAACAATTTCGTCCAGAATTCTTAAATCGCATTGATAAGTTAGTAGTATTTAAACCACTCCTTGAAGATGATATCTTAGCTATCGTTGATCTACGTCTGCAAGATCTTTATGAACGTGCAAAGGAACGCGGAATTACATTAAACGCTACTAAAGCGCTGAAAAAGCATATTGCTAAAATTGGCTACACGCCAGATGAAGGTGCCCGCGCACTACAACGTGCTATTCAAGACGCAATTGAAAATCCACTAGCAGAAAAAATACTCAGCGATGAGTTTCTCACCGGAGATAAAATATCGATAGGTTATAAAAATAAAGAAATAACCTTTACAAAACGTAAATAACACTGTATAGTTTTTGTATTGAGCGCACCCGTGGTTGGGTGCGCTTTTATGTTACAATCTTTTCTTAATACCATCTTCCCTATTCGCTGCATTGGTTGTGGGACATGGGATATTTGGCTGTGTACCAGCTGTTCATTCAAGATCATTTCACCACAATCTGTTCCGCCGAGTAGTATGCCAGGTGTTATCGCAGAAGATATTACCACATTACACTATCTTGCGCGCTATGAGCATCCAGTATTACAGGAAAGTATTCGTACAATGAAATATGATTCTATATCGCATATAGGAAACATATTTGGGATACTACTAGCTGAATCTTTTTATCTAGACTCTTATAATTACGTCATTCCGGTGCCGCTACATAATAAACGTAAGCGCGAACGTGGCTTTAATCAAAGTGAAATTATTGCACAGCAGCTACCCATACAACTATATCAACCGCTTAAAAGAATGCTATATACTAAGCCGCAAGCCGAACTGGGTAGAGCTGAACGTTTAACAAATATTATACGAGCCATTCAGTTACGTGATACGAACGACTCCCTACTGCCAGAAGCTAATGTACTACTTATTGATGATGTGTGCACCACTGGCTCTACCCTGCAACACTGCGCTCGTATATTACGAATAGCTGGCTGCAATAATGTTGATGCCGCTGTTATTGCCTTAGATTAAGCGCTCACTTGTGGTAAGTTTGTTACTGATTACTTTTTATTTTTAAATAGCACAATGAATCGAACTAATAATGCTAAAGCAACAAAACTAATAGTTACTAAAGTTCCTGGGGGTAAATAATAAGTAACGGAGGGATCGGCGAACCATTTTTTCCATCCAGCAATCTTGCCTAATACCATGATATGCAAAATAGCAAACAGTAAACCAAGATATACTAATCTTTGTATTCTTTTCCACTTTTTATATCCAAAAGTAACCAAGTGATATTTAGTAGAAGTAACTGTTATTACAATTAAAACAATAATTGATAAAATCGCCCAAATAATTGAAGCTCGATGATCTTGGTACCAAGCAACATCATACTTCCAAGGTAAAAATAACAACGATATAATTAAATGAATAATAGCTGAAAAAACACCCACAATACCTATTTCTTTGCGATATCCTATTTTCTTACCACAAGAAGGAAGAAACTGAGCTAATGGACCAATGAGGATGGAAATGGTAATCATAAAAACTGCTGTAATAGCAAATCCTTTATTAGCCATATCTAAAAAGCTAACGGTGTTTTCTGAAAAAAATGGTAAGAATACCCCTCTTCGCATGTAATGGTAATACACTACGATAATAAAAATACCAAAAGCAAGCTTAAGCGCATAAATCCAATCCTTAGTTTCATGCATTGCATGCTGCTGCTTTTCTAATAGGATATTTTCTTTTTCCATAATTTTGGGTATTTAATACTTTACTTGTAAAGTTACTACCTCATTTAAGTATATACCCATCCCTTATATTTAACTAATATAAGGCTCTTCACATTATGTCATGTATAGTATATGTTGGAGCATCAATTTGTACTGACAATACAAATACTACTACTGATATAAATACTACAATTACTGTATATAGCAATTTTTTCCAATCCTTTTTTAAAAGATAGACAATTAAAAAAACCATACCTATGCACAGCATAATTATGGTTACTATTGCCAGCACCATTTCTATTGGAATATATATACTTCCTGTATAGGCTGAGGGCTAGTTTAAATCTAATTGTTCTTTGTGTAAAATTGCTGTAATAAATAACAGAATTGCTACCGATACTGTTATAATATTTCTTATTTTCATAGTTGCATTATTATAAATTTATCGTTCTATCATCCTAAATGTAGGTCATATAATGGCTCCGGGTTATACGATGTTTTACGAAACCGACGAAGTCGGTGAAGTAAAATGGCGTATAACCCGTGTTGTACGGAGTCGCGTAGCGACTACGGATGACACGGGCGAAGCCCGGAGCCGTTGTGCGCAAGGAGCGTAGCGATTGCGAGTAACTAGTGTTTATCTAAATTTATTAACTTAATAATATCAAATATTTGTATGTTATACAAACTCTTGTTACAATCCAAAATATGAAGAGTGTTTTAGATAAAACAGAACGAATATTACGTTTAAGAAACTATTCTCCTAAAACACAAAGAGTCTATTTAGGATACATTAAAGATTACATCACATTTTCAAAGGAGAACGAAATAATAAACAAGCAAAAAGCTATAGAAGAGTTTTTACTTGATAAACACAAACGAAAACAATCTCCACAAACCATCAATCTAGCACTTAATGCGGTAAAGTTTTTGTATGCGGAAGTCTTGAAAGATCCACAAAAGATTAATTTGAAATTGGCAAAGAGAGATAAGAAATTACCAATAGTATTATCGAAAGTAGAGATTGAAAAAATCATTAACGCTACTGATAACGCAAAATATAAGCTGATGATTTCTCTTGGTTATGCTTGTGGCCTAAGAGTGAGTGAAGTGGTTGCACTACACGTTGCAGATTTAGGTATTGATGAGCTTGTTGTACATATAAAAGGGGGGGAAGGGTAAGAAAGATAGAATTAGTGTATTACCAGAAAAGTTGCAAAACGATTTGAGAAATATAGTCGCTGGAAAAAATGCAGATGATTATGTTTTTGCATCAAACCGCGGAGGAAAAATCACAACCACTTCTCTTCAAAAAATGTTTCGTAAAAGCTTATCAAAAACAGAAATCAAAAAACCAGCAACTTTTCATTCTCTACGACACTCGTTCGCAACGCATTTATTAGAAAATGGAACAGATGTGCGCTATGTACAAGAATTGCTTGGGCACGCGAACATTAGAACAACTCAAATATACACTAAAGTAACAAATCCCAGTCTGAAAAACATTAAAAGTCCGTTATGATTAAAAAGCAAACACACCCACGAGAGGTGTGTTTGCTTTTATGAGGAGAGAGGGGGATTTGAACCCCCGGTACCCGTTAGGGCACTTTAGTTTTCAAGACTAATGCATTCAACCGCTCTGCCATCTCTCCGGATGTATTCTGCTACCTAACAACTACTTACCTACTCATTAAGTAAGAAGTTCCGTCATATATAGTGCACGGGAGGAGAGGAAGGGATTTGAACCCTCGATACGGGAAAAAACCCGTATAACAGATTAGCAATCTGCCGCTTTCAACCACTCAGCCACCTCTCCATAATGTATTAAAACAAGCCTGATTAGTATAATGAAATCAACTAATAATGGCAAGCCCAGAAAGTTTACTATCTCGTACAAATATTGTATAATGTACACTATATGGCCACAGGTGATTTAACAAAGTACGGACGAATTCTTGCCGAATGGCAAATTCCAGAATACATTAAGTATGAGCGCTCTTTTGCGTGGTATATTTCCACTATTGGTTTTGGAGCATTTTTCTTAGTTCACGCACTACTTACGGCAAATTTCCTGTTTGCTATTATTATTCTGCTGATTGGATCAATTCTATTCATTCATGAACGGCGACATCCAGATATGATTGATTTCCTTATTATGGAAACCGGCATTGCACTAGGTGATAAATTTTATTCCTACAAAGAGCTCTCTTCTTTTTGGGTTGTGTATGAACCACCAGCTGTTAAATTGCTCTATTTTGGGGTGCAAGGATCATTACGAAAAGAAATTCCTATTCATCTAGAGGATCAAAATCCTGTTCAAATACGCCGTATTCTATTAGATTATTTGTACGAAGATTTAGAGCGAGAAGATGAAGCTACCGAAGAGGCATTATCTCGTTTGTTACGTGTTTAGGGATTGACGATCTATTACGTTCCTGTATAATTCAACGAGCATAATTATCAGTCCTGGTAGCTCAGTGGATAGAGCGTTCGGTTGCGGTCCGAGAGGTCGTAGGTTCAACTCCTACCCAGGACACATTAGAGTTAAAATAAAAAATTAAAACACCTAATTATGCATATCATAAATAACCAGCATAATAGTCAAGAAGGCTTTACTATTATCGAGCTACTTCTTGTAATTGGCATTATTGGCCTTCTGGCAACTATCATTATTATCCGTATTAGCACGGCCAGAACACAAGCCCGTGACGCAACTCGCATATCTGATATGCAGGCCATTACAGTTGCGTTAGGCGCATTTTATTCGGAAAATGGCCGATTTCCAAATAATGCTGATGATGGAATTACTGCAATCGGTGAAGTAATTGGCACTGGCAGCGCTATTGATTCAGTTTTGGATCCATATATGAATCCTGTACCAGCTGATCCAAGTAATGATGGTACTAATTACTTCTATTATTACTCTCCTACTCGACCGATTGACCGTTGTAATGCAGATGCTGGAGATGATTTTATTGGGCCTCTACTAGCATTCTATAAAACTGAAGACGATAAATTTAACGACCAATTGGTAAAGCATGCATGCGCTGGACCGGCTATTAATGGGCAGGCCGTTGCTGACTATGACTATATTATTGGATTTGAACTATAATTTGTATTAATTCAAATTACAAAAAAACCAGCTATAATAGTCGGTTTTTTTGTAATTTAGTAGCTTGTAATTTTGCTTATATTTTGGTATAATATGTTCCTATGACAGTACCTACTCCTAAGGAGCACTCATTGCAATTGGAGCTATCTAAATTAAAGCACCAAAAACGCTTAGGTGAGCTTGATGAGCCTGAGGCTGCATTTGATACCCCTGCCTGGATGAATGATGTTACGCAAGAATCCGATACAGATCCACGAGTTCATGGATTAATGGGGAACCTTACTCCTCTACTCCAGCAATTACCAATTGTGGCACAAGCTACCGACCTTACCATCAAAGATGATTACTATAAACAAATAGTTGCAGAGTTTGGAATACTCTATTGTGCATTAGTGAATATCATTGAAAATGATACGCGATTAAGTGATGTCCAAAAACAACAGGAAGTTGATAAATTAATTGAGGAACGCAATACTCGATTACTTGATGTTGCTACCCTAATGGGATCATACGAAATTGAAACACCTACCGATGACTGAAAATCCTACTCCACAATTAGGCTCATATCGAGACCGGGTTGTTAATGAGCCGGATATTTTGAAAGAAGGTATTAGTGAGGGACTCGCTCGCCTTTCAGCGGTTCCACAAGATATTAAAATTAAAGCACAGGGTGGAGATTCCATGACTCCGCAAAAACTTTTTGCGTTGATACCAAAAATTGCTGCTGAGCTTATGCAGAATGAGCAAATAATGGCTGCGGTTAACTTAGAGGATCCTACAGATGGGCTAAGTCCTAAGGCACTAGAAAGTGCCTTACAAGAACATTCTGGTGAGATACTAAAAATTATGCAGCAGGCCCTAAATAATGGGATGCAAAATGCCACGTTAGCATCACTAGCAGATATGCATAACTACACTCCTTCTGGTGGTATACAGGAAGTCTCTACGGAAGAGCGCGAAGAAGCCGCCCGTATGATTGAGGAACTTGGCAGTGAAGGAGCTGGTGAAGAACGAGAGGCAGAGGCCGCTACAGCAGAGCAAGAACCTGAAGCGCCTGGTGAACCAGAAAGTATAGCGCCTCCTCAAAGTGCAGTGAGCTTACCATCGTCGGCTGATGAGGAAGCACTTGCTCAGCAAGGTATGGTAAATTTAGCGGGTGATGACTCTGAAAAACGCAAGCAACAATTAGCCCGATTTTCTCAAGCAGAGCAAGAAAAACAATTAGCTGAAGAAGATGGGGATGGAGAGCAAGATACTGATGGTGAGGGCATTGGTCAAGCTGGTCAAATAGCTGCCTTAAACAAAGAGAAGCAGCAAGCGCGCTCTAGACAACAACGGAGCATGCAAATACAGCAGTCACAACAACGGATTAGTCAGGCAGCTGAGCAGTCAGAAATTGCTGAAGCAGCACAGGCTGGTGGTGGCGCTGTAGCCGGAGAGGCTGGAGCTAAATCTGCCAAAGGAAAGTTAACTGAACGCGGTGTAATCAAAGCTGGTGATCGAGTTGGTCAACAAATTAAAGCTAGTATGAAAAGTGGCGAGTTTAAAGGATTTGCCGCAGCCTTAGCAATTGCAATCGCTAAAGATTTAATAGACTGGATGGTTGGCGGCGGTGCAGACTTTGGAATTATTACTACACTGGCTAGCCTATTCTTAGGCGGTGCACTAACAGCCATCTTGTTAGGTGAGGGTACATTCTTTAAGCGCATGCTTATTAAGAGAACTGTTGGTAAACTCGTCATTGGGGTAATTGCCGAATTTATCCCTGGCTTTAATCTTTTCCCTACGTATACTATTGGTATATTGTTAATGAAAAAAATGGCCGATGAGCGTACTAAGAAAATAAAAAAACAGTACAATATTGTACAATCAGAAACTTCTCGTATGAAGAAAATTCTTGGTCGTCAACGATTAACGTAGATATCATGGCGCTATCACTATCTTCAAAAGTTGATCAACTTCATGGTGTTGGTCCGGCTATACATAAACGATTACAACGTTTAGACATTTCAACTATTCTGGAATTATTGTTTTATTTTCCAAAAAAGCACGATGATTATTCCGATGTTATAAACATTACTGATGCCAGCCCCGGCTCCGCTATTACTGTATGTGGTGAGGTTACAGCAGTTCGCAAGCGCCAAAGTTGGAAGCGACGTTTTTCATTAACGGAAATTACACTGCGCGATGACTCAGGATCATTAAACATTATCTGGTTCAATCAGCCCTATATTGCCAATCAGTTAAAAAAAGGTGATCGTATATATGCTTCTGGTAAAGTATCAAACTCCAAAAAGTATGGCCAACAGATGAACAATCCGATGTTTGAGAAATATAAGCAAACTACCACTCATACAGCTCGTATTGTTCCACAATATTCATTAACTAAAGGTATTACACAAAAACAATTACGGTACTACATGCGACAAGCCCTCGATATCCTTGGTGAGGAAACACTACCTGATTGGCTTCCAGAAGACATGCTTGATACATATGATTTACAAACAATGACCTCCGCCGTACAATTAATCCATTTTCCCGATACTTGGCAAGATGTAGAAAAAGCTCAATACCGTTTAGGTTTTGATGAATTATTATTGGTGCAATTATTTTCTCGAGCTACACGCGATGACATAGCCAGTCAACAAGCTACTTCCGTGCCATTCAAAGGGCAGTTAATTAAAGATTTTGTTGCTGCATTACCATTTACACTTACACAAGCTCAACGTAAAGCGGCCTGGGATATTATTAAAGACATGCAATCAGACCATCCAATGAATCGCTTACTTGAGGGTGATGTGGGCTCTGGAAAAACAGTAGTGGCAGCTATTGGTATGTATTCTGTATATCATGCTGGATTACAATCGGTATTAATGGCGCCAACAGAAATTCTTGCTGAGCAGCATTATAAAACACTCCTACAAGTGTTTAATTATACAGATGTAAGCATTGGCTTATGGACTCGCTCCCTGCGTACATCAAACGGAAAGCAACATGCGATGGGAGTTGTAAATAGTGATTCTCAGCATAGTATAATGCAATGCGATATTATTATTGGCACGCACGCATTAATACAAGAATCTATTTCACTAAAAAAATTAGGGTTAGCAGTTATTGATGAACAACATCGTTTTGGAGTGCGTCATCGCAAGCGTTTGCGTGAGCATTCAGATAATAACTCTACCACACCTCACTTATTATCTATGACGGCAACGCCTATCCCTCGCTCGCTAGCGCTAACTGTGTATGGTGATTTAGAATTATCAATTCTCAATGAATTACCAGCTGGACGCAAACCAATTACTACGCAGATGGTTAGCGCAACTCCTCAGCGCAGTGCGATGTACTCCCATATCAATGAACGCTTGCTAGCCGGCGACCAAATATACATTGTGGTTCCACGTATTGAGGATGAGGGTAATGATAAAGCTGAATCTAAAGATACTATGGCGTCCATCACCTCAGAATATGAGCGCATATCCAAGAAGTTTCCCGAAGCAACTATTGCAGAATTACATGGCAAACTGAAGGCCGCTGAAAAACAACGTATCATGCAAGAATTTGTTTCAGGAAAAATTCATATACTCGTTGCTACAACGGTTATTGAGGTAGGTATCGATGTGCCAAATGCCACAATGATGATCATAGAAAATGCCGACCGCTTTGGCTTAGCCCAACTACATCAATTACGAGGTAGGGTAGGAAGATCGGATAAGCAATCATTTTGCTATGTCTGTACAGATGGTGAAGCTGAGCGCAGTAAAGAGCGTCTAGATTTTTTTACAAATACCTCTGATGGTTTTGCATTAGCTGAATTTGATTTAGAATCACGCGGACCAGGTGATGTATTTGGTAGGCAGCAATCCGGATTTCTCAGCCATTTTAAAATGGCAAAACTTACCGATAAAGTTTTGGTTAAAGCTACTCGCGAGGCTGCCGATACTATTTTTGAAAATATTACTCATTATCCAGATATTAAAACCCGGCTAGATCATTTTATCAAACAAGTGCATCTGGAATAAAATTAATCAGATACACAATTAGGTGGAAGAATTACATTATCCATCTCCAAATGCGTTCCATTCCATAATCCGCAACTAGTGTCATCTAAGGTAGTATAAATAGATCCGGTTGTGCCTGTAGGACATGTAGGCTCCCCTGCAGTGCAGCTCGCTAATGTATATGTCACACTGCCAGGAGTAGTTAAACGGCAATATCCATTATCAGCAAATCCTGTAGTAGTATTTATAGTACAGGGAGCGTCAAATGAATCACATTGTGCTGCAGAAAAATCAAAATGCCACCATTCACCCCCCGATGCTGTTGGTGTGAACGGTGTGAACTTTCCGGTGCTCGTTGCTATAGTTGCCAATAAATCTTGATTATTCTTTAATGGATCTTTTAAGGTACTCTCTACTCCATTGCCTAAATTATATTTTTGATTTAAATACCATCGGCTATTTGCAATATATGCACTTCCGTCAGGGCCTTGTGCAGTCACTCCTGCCGCGGTATTTTTATCACTCGTTGCACCTACCATAAGGTAGGCGTCCATTGCCGCTCCTCGTAAATGGCCAGAAGCGCAAGTTGTTTCACTCACCTCGCGAGCTTTATTACAACCACTACAGCCGCTGGGGCAACCATCTTTAATAGGTATTCCTCCACTTGTACGATACCCTTCTTCTACTGCTTGCGTAAAACACTGATACAATGTAGCTTGAGATTCACTTGACCGCCAAGCGTTACCAATGGCCAGTGTACAATCTTCACATAAACCACCAGTAGCTCTCATACTAGAAACAATCGAAGTAATTTCAGCCACCATACCAGGGCAAGCTTGGGAACCATTAGATTCAAGGCCATCGATAGATGGAAATGATTGTAATGGAACTTCTGGGCAACTATCAAGCACCGGAATAACTGGCACACTTATTTGCACTTTAGTGAGCTGTGGGTTAATAAATACTAATATACCATATGAAAGGACCATTATTATCACCGCTGTAACCGCAGAAACAATAACTTCTTTGGCAGTACTAATTTTTTGCTCATTACCAGCAGCGGAAACCCACATAATACCTCCACCCATAATTAATACTACCGCTATAATTCCAACGATACCGACGGCATACGAATATACTAACTGAATGTATTCTCCAATATCAGCAACTTGGCTTATATTCCCAAATTTTTGCTCTAGTGTATATAGTTGATCTGGTCCGGGCACATAGTCTGGAGCAGGTTCAGCCTGTACACTTTGTGCAAATCCAAATACCGCTGATGCAAGTATAATGCAGTATAGGGATAATTTTACTAAGCGCATGCTTCTTTTATTATTCGCTAAATTCAACGAGAACTTCGTCAATACTTGTTCTTAGTTCTTCTTCAGAAATCAATTCATTGTATTGCCGGTCATTCACAAATAGCGTATGACCATTTGATACGCTATAATTATTCCCAGCAAAGTAGTTCTGCTCAACTATCGCTTCATATCCTCCGGAATCCAAACACTCATTAAACGTTAACTCATCCATACCAAGCGCTAGAGTAAGTGATAGCAATGTAGCATCATCATCTGACTCACGATTCTGCAATGCATCAGCAAATTGCCAAAAACGATTTTGCTCAGCTGCACAATGTGCTCGCACTGCCATAGCTGTAGCCCGCTCATCATCTGGTGAAACATAATCTTTCCATACAACAGTTACATTGCCATCATAATCCTCAACAATGTTAGTTGCCCAAAGTATATAATCACTTACTTGTGGATCTGCAAAATTACCATAAATGATAACAAAGGCCCTGGATTCATCTGAGCCAAGTGATGGATCGATATTTGAAATAAATACCTTAGATTTACTGCTGATACTCTGTTGATCCTCTGGCACAACAGTAATAAGCGGGTCTTTAAATTCCGGACTCTGCATTTGGATTTTTATTACGTCCTCACTGGTTAATGATTCATTATTAATGAGAATAGTATCAGCGGATCCTAAAATAGCAACTCGAATAAAAAACCACGTACTAATCAAAAAAAGTAATCCAAAGATTGCCAGGGTAATAATTGCGTAATATTTGTACTGTGAATTTGATTTACTCATATAAATTATTTTAAAAGGATTCGACGAATATTTCCAGTATCAGCCTCGGTATAATAGAGAATACTCTCATCTTTACTTACTATTATAGATGTTGCCCCTTTAAGACTACTCCCTAATTGTTGATCTACTGGTGTAGCTATTTTTTCTATGAATCCAGATTCTATATCCACTTTATAAATATCATGTGGAATATCATTAGCATTATCAGGATTAATTCCTAAACCAATTGGCTGTTCAGTTGGAACAGAACAGTATACTGAATTTCCGCTGGCGGTAAAGGTGCATTTATCAACTGATGTATTTAAATTTAATGAATGGTTACCAGAGCCAATCTCATCACCATACGCATTTACTATATGAATGGTAGGATTATAGTTATTTGCTGGGGTATACGTACTGTATAGCATTTGTCTACCACTTGGTGACCATTCATAATCAAAGCCTCTTCCCTCAACTATAAAATCTTTGAAATTTTCACCCTTAAATCCAAGTGGTAGAACCGATTTATTGATGCCATCAACATATTCTTCAAATGTACCAATCGATTGCCCTGATGGAGACCACTGCGGATTCACTTGATCACCATTATTACCAAGATGCTCAATTGCGACTGCTCCAGATCCATCATAGCTAGAAATACCTAAGAAGTTATCATCGGGATTACCTGGTTCAAATTTGAAACTGATTTGATTATCGTTTGGAGAAAAATCAAAATCTGCCATATCCTCGTGTAATGTGTACTGTTCTTCAATATCAAAATCATACACAATGTTAAAGCCATCTTCTAACTCAATAACGGCTTTATCTCCATCGTTAGACCAAGTAGCTTCCTCTACACCCTGAAATACTTTATCGCTTAATTCAATAACATTTCCATTTTCATCAATACGATAAAATTTCCCAGTTTCAGGATCATAGTATTGCAGCGTTTTTCCATCGCCACTCAATACCACATTTTTTGATTCACCATAGCGGATAACCTGTGAAAGTGTATTACCGCCCTTAGCTACAACGTCGATATCTGGCAACCCAACTGCTTCATTTACATTAACTAAATCAATATCAGCAGTTACCGGAATAATATCTGGTAATTGGCTTACATTTACTAATTCACCATTGATACTTACTTGTTCTTCTCCAAAAAAATCTCGGAAAAATACCCAGTAAATAAGGAAGCCCATAAAAGCGGCTCCAACTAAAAGTAGGCCTGCCAAAAAAATACGGCGCTGGCCCTCATTAAGATCTTCTGCCCAATTTGTTACTCGCTCTATAAAATCACGCAACCAATTCATGGGATAATTATACCATAATACCTACGATAAAACAAGTTATTCGTGTTTTATTGATAAGGAATATTTATGGTACGCAAGTAACAGTGTCAAGCGTTGTTGTTATTGTTACGCCAAACTCATCCGTATCTCTATAGGTTTCTTCACCTTTTTCAAAATTACATCCTAAGCCACAATTCAATCCTAATACAGAAGCTTGTCCAGTAGTAGCGCCTGTATACTTAGCAGCTATAGCGCTATCATTACCAATATATGTGCTCCAATCAATATTTTCTATTGTTTCATTACACATATCTTCAAAAATTCCTGCGCGAGTTGCATCGTATGCGTTGACACCGCCAAAATAATCCATAGCTTCGCTTTCGTAGTACTGACATATGCAGTTATTATACGCTGTCTCATTAGTCTCATCGGCAGCGCCTTTCATATATTTTTGATAGCAACTACTAATCCAAGTACCACAGGCATCTAATTGACACTGCATATCTTCGCGCGGAATATCTGAATCAGGGTAGCACTTGTAGCTGCCAGATCCACATTCATTACCAGCACCACGACACTCTCCCACGCTTGGTAGCGTACCTATCTCTCCGCACTGCAATAAATCACACTCAATGTCACGAGAATCCTCACCTACACAGGTTTGTCCAGTAAAATTTTTAGATGTACAAAGTGGGAGTGTGTTAATATCTACATCTGATGGCACGAAACTAATACGCTCTAAAGAAAATGTATTCTGAACCAATCTTGGATTAATAAATACTAATATTGCATACGAAAGTACAATAATCACAACAGCGGTAACGGCACCAATGATAATTTCTTTAGCAGTACTAATTTTTTGCTCGTTACCAGCAGCCGAAACCCACATTAAGCCGCCAGCCATAATTACTACTACAGCAATAATGCCAATGAGTCCAGCGGTGTATTCGTATGCCAGCTGCAAATACTGGCCAAAACTTGTTACAGTTGAAACATTACCAAATGGTTGCTCTAGCGTGTAACTAATCTCATCAATACGCTTTGCTGCCAACACTAACGACGGCACAACAAAACCGAGGCCTGAAGTAACTGTAAATATAATGCGTTTTAGTGATGGCCGCATAAGAGACTTTCGATTATTTATTTCCAAGTAAATTTATCAACCTTCCATTGATTACTAATTTTCTTTAATTCCAGCCGAGCTGTTTGAGAAAATTTCACCGGATTATCTAAGCCCTTACGCTCCGTTCGGCGAGTGCCTACTTCTATGGTAGCACCAGTTGCCCCTTCTCCAAAATCAACAATATCTACATCAATAGATTGCGTAGAAATACTATAAAATTCAGCATTATCATCCTGTGGAATGATGAGTGCATTTGTGCGATTTATCATGTCTTCCGTCATGAATGGCCTGGACAACTCTATATTCTCATAATCCGTATCATTAGAAAAAGAACCAAAGCGCTGAGTAAAACTCTTTGCTAATCGAATAATCGATTCTTCATCCGTACTCGCTTCAGCCAAACTATTACCAGACAAAGTACTTCCAGAACTATTTATATCTACTCCCTCATTACCAGAAGAGGTAGATGTACTATTGGTATTCTTAGTGGTAACGCCTTGATTAGCATTCACTTCATTAGTTTGTTCACCATCTTTAGTTGCAACATTGCTCATTGTAGCCCAAATGGCAACACCAATTACAATAAGTAGTAGTGTTGCGGCAGATCCAACGATAGCGATAAGTAATTTTCTATTCATAATTCTATGTAATTAAACTGGGCGATTAATATAACTATTGATTTTGGTTTGCGAATTCTTTTTTCGCATCATCGATTTCTAATAATTGCTTTGGATCGGACGTAACAATTTGATCTTCTGTATACGATGCTACCACTTTAATAGCCGCGTGACGTGAGCCAGCAAAGAATATCCCCTCGCCCACATTACCCTCTAGCAGTAAGAATTTTTCACCTTCTGTAAGTAAGAATGTTTTTTGAATGTTATCAATAGCGGCTGAGGACTGTTTTAGTAGAATTTGCAATTGAGAGTTAGTTACAATTGCTCTACCATATGGAGAGAGTAAGAAATCGTTCACATCCTGAGTGATAGTAGTTACACCAAGATAATATTTACGACATCGTTTAACCAGCGCAAAAATAAACTTGGCCGAATCCTCATTTTGCATTAACCACCAGGCTTCATCAATAATAAGAATACGGCGCTTTAATTGCGATCGTACAACATTCCAAATATAATTTACTACCGTATACACACCAATCGGGCGTAATTCATCTTCTAAATCACGTACGGAAAATACTACTAACTGATTCGTCATATCAATATTTGTAGGGCTTTCAAACATACCTGCGAATGTACCTTCAGTGTATTTCTTTAAGCGTAATACTAAATCATGACTGCCATCAAAGCCTTCTAAAATTTCTTGGAAGTCTTTCATTATTGGTGGCTCTATAGTTGTGAGATCGGCGTCTGGTGTAATATCTTTTTTTGCATACGTTTCAATAAGCGCTCGATCGATAATTGAATCTTCCCCTGGAGTAATTTTACCAAGCATGATGCGCAGTAAACCTTTGATAGTAATAACTGCTGAACGAATAATATCGGCCGGTCGATCAGCCCCGCCAACCGGACGAGGTAAATCAAACGGATTAATCTTTGCTTCGGAATTTAACGATACATTCACAAATGTTCCACCTACAGCATCAGATAAAAACTTATACTCATTTTCTGGATCAATAATAATTACATCGGTACCCATCATTAAACTACGTAATACTTCTAATTTCACCGTATAACTCTTACCAGCACCAGATGTAGCAAATACTACAGAGTTAGCATTCTGAAGAGCAAAGCGATCAAATAAAATCAGGCTATTATTATGCCGATTCACACCATATAAAATACCATTATCACTAGTAAGCTCAGCTGAAATAAATGGGAATGAAGAAGCACAGGGTGATGAATTCATGTTGAAATACACCTGCAACTCATCATTCGCTAAAGGCATTGTTGAATTAAAGCCTTGTTCAGCCTGATAGAATACGCGTTTAGCAATAACTAATTTAGAGCCAAATTCCGAATCTAATTTTTCCATAAGGTCCTCAAGTTCTTTTTCTGTGTCGGCGTATGCGCTGATGTATAAAGCGAATTGAAAAAACTTTTCGGTTCCCTGAGTTAAGCTATCACGCAATCCCTCAATATCTTTTAAAGCCGTTTCTTTTACCGGATCGCGTGGCGCTCCTTTTTCTGCATCTGAAATAAGCTCGGCTTCTAGTGAACCTACTTTTTTCTTTAGTTGCTTCAGAATAATCGCAGGCTTTACCGGATAAAAATACATTGCCACATCCAATGAGATGTTTAACGTAACAATTGGAGCAAACCATCCCACAGCAATATAACGAGGATATGTAACCACAAACATCGTTGAAACAAATCTACCACCCACATCCACTAACCGTGGTTTAGCTCTAAATGCTGCTGGCGCAACCAAATCTAATATGGAGCGCACCCCTTCTTCATATGATTTTGCAGCTTCTAATAACTCACGTGATTCATGCTGTTCTTTGGCACGCTTTTTTTTGCGGTCCTCTATGTCCTCCTTAGAAGATGGCTTCAAAGGGCTTACGTTAGTAGTTTGGCCTTGTTGCGCGGCTGCACGCTTTAAATCAATCATATATTATCCTGCTTGCTCAACTCGCAAATCATTTAGGTCTGGTAATTTTTTACTAGTTCCACGAGTTGGGTTGTATATTTGATAGTATAACTCAATTAAACGTTGTGTGCTTAACATATCAATTTTTAAACCAATTGAAGATAATCCCCCAGCGGTAATTCCCACTCTACGATCGAGTTCTTTCTTATATTTTGCAAATTTATTATCGGCCAATTTAATTACACGGCTGGGAAATAATACTTCTTGCGCTCGAGTAAAAAAACTTTTACGTTTTTTAGAAAATGGTGAATACGGAACTACTACAAAAAAACGTTTCTCCATAATCTCCGATAAGGTTACTAACTCATCGATATATTGACGATATTCAACAGTTTGCACTTTTAATAGTTCGTTCGTTTGCTCCTTAGCTAATTTATCGAGCTGTTCAAGATATTTTGAAATATCAAGCTTGCGGGACTGAATGACAATTTGTAGTTCAAAATCAATAGAATTCAAAAACTGAATATATCCTTGAATAATAGCTTGTTGTTCATCTGCACTCTTCAACGCAAAGTTAATTGAAGATACTTCTAATACAGATCGCAACGTACCATCCTTTAAAAGAACCGTATCTTGCTTAACCTCAGCAATAGGCATATTACTCTGAGAATTTGGTGCAGACTTACGCTTCTTTTTCATTCCGCCACCAGCTTGCCGAGCTTTAAGCTCCTCGGCCTTTGCCTTTTTTGAAGTTGTTTGCTTTTTCTTTTTAGCCATATACAGTTATACAACAATTATTGTTGCTGTTCTCGTTCATTAGAATTTTGAGGGCTTGGTTGCTCAGCATTAAGATCTACAAGGTCATCCTTTGGTAATTGCACTGGAGCTGGTACCTCTGCGTGCTGCTCCTTGCGTAATTGCTCTATGTCTTGTGGAGAGTACTGTCCTTCAGTATCCATGATAAGTGCCAGCTCTGCTAGATGTGATTGCGATACATCAGGCTTTGGTGTAAATTCTGTATCGTCCTTCTTATCCTTCTTATCTTTACGACCCTTCTTTTCAATTGCCTTTATCGGATGCTCTCTTCGCCAAACAGAAAGCTTTGGTCGCTTCATTGTTTGAATAAAACTCAATAGAAATACATGGAATGACTGACTATTTACCTTTGCAAAAGCAAATACACCACCAATTGCTAACGTCACCACTCCTAGTATAGCAAAAACAACTAAGCTAAATAATTCAAACCATATATAAATGATACCCGCGGTAACAAGAAGAATGATAAATTGCCGTACCGAAATTGGACCAATTACCTTGGACTCCACCTCAATAAATTGTGGTACAACAAATTGCTGCATGTGCTATATAGTTAAAAGCGCAATTGCTTATTAAGGTCGGCTACTGCATTAAATTCTTCCACACTCAATACAGGAATTCCGCTTTTTTGCATTTCTACAATAACATCAGTTACACTACGGCCCTCACTCATTGATCGGTTGCCGATATCAAGAAATTGCTTATTGAGTGATGATGTTTTAAATGCCTGAACGCCCTCTGCTTGCTTCGCAACTGAATCATCTCCTAATAAAAATATTTTATCTCGCAACTTCATAGCTGCCTCAGCTGGATTTGGTGATAAACGACGATATTCAATTAAATCCATTGCCCGCAATTCATCAATTGGGCTCATTACCATAGATTCTTGGATCTTTACATCGTCAATTAATTGCTTTTTCTGACGACGTGGCCGGCGCAACTTAGGTAATAAATGTTTACGTTCATTCACTGCTGCAACTGGTTGTGGTTTAACTGTTGTTGATTCTACCGCTGCATCATCTACATCATCCTGGCTTGCACTATAACGCTTCTGTACAGTTTTTACCTGTTGTTGTAATTGACTGAATGTTGGCCTACTACGTTCTGTTTTACGTTCCGCTGTAGCGGATTCCCTTTGCTTAGCTGGAACAATATCACCCTTGATCTCTGCTTTTACACCGTCTACAATATGTTCAATTTGCTTTTTACTATATTTCAACTCTTCTAGATAACTGCGTAACTCCATAACATCACGTAAGCCACGCAATACAGACACTAGTAATGCGGTAAACTTCTTTTCTACCTCGGGAGTTTGAAATGAAACTTGCAGATGATCCTTTAGTGCATGAGCCCGATTTTCGTATTGTGGATCTACTTTTGTAAGAATATTACTTTTTTCTTCATGACGGAATATTTCTTCATCATCTTGCTTACTAAAATGATCCGGACCTTCTGTAGAATCCATATCTAACCCTTCAATATCTGGATGCACCGTAGGACGCGCCCGCACCTGATCTACAGGTGGACGAGCTGCAGGAGGGTTAGCCGCATCTTTTTTAGCTTGTTGTTGTTGAATATGTTGCATAGCTTTTTTAATTCGTTCTTGATCTTCCTTTGCATAAGGAATGATCTCTTCATATTGTACCACACCAACTCCTTGCTCTCCATCATAGAATAAACTTTCTTCCATACCAGTAGGGCGCCAAGAAGAAATTCGTAAACGTTCGTAGAGGTCAAATAACAACCGGAGACGATGTAATTCTTTATTAGAAAGGCGCAATATGTTTTCATTTGTTTTGAAAAATTTTGATTGCTGAAACTGTGAGTATCTAACATCTGGCACCATGAACTCTATATATTCAGCAAACCAATTGGCTAATGTAGGTGTAGTTTCTTTAATATCAGCAAAATATGGAGCCGATGTAATAGGTTCTTGATTACGAGTAAGTGCGTTAATAATAGCGTGTTTAAATTCATCACGGTCATCGAGTATACGGATTGTTAACAAGTGAGCTCGAAGATACTCGTGTAAGATCATTTTTGGTAGATCACTATAGCCATCCATTTCATCATAGCGATCTTCTATGGTGAACACATTAAGAATGTGTTGCTTGTATAATTCCAACACCTCATCATGGCTTATCATACGCAAGGCAATCCAACGATTATCTACAAGTAATGTACGAATAATTTCAGTTTTTTCGGGATGCCCAGTAATAAAAGAAGGGTGCTTTTCTAGCCATTGTTCATAAATAGGAATTACACGCAACGCTTCATACGCTCGCTCCCAGCTTACATTTTCCTTAAGAAACCCAATATGCTCATCAAACTGCTTACTGTCTGATAAGTCGAATTCTGCTTTAATTATTGTTGTTAACTCCACCATATATACTATTAAATTCGTTCACTATAATTCATACGATCTAATAACTCGTTCATTTTTGCACGCCCCTCTTTGCCATGTTTATCAATGGTCATTTTTGCAAAATGCTGCCAGCGCGTCATGCCATCAATGAGGGTTTTTGTATCGCCTTTTATTAGCTCCTCAAGAAGATTTCTTGTCATACGAATGCGCCCACGGGTATCTGTTTGATCCATAATGTTGGCTGCCATATTATCTAAATACCCCATCTCACCTTTATGAAAATCACCATCAAGTATCCGTAGGCGAGTTGATTTAGATACAGACATAGCATCTTTCTTATTCTCCTCACCAATAGCAATAGCTTCTGCCAATTCCTGTGGACGCATCTGAATTCTTCCATCAACCACTTCAGTAATTTCGGTTAGTGGGGTGTGGTTAGAATCCTTAGCTTTCTGCCCAGCATAATGGATAGAACTCAAAATAGCTTGATCATTCATGCCAGTGCGAGCTTGTAATTCTTTATATAAAGCTTGAATACCTTGATACCCGTAGGAAAAAGTACTAGCCTTAGCGTCATCTCCCTGGGAAGAGTAAAAATCTCGCATAGCACCAAGTGCATCATTATAGTTACCAGTTTCTGCTAATCGCTCTAGGAGCGCTAAAGCCTCCGGGCCGCGAGAGCTGCCTTGCAGCATGGCATTTAAAAAGTTGGAGGATAATTCTGAGGAATCGTTAGTAACAATCTTTTTCTTAGCCTCACCAATAACGGAACGTTGCTGCAATTCAGTATTCATGGTTAGGGCTGGCGCCAGATCGCGACGGGCATTAGTAGCGGCATCTAGTGATGATTTTAATTTATTAACATCATCTTGCTGGCCAGATAGCTTACCGCTAATAAATGATTCCAGATCAGAGCCAGTGTGTATACGATCACCGTCTGTGATAGTACCTCTATCTGCATTCCAACGATCACGATGACTTTCTCTTTCCTTCTTCAATAAATCTAATGCTCCATCAGCTCCGCTTAACTGCACATCTGCATCGGTAAGCGTAAACTCTCCTGAGGTACCCATTGCCTTATCAAGGCGCCCTAACTCAGCCTGAATAGCTGGACTGGTTGGTAATAATTCTAAGTGACTCTTGCGCGCTTCAAGTAACGCTCTATCATCCGCCTTTTCCATATTTAATTTAATGGATCCTCCACCAGCAGCAAACGCTGCAGCCTGATCATCCGCCCGCGTTACTCCATTTTCACGACGAGCTTTTTCAGCCTCAAAATCACGCACCGTCATATGCTTCTTTTCCAAATCCGCTTTATCAGATGCTAATTTTCCACTAGCTGCTATATGAGCGTCCCGTAGATTTTGCTCACGCTCTCTGGCTCTATTATAACGCCCCTGCTTACTCATAGAGATTCTATCTCCAATCTTTGCATCTCCACTAATTGCATTTAAAGCAGCTGTAATTCCCAAATTCCCTTGAATACCACCACGAAATTGATCTACAGTTAAGCCTTTTTCTACAACTTCATCACCAGCTCCCAACGCACCATGTAACAAGCTACCATTTCGATACGCCTCACCAGCCTTAGTACGGCCACGTAGTTCACGTTTCTTACGTGACTCATCTAAGCCTTCCTTCCAACGGTTAGCCACCCGCACCAAGTTCATATCTAAACCAGTACCCTCGTATACCTTATCTGCGGCATACCCTGCTACTGGTTTGGCACCATACTTTAGCGGAGCTTTAGCCACAAACTGGCCAACCGAAGATGCCTTACTAGTAATAGTACCCATTTCGGATGCGTTATCATTTGCCATTTTCAAACCAGCTAATAACATCATGGTGGAAATAAGAAATGACACCACAATATCTGGACGTACAGCATCAGCGGCAGACCCTCCATTGCTAAGATCTACAAATTCACCAAGGTTTTTACTTGTAGCTTGTGTTGCTAAATTTTCTCCAGCCTTGGAGCCAATGAACATGGATAACCAGAGATAAAATAATATCATTGGACCTACCGTTACATACCGCCCTAACATTTCCATCCACTGTTTATAATACTTCTCGGTAGATGGTAATACCATCATAACGAATGCCAACGGAGACAGCACTGTTAAAAACCAAATCATCGCTAAACGGCCAGCTAATACAGCGGCGTAGGTAAATTGTACAGCTACTAATACCGATAACATTAATCCGGCAGCTACAATACCTAATAAACGCTGCTCGGGAGAAGCTACCGCCGGGTTATTTGATGCTGACCCATCCGGCAACACGCTGGTACCAAATGATAATAAATCACCTAAGTTAAAGGCTTTAGCAATTCCTTTGTCGGCTGCTGCTGCTACTGCCTCAGCAAATGTAAGCATGATAATTTGAGACGCATCCACAACTACACCTACAATTGCACGAGAGTAATTAATGAGTACAGCGGCTAATACCATTTTTGGTAAGAGCTTTTTCCAAGAATAGGCTTCAATTCTAAATAACGTACCAAACGCTATAGCTAGAAGAATTACTATAAAGAACATATTGGAAAGATCTCGCACCACTTGCCAACCTTCAATAACAGCTGGTAAATCTGTAAAATTCTTAAAATACGCTGTGGTAACCACTAACTTTGTTCCAAGGGTAGCTAATTTACCCATGATGTATATCAAGAAGAAGTACGCAATAGCTGACACAAGATATAATACTGTATCTTTAGAAAATTCTAGAAGACCAGCCTCCCCTAAAGTAGGCATTACTGTAGTGAATGCAACAATACACCCAATAGCAATTACCGCTAGAAAATTTGGCTTGAATTGTGCAAGAATACGTTTCATCATACTTATATATTAGCTTGAACCACTACCAGATACTACTTCGATATCAAAATTAGGTGTATCCCAACTATTACAGCTTTCTAGTGCATTACCCACATTCTCCGCCGACCGATACTGATTACCACTAGTAGGCAATGCTGTTGCATCGGTGATATTACCAGAGCACCATAACCAGTTATCTACAACGGTAATCTTTGGCTTATATACACAGGTGCCACCATCAGCTGCTGAATATTCTTCAGTATACTGCTGGTACTCTGGGCCACATTGATATGAATGTGTATAATAATGCGTTGTGGTATCAGCATCCCATGGATCGCTAGTTGTTTTACCATCTCCCCAATCGATATAGATTGATTTCAATGGCTTTTGTTCTGGATCTACATCTGAAGTAAAGCTAAGCGTAACGGTTTTACCATTAGTAATGGTATATTTATTTTCCGTATAAGCAGTTTGATCATCGAAGGCAATAGGATCTTCAGGATCATCGATTACTGGGCGCACACCACAATATTCTGCATCAAGCCCTTTATCGTTATCATCACGCTCATTGCCATCACATACTACCATGTCATCAAAGATATTTCCCGAGGAAGAATCTGTTGGATCATTCAACCAGTAACCATCTGCTCCATAGATAGTATCAGTATTATACATGCGAGAAGCTGAATCTACCCGATACGCTGGTCGATAATAACTACCCACTACATCCGCAAACACATGCTTTAAGCGATCGCGGCCTGCAACAGCGGTTTGCACTATTTGGTCCTCATAACTACTTACACTACTCAAGCCTTCACCGCTAATCTCCTCACGGCCTACACCTACACATACTCCGCCATCGCTACAATCATCACTCGTTGAACAGATTCCATCACCTTGATCATAAAAGGAACCTTCACCAAAATCACTTACACACCATTTTTGCTCACACTCACCAATACACGATAGTGGTCTACCAGCGGTGAAAGTATCAGCATAATCCACAAATACAAATGGTTGATAACTATAGCTACCCCACTTATAGATATTATCTGGTGCTTCTAACAACGTATCATATAAGAATATGCTATCGGTAGATGGAATTGGAGCAATTGCACCATACGTATCATATTCTGTGGAATACTCGTAACCACTATCATCTGCGGCATGATCCATATTATAATCACTACCTGTACTAGCTCGTTCTGCCCAAGCCACGTTATCACCAGATGAATCCACTGCCTCTACTACTAGCGCACAACTTTCACGTAATTGAAAATCAAGGCTCATGTCGTTATCGAAGGTTAAGTTGAAGTTTGCAGCATCCACTGAAGTAGCAAAATCGTACGTACCCATAGCTCCAGTATAGATAAGATAATATACGGCAGAAATATATCCATCGCTATTTACATCAATCCATAGCGAGAAAATATTATTACCGCCAGAACTATGCTGTTCAAACGCTCCCCAGTCTTCATCTTCAATAGCTAAACGTTCTGTCCAGCTTGTCCAGGCCGACCAGTTATCGCCAGGATCTTCCTCTACACATATCTTGACCTCCTCAGAACTAAATTCACCTTCGTATGATTCAATACAGTTATTAAGATTATCAGCATTACCTAAACGCTTCCATGGGTTCTGGCTACCAGAACCTTCCACTCCCATCACCTGTTTTACAGCATCGCCAATACATGGCGAATCAAACCATAGATCTTCTCTGTCCTCCAAATTCTCCCAGCGGTATGGATACTTATCTTCATTTGTTGAGCTACCTGTATTACAATTATAATCAGTTGCATCAGCATCATCAGCCGTACCTAAGCCATAATCAAAATTACTCCAAGCCCAGGTATATACAATATCCATCTCAGTTGAATTTCCACTAGTATCATAGTAATCAAAATTTTCTGCATCATCATAGTAATCTAGTTCATAATTACTATCATAAGCACCCCATACTCTACAACCAATTCCCATTGTATCAATATCCAATCCATCATTTGCACGATACGCATAACAATCTTCCCATGGCTTCTGAGACCCATCATCATTTTGATTAATACTACCTTCTGCAAAATCAGAAATTACCCAATTACCATATTTATTACAATCAAACCCATTGGTACCACATTCGTTATCATTATCTTCCGGATTAATTGCATTACCGTCACCATCTACATACGTTTCTGTAACGTCAGCTGTAGCACCAGTAAGGCCGGTATCCCCTGTTTTACCTAATTGCCCCCAATATGTCCATTCCGGTCCGTTACTGACGGATTCATCGCCAAATCCTGCGGAACCGGTATTGAAAATAATCGATTCAATTTCACTCACATGTACATTACGTAATACTTCACTAGCTGGCAAACGCACTACAGTAGCCGCATCTACTTTAATATCATCGCTACTATCTAGCAGTGTGAATGGACTTAAGAAGAAGGACTCTACCAAATCATCAAGATCAAAACCGTTGGCTAAATATTGCTCATACAATGTTCCATGCTCCATGGCGTTTGGATCGTTAGTTTGCCAACGCATGCGATATGTATAGCCATCTTCAGGGGCATTTGTAGTAAGTGGCGTAGAAAAGTTTGGCTTAGAAGATGAACTTGTTGGATCATCCACGGTGTGACGCACACTCTTCACGCATGTACCAGATGAACATTGAGAATCGTCAGTACATATCTGGCCATCGCCATAAGTGATGGTATCACCGCTATCATCCCACTCGGCTTGATCACAAAACCCAGGATCTTCATATCCTTTAGCTACTAAACAATACTGTAATTCAGTGCGACCATCGTATCCAGCTGATTCACGTTTAGTAATGGATGCTTCACCAGATAAGTAATCCAGTGGCCACCACGTAATACAACGACGACGGTTGAATGGATCAGACTCTAAACAATATCCACGCCAACCTTGATACTGTGCTCCACTTGTATCGGTATATTCACACTGCAATGAATCACTAGCTGGCCATGCACGACAGGTACGACCGATAGGATCTACTTCCACTTCTTGAGAAGCTAATAATACAGGTTTTAATGATACGTTATCGATTTGAAATACAGAATTATCAGATGCACGAAGTTCTAATTCTGAAGTAATTAACTTACCTTCCGCTGCCCCTAATTCACCATCCTCAAGTGATCGATTATCTAGTGTAATAGGACCAAGTGCATAGTTCTGCATGATATTATCAAACTGGAACTGATCCACCTCTTCTTCAATAATAGTTACAAGGCTATCAATTACCGATCCATCGGCTGTCCAATCTGCATCGTTAATTGCTGTAATTACTTCACCGCCAGATACACTTGTAATTCCACTATAGTAAGAAGCAGCATCGCCATACGAACTATATAACGTATCTGGAGTTACTGCAATAATTATTGCTTCCGTTTCGTAAAATAAATCTAATACGTATGCTTCATCATAAATGTTGCTGCTATACTCATCACCTGTATCTGTAACAAGAATAATAATTGGTAATGCACTTCCGCGCATAGCAAGATCAGCGGATGATAACGTACCGCCCTCACTATTCGAGTTATATGCCTGAATATTATTTTCAAGTACGTCTGCAATAGCAGCATACGGATCAACGCTAGCACCAGAAGAGTTTAGACATGGGTCATCATTACGCCAACTTACGCCAGTATTATAAAAATCTACGCCAGAACATACAGAGCTATCACTATCAAAGGTATTTGAAATATCCTCAACGTCTGATGTCACTTGTAATTCTAATGTTGTCATTGCAGAACTGCCATCACTATCCATATCAATCACCGCATATTTCGCCGCTATTTCACGACGCTCTAACTCTGCTACTAGATTAGGAATAGATGTACGTGTATTTTCTAAGTACGTAGAAGTAGAACTGGAAGTATCCATAATGAATACAATGTCCGCCGAACTTCGCCCTTCCGACCAACAGTCTTGGCGGGAAACTGCAACATCACATTCAAAATCACGGCCATCACCATCTAGATCATCCGTACAAGAAATACTAGAATCGTTCGTACACTGAGAGCTAGAATCACAATCACCAATAAATACCATATTATTGTGTTTTAAGCACGCCGACACTGTACTTGGGTCATCACTTTCACCTATCTCTTCAAAGTTACCATCAAAACGAGCATCAAAACTCAAGGCTAATTCAGTAGATGGATCCGTAAAGGTGTCGTAGAAATCATATTGTACGCCACCTGTATCACCACCTGTAGTAACAACTGGCTCAACTTGTAATACATTGTTTACGTCAATTTCAGGGCAATCTTCATCACAAGTGAATTCACTGGTATCACGCCCTGAAAATTCATTAAGAACAGTTTTAAAATTATAATCGTATTGTGTTACAAATACAGAAGTATCACCAATTGGTTGCCAACCATGTTGAGTATATTCGGTATCCGTACCATCTTCAAATCCACCAAATGGCCATAAACCAAATTCTGGAGTATTTGGACAATAATAACTTGGCTCTTCATATACAGCTGATGCTCCACCCCAATATTAACCTTGATAATCATCAAGATCAGTTCCCTCTACATATGTATATGGATTATCAGTAGTTCCAACATCGGTATCGTCATTGGTTAATCGATCTTCAAATTCGGTACGGAAGCAATTTCCCGCCGAAGGGCTAGGACTAGTTTCACCGAAGCCACTCGCATTCACTATACAAGCCTGTGTAGGATCGGCATCTTCACCAGCACAATACAGATTCTCGAAAGAACGGTGCTCGATAAAGTCATTCTCCGCCTCAGCGCCATCACCACCAATTTCTACCATCCAGCCATATGGAAAATAACCCTGCACTTCAATTGGAGCTCTACATTCATAGTACGTACCCGTTTCACCACAAGATTCCGCCACACCATTATCATCCGCATCAGCCTGACAACCAATATCTCCCAGATTATCTCCACTCACACATTCATCACCAGAACAACTACCATAAATTGGTCCACAATCGGTATCGTATTCACAAGATTCACCGCTTGATTCACCACCATCACATACCTGAGTATCAAGCCATGTCATACCTACCTTACTATATCCGGTTAAGTTACGGATGGCACTTAGTTCATCATTATCACCACCAGCAGTTGTGTAATGAAGATCGGTAAGAGTGGTTAACTCGTCGGTACTTGGTTTTAATTTCCAATCGATACAATTTCCATCTTCATCAAGGCCAACGCAACGACCAATTGAGAAGCATTGGCTTGCTTCATTACCCTCTTCATCCGTAACTACAGCAGCAGTTTCACAAGCCAGCCACTCACTACATACGCGATCTCGTTTTACTTTAATAACTGCATTCGTATCACAGGCGTCTACCACATTACGGCAACTATCTGAATTTGGCGTTAATAAACAGGTTGCACATTCAATGCTATCTTGCGAGATAATTTGTGAATCATATGTGGTGTCACGGAATCCTACGCAACCACCATCGGATGTAATTTCACCTTCCCCATCAGTGCCTTCACAAGTAGTAAAATCAAATTCAGAATCATGCTCGGAAGTTCCATCAACGGTGTAGTCAAGATAATAATACTTGTCGTTTTCCTTAAACGATACTGCATCAAACCAGATTGGACTACTATAATGATTAGCCACAAATGGAGATGCATATTTTATTTCATACCATTCTCCACCTCCATTTTCACAACTTGTTCTACTGAAATCTATAAATGGACCTACTCCACCATTACAATTACCATTGGTATCTGGATCTGGAAATTCTACGGTTGATCCTATACCGATATTCCCTTGCCATTTATACCATTCACTTTGATTATCAGAATCATCTACAGCGTATGAAGTAGGCTCGATAGTGGCATGGTCGGCCACAATAAACATTTGATCACTATCATCTACTTCTACCTCATTAAAGTCTTCATCATAGTAACGTAAGCCAATGCTGAATTCATAGTTTGGTAAAATTGTTTCACGATCATCTTCAGGAATAAGAGGTAATTTTACAAAGGCAGACAATGTATATAATTTATCGCGCTCGTATGAAAAGAGCTTATTATTCTCTAATGCACATTCTTCAATAAATAGAGCAGAATCTCCATCCACCGGAGTTACATCAACATCTGAATAATCATTAGAGTTAGTCATCGCAGCTGTGTTCGTAGATGCACCATAGGTTGCATACACATATGCATCGGGATATGTATCTTCGGTTGGTAAATATGAATGACACTCAGCTGGGAAATCAGCTGTACCATCATTATCTAGATCCAATGTGGTATTTACCATGATTTCATCATCAGCAAAACCATCCTCATCAGCATCTTCATATTCACCAGTACCTTCCTCACCAGCATTGCTATTTACGTACCAGTAGTCTGGGAATCCATCAGCGGTTTCTTCATTAGCATAATACGTATCCTGTTGATTACGCACATCATTTTCAAAGCTCCAGTTACGAGTAATTTCTTCGATATTTGGACTATACGGATCAATATATTCTGTACAACCCGATTGACTTGATGGACATGTACCAACCCAACCAAAATCATCAGTATCTAGTGATAATTCATCATTTGCACGAATGGCGTATTGATGAACACTGCCATCAAATAAATCAACATCATCTTCTGGATTTGAAATACAGCGTGGTCGCGGATCACTACTAGACCAGCCACTTGGATAACAATCACTATCCGAATTACATAATTCCCCAATCAAGCTATCATTTACCGAACCATCCTCATCAAAGCTCACACTATTACTGTTACATAACCCACCTAATGGATACGACTTATCTGCATAATCGTACTGTACAGGACAATCTGGCTCTGTAGCATCACTATCTTTCTTAAACCATCCCAACAAGGTTCCTTCATCCGTAGTATACTCCTCTAACGTACACACCTTATCACCAGGGTCTTTGAAATATACTGTTCCATCATACGTAGATTCATAGGCTTGGCAGCTTAATTGCGGCTGTTCACATAATGTTGATGTATAATCATCTGGTAGGTCACGTAAATATGTAGTAGTAAACTCCTCAACATATCCGGTGCGTTCATCTACCTCTGGCAATCCAACCGCTTTACAAGCCCTTACCTCAGACGAGCATTCATTTTCCTCGTCGTATACTAATGTAATTGGCTGATCGTATTGTACAACCACATCATCTTCATCATATTCATTATCAAAATTATAGCCTTCGGTAAATGGATTGGAGGAATTATATGTATTAATAAGTGCCTCACAACCAACGGCACCCTCTTCACATAAACGATCAAAGGATTTTAGGTAATGTGTATTATCATTACGATCTTTATACTCTCGACAACCCTCAAAATTTAAACAATAATTGTAGGAATCTTGAATAAGATACTGACTATCTGATTCCGTAAGTAAAATATTATCAATATACCCTTCAGCTGAACCAGTTGTATCCATGAATTGTAAGTTGAAGGTAACGCTCTGATCATCTTCTTCCGCACTGGCATCAAGAATGATAGGGCCAAGTTGATAGAATTGCCAGTCCCCTTCACTGTTTGGATCAAGATCAATAGCCGAATCTGCTCGAGTATCATCTGATCCATCGTTAGTAAAATAATAATATGTATTTACTGATGACATTAGTGGATCAATAGATGCTAATAATTGTGCATCTGCATCAGTTACCTTAGCCCAGAAAGATAGTACATACGATTGACCAGGAGTAAGTGTACCAACGGTTTCACCATCATTCTCTTGCCATAAATCGTAGGTAATTTCTTCATATTCAGTATAGCCAGAAAAGTCACTAGAAGCTGAACTAGTTGCTGTATGTAGAGCTAAGGAATATCCACCTTGTAATACCTCTTCATTACTTGTGGTATCGGCACCAACCCACTCTTCTGTAGAATTACTATCGAACTCTTCATCAACAACATCTAGCGCCGATCCAGAATCGGTACCTTTATATTCACGACATCCATTGTACGAAGCTGAACAACTAGCGCTATCACCTGGCACTGCGAAGTATACTCGTGTATCAAGCGTATTACGCAGTGTTGTACATTCATCGGTAGCTATAATTACTTCCGATTCATAACGATAGAATATATCACCTTCATCATTAATATATTGGCGACAATCTAGGTCGGATCCATATACATCATCACCACTAGGGCCACAATCATTTGGTGTAACAGTTACAAAGTCCTGACAATCAGCATTGTAACTTTCGTTTTCCCAATCTAGGGTAGTACATGGAGCACCATCATTAGCAGTTCCTGTATCGTGAACAACCTTTAAGAAATGATCTGTAATTTGAATACCACCATCATCACTACCTTCAAATGTAAAGAAGGTATCTGTGTCATCGTCATTTTCTTTCACACATTGTTGCAACTCACTGTAGTACGATAGTGATTCACCACCTTCTGCAGCTGCTTCTAAATTTGTGTATTCTTCACAGCCAACTACTGATGCCGGACATTGTTGGCCAGAAGATGGCACGATTGATGTTTGCAATTCACATACATCACCACTCGTAGAACAATCTGAGGCTTCGAAACAACTCTCGGAAGGATCGGATGAACATCGTCCACCGTAGCGCTGCATAATACCGTCGCGCTCTTCTGTACTTAATAATGATCCATAATCGGTAGTAATTGGAATAGTACGATCTAAGCTTACTTCTTGGTAAAAATCACAACCAGCGTAATAATTATCATCCTGATCTTCAGCTGGGTTACCATCACATTGATTACATGATGGATTGTCGTAGTTATAATTACCCGAAGCATCAACACAGACATCTGATTCTGGATTAGTAATCTTACCCGGAATACCATCTTCTTCGTCGCGACCATCTTCAACATATAATTCACAACCAACATCTTCCGGTTCACAACTATTTGAAGAGTTCAAGTATATACTATTGTTATCATTGTAAGCTGAGAAGCTCGTATCGTATTCTTCAGCTTCAACTAATTGAACGGCATCAATATTAATACTACAATCATCATGATTTTGAATAGACAGCTTAATCGTTGTTCCTGGAGAGCCAGTGCTACTATAGGTTGAATCACCATCTTCTGGAAACGTAAATGTTCCGTAGTACTCATTCCAATCACTTTCATACGCATCTAGAGTTGTTGTGTCGTCAACTTCAATAGATGTAATGGTATCTAATACATACTCTGTACCATCACTTTCGATACCACCAAGTGAAAAGCTGTAATCACAATCATATAATGTAGCTTCTCCTGAATATGCGCGATACGCCAGACTAAACGTACGGTCGGCTAATGTATATCCGGTATCAACTTCTGCATACACGTTACCAGTTGTTGAGGCATCGCCATCAGCAATAACTTGTAAGGCATTTTCTCCGTAGATTGGAGTTAATCCAAGTGTAGATTGTGTAACTACTTGCGCGGCAACGTCAGATTGAATCCAACCCTTACATTCACCAACCTGCTCTGCTGGGTCTGAAGTATCAGCTAGGCCATCACCATTCACATCTTCATAACAATCTGCATCAGTGTAACAACCACTACCGTCATGTGTGCAAAAGCCAACAAAATCCGTTGACGAATCATCAAGATCACCATCATAATAATTAAATTGTGAGTTTGGTAGAATATTTGTATCGCTTAGAGTGCGAATATAATTACTACATCCCGCATCACCACTGTCACATTCTTGAACATTAGCATCAAAATAGATAGTGTCATTTTCCTCTGCTGGATCTTCTTCTTGTGTTCCAATGACACATAAATTACCGTTGTCAGTAGAACAACTAAACTGACCATCGCTAATATCACAGGTATCTGCCAATGTGCATTCCCCATTAACGGAACCATCGCTATCTAAGTCCCCACCATCTTCACAGGTATTACCTAAACTATTCGTACAGCTACTTGAGCCGTCAGAAACAATACACGTGTCACCACAATTAATAGATCCACTTGGTGAACATACTGGCGCATCACTGTATGTTGAGTATTCAGATGTACAAGAATCAGCTGAAGAATCAGCATCTTCATCATCTAAATCACAACCAATAGTTAGTGTTTCATCCACTCCATCTCCATCGGTATCATTATCACCTGTGACAGTTGCTTCACAAGAGCTATCACCGCTATCAGCATCACAAGAGTAATCAATTGTACACGTACAATACCCCAAGGAATCATCATAATTTGGATTACCAGCTCCACAAGCTTCGCCTAAGTCACATATAGCATATGCATCTGGCTGTGATGCATCTGGATATACTCGACATTGGTAAAAATCATAAATGCCATCAGCCACCGTATCGGATGCTGATGAATCACCTTCCTCGATATATTCATAACTACCACTATCGTCACCTAAATCAGAACCAGCCCGAACAATACACGTATCTTGCACCTCACAAGCGCATGATACTTGCTCATCATAACTATATACTGCATCACTATCTGCATAGTCTTCGTTACAGGTAATGAAGGTTTCGGTTGGGCTAGCACAATCATATAAACCAGATTCATTAGTGCTTAAGCAATACCATTGGCACCCAGGATCCGTTGCACAATCATTGTAATTAATACTACTCTTCAAGTAGGAGATATCTTCATCATCTTCATTGGTGAATGTTTCACAACTTGCATATTCTTCATCGCACGTATCACCAGCAAAACGATAGGTGCGTTCTTCTTCTGTACAATATCCATAAGCAGTACACACGCCCTCTTCTTCCTCTTGAATGCAGCCGCGGTTATCAGCACAGTAATTTAAACGATTAAGAATAATAGCTTCTGGAGTGGCAGCATTTACATCATCATCAATTTTATCTTTTGATGCAAAGTCTGGGCCAGGAGCTTCCCGCTGGCAAAAATTTGCATGCGCTTTTAATACCCAATACGGATCAACTAATTTACAGTATGGGGAATAGTCATCACCCGAATCACAATTATCAAATTCATCTACTAATTCTGATAATGTTTTGCTTTCTTGATTGGAATCATCATTAATATATTGGGCGGCTAAATCCCAACCTACAGGAATAATACGGTATTTTTTTAATACCAAAATACCCTGATAGGTAATACCAGCGTCTTGCGCTACCTCTTGCGCGGTAAGCGTTTCATCGACAAAACGAAAATCATTTCCAACCTCTTCAAAATAATCAACCAATTCTTGAGTCGTCCAACCCTCCTGGATAGCAATGGCCGTTGTTGGACCAATAGAACAATTATTTACAGTACGTAAACCAACGTCATCTGGACAAGATGATAATTCAGCGATGATATCAAAGGTGCCGCTAGATGCAAATACTGGCTGGCGCAATTCTGCAAACCGTGCCTGCGCAGCAGCTCTACCGGAAGCAGCGCCGGTTCCTTCACCAGAAATAATAGCGCTTAATCCGTTACCGGCTTTGGCATCCGCTAAACCAGTCATTAAGCGCTCCATAAGCTTTGAGGTAAGTGTGGTAGAGAATACCGCAACAGCATCTACAACTGGATTGCCCAATAACTGCCAGGCTTCATTTTGCGCTAACTGCGTGGTTGCTAATTGTTGTTTTACAGTAGCGCTAGGAGTTTTAACGTAGCCAGAAACAGTTTCTGTAACCTGTTTAAATTCTCTCGCTGATTCTGATTTTGCTGCATCTACCGCTTCAGCGCTAGCAACAATTTGTAAGTTTTCCACTTCTAATGATGCACCTAGTGGATTTGCAGTGGAATCCCATTGCATATTCACTAGGTCACCAAAATTTGGATCGGAAAATGCTTCTTCCCAATTACCACTTAATTCACTTAACGTACAAGCCGGCTTATATGGTTGCTGTGCTGTAACATCTAAACCAAGGGTAAGATTAATACCAAAATCACCACCCGGATTACAAATACCAGCTGCATTTAATCCAGCTGCTGTAGCAGCTTGTTCAATAGCACCGCCTGCAGCAACATCAGCAGCATTCGACCAAAATGTCTCATCATCTTCGGTAACAAATAAACTATCCTGACCATGGTCACCAGTAGCAATCCATGTGGCTGTATCGTAGGCTAATTTTTGAAGAAAGGCATTTAATGATCCACGAATAGCGCCTAACGCTGCATTTCCTAGGGCTTTTAGAATCTTCTGACCTACTGTTTGAGCAGTTTCCTGGGAAATCTGTGTAACATCGATTACCGGAATACCCTGAGCACGAGCCGGCATTGGACGTACCAACATTGTTAGCATTAATACCCCAACTGTGAGGCTAGTAATGAATTGTTGGAAACGCTTACCCTTGCTCATAATATATTTTTAGAGACCCCCTTGCGCGGTGGCATCTAATTGTTGATCTAATACGTCTTGATATAATATTTCCAAATCAGAATCACTAATTACATTCAACTCTTCTTGAGAAACACCACTTTGCAATAGTAAGGTTCTGATATCATCGGCTTGTAAATTTTGGAAATCCTCAAAATCAGCTGTCCCAGATAATCCTTCACTACCCTGTGGCGCTAAATCATCTATTGGATTACCAGTTGGATCAACTCGTACATCTGTATTTGGATTATAATCAATATCTTCACTAGCTGAGGTGCTATTTGTTTCAGAAACAACACTCTTATATACCTCAACTAAATCCTCGTCTGCTACGCTAGCAAAGGCTGATTCTGGGATACCTAATCGAGCCAAACGCTCTTTTACCTCGTCTGCTGATAAACTTTCAATATCCTCATTTAAAATATCACTAGCTGCCTCATCTGCAGCTGCGGCGATCTCTCTTGCCTCTTCAGCATCAACTGTACTCCCACAAACTTGACCAGTAGGACAATTAGGGTCGTTATTAACGGATAATTCATCCGCATCGGATACCCCGTCGGAATCAGTATCTACAAGGTATTTACTAGTGTAATATATGTATTCTTCACTAAAATCATCAAGGCCATCACCATCGGTATCTGTAGAACGCATAGCAGCCAACTCTTCTAGTTGGTCTTGAGATTCGCTAGCTGCAAATGGAGTAGTATCCAAGCTAACAAGATATGGTGCTAGTCCGTTAATACGGTTATTAAACATATATAGGCCAGATATTATAGTAAACACCCCAAAACCGGCGTATAACCAAAAAAATCGCTTAGTTTGTTTTGGCCACTTGGCGAAAAAGTGATTAGCCACAAAAATATTATATCACGAAAGTTTTAATTTTGTCAAGCATCAAAAGCCACTGTTTTAGCGAAATTTCCTGGGCTCGAGCAGTTTTTTTGATTCCAATCATATTATATATGATGTCTATATCGTCTCCGCTAAGACTTTTTTCATTAATACGAATATTCTGTAGATTCTTTCGTAACATCTTTCTCTTTTGAGCAAATCCACCCTTAACTATGCGAAAAAACATATCTTCCTCTTGTTTATCCTTAAATACTTTCTTTGATCGAACATTATTTATGGCTAAAATAGCACTTTGTATCGCTGGAGCCGGATAAAATACCTCTGGCGGTACCATTGCAATAATTTCTGGATCAGCAAATGCTTGAACCGATAGAGCTAATACACTTAATTTACCTGGCTCAGCCACAATGCGTTCCGCAACTTCTTTTTGGACAAGTAGTATTAATCTATCTGGATATGGCTCCTGCGTAAGCATTTGGCGAATAAAATGTGAGGTTATTTGATATGGAAGGTTAGCAACAACTGTAAAATTACCGTTCGATAAACCATAATCCCCTAGTTGGGTACGTAAAATATCACTTCGAATGATTTCCAGATTATCATATTGTGTTTCCAAGGCATGCAATACTGGTTCCAGCCGCCTATCTAACTCTACACTTACTACTTTATCAGCCACCTGCACTAATCTCTCGGTTAATACTCCTAAGCCAGGCCCCACTTCTAATACAGTACTCTGTTTATTATTATATACTGCATACTCATCTACGATTGCGTGCAATACATCTTGATCAAACAAAAAATGTTGGCCAATATCTTTGTTAGCAGATAATTTGAAATATTTGGTTGTATCTTTAATTTCTTGCGGTGTAGTTGGTGCTTTATACATATATATCTACCGATCCTTGGCGGTGAATTATTAATTTACTATCTTTGCATTCAACAACGGTAGATGGTTTATCTTTTGAAAGAATCCCGGCATTAAGTATAGCAATATCTTTACTGATAAATTTTTTATGGAGGTTACGCAAATTATAATGTACTGCTCGACCTGAAATATTTACACTAGTAGCAATGAGTGGCTTACCAGCTCGGCGGGCTAAACTACGAGCCGGATAATAATTCGGCACGCGCACAGCAAACTTTGACGATACTACTATTGAGAGAGCGCCTGGCCAATGTCGCTTGGCTAATTTTTTTTGTTAGGCATTAAGAGAGAAATACTTTTGAACCTGCTGTAATGATGAGGCAATAATTGTAAACTTTACATCTTTACGACCCTTCAACTTCATAATTGCACGAATCGCTGGCATATTATCAAATGCACAGCCAATAGCATATGCTGTATCGGTTGGATAAATTACAATTCCACCGGACTTTATGTGTTGCGCTGCAGTATAGATTTCCTTGCTAGAAATAGTCATCAACCTTTATTTCACAACGATATTCACAATTCTACCAGGTACGTAAATAACTTTTACCACCTCTTTACCATTAATATGTTTTTGTACTTTTTCACTAGTTTGCGCCTGAGCTTTTACATCTTCTTCAGAAGCATCAACGGCAAGAATAAGTTTATCGCGCACTTTGCCGTTTACTTGCACTGCTACTGTTACCTCTTCAGCTTTAGTTAAGGCCTCATCATATGTAGGCCAGGTTTGCGCATGCACTGTTTCCTTATGACCTAGTTGCTTCCATAATTCTGCCGCAACATGTGGAGCTAGTGGAGCTAGTAATAATACTAGTGATTCATAATTTCCACGTGGAACAGTTGTTAAATCGCTATAATGATTCACTAAAATCATCATTGCTGAAATAGCTGTATTAAAGCGAAAGTTTTCAATATCAGCCGTTACGGATTTAATAGTTGAATGTGTTAGTTGTTGGGTTTTTTTATCTGGCTCACCATCACCTACCACATCTACTAACCGAGCTGTTTTCTCTAAAAAGCGATGCACTCCTTTAATACTATCCATGTTCCAAGGTTTCACATCTTCAAACGGCCCCATGAACATTTCATATAACCGCAACGTATCGGCTCCATACATTTCTACTACATCATCTGGGTTAATTACATTCCCGCGCGACTTACTCATCTTTTGATGATCTTCACCTAGAATCATTCCTTGATTACGCAGCGCAGCAAATGGTTCACGCCCTACTTCTTTAGGAATGTGTCCAAAATCTTGCAGCGCTTTGTGAAAAAATCGAGCGTACAGTAAGTGTAATACGGCGTGCTCTGCTCCACCCACATACATATCTACTGGTAACCACTGCTTTAATTTATCTGGTGCAGCAAAAGCTTTTTCATTATGAGGATCACAGTAGCGTAAGTAATACCAAGAAGAACACACAAATGTATCCATCGTATCAATTTCAAAATGCCAACCCTTACCATATAATTCTTCGGCAAGTTTTTTATATGCTTCAGAACTTCCTAGAGGTGAGGTTCCCTTAGGGGTATAATCAACATCCGTTGGTAACGTTAATGGTAGATGTTCTTCTTTTATTGGATGCGGATTCCCCTCCGGATCGTACACAACAGGAATTGGTGCCCCCCAGTAGCGTTGCCGAGAAATTAACCAATCGCGTAAATTATAAAATACCACGCGCTTACCCATACCTTGTTCTTCCATGTGGTTCATCATTTTTGTCTTGGCTTCAGATTGTGCATCTAAGCCATCCAAAAATTCTGACTTCATCATCTCACCATTATGATCTATTTGCTCAAGGCGCTCCACAGGAGACGTGTCGCCATCTGGGGTTTTCATCACACGGATAATTTCCAAACCATATTTTGTAGCAAACTGAAAGTCGCGCGTATCGTGTGCTGGCACAGCTACCACCATACCCGTACCATAGTTAGCTAATACAAAGTCAGCCACCCAAATTGGCATCTTAAATCCTGTAAGAGGATTGGTTGCGTAACGGCCAGTGAATACACCGGTTTTTTCTTTCGTATCATCGGTTCGGTCTCTATCATCTTTATTGGCACAGGATTTTACATATTCTTGAACAGCAGCTCGTTGTTCTTCTGTGACAATTCTTTCTACAATGTCATGCTCTGGTGCAACTACAATAAATGTTGCTCCAAAATTTGTTTCTGGATATTTTGTGAAACACTCTATTTTATGATCTACTTCACCATCAATGTCATACGTAATATTTATCCCTTCTTGTTTACCAATCCAGTTACGCTGCATCAACTTGATTGGTTCTGGCCAATCGATAGCATCCAAATCACCAAGTAACTCCTCGACATAATCTGTGATCTTAAAAAACCATTGTTCAAGATCTTTTTGAATCACCTCATCATTACTGCGTTCACATTTTCCATCGATCACCTGCTCGTTTGCCAATACTGTTTGGCAGCTATTACACCAATTCACCTTAGCTTTCTTACGATACGCTAAACCATTCTTGTACATTTGCAAGAACATCCATTGCGTCCACTTATAGTATTCTGGAGATGATGTATCAATTTCCCGTTCCCAATCGTAACTAAATCCCAGCGATTTAATTTGGCGCCGGAAATTATTGATATTATCGTGCGTGGACTTATCGGGATGAGTACCTGTTTTAATAGCATAATTTTCTGCTGGCAATCCAAATGCATCCCAACCCATTGGATGTAATACATTCATTCCGTTCATCCGCTTATACCGTGAAACAATATCGGTAGCTGTATATCCTTCTGGATGACCAACATGAAGGCCGCTACCCGACGGATATGGAAACATATCTAAACAATAATACTTCTTCTCTGCGCTTTCATCATTAGCACGATTAGGTTTATTTGATTCCCAATCTTTTTGCCACTTAGGTTCTATATCTTTTATTTGCATAGCCGTATTGTAGCGGCAGTGTGCGTTTGTTGCAAGAATTAGCCAAAAAAACTAGCGCTTATTATAAGGCAACTTTTTTAACCATTTGTCAATTAATTCAACAATAATCTACATTGACATAGCATATGCAAAGTGGTATTCTTTCCGGCGTGTCTCTACGAATAAAACAATTTGCTGTTTCGCTAGCCGTACGCATGTTGCGTTTGGCCAGAGTAATCGTTCGTGCCTTATGGTGGCTATTAGCGTTGTTAATCGACCCCTTTTGGTTAACTCTTAAATTTATTTTAAAACCAATAGCGCTATTTATATATCGGCGCTATATTTCTGTATTTACACGATTGAAAAAATCGAAATTCTTTCATAATAAGTTTTTCTTTATCTTTGGTAATAAATATCTTATTCATGTAATGGTTGTAACAATTACGGTATTTGTTGCATCGAATAATGTAATTCAAGCAAAGACTGTATATGATGAAGACTTTGGAAAACAATCTGGATTATACCAAATTGCAAGTGAAGGAGAACTTGGTGAAGAAATTGTAGAAAAAGGCTTACCACAACGTAGTGGTAGTACAGATTTTTACTTTGAAACTGACGGTGTATTAATTGCGAATATTCCTCGAGTTGATCCACAAGCACAACGTTTACGTACTATTGAAGAAGAACTACAGCTACTAGAAGCAGGTTCAGCGCTAACAAGTAATACTGTACTATCTACCGAGGTTGGTGTTCGGGCAGACTTTACTAATTATAAAGTACGTGAAGGTGATAGCATTGGCTCTATCGCTGATAGATTCGGCCTTTCTGTAAATAGTATTCTGTGGGCTAATAGCCTTACATCGAAGAGCTTTATTAAGCCTGGGGATACACTATCCATTCCACCATACTCTGGTTATGTTGTTGAAGTAAAAGATGGTGATACATTAAAAAAACTTGTTGATAAACATACAGGTGATTATGATGCTACATTGGCCGCACTTGAAGGTGAAGATATTATTCCCGTTGGTTCTAAAATTATTATTGTAGATGGTGAACCGTATGTTCCACCACCACCTCCAAAACCTACATATACTGCTTCAAATACTGGAAGCGGAAATGTATTTCAACAACGAAACGTACCAGGTAGTGTAACTGGCGGTAATCTTAACTGGCCAGTGGGCTGCCGTAATGCAGCGAAAACATATTATGGCCATGGCTTAGCCCGCGATATTGCTTGTCCGTCGGGAACGCCAATCTACGCAGCTGAAAGCGGTACTGCGTACATTCGTAATAGTAATGGCTGGGGTGGAGGCTATGGTTTGTATATTGACGTTGTGCATCCTAACGGAATGACAACACGCTATGCACATATGTCTGCCTTTAATATATCTAGCGGCCAATCTGTTGGACGTGGCGATGTTATAGGATTTGTAGGAAGTACCGGACGGTCTACGGGTCCACATGTCCATTTTGAAGTAACGGTGAATGGAGTGAAGCAGGAGCCACTGAATTTCATTCGATAGAATACAAAAGTTCTGTAGTAAAAACAGTAGCGGCGCGATTAATCGCGCCGCTACTGTTTTGTTTTTGAATTACTTTACTTGAGAACTGTTTTGATTTTTTCAACAATTTCTCCTGTTGTAAAGTTAGCCTTTACTAAATAATCCACAGCACCTAGCTGCAAACCTTTTTCTACTTTACTTTCCTGACCAAAATTGGAAAGGATGATTACAGGGATCTCCTTAAGCTTCTCATCGGTTTTTAGCTTGGCTAACACCTCAAAACCATCCATGCCTGGAAGCATGATATCTAATAGAATGATATCTGGCATAAACTGATCAGCCTGCTTCAAACCAGTTTCTCCATCTCCAGCTAAGGCGATGTCGTAACCTTCTTTATCTAATTTTGTAGAAATTAACTCGCTAAGGAATTTATCATCCTCTACAATGAGCACTTTCGTATCTGCCATAGCCTATACATATTAATTGTATTATACTGGATTCAGTATACTAAATATTGACCAAAGCTGTAAATGGGTACCCTGTATATCGTAGCCACCCCAATTGGCAACCTACAAGATATTACCTATCGAGCCGTATCTACCCTACAAAAGGTAGATGTTATTTTATGTGAAGATACCCGCATAACTAAACGACTTTTGGACAAGTACTCTATTACAACCCCTACAGCTGTATATCATCAACACTCGAATGAAAAGCAAATGAGCACTATTATTGAACGATTACAAGGCGGTGAAAACATAGCTTTAGTGACTGACGCTGGCACACCCGGCATTTCTGACCCCGGTACACGCATTATTCGCAAAGCAGTAGCTGAAAACATCACGGTAACTCCTATTCCAGGACCAAGTGCATTAATTACTACCCTACAAGCTGCTGGTGTTGATACGCATACTTTTACATTCTTAGGTTTTATACCGCACAAGAAGGGTAGGCAAACTTTACTGAAGCGTATTAGTGACAGTGATGCTACGATGATATTTTATGAATCACCTCATCGCATTCTTAAAACGTTAGATGCCTTACGTGATTGCGAGCGCTCCATTGTGATTGGGCGTGAACTCACAAAGCTGCATGAGGAATTCTTACGCGGTACGGCTGAAGAACTGTATAACGACCTTTCATCTCGCGATCAGGTTCGTGGTGAGTTTGTTGTGATCGTGCATAATTAATACTACATGTACGACGTTTCTGCTGTAAGGAATGTTTGCCTGTATTGCAGCGCTTCCTGTAAGTGAACTGTTTGAATAGTTTCCTCCTCCGCCAAATCAGCTATCGTGCGAGCTACCCGTAAAACTCGATAGTATCCCCTTGGTGATAGTTGTATTGTTTGCATGGCGCTTTTCATAATCTTCCTGCACTCATTATCTAGCGTGCAAATCTCATCAATAACTGTATTGGGAATATATACGTTACGCTGTACACCATACGCTTCGCCACGCTTGCGCTGTACAGCATAGGCACGCTTCACTCTATCACGAATATCATGAGACGTTTCTTCTTGGCTACTATCACTAGATAGCACATCAAATGTGATTCGAGGAACATAACAAAATAGATCTACTCTATCTAGTAACGGACCAGATAATTTGTTTTGATATTTTGCAATTTGTGTGGGCGTACAGATACATTCTTTTTCGGAATCACCAAAAAAACCACAGGGGCACGGATTTAAGCTACCAATTAATGTGCACTCCGCCGGGTACGTAACACTTTGTTCTACTCGAGCAACGGTTACTGTGCGATCTTCCAAGGGCTGCCGTAGCGATTCTAATACCGTCCGCGAGAACTCTGGTAACTCATCCAGATACAGTATGCCATGATGCGCTAACGATATTTCACCTGGCCTTGGCAAACGTCCACCGCCAACCAAAGCAGCCATTGAAGCTGAATGGTGTGGATTACGAAATGGACGTTGTTGGATATATGATTGGTTAGAATCTAATAATCCGCAAATACTGTACATCGTTGTGGCCTCTAGCATTTCATCGATGGACATGTCTGGTAATATTGAAAGCACCGTTTTAGCTAATATGGTTTTACCTGAACCGGGTGGCCCGAATAAAATTGTATGGTGTCCCCCAGCTGCAGAAATCTCTAACGCTCGCTTTACCATTGATTGTCCTTTAATATGCGAAAAATCATAGATGCTTGATGCTGCCGTGAACTTAGGTGGTACATGTGGCTGTGGTGTAATTTTTCTTCTATTCGAATAATGCTCTATCACATCGTTAATAGATTTTGCGGGCAATATTGTAATGTCTGAAACTAGTGCAGCTTCTGCAGCATTTCCAGCTGGTACAATAACTGTTTTAAAGCCTTCTTGTTTTGCCATCATGGTTATAGATAACGCTCCTTGTATTGAACGCACATCTCCATTAAGCGCTAATTCTCCAACACATAGCACTGTATGTTCTGGTAATGTGATATGTCCACTGGAAGCAAGAATAGCCAACGCAATCGGTAAATCATAACATGGCCCAGACTTACTAAGATCGGCTGGCGCTAAATTCACCACTACTTTAATTTCAGGAAAACTGATTTCAAAATGTTTAATGGCAGACCGAATTCGTTCCCGCGATTCTTGAATTGCTGTATCAGGAAGGCCAACAATAGTAAAGCTAGGAAAGCCCGGACTAACATCTACCTCTACGTTTACTACATGCGATTGTAAACCGCGCACGGCTGCTGAATGAATGGTTGCAAGCATAAATGATTATGCCACCACTGTGAATACTGTTCACCCAAAAAAGGCTAATAAAAAAACCGCCGGGTGAACCAACGGACGCTCTACATGTAATCTATCAGAAAATACCGGTTTTGTCTAGCTCTTAAGAGCTATCGCTGAGTAGCCTGCTGATTTAATTCACGTTTACGTTCTGCTAGTTTCTCCATGTTATCTTCAGCTTGTACTTTATTATTTCGCACATGTCCACATACTTCACACTTATGTTGAATAACCCAGTGACCTTCATGTAAATAAATATCCTTCACATTCATTAAACCGCCACAATCTGCCGCTCGATCTCCTGGATCAACATCTACATGTTTAGATGTAAAACATTGAGTGCAATGATTTGTGTAACCACGACCCTCTACTTCATTGCCGCAGCGTTCGCAGATAAAAAACTCAGTTACTTTTTGAAATCTTTTTCCCATGTCGTAATGATAGTATAAACCACATAATAGCTCCACCTACAATGTATACATCGGCAATATTAAATACACTGCCGATAGAAATATTAATAAAATCTACAACTCCTCCGTATAACCAACGATCAACTAAGTTACTGATAGCGCCTGCAATAATAACCCAAATTACCAAATACTCCCACACCTGTGCATTGCGAATAACCACCACCATGCTATATATCAAAATACCTATTACTAGAGCTACTAGTGGATAATACATCCATGGCACCAGTGGTAAACTTAGCGCCATATCGGTATTAAGACGATATGAAAACACTAGCGCATCATTCAAATATGACCATGTCATTGTGGGATTATCAATGAACCACCACTTAGTAGCTTGGTCACAAAAAAACGCCAGTGCAGCTAAGGCGGGAATGCCATACCAGACAACGTGACGTTTCATGTACTATTATTTAGTTGGTTTTGGAATTGCGGTTGCAGCAGAAGGATTTGCTTGTAAACGCTCGATGGAGATTTCTTCCCCAGTGTTTATATCAAATCCGTAACTACCATCTTCCATGCGAGCAAGGGCACTATTTACTTGCTGCAGATATTTTTCAAGTTGTTTCGTCACAGATAGATTCACTTCATATGCTTGCACTTCATCTGGAGAATCTGATCCTCCGTCAAGATAATTATCGTCTCCAAAATTTGGAAACTTTGCAGCATAATCGCCAGGAACATGCTCCCCAACATCAGGGTCAGCTACGGTAGCTAGCTCCTGTTCTAATTGTTTTTTGAGATCAAGTAATTGTTGTTTTAGTTCTTCGAGAACGTTTGTATCAATATGTTTCATATGAGTAATACTATAGCGTACTATTATTGTTTTTCCAAGTCGGTTGCCTCGCTAGCTTCTGCATCCTGTTTGCGCTGCGCATCCTGCATTGCTCGAATTGTGGCAATAACATCCGTAACATCATCGGCGCGCGCTTTTTCACCAGCACTCACTTTCTCATCACTAATACCATCAGATTGCAGTTCTTCATCTGGCTCTGGCGTAGATTCTGGATTAGTTAAATTGTTATTATATAGGCTCATAATTTTTTGGAAAAAAATGAGGGGTGTTCCCCCAACAGCAACGGCGCAAAGGCCGTATTTTTCTATCGGTGCGAACACCCCTATATCCTCAAGTAGACCTTGTCTAACCTCCCTTGAGGAAGCTAAGCAAAGGATTTCTATTCGAGAATTAAGAATGTTCGTTCCTACGTATCAGGCTTTCATAGGATCTCCCGTTAGGGACTCTCAGATCTGTCGCTGCCCCGCGATTCTACCGAAGTAAAACATAATTGCGGGCTGGCGAAGGGGTAAACTTTTTGTTTTTTGTTTTATTGCCCGAGGTCAGACCAGAGAAAACTCTGCCACAAAAGGATTTTGTATCAGAATTTTCTCTGCTCCAGTTATCTACAATCCATATGAGATATCGTAGTGAACGTAACAAGTTGAGTTCTTAAAGAGCGACTTATGTTAATAAGTATACACTAAAAAAAAGGCCAAGTCAAGTATTGGTACTAAAAAATAGCTAACTCTAGCTATTTTTTATGATTATTTTGTGTCATTTTACTGTGAATAAGTACGTGTATTATCCACAATAGTTATTCACATGCTGTGGATAATACTCAAAACCTCATCAGCGGCTTCATCTAGCTTACCCTCTTCATTTACCACTAAATGATCCCAATCTAATAGGTTTTCCAGCTCTCTTTGGGCTGTTTCTAGACGTTGTTTAATCACTTCTCTGCTATCTGTTTCGCGATTTACAAGCCTACTTTCAAGGTATTCGTAGGATGGAGGCATAATAAAAATAGTTACAGCGTCTGGAATCATGTTTTTGTACGATCGAGCACCTTGAGGGTCTACCTTTACGATAACCACCTTATTTTCAGCTAATTTGGCGTGCACCTCCTGTTTTGTGCACCCATAAAGGTTACCATACACTTTAGCCCATTCGATCATATCGCCACCCTTAACTTTTTCCTTAAAATCAGCCTCATTTATGAAGTAATAGGGATTCCCTTCGGATTCATTATGGCGCATCGGCCGCGTGCTAGTTGTAGTTACTTGTCCAAATTCAAGACCAAGCTCTTTTACAGAGTTAATCACTGAATCCTTGCCGGCCCCTGACGGACCGGTAACAACAAATAATTTTCCTTGTGTATTAGAGGTCTCCGGCATACGGATTTTTGTTAGTGGGTTTTGATGATTGCGTTGCTGCGGAATCTGTAGCATCCAACACCTCACGACGAGATAGAGAGATACGACCCTTCATTTTATCTACGGCAATTACTTTTACCTTAATAATTTCACCTTCTTTAATCACGTCGGATACTTTATTGATACGATCATGTGCGATTTCAGAAATATGCACCATACCATCCTTACTATTTGTAAGTTGTACAATGGCTCCAATTTCTTTATTAGTATCGTTACGATCTGTAAGAATTTTTACAACCTTACCGTTATATACTTCTCCAACTTCTACAGTGCGAAAGATATCTTCGATAATAGCGATTGTTTGTTTCATAGCCTCACCATCTTCAGAAGCGATGAATACTGTACCGTCATCTTCAATATCAATTGAAGCGCCAGTTTTATCGATAATAGCGTTAATGATTTTTCCACCAGGTCCGATGAGTTCACCAATGCGTTCTGGATCAATTTTCATTGTTTGAACACGTGGAGCGTAATCAGATAATTCTTCACGTGGAGTAGAAATTGCTTTATCCATTTGATCGAGAATCTTTCCACGGGCTACTTTAGCACCTTCAAGAGTTTTTTCTACCATCTCTAGAGTCATGCCACCAAACTTCATGTCCAATTGAATAGCGGTAATACCCTTGCGAGTTCCAGCAACCTTAAAGTCCATTGAAGCTTCATAATCCTCAACGTCTTTCATATCTGTTAGTAATACATACTCATCCTGAGCTTCGGCATCTTTAAATGCAATACCCATAGCAATACCAGCTACAGCTGATGTAATAGGTACACCTGCGGCCATAAGAGATAGGCTAGATCCACAAATAGAACCTTGTGATGATGAACCATTTGAAGAAAGTACTTCGGAAACAACCCTAATTGTATATGGGAACTCTTCTTTTGAAGGAAGTACAGGAATGATTGCTTTCTCTGCTAAAATTCCATGACCGATTTCACGACGTCCTGCACTACGCATTGGCTTTGCTTCACCAACAGAGAACGGTGGGAAATTATAGTGATGAAAATACCGACGCTTTTCATCTATGCGCATGGTATCAATAATTTGTTCTGCACTTGGAGAACTTAGTGTAGTAATAGACAAAATTTGTGTATCACCACGATTAAATAATCCAGAACCATGGACACGAGGGATTAAATCAACTTCTGCACTCAACTCACGAAGTTCATCTAACTTACGATCATCAACGCGTTTTCCATCAGTAAAGATGCGAGTAATCATTTCTTCCTGAAATAATGTGGCAAATTTCTTCGCAGCAAATTTAGCCGCTACCGCTTCTTCATCAGCAAATTTAGCCTTAAGTGCGTCCATGATAACGTCTTGCTTGATGCGACGTTCACGTTTAGTTGTAGGCCCGAATAACGCGGCACCATGCTCGGCATAATGCTCAGCACCCTTAGCTTCACCTAATTCTTTTAACTTCTTGTCTTCGTCAGACAACTCTGGAGCTTTAATTACTATTTTTTCTAGACCAATTTCTGATTGAATCTTCTTTAAGAACTCAACTACTGGCTGCATTTCTTTTACGCCAAACTCAATAGCTTTGTATGTTTCATCTTCCGATGCTTCAGCTCCGTCAGCTTCAACCATTACGGTTAACTCATCACGACCAGCAACAAATACGTTGAAGTCAGATTCGGTGCGAGCTGTTTTTCCAGGATTCATTGTCATTTCTCCATCTTTCACAGCTACACTACAACCAGCTAGTGGGCCATCCCAAGGGATATCAGAAACCATTAACGCTGCTGCTGCACCAACCATTCCAACTACATCAGGATCAGACTCTTCATCATAAGCCAGCATACTAATGAGGATTTGGATGTCGTTACTAATACTTTCAGTGAATAATGGCCGAATTGCTCGATCAATTAAACGTGATGATAATACTGCATCATCGGAAGGTCGACCTTCTCGTTTAATGAAACGTGAACCAGAAATTTTTCCAGCTGCATACATTTTTTCACTAAATTCCACCATCAGTGGAAAATAGCTTACGTCTGGACGTACTTGATCGGACATTACTGCCGTTACAAGCGCCATTGTATCGCCATAGCGTACGGTACAGGAAGCGTTAGCTTGCCCAGCATAACGATTAAATTCAATCGTTAGTGTGCGACCCCCCCATTCCATGGAGTATTCTTTGATTTGTTGCATAAGTATTTTGTTACTCATCTGTAGATTACAGACTCTCGGATACTGTGTGTGAGAATCTAATTATCTACAGACAAGATTAATTAGTAAATTCTTATATTAATTAGTAAATGTAACGTATTGATCTATGTCGTCTAGAAAATCTTCCGTACCACGAATATCGAATAATTGACGACCATGCTCCACGTGAATAATCTCTACTGAACTACCATCTTTAGCACTTGAAATAGTGATACGCTTTCCAGTAACACCATCAATTACTACCTCTTCTTCTCCAATTACTGAGTTTTCGTTCAATACCATATCTTGAAAATCAAGTGGCATAACATTAATTACATCATCTTCGCCAAAACGATATGATGTAATATCACCCTCATCATTCACTGTAGCACTAGTATTGATTGTAAATGTAATAGGCTCAACTAAGTCCCCAGCAATAACTTCTGCTATCTCCTCGGCTTCTTCATCTGGAGCTACTTTATTTATATTGTTTAAGGCTGCTGTAATTTCAGCTTCTTCGATATCACCTACCCCGCCGTGAGCCAAAATAGTATCACTTTCACGAACCTGCGGCGCTTGATTGAGCATAATAACCGTCCCTACAACAACTAATCCCGCTAGGATAATGAATACTGAGAACACATTATCTTTAACGGCAGGACGGTTAGACACTATCCTTTACTTTAAGAGGCTTAATTAGCGCTTCATATTCAGCTAGGTTCTCTTTTTTTAAATATCGCATTAAACGACGACGTTGACCTACTTTTTTAAGAAGACCACGTCGAGAAGAAAAATCCTTCTTATGTGTTTTAAGATGAGCTGATAAATCATTAATCTCATACGTTAAAATAGCGATCTGTACCTGCGGTGAACCAGTATCGCCCTTTTTTGTTGCGTATTTTTGGATAATTTTATCCTTTTGCTCCTTGGTAATCATGTTCTTTCTACTTAACTTAGCGATATTCCGAGTAAGAACGCTTATTAATGCGTATCGAACCGAGAAAATCGACATCAAATGAATTAAATTGTCTTCCAAAGAACTAGTTGCAGATAGACTGCCTATAGCTCAATGTAGTGGAGAGTATACCAATGCAGGGCTATCCAGTCAAGATAAGCAATAAAACCCGGCACATGATCGTTCCGGGCTTTATTTTGGGCATTGTATTGTTGTAGTAGGCGCGATTAATCGCGCCTACTACTTACGTCATCTATCTTACGTATCTACCCTTCGTAGTAACCGTTCTTCTCTTCCATTTACCACAACCAGCTGAGTTGCAGAAACGAGATCGGATTTGATATTTAGTTCCTTTACGAAGTTTCTTTTCGGTAAATCTCCATTTGGTTCTACTGCTTGTTGAGTTAATACTCTTCTTTTTCTTACGTTTCCATTTGGTATATTTACCTTTTTTACCGTTCTTCTTCCAACGGATTTGACGCTGTAGCTTAGTTGGACGATCCGAAGCACCCTTTAACACTACAGTATATTTCAGCAGTTTTTTAGCGCGTTTGTTAATATTAATTTTCTTAGCCTGCTTCGGCTTACTTACCGCTTCAGCCAAGCGACCATTATATACTATGCCATATTGGGAGAAATGATTGGTATTAACAATTAATATGTTATTTCCTTTATCAATAGAGTAGTTATCTGGTAAGCGCCACTCACCCAATGTCGTATCGTAGTATTTGGCGAATAGTGCATCTTCTGTGGTACCAATTGCATCTAGCGCTTCAGTTGAATATGGAATTTCCATGGTAACTTGTCCATTAAATGTTTCAATGAGACGACCATTAGCATCTGTAGCTTCCCAATCCCAAGCCGGCATTACCGGATTATCATCAGTATGATACATCTCTCGTACCTGCGTTCCAGTAACAGTTACATTACCAGAATCCGCTAAAGTACTAGACGGAATTGTAAGCATTGTGCTATCTGGCGCTGTAATTACCTTACTTTCTGTAGCATCAAAAGTTTCATTAATGGAATCTTCGTAGGCTGTCCATGGCGATTGTTCACCTTCCTGAGCGGTAAATTCATATTCGTCTGTCCAATACCACGTACTACCCTGATGAGCATCACAACCAGCAAACCATTTACGATCACTTTGTACGTTCAATCGATATTCTTCACCTGGCTCAGTTTCTGTATATGAATGACCGCCATTCTCGCTCCAGGACCAACACCAGATATGATTAACATCAGTACCATTCACTGTACCAACTAGGATTGCATCAGCTTCTGTGAATTGATATGAAAGAGTGTTTATCTCTTGGCTCACATCAGTGTACTCAACCTGTTGCTCTAATGGAGACATCCAGCCAAGATCTACATATTCTGGTGGCAAACCAACCCCACAGTTATATGTATACCCAGCTACTAATGGCACTTCAGCTACACCGTTAATAATTTCTGCTCCAGAATCTACTACTGCACTTTGCGAATCGATAAACTCATCGCTCCAGTTACCACACCATGCCCAACCATATTCAACCGTTTCATTATTTGGTCCCGATACATTCATAGTAACAACACCATCTTGTTCAAGCACATTAAGAACAAGTGTTGCTGTTTCACCGCTATCTGGCGCAACCGATTTATCATTTAAACTCCATAATGGAATGAGTCCAGCATCTTCAGACCACACGCCACCATACCAATCTTTACCTGATGTTACAGGAATTTCTGTTGGATTTTCTGATAGTCGAGCATCATACCACACATTATCTTCATTCCATAAGTACACATTAATCTCCTCGTTAGCGCCAATGAGCTCTCCTGTAGAAAAATTCTTAACGTTCACTACTACCGCAGCGTCACGATCTTTTAATGTAAATGTAACTTCCGTAGTTTCTCCATTACCTACAGAGACCTCTTGCTGACTATCAATGCTATAAGTATCATCGGACATCCATACACTACAATTACCTTTAAATTTACCTGTTTCATCGTCTACTAATACTGAAATAGTAGTAGTGCCGTTATAGAAATCATTACCATAATTTTCGGAATAGTCATTAGTTTCACACCAGGCATACCCATATAAACTATCTGGCACGCTACCATCTTCCAGTTGCAATGTTACATCAATGCTGGCATCTGGCGCTTCAACAGTGAATTCAACATTAATCGATTTATCGGCTTCTAATTCCAGAGATTGTGTTTCTCCCCCATAGAGATATTGATTGTGCCATACGCTAGCCTCCAACTTAATGTTCGCAGGAACAAAAATTGTAGCCTCACCAGCTGCATTGGTATTTACTCCACGATAGAAATCTTCACCCCACACCTGAGCGGATACATTTTCTACCGGATCTCCATTGGTATCAATAACTGTGAAATTTACAGATGAACCTAATAGGTCCGCTGTAAGACTTATATCATTATTACCCTTATCAACTGTTATAATGGCTCCGGGTTATACGATGTTTTACGAAACCGACGAAGTCGGTGAAGTAAAATGGCGTATAACCCGTGTTGTACGGAGTCGCGTAGCGACTACGGATGACACGGGCGAATCCCGGAGCCATTGTTCGCAAGGAGCGCAGCGATTGCGAACAACACCTGAATAACTATACTTTTCGCCTTCTGCGCTGATAGTTGTTGTACTATTCGCACCATACGTAATGGTTCCTCCAAAAAAGTAGGCTGAGCGAGTGAGCTCAATATCCTGACTTAATGAACTACCACTATATTCTACTTTTTCTTTAGTGTTCATGTAGTCGGAATACTCATCTCCTGGGTACGCTGTAACGCTATACAAATCTGATGCCCAATACCCGCTATCATTATAGTTGGTATATATTGCATAATACCCCTTATCATCAGATGATGAATAACTTGATACTGCCGAATCTTCAGTTGCAACAGTACCAGAAATTCCACTAACGGTAGCTACATCAAAATTAGCATTACAATCCGACCAATCTCCTTCTAAACAACCAGTTGTAGCATAAATATCAATACTAACTTCCTCGCCAGAGCTGATAGCCGATGAATTCGTGAATTCTACTGTATACGTAGTAGTTTCACCAAGGTCGTTACTAGCAACACTTACGGTTGCTGAAGAAATATGAGAATCATTCTCAATTGATGCCATGGTTGGCTGAACTAAAGCCACGCTTAATAGTACACTGGTGAAAAATAGCCCTAATATGCGAATGTATCTTGATAGTGATAACATAATGCGAAAGCTTAAAATTATCTTAGATATTAAAAAAGCCGCTCGGTTAAGAGCGGCGTATAATAGTATTTACGATACACGTTGGATTAGTAAAACCGTATAGGTTGTTTCGCCTCCAATTCATTGTGCTTCTTATGATAGCACAAAATGGAACCAATTTCAAGCGCGCGGTTTTTTGATAGAAGCTTTACGCGGTGTTCGCGGAGCTCTCGTAGTTCGCTTTTTCGGGTTATTAATGAGGATATCTTTTGTAAACTTCGATAAATCAACAAATTCATCAGCTTCTTCACGTAATAGTATAGAAGATGATTCACCAAATGCCATAGCTTCAGACCGACAACCTAATGCTTTAACATGCTTCATAAGATCTGCAAAATCGCCATCACCAGATACTAATACCACGACATCTAGTTTACTTGCGATACGCATCACATCCATGGCAATACCGATATCCCAATCGCCTTTTTTATTACCGTCATGGAATGTTTGCAAATCCTTAGCTCGAAGCTCTAATCCGCGCTCTTCCAGCGCTTCAAAAAATGATTTTTCTTGGCCAGATTCTGATCGAATAACATATGCAAGAGCCCGTACTAATGTGCGGTCGGCCAAACCGATTTCTAGTATCTTTCCAAAGTCAACTTTCTTACCATATAACGCCTTAGCCGAGTAATACATGTTTTGTACATCGATAAATACACCAACGCGTTGATTTTCCATAATATGTCCCATACAAGAAGTATAGCATATATAGAACATACATAAAGGGTTGACAAAAGGGTGTTTTAGCGATAGGCTGCTGCCACAATTTTATAGTCCGTGGTGGACTAATAGGTTGCACCCCCCCCTCGCGCTGGAGGCGCCGATGAAGAAGAATCCCATCCTGCAAAAGGTCATGGGGGCCATGCTGGCCCTCGGAGCGATCATCATGATTGGCGCGGTGGGAGAGCCGCCTGGCGTAGTCGTGCCCCTGAGCCAGATTCTCAGGGGCCTGGGGATTGGCGCGGTGACCTGCGCCATCCCGCTCCTGTGCAACCACTTCCTCGGCTGGAAGTGGTTCGAGGAAGAGGTCGTGGACTACCCCAGCCACCACGACCACTAGATCAGGAGGAGCCCACGCCCCGCGTTCGAGACATCTCGACGCGGGGCCGCTTCATTTATAGAGATATTTCCATAATAAAAAACGCGACCCACGAACACAGATGTGCTCGTGGGCTTCCCAGCGCCAGATCTAGGTTGTAGGTTCACTCCCGGTCGCCCGGGTTGGTATGCTGCGATCCACCATGCTCCTACAGGATCGGATCGGTGAGTGCCTTGTGCATCATGATCCCAGCCAAGACGAGCGGGCCACCGAGGCCGAGGAGGAGCACCAGGATGATCTGGAGCCACTCGGACAAGTTACTGAAAATCTCCATGACTGACGTCCTCCAACCACGTTGCGTGGTTATTTATGGGGCCCCACTGTAGCTAAAAATCAAAGAAGATGCAACCCATTGCTGCATCTTCTCTTTTTATTTCTCTACGCTTTTGCTATCCGCTGTATTATTCTTTAGTAAGAGTTAATACATCTGTGTCAGATCCACCTTCTGGCTTCACGTTGATTTCAGTTTCAGAAGTAAGAGTTACTTCTAACTTACCTAATTCCTTTTCCATTTCTTCTGCGGAAAATCCTTCAGTAAGTTCTTTATCGCTTGCTTCTGTAGCAAAGTTTGTAAGTGCAAGTACATATACGTTATCAGTTACAGATTCAACTGTGTAATCTGCTGTAACGGTAAGAGTTTCTGTTGTAAGTTCTGGAACTTCTTCGCCATCCTCAGCAACAGCTTCGTCACCAAGTTCTTCTAGAGCAGCAGTAAGCTCTTCACCTGGTTCGAATGAAGTTTCGAAAGAATACTTACCGCTTTCGAATGACATAGCCATGGTTACTGTAGCGCCGAATTGTTCTTCAACGTTAGACCACGTACCTTGAATTTCTGCGTCTTGAGCTGTATTGCCGCTAACGCAACCTGTTAGAACTGCAACGCCTACAAGAACTGCAGACAGAGATAATGTTTTAAGAGACATAAAATGCACTTAATTAATAAAGTAATGCGCAGAGTATATCATACGCCATACGATTGGCAAAATGATTCGTGTGTCGTACAATATCATTATGCAGCTATCCAAACTTGTTACAGAATTTCTAGAGTACTTAGAAATTGAACGAAATCGTTCTCAACAAACCCTAAAGAACTACGATTACTATTTACGTAGATTTTTAACCTTAAGTGAAGCTAAGTCCCCTAAAGATATTACTACTGAGCGAGTACGTAAATATCGCCTGCAATTAAACCGCATTACTAACCCACGTACGGGGGAACAATTAAAAAAGAAGACTCAGAACTACCATATGATTGCACTGCGAGCGTTTTTAAAGTATTTAGCAAAGCGTGACATCTCTACACTGGCTCCAGAAAAAATTGAACTTGCTAAACAAGAAGATAGACAAATTGAATTCTTAGAACCTAATGAGTTAGATCGTTTAATGCAAGCACCATTAGCCTCGAATGGAAAAGAAGTTGCTATTTCACAATTTCGTGATAAAAGTATTTTAGAACTACTCTTTTCCACTGGACTGCGTGTTTCTGAATTAGCAAACCTAAAAATTGAAAGTGTAAATTTGAAACGTGATGATTTCTCTGTGCGTGGTAAAGGTGGAAAAGTTCGCATTGTATTTCTATCGGAACAAGCTAAGTATTGGGTAAAGCAATATTTAGATAAACGCACCGACACATCGCCTTACTTATTTATTGCTCACGATCGCGCTCAAAAAAAGCGGGAGAATGATGAGGCGCGACCAATCACATCACGCTCTATTGAGCGGATGGTACAAAAATATGCCAAGGAAGCTGGCATCATGAAACAGATTACACCCCATACGCTGCGTCATAGCTATGCAACGGATTTATTACGTAATGGAGCGGATATTCGATCGGTTCAAAGTATGCTTGGCCATGCCTCTATTACCACAACCCAAATATATACGCATGTAACCGATGAACGATTAAAGGAAGTATATAAAAAATATCACGGGAAGAAAGACTAGAGGGTTTGCAGGAATTTAATAGACTGGTTAGCGCGTACACGATACTTAGCCTGACCAGATTTTTTTAATTTATTACTATTACGCCAACGTTTAATGCGCATCTTTCCAGCGCCTGTAAGATTTACACTTAGAGTGCGGTTTTTACGGGCCGACCAATACGCGTAGCGATCTTTCCTACCTTTATGATAGCGTAATAAATATGCGTTACCACGTTTGGAGGAATACAGTTCATCAAAATACACCACACCCTGTGCGTAACTTCCATCAGTATCATCTAATATAAATGAATTAAATGTTGCGGGTTGATCTACAATGCCATCGTTATCACCATTCCATGATTCTGCATAGTCATTAATATTGAATGTGTAGAACAACCATTCATTTGGCATATAACCAAAGTTGTATTGAAATACTTCTCCAGTACGATCAACAAGTCGCACACGTAAGAGTGTATCATCACTTTCTCCCTTTACCTTGAATTGCATCATCTGCGTTCCGGTTGGTAATTTTTTATCTAGTGCAATTGGAGTGTAGCAATTTGTATCTGCAGTAAATCGATACGATACCTTCATCATCCGTCGTTTATGTGTGTCGTTCAACTTACCTTCCGTACATACTGTATTTTGAAAATGCCAACCTGCTGAATGAATAAAGTTATCAATAATTGTACGCCGCACTAGTGTTTGATCTTTTAAGTAGGCACCCTGTAAATTTCTCTTAATAAATCTAAAGGCATCTTCTGACACCTTTGGTGCATAATCATGATTGAGTATCCCAAATTGTGATTCACGATAGCTTTCATTACTAGAATTATCGGCCAATGCATACCAAAACACTTTGCGTACACTAGGAATAGATAGTGCAATTGTATATGCGCGCATTAAATACTGAGCTTGCTGTTTATTAGAAACACCCTCATCGTATGTAGACCAACCCATTTCTGTAAGCCAAATATTTGTATTACCCTGGCCATGCCGATTCATTACCGCCTTGATGTTATAGATATCTGTCCATAGAGAATTTAATCCATTAGCAGTTTGCTCTGGAGAGTAATTATAATTATCACCAATTACACGATATGGATGAATGGCTACCACATCAATGTCGGATTTATCATTGAGTTCGCTATATACAGTATCTAGAAAATCTGCGTCGGCTCCAGATAGTCCGCCGAGCACAACCGTAGCGTCTGGATTTGCTGATTTAATAGCATCTACAGCTACGGCAAGGTATGAAGTATAGGTTTCAGCATCTGATTTCCAAAACCCAGAATAATTTGGTTCATTCCAAATCTCCCAATGATCCACCGAGCCTTTATAGTGCGACGCAACATTATTAACGTAATCTTCCCAGGCATCTATATCTGGTGGATAGAATTCATAATCTGGAGATCCAGGATTCGTGGAAGCCCAAGACGTACTGTAGGTTAATAAGCCAAGTGGTTGAATATCATGATCTTGATAACTTTGAATTACGTTATCGTATACATCGTAGCTAAATTCTCCATCGGCGGGCTCTAGTACATCCCACGAAAATTCTTCACGCCCCCATTCCACTCCGGCATCTTCCGCGGCCTGCATTACTGTTTCCCACTCTGAATCAGAGTGACGATTACGTAAATGGATATTCATTCCAAAGGCATTGCCTACTCGATCACCCCGCGCTTCCGTAGGTAGTGGTATGGTCAATAGTAATAGCGCGCTACATAGCACTACAATGAGTAGATATATATTATGGCGCGCTTGTACATTCATGAATTTATCCCTTATATGCATTTATGTTGGAAAGTTGATTGCGGTACTCCTTCATAATAGCACGTGCATCAGCTTCTGACATATCTTTCATACTATCCACTAATTCCTTAGATCTTTTCGATAAATATTCTTGTGTATTATGCTTTGGATCATCTAATACTTCATCAAGTAATTTATGTAGTACCACACCAATTTTTGCACCTGGTTTTAGGCCATACTCTTTCATGAGAATATTACCATCGATCTCTAACATACTGGTTGAAATAGGATCTTTCTGAACGTGCTCTAAACGCCTTTCTAATTCTAATAATCGATATGGTTTTTCTTTATATACACCAGATCCCATTCGGTCAGCTACGCGTACAGCAATTAGGTCTTCTATATTTTCTGGTCCAACGCGCTGTAATAATCTGCGCACACCTGCATCAGTAAGATCATCCGTATCGGAATAGAACATGTGATGACGAATAAGATGAGTGATGCGCTGTATTTCCTCTTTTGAAAATTTAAGCCTACGTAATGCTTTGCGCGCCATTTTGGCGCCGGCAATTTCATGGTTATGAAACGTACTATATTTTCCATCACCCTCTTTTACTTGTGGCTTACCAATGTCATGGAGTAATGCGGCTAAGCGGACTTGCCAATCATCCGATGGGCAAAATTGTAATGCATACATATTATGAGTGAATACCGTGTAGATGTGATGTAGATTTTGCTCTACACCAACCCCGGCTGATAATTCTGGAAGAATAATTTTTAATAACCCGCTATCATGCAGCGCAAGAAACGCTTTAAGTGGGTCATTGGTTTGTAACATCTTCACTAACTCATCACGAATGCGTTCGCCTGAAATATTTTTAATTAATTGCGCATTATCAATTAACGCCTGCCAAGTAGCTGATTCGATTTTGAAACCAAGTTGACTACTAAAACGAATAGCCCGCAACATACGAAGAGCATCTTCTTGAAAGCGTTCACTAGGATTTCCAACTGCCTGAATGACACCTGCGGAAATATCGGCTGTGCCATTGTATGGATCAACAAAATTCTCTCCATCATAAGCGATGGCATTGATGGTAAAATCTCTGCGTTGTAAATCTTCTTCTAAGGAAACGCCGAACTCCACAGTATCTGGGTGGCGACTATCAGAATACTTACCCTCAGCTCGATAGGTGGTGATTTCAATTGGCATATCCTTAATGCGAACAGTAACGGTGCCAAACGTATTCAAATATAATGAATGAGGAAATATACGCTGAATATCCTCTGGTAATGCATTGGTTGTAACATCCCAATCCTTTGCGGTACGCCCCATTATTGCATCACGGGTTGAACCACCAACAATATACGCATCATACGCATTTTCACGTAGAATACGCATTGCCTGTTGAACTTCATTGGGTATCTTGATAGGATTAGCCATGCGTTTATATTATAATATAAACAGCTTACCATTACATGTCCCTGTAGTTCAATGGATAGAACAGCGGCCTTCTAAGCCGCGGATGCAGGTTCGATCCCTGCCGGGGACACATTACACAACGTGGTATACTTGAAATATGCTTACATGGCTATTTAAATTAGCACATACCATAAATCAACGATTACCGAAATGGCTTCGTAATTTTAGTGTTGGGACAAAGTTACTAGGCGCCTTCATGTTGATTGCCATCATTATCATTGCATTAATGACAATCTCATATACCGTACTCATTAAAGATCATTTAGCTAAAAAGATTACTAATGACTTACATTCTGTAGTAGAAAGTAATATTGACTATTTGGATAGTATAATTACATATACTTCTGCCCGTACGGTAGATTTTGCATCGGACGGATTAATTCGTAATTACACCGATCGTATTACTGCCAATCCTGATGATATTCAATATAGCCAAGAACTTAATACACACCTCATAGTCAACAAACAATCACTTGATCGTAATATTACAGATATTGTTATTATTGATAATGATAATATAGTACTAGCGGCTACTAATGCCAACTTAATCAATACGAATATTACAATACCCTCAGATGAGAAGGTAAATGTTGAGCAATTGCAATACGGCGAAACAATAGTTAGTGATGTGCACACATCCACCGAATGTGATATTACATGTAATCAAGATCACTTTATTGTGTATGCGCCAATTACGAATACGCAAACTAATGAGCGAATTGGTACGCTACTCAATGTTTTTAGCCTCAGCGCACTTACTAATCCTACTACTACAAATACTACTTATAGCAATGATATTCATACCTTATTAGTAGATGATAATGAAATATTAATAACCGATTTTAATAAAAATGATCCATTAACAACTGGTACAACTATCGATACGAAGCCAATTCATTGGTGCGCTATAGATAAAGTGTATACAGGAACATATATTAATCATGCTGGAGTAGAAGTGATTGGTTCAGCGCGCTGCCTTGATAATAACTGGATTATTATAAGTGAAATTCCAACTACTACGGCGCTTGCTCTGCCAAATAATATTCTTCTTTGGGTATTTATTACCTCACTAACTATTTTAGTTGTTATCATCATGATCGCCTTATTATCAACGGCTGGCGTACTGGTTCCACTACAGCAATTAGAAAAAATTATGTACAAAGTAAAGGAGGGTGATTTAAGTGCTCGAGTTACAATACAATCGCAAGATGAACTTGGTCAACTGCAAAAAGACTTTAATACAATGATCAAAAAACTTGAGCTTATAGATGAGGAAAAATCGAACTTTGTTTCAATTGCATCACATCAATTAAACACACCATTAGGAGCTATGCTCTGGCAATTAGAGTTATTACAAAATAATGATTATGGAAAACTACCCAAAGAAGCCCAACGGGTCACTAAGGAAATCCATGATAATATACTGCGTCTTATCGACCTCGTAAATGACCTATTAAATGTATCACGTATTGAGAGTGGTACGACCACTGAAAATCTGCGCATAGTTAGTGTTAATGACGTTATTCAAAAAGTATGTAAAGAATTAAAGCCTCTATTTACTAAGAAGAATCTTCATAATGAACTCCCACTAGCCAAAAACCTACCAGAAGTGCACTTATCAGAGCGACATCTTTACGAAGTTATTAAAAATATTATTTCAAATGCTATTAAATACTCTACAAATGGCACCATTACAGTAACGTCATCACAGACCGATTCCAATGTTATAGTAACAGTACTTGACGAGGGTATTGGTATTCCAGAAAAGGATAAGGCTAAGTTATTCACTAAATTCTTTAGGGGTAGTAAAGCTATGCTTAGTGATACTGAGGGTTCGGGATTAGGATTATTTGTAGTAAAATCATACGTAGAGGACTGGGATGGTACGGTAAGTATTAACAATCATCCAATGCTAGAGCATGGTACAGAAGTGCGTTTCACTATACCCCTACATTAATTATTCACTAATACTTTTTTATGAACTCAGATAAAACCATATTAGTAGTTGAGGATGATCGTTTTTACATGAGAATTTATGATGATAAGCTACGCAAGGAAGGATATGCTGTTAAATTGGCATATAATGGCGAAGAAGGCATTGCGCTATTAAAAGAGTTAACGCCAAATATAATATTACTAGATTTAATAATGCCTACCATTGATGGTTTTGGCGTATTAAAAGCGTTACGTGATGACACTAGGCTTCAGTCCATCCCTGTATTAATTCTATCAAACTTAGGGCAAGAGAGTGACGTTGAAAAAGCTATTGAATTAGGTGCTGTTGATTATTGTGTAAAATCACAGATGAGCATGGATGATGTATTAGAAAAAATCAATACACACATTTCATAGTGAGTGTTCTGTAGTGTATTGCAAAATCTATAGCCTTTTGATAGAATAGCGAAGCTCTTTTGTACATGGCAGGGTAGCTCAGATGGTTAGAGCGCGGGACTCATAAGCCCGAGGTCGAGGGTTCAATCCCCTCTCCTGTCACCATGGTGGGCGTGGCGCAGTGGTAGCGCAGCGGCTTGTGGTGCCGTTGGTCGCCGGTTCGAATCCGGTCGTCCACCCCATGAAAAAAATCCGGACGGAATGTCCGGATTTTTGTTTTGTGATAATTATATGTACTACTTACAAACTTATTGCAGCCAAGAATATTTCTTCACAAACCCTAATTGTTGCCACCACTTACCAAGTCCAAATTGTTTGGTAACATTTGTGCGCGTAAGCCAAATAAGAACAAGGGCATAAATAACATGCTCATCAATAAATGGATTATGTTCTGGAAATAATGTGGCTGTCCAAATTAATATCATCAGTACCGCTCCTGTATATCCACCTATTTTTACAAAGATTCCCAACATAAGAGAAACACCAACGAACAATAACATTGCCATAAAGACAATATCTACTATGGGGTCACCAGCGATGGTTTTATATAAATCTGCAAATGGCCCAGATGAAGCGTATGTAAGAAAGCCATACGTTGGGGAAACGCCGGTTGTCCAAGCCTTATCGGCAGTAGTAGCATACCCTAAACCAAACAGCTTATCGATAAACGACCATAAAAATGTAAAGCCTAGTGTTAAACGTACTAAGGTTTTTAATACTTTAAAACGATCTCCGTTACCTTGTTCTGACATAAAAAATTCCTATTAACTTAATTAATACGAACTTCGAGAGTTTCTAGATTTGGATTGTTATACACGGTTCGGGCAGCTTATTTTCTTACATACCATCTCTTCTTTATCGATACCCTGAATTTTGATGAGGTTCTTGCAGTGCCGACATTTTATCTGAATCTCACTATCCACTAATACGCCTTTAAATAAAAGCTTATTATCATGAGGACAGCGATATTCTTGATAATATAGTTTACCCATGACTGCATTATAAATGCAAATGATTTACATTACAAGAGTCTGGATCATATCATCTGTGGACTGTGTGTAGCTACTCTTCCTCGAACAAACTTTTCAGAATAGCATGAGCTGGCTGACGTGCCCGCCCTTCATGTGGAAAATGATGGATAGTAATATCCGGATGTTGATTTACTTCAATAATAACTCCACGTGTCTGTTCTAGTGGTTTAGAAATATCTTCGCATAAGAAATCCAATCCTACGAGACGAAGGCCCATAGTATCAGCCACTCGCTTAGCGAGCTCTTTATTTTCTTCACATATCAAATCTGTTGCATCTGCTACATCACCACCAGTTCCTGTATTACATACATTACGCAAACGTACTCGTGCATCCTTTTCTGGAACAGAATCTAATTTCATACCTTGCACTTCCAATTTTCGTACGAGCTCGGTATCCATTGGTATTTTACTTAGTTTGATATCAGCATTGTCTCCACGCTCATTATTTTTTTCAGCAATCAATTCTGCAATAGCGCTTTTACCATTACCCGTGATATATGCTGCCCGACGCTCTACAACTCCAATTACATTGCCATCAAGTACTAATACGCGATAATCTTGCAAGTTATCATGAAACTCTTCAAGTATTAATACTTCATATTTTTCAAGAAGTGATGCAATAGTTTCCTCTAACTCATCCTCATTACGAATATTAGTCATTACATCTTTTCCACCAGCTGTACTATCCAAGGGCTTTACTACCATTGGAAACGGCACACCTTCGGCAGACCATTCACCATTTTTGAATTGATCGCGATCTACGGTAGTGCACTTAGAGGATGGAATTCCAGCTTCTGCTAATATTTCATTGGTAAAATGCTTATTATCGGCAATTCCTGAATGCGACAAGCTATTAAGTGGAGTAAAAAAACCTTTAATGAAATAATGTTCTTTCCCATTACTAATATGTACAGAACGAGCGGTAAAATAATCTATTACTTGATATCCTAATTCTAAAGCTGCCTTACCATATATACGGCGGCCTTGACCCCAATATTTGGTAACCTTCTCAAAATTCTCTAATGTAACTGGTCGTGTTCTTTTCATATCCGCCATACCTTAGCATGTCCAATATTATTTTGACAAGCTGTAGATCATATGCCTCTATATTATTAGCTATAATAATGATATTGTATATGTATGGACTTCTTTATGTACGGAGCGATTTACCTTGTAATCATTAATGTTACTACATTCATATTCTTTGGATTTGATAAATGGATGGCCCGCACTCAAGGATGGCGCACTAAGGAAGCCACTTTATGGCTATTATCATTTTTAGGCGGAACAATTGGTGGCATTATTGGTATGCAGGTTTTTAGACATAAAACGCAGAAAACAAGCTTTCAATTTATATTCGCTATTATATTAGTAGTACAAGCATTTGTTACAGCTGGCGCATATTACCTATATTCAGTACAATAGCCCCATGTCTGGATTTTTGAACTTAGCAATTAATATTGCCTTACCAGCAATTATTTTATTACGCTTCAGCGGAGCAGAATATTTAGGGCCTGTATATGGGTTAATTGTTGCCTTGTCTTTTCCGTTAGGATATGGGTTAACAGAGATTATTCGACAAAGAAAAGTAAATGCTGTTTCGGTAATTGGTTTAGTGAGTATATTGCTTACTGGTAGCATGGGGCTACTTGAACTTGATCCAAAATGGATTGCTATTAAAGAAGCAGCCGTACCGCTTGTGATTGGTATGTTCATTGTCGGTTCACAAAAAACGAAATATCCGCTAGTTGATGTACTACTAAAACAAATAATAGACATACAATCTGTAACAGCGGCATTGAAGAAATACGAAACTACCCAACGTTATGATGAACGCGTACGCTTTGCAACATATTTAATTGGTATATCATTTTTAGTATCTTCAACGCTCAATTATATATTGGCCAAGATACTACTAGTAAGCCCACCTGGTACGGAGGCGTTTAATGCCGAACTCGGACGGATGACCGCACTAAGTTACCCTGTGATTGCACTACCCTCTACGATTATCATGGTAGTAGCCCTATTAATCCTGGTTCGTGATATTGAGAAGTTAACGCATTTATCATTCGAAGAAATTATCATTCGACAAAAAAAGTAAGGTACGCTACACTGCGGCCGGTTAAGATTATTATCCAAAGTCGTATTAAAATGATAAAAATGAAACAGTCTGCTTAATTGTAGTACTATAAAAGCGGCGTCGAAAGGCGCCGCTTTTTTATTACCTTAGTCTTTACAAATCAACAATATGCCGTATAATTCGTTTGTTTGATTAAGTTAATTATTCATATACTTAATAGTAATGGGGCAAGAGAATTTTGTTAGCCGCTGGTCACGGTTTTTTATTCAGAAATACAAAGTAACTTTACTACTTATCGTCGCAGTTATTGCAGCTGGAGTATGGGGAGTACAAAATAACCAACGTCAAGATTTTCCATCTATTAGTTCAAATATTATCGCTGTCCAAATACAGTATATTGGCGCATCTAGTAATGATATTGAAGAGTTAGCTGTGACACCTATTGAACAGGCAATGGCTGACTTAGATGACTTAGCATCAATTCGCACAACAGTGAACGACAATGTTGCATTCACAATATTAGAGTTTGATGATATCGATAACATGAGTGCATCGCTGTAAGAAGTGAACACCCAACTAGCTGATATTGCATTACCTCAAGAAGTAGAAACTAATGTGGAAATTTTTGATGTAGTAGGGCCGTCATTTGTATATGCTATCGCTAGCGACTCTGCAAGTATTGATGAATTATTGAACTATGCTGACATCATTGCCGAACGATTAGCAGATTCATCTGCTGAGATTAAAGATATTGAAATAGTACCAAGTAATGAATTTGAAATATCTATTCAGTACGATGCCGATGCATTGAGTGATAAGGGATTGCAAGTCAATGAAGTAACCTCTGCTATTCAATCACGCCTCACAACATTACCAGGCGGAGCATTGCAACAAGAGAATGGTTCAGCATTAGGCATTACTGTTATTAGTAGTGTGGCAAGTATAAGTGACCTTACCGATATTACCGTTAACGATGTACGCCTTGATGAAGTGGCAACCATAACCCGCAGACCTGTTGAATATGATAGTACATATTTTGCTGGATACATTGAAGATGGTGAGGCCATTTCAAAAGAAGCTGTGTATTTATATGTTAATAAACAGAGTGATGGTGATGTAATTCGTATGGATAGTGATCTTGCGGTAGTTGAAGAAATGCTTCTCGATGAAGAAGTGTTACCCCAGGATATAACGTTAGTTCGTGTACTTGATAACGCTGCCTACGTTCAACGTCAATTAGAAGCGCTAGTTACTAATGGAATAATTGGCCTGATTCTTATTCTTGTTGTATTAATGCTGTTCATTAATTTACGCACCGGTATTACTGTAGCCGCTATTATTCCACTGGCCTTCTTGGGTACGCTAGGAATTTTGTATGCTATTGGTTTTTCTATTAACACTCTTACGTTGTTTGGACTGCTACTGGTACTCGGTATTTTAGTGGATAATGCCATTGTGATAGCAGAAGGTATTGTGCATGAATTAGAAAATGGAAAAGCTAAAATGGAAGCTGTGCATACAGCAATGCGAAATTTAGGGCCTGCTGTTACGGCTGCCACATTAACAACTATTACGGTATTTATTCCCTTTGCTTTCCTTGGTGGCGTGATTGGTTCATTTCTTAAATATATTCCGTACACCATTATTATCATGCTTATCATGTCGTATGGCTTAGCAATTACTGTTACACCGCTAGTATCGCGCTTCTTAATGAAGGAACAAACCAAGGAACAGCGACGGGCACGTAAGCTAAAAAAATGGCAGATTATTACTGTACTACCTGCTATTATTTTTCTAGCACAAGGTGGTATTGATAAATTAGAAGACTTGTATGGAAATTTTTCTGAAGCTATTCAAAAACGGGCTTGGAAAAAAATTACATTAGTTATGTTATCACTAGGCTTGATTGGCGGCAGCGTTGCATTGTATGGAGTGCAGTTACCGTTTCAACAATTCCCAACCGATGACGGAAATACAATTGAGATCAAATTTGAATACCCTACAGGCACGAGTAAACAAACGAAGGCTAATGCCATTGCAAATATCATGGATGACGCAATTACAACGCCGTATTTTGAAAGCTACTTCATCTTCGAGCAAAATTCTGTGATGATGATTATGGTAGAGCCAGAAGATCGTGCAGAAGGTAACGATATTTATGTACTGCAAGATATCGCTAACGAACGCATTAGTGATGCAGCCAAAGACCTCTTACAAAGTGGTATTGAGGTTCAAGCTGAAGCAGTTGGGGTTGGCCCACCTGAAGCCGACTATGATGTAATTGTAGAGTTACGCGGTGATGTTCAATACAATCTTAATAGAGCTGCCAGTGACTTAGCTAGTTATATTTCTGAACAAGATGCGGTTATAAAAATAGATAACAGTGCAACATCAGATTTAACTGAAAGCATTGTTGTGGAATTTGATAATGAAGCATTGCAAGATAACGCCATAGATCCACTAGTGGCTAATAGCATTATTAATCAAGTATTTGGTCAACGAACAGTTGGTACGCTAGCTGTACAAGGCGATGGGATATCAGATGATGTTGTTGTGGAGTTTAATGAAGATGCTAAGCACTCCATAGATGATATTCGTGATCTTATTGTAGGAGTAAATACAAGCGTGTTCCCACCAGTAGAGATAACGTTGGATGATGTCGCTGAAATTAACAATGTAACAGGCTTAGAAACTATTAAGCGGCTTGATGAAAAACGCGTAATCACCGTTCAAGCACGGGTAAGTAACGATGGTGATGCTGACGCAATCACTACCCTTGTGAAGGAATATCTCACCGATGAACACTTAGCAGAATATTCATTAGATGCTGATAATATTGTATATGGTGGAGCAACTGCTAGCCAAGATGAGAATTTTAATAATTTAGGCGTTGTATTCTTGTTAGCAATTCTGGCTGTGTATTTAATTCTGATTTATCAGTTTAATTCGTATGTTCAACCGGGATTAATTCTATTTACCGTACCGCTTGCACTAATTGGCGTATTCCCAGCCCTTACCTGGGTTGGTAGTTCACTAGATATGATTTCTGGATTAGGAATAGTAGCCCTAGTAGGAATTGTGGTGAATGATGCAATTGTATTTGTAGATTACTTTAATAGATTACGCAAAAAACATTCAACTTGGAAGATTGAAAAGATTATTGTAGAAACTGGTCGCGCTCGCTTTAAACCAATTCTCTCAACTTCTATTACTACTATCTTTGGAATTCTGCCCCTTACATTAAATGACCCCTTCTGGCGCGGACTCGGTACCAGTTTAATTGCTGGCTTAACATTCTCAACTCTTGGCACACTTATTGTGTTTCCTATCCTCTTATCATGGAACGATACTATCATGCGTGGTATTAGTAGATGCTGGAAATTCTGCAAATGTAAGGTAATCAAAAAATCCGCTTAGATTAGGGAAAACAATTTACATACCATTGACAGGTACGCCCTAGTAGCGCACTATGCTTGTTGGATTGTGTTCTATCTGGATAGGAGGTGTTTGTGCGTATGGTACTTATCACTGGGCATGGATGGGCTCTCAAGACGGTCACCGCGCTCGTGAAAGGGCGCATCGGATCGAAGGACTCGGTTCGGCGCTACGGCCGCCCCACTTGGTCCATCTCGGAAAACGATGGAACCGAGGTGGCGATCGTCCGCCTGCAACGTGGGCGCGATGGACCACCGCTGAAGGTGCCAGAAGGCGCTGTACTGTTCATCCTCGAAGGTACGCTGGCAGGTGTTGGTAGTAACCTCGAGGAGCACTTCAAACCCGGCTCGGTGCTCTATCTAGAGCCCGGAAGCAAGTGGCAGCCCCGTTGCGTCAGCCGCCGGCACAACTGCCTCATGGCGGTGCTGTGGGTGCAGCAGCCCACACCAGCGTAGAACAACCCGCGTTGTTCTTTCGGAGGATAGGTTCGTAGTTGCTTTTGCGCTGCGGACCTGTTCTATTTTTGATATACTGTATGTATATGAAATTTATCGATCGAATAGACGCCGGACAACAACGTCACCGTTCCATATCTGGCGCGTTTTTTAATAGATTAAATCTAATACCTCAGACCATGTAGCCTGTTTTTTCATACTCAGTTCCATGGAACATTTTCCATTCAGATGCCTGAATGGATCACTGCAATCGGTAAAAGG